>NZ_CP064653.1:4113066-4798577 GCF_015711015.1 Methylomonas sp. LL1
ACGCGACACACAGCCCAAGCAATGGGACAAATTGGCCGCCATTCATGGTAACGACATAGAAAACCGACTTATCCAGCGTTTGTACAAAGAGTTGGATTTGCGCGGTGCGTTGGACGTGGTCCGTAACGGTATTGTGGATTATGGCGTGCGCTTTAAGATGGCGTTTTTTAAGCCGGAATCGGGCTTGAACCCGGATACCTTAGCGCTTTATACGCAAAACCGGCTAAAGGTGATTCGTCAGGTCCATTACAGCAAGAAAAATACAAACTATTCGGTAGATTTGGTTTTGTCATTGAACGGCTTACCGGTGGCAACGCTGGAGCTAAAGAACCGCTTTACCGGTCAAAACACGGCGCATGCCAAAAAGCAATATGCCAGCACGCGCGATAACAAAGAGCTGTTGTTCACCTTTAAAAAACGCAGTCTGGTGCATTTTGCCGTCGATGACGAAGAAGTCTATATGACCACCCGCATCGATGGCAGCCAAACCCATTGGTTGCCGTTTAACAAAGGCCATCAGTTTGGCGCGGGCAACCCGCCTAATCCGGCAGGATACCGCAGCGACTACTTGTGGCGGGACATTCTGCAAAAAGACAGCTGGCTGGAAATCATTGGGCGTTTTATCCATCTGCAAGTAGAAGAGTTCGACTTTGAAGGTCGCACTCACAAAAAAGAGAAATTGATTTTTCCGCGTTTCCACCAGTTGGATGCGGTACACAAGATAACCGCTCATGCTCAAAACCACGGCGCGGGACACAATTATCTGGTGCAACATTCGGCGGGCTCGGGAAAGAGCAATACCATTGCCTGGCTGTCTTACCGCTTGTCCGGTCTACATGATGCGAGTAATCAACGCATCTTTGACAGCGTCATCGTGGTAACGGACCGGCGAGTGCTGGATTCGCAGCTGCAAAATACCATTTATCAATTCGAGCATAAATCGGGCGTGGTTCAGCGCATCGATAAAGACTCTCAGCAATTGGCGGACGCTATTGGCGGCGGCACAAATATCATTATCACCACCTTGCAGAAATTTCCCTATGTGATCGATAAAGTGGGCGAACTTCCCAACCGCAAATATGCGGTGATTATCGATGAAGCGCACAGTTCGCAAGGTGGCGAAGCCAGCAAAAAGATGAAGGCGGTACTGGCAGGCGGCGAACCGGAAATCCAGGAGCCTTACCCCGAGTACGACAACGATGACGGTGAAGTCGTTGACGTGCAGGAGTTAGTCAATCTCTACGTGGAACGCTCTGCTGCGGCTCGTGGCAGGCAATCCAATTTGTCCTTCTTCGCTTTTACGGCTACGCCAAAATATAAAACCTTGGCGGTATTCGGATATAAGGATGCCGACGGCAAGCCGCAGCCGTTTCATCTTTATTCGATGCGCCAAGCGATCGAGGAAGGATTTATCCTGGATGTGTTGCAGAACTACACCACCTATCAGCTTTATTTCAAACTATCCAAAGCCATTGAGGACGATCCGAAAATCAACAAAAAAAAGGCGGCTCAGGCAATCGGCCGTTTTGTCGCTTTGCATCCCCATAATCTGGCGCAGAAGACTGAGATTATTATCGAGCATTTTCGTCAGGTGGTGACCGCCAAGATTGGTGGCAGGGCCAAAGCAATGTTGGTGAGCGGATCGAGATTGCATGCCAAGCGCTATTTTGAGGAATTCAATCGCTATATCAAAGAGAAAGGCTACGAACGGAATATCAAAATTCTGGTGGCTTTTTCCGGCAGGGTGGTGGATGACAACTTCCCGGACGGTGTAACGGAATCACAGCTGACCGGATTCGGCGAAAAGGAACTGCCCAGAGTATTTGCCGATGACGACTATAAAATCCTGATCGTCGCAGACAAGTACCAAACCGGCTTTGACCAACCCTTGCTACACACTCTTTATGTGGACAAGGCGTTGTCCGGGGTTAAGGCCGTGCAAACACTTTCGCGCCTTAACCGCACTGCACCTGGTAAGGAAGATACTTTTGTGCTGGATTTTGTCAACGATAGACAAACCATTTTGGACTCTTTTCAGCCCTATTACGAAGTAACCTGCATAGGTGAAGAACCGGAACCTAATCATCTATATGATTTAAAAGTCAAATTGGACGAGCAGCAAGTTTATTTAGGCTCGGAAATCGATGCATTTGCCAAAATCTATTTTAATCCTACCACACAAATGACCGGCCGAACCCAGTCTCAGCTTTATAGCTTTATTGATCCGGCGCTTGATCGTTACAAAGCCATCGACACAGATGATGAAAAAGAGGAATTCAAGAAAAGCCTACGCACCTGGACAAATCTATATGCATTCCTCGCCCAGATAATGCCCTTCCGCGAACCCGAATTTGAAAAGTTTTACGCTTACGCCAAACTGTTGTTAACCAAGCTACCCAAGCGTGACCTGGCCGAAAGCATGAAGCTGACGGATGAAGTGGCGCTGGAATACTATCGCCTACAGAAGATCAAGGATGGCTCATTGGAATTAATAACCAGCGGGGAAGGCGAACTGGACGGCTTGACCGAGGCTGGAATCAAACGAGCCAGGGAAGAAAAAGCCGCTTTATCAGAAATCATAGACGTATTAAACGACCGCTTTGGCACCGAGTTTGAGGAAGCAGACCGGCTTTTCTTCGCGCAGATCGAAACAGAGCTAATGGCGGATGCCACTCTGCAAATACAGGCTAAGGTTAATCAACTGGACACTTTCAAATATGCTTTTGAAGCGATGTTTATAGACAAGTTGATTGAACGCATGGACCAGAACCAGGAGATTTTTGAAAAAATACTCGAAAATCAATCATTCGGCAGCCTGGTAAAAGAATTAATGATGAAAAAAGTGTATGCGAGGATGAATGAAGTTCAGGAACAATGTAGCTAACGGTCATGAGGCAGGGCAAAGCATCGCCCCTTAGGAAAAATTGAATCATCCTCATTTTGGCGGAACGCCTGACGGCATCCGTCCTACCAATCAGCCATGAATAAACCCCCCGATTTTTCAGCGCTATTTCCTTATGCCGGCCAACCGGACGAAACCCAAATTCTGGCGCGTTTCCGCACCGTCGCCGAGCAAGGCGCGTTGCGCCACGCGTTACCCGAATGTTTTGGCGGCTTCGGCGACGACTTCGCCGTTCTGCTCAAGACTCATCGTATTCTCGGTGAAATCAGCCGCGATCCCGGTTTGGTGCTGGCGGTAAACGCCCATCTGTGGGGCATAGTCTTTCCGATTTTGCTTTATGGAAACGAAACCCAACAACAAGCTTTTCTGCCGCAACTGTTAAGCGGCGAATGGTTGGGCGGCCATGCCATCACCGAACCGTCCTGCGGTTCCGACGTGCAAGCGATGAGCTGCAGCGCGGAGCGGACCGATAGCGGCTTTGTGCTGACCGGTGAAAAACGCTATATCACCAACGTGCCGTTGGCCGACTGGCTGGTGGTTTACGCCAAACTGGACGGCAAGATCACGGCTTTTCTGGTTTCCCGCGAAGACCAGGGTTGCCGGTTCAGCGCCGAGGGAGCTTTGAACGCTTGCCGGGGTAGCGCTACCGGTAGCGTGCATTTGCAAGATTGCCGGATCGATGCCGGCCGCTTGTTGGGCAAGACCGGTGCCGGCACGCAGATGATACAGAAGGCGCTGGAATACGAACGTGCCTTCGTGTTTGCCGGCATCGCCGGCATCATGCAATGGCAGTTGGATGAAGTGGTTCGCCACAGCCGGGAGCGGCGCTCGGGCGGCGTGCATCTGGGCCGGCATCAAGCCATCGGCCATCGCATCGCCGACATGAAGTTGCGGCTGGACACGATAGCCTTGTGGCTTAATGAATGCGCCCGATTGGCCGATGGCGGGCAAAGGCTGACGCTGGCTTCGGCCCAGACCAAGCTGTATGCGGCCGAAGCCTTCTTGCAGTCCAGCCTGGACGCGGTGCAGATCATGGGCGCGGCTGGCCTGGAGCCGGGTAGTGCGATGGCCGAATTGGTACAGGACGCGTTGGCCGGCCGCTTGTTTTCCGGTAGTTCCGAAGTGCAAAAAAATCTGATCGCCGCCTTGTTGGGCACCGGCGACGCTTACCGGGGCGGCCCGCAAGCCGTTTCGTCATGAATTTTTCCGCGTACCGAAACTGGCGGCCGACGCCGTTAATGCTGGCTTCCATCCTGTTGACCATGGCCGCGCCGCTGGCGCTCATCATCCGTCCCGACAGCTGGCCCTGGGTCTTGGCTATCGTCGTCGCCGATAATTTAGTGTTGACCTTTGCCGGGCTCTGGCCCCGCTGTTCCTGGGCCGGTTCGAACTGGACCTCGCTTCCTCCTTCATCCGCCGAGCGTGGAGAAATCGCCATTACCATAGACGATGGGCCGGACCCGGACGTCACGCCCGCCGTGTTGGATATACTCGAACGATACGGGGCCAAGGCCACCTTTTTTTGCATAGCCGAAAAAGCCCAACGTTATCCTGGCTTGTGCCGAGACATCGTCAATCGCGGGCATCGGATAGAAAATCACAGCATGCATCATCGGTTCCACTTGCCGTTTCAATTGCTCGGTGGCTGGTTTTCCGAACTTAATGCGGCCCAGAATGCTCTGACGGAGATTAGCGGTAGCCGTCCGGCATTTTTTCGCCCACCGGCCGGATTGCGCAACCCGCTGTTGGACCCGGTATTGAGCCGGCTGGATTTGCAATTGGCTAGTTGGACCCGGCGCGGTTTCGACACGGTCGAGCAGGATGCAAACCGGGTGTTGGCGAAATTATTGGAGGGGCTGCGGGCCGGCGATATACTGCTGTTGCACGATGGCAATGCGGCCCGAAGCCGTCGCGGGATGCCGGTGATACTGGATGTGCTGCCGCCCTTATTGGATGCTATCGCCGCCGCTAATCTGCGCGCGGTAACCTTGCGAGAAGCCCTTGTCCATGCGCGGTAAAGGCCGGTTAAATCTCGCCAACCCTCGGAGATATTGATATGAAAAAATACTACCTGATCCCGGCTTTTATCTTGATCATCGCTGGTTGCAAGTTTCAACAGCCGGATTATTTGGCAGTTGTCACGCCGGCTGAATTAAATACTATTCTGCAACAGCGGGATATATTCCTGGTCGATGTGCACACGCCGGAACAGCAACACATCAAAGGCACCGACGTTTTTATTCCGTATAACGAAATTGAGCAGCACCAAGACAAATTGCCCAAAGATAAAAATACCCCTATTTACCTGTATTGCGAAGGCGGACCGATGGGTAATGCCGCGGCCCGCTCTCTACACGAATTAGGCTACGATAATTTATTTAATCTTGGCGGCGGCACCAATGCCTGGCGAAAAGCGGGATTTGGGTTTGAATAGCCGAAGGCCTATTGATTTTTATGGGTTGGTTTCGGTGTTCCGAAGGATTATTTTCTCCGGCCACGTTATGGTTATGATTGCGAGGCCATTAAGGCTTGATGCCCGGTCCGGCTAGCGCGGGTAGTGAGCATGAATGGGGTGCGCGCGGAAACCGCGGCAAAATTCGGCAAAATCTTGAGCCGGCATGGGCTTGGCCAGTAAATAGCCTTGCAGCAGATGGCAGCCCTCTTGATTTAGAAAGGCGGCCTGTTCGACGGTTTCGACCCCTTCGGCTATCACTTCCAGGCCCAGGCCGCGCGCCATCGCGATAATGGCGCGAATGATGGTGGCGTCGCTGGGATCGTCGATGCAATCGCGGACAAAGGATTGGTCGATCTTTAAAACATCCAGCGGAAATTGCTTTAAATAACTGAGGCTCGAATAGCCGGTGCCGAAATCGTCCACCGCGAAGCGTAGTCCGGCCTGCCTGAGGGTTTTGAAGGTACGTTGGCTTTCTTCGGTGGGTCTAAGTAGGCAGCTCTCGGTCAGTTCCAGTTCCAAGATACCGGACGAGTCGGGAAGCCGGCGGGACAGAATCTCCAGCGTGCGCTTGGCAAAATCCGGATGCCAAAATTGCGGTGGCGCCACATTGACGCCGACATGGAAGTCGTTATCGACTAGGCCCGCATTTCGCCATTCGGCCAGCGTGATCAATGCGGTTTCCAATACCCATTCGCCGATAGGCAGAATCAGGCCGGTTTCTTCCGCCAGCGGGATGAATTCGGCCGGCGATACCCACAGGTCTTGAAATTGCCAGCGCAGCAACGCTTCGGCACCCACCAGTCGTCCGTTCAGCCTGTTATATTTGGGTTGAAAGTGCAGCAATAGTTCGTTCTGTTCCAGCGCCCGTTTCAGGCCGTTTTCCAGGTTAAGACGGCGTACTCCACGCTGTTGTAGCGACGGGTTATAAAACCGATAGGTATTACGGCCATGTTCCTTGGCTTCGTACATGGCGCAATCGGCATTGCGGGTCAGCACTTCGCCGTCTTGGCCGTCGTGCGGATATAAGGCAATACCGACACTGAAACTGGTGCTGATGTCGTGTTCATTGATTGAAAACGGCCGGCTCAAGGCTTCGCCGATTTGTTGCGCCACCCGGCCGGCATCCAGCCTGGCCTGATCATAATTTAGGCTCAGATCATTCAGTATGATGATGAATTCATCACCGCCCATGCGGGCCACGGTGTCGCAGGCTCTGAGCTGTTGGCGCAGGCGGTTTGCCACATCCTGCAGCAAATTATCCCCAAAGGAATGCCCCAGGGTGTCGTTGACGTATTTGAAGCGGTCCAGGTCCAGAAACAATAGAGCCGCCGAGTTTTTGCGGCGGTGGGCTTGGGCCATTGCCAGTTTTAAATGATCCTTGAGCAAGGTGCGATTGGCCAATCCGGTTAGGTCGTCGTAAAAGGCCTGACGCTCCAGCATGGCCTGATAGCTTTGAACCTCGCTCCGGTAATCGCCGAGCCAATTGGTCATCAGATTGAAGGCCTTGCCCAGTTCCCGCAGTTCGGGACCGCCGCTTTGCAGGGATACCGGTTCCAAGCGGCCCTCGATAACGTCATGGGCGGCTTCGCCTAAACGTTTCAACGGTAAGGTGATGCGCGCGGTCATGGTCAGCGAAACGGCGAGGCTGATGGCCAGTATCACCAGTACCACGGCCAGCACCAGCATGAAAGTGTTTCTCAGAATATCCTCGAAATAAGCCAGATTCATGCTGATTTTGACTTGGCCTATCACGCGCGGCTTGGCCTGCGCATCCAGGAACAACGCATCTTCATCCAGAAACCCCTTGCTGGCAATGGGCTGGTTGATTTCGCTGAAGCCTTGGCCGCCGGAAACCACCCACCAGCGCCAGAAATTGAGGGATGAGCGGCTATCGGCGGTTCGATCGGATGTAGACGCGGCGCTTTCCCGTCTGAGTTCGGCCAAGGTTTGGCCGTGATTATCGAGGATAGCCACATTGGCCAGGTCGGGTAAATCCGCCAAACGTGAAATCTGGCTTTCCAATAACGGGTTTTGATGGGTGTAGACCGCATATTCGCTGGTCTCGGCCAATAAGGCGGCCAGCGCCAGATTATATTCCTGGCGGGCTTCGAATTGGCGCGCAAGCAAGGTATAGGTAACGATAAAGCCGACGCATAGCGCGGTCAACAGTACCAGGGCCGCGTTCAGCAAGTTAAAGCGCTTGGCCATGGTCAATGCTTGAAGGAGTCTCATCGAAACACCTCGGTCATTTCAGACAGCCAGCGATCGGCGATTTTCAGCTTCATGTGTTCGGCGGTTGTACTGTTCAACACCAGCTGAACTTTGCGTGGAAACAACGGTGCCAGCGCTTCGGGCGAGCTGTTTTTTTGCAAAATGGAATTCGCCAGTTCGGCGGCTTGGGTGCCGAGATCGGTATAGTCCCAGTCCAGGGCATACAAGGCGCCGGCTTTAACCCATTGAGCCGATAGGCCGATTAGCGGAACCCGATTTCGGAATGAATACAGCAATAGTTCTCGCACGGAGGCTGCGTTATAAGCCACCGTGCCGTCGACCGCCCACACCGCGTCCAGTTGTGGTGGTAGATTCTGCAGCAGCGCGGGCAAATCCTCGGCGCTTGAGGCGGCGGCCTGAGTCAGGCTAATGCCTTCGGCTCGAGCCTGTTGCTCTAGGGCCTGATAGAGATCCGCGCTGTGTTGAGGGGCATGGATCACGGCGATTTGTTGCGCATCGGGCAATAAACGGCGTAGCCATAGCCATTGTAAACTCGCCGGAAAATTTAAGCCGACCGCTGTCGCATTGGGATGTTGACGTAATTCGTCGGTGTCGAGCACCAGTCCGGCCACCAATGGCGTTTTTTGAGGTTGTGCCAATGCAATACGGGTAGCCGGCGTGCCCAGCGTCAGGATTAAACTGGCGGGATGTGTTCGCAGTTGTTCGGCAAAGGTCTCGGTTTCGGCATTGCCGGTTAGCGTCTGAATTCGATACTCGGCCTGCAAATGTTGCTCGGCCAGATGGGTCTTGAAGCCATCCAGCGCCTGTTGGTAGGGTGGGCTGTCGTGGCTCAGCAGAATCAGGATGTCGGTTTCCGCCCGGACCGGCCAGGATAATCCCAGCCCGATCAATAACCTAAACAATAAACGGCACGTATGGCCGGCGATTACCGTCAGCCAGTCGTTGCCGCGTTCGTGGCGGCTCGGCCGGCGATTCGCCCGAGGGGCGATAACCGCATAATAAATTCGGATTTTTTGTCTCCGCTTGGCTAGGGTCAAAACTCGTAGCTCACCAGCAAACGCAGATTTCGCCCGTCCTGGGGGATGACATCGGGTACCAAGGGCGGACTGGCGGGATCGACATAGCGTTGATTGAACAGGTTATACAAGCCGCCGGTCAGTTCCAGGCCCGGTAGCCAGCGGCGTGATAACAGGGTTAGGTTGGTGACGGTATAGCCATCCGCGCGCGCACCGTCATTCGTGGCTCGGGAACTGATGTATTGTACTTCAAGACCGGCAAATAATTTTTCCCGCCACAGCGGCGCGCTCAGATTGAGTTTGATCATGTGCAATGGCGCATTCGGCGCGGTGCCGACACCGTCTATCCTGCTTTGCTGGTAGGTATGGCTGAGACGGCCCTCGAATTGCTCGAAACGTCCCTTAAGTTGAGTTTCCAGGCCATGCGCCTCGGCATTGCCCTGATTGTGAAATTGTCTGACGCCCGCATTCGAACGGTTCAAATTGATCAGATCGGTCAAGCGGTTGTAATAGGGGCTGACACGCAGATCGAAATATTCGTTTAAACGTTGTTCCCAGACTATCTCGTAGGTTTCGATTTGTTCCGGTTTTAGGCTGGGATTGCCTATCCAGGGGGTAGAGCCTTGGCAGCAGGTATAAACGCTTTCAAAGGCATTCGGCGCTCGAAAAGCGGTGCCGTAGAGTAATTTTAACGTGGTGCCGGCGGTCGGCTCGTAGATTAGTCCGAGACGGGGATTGAAGGTGCCGCCGAAGCTGTCGTAATGGTCCCAGCGGCCACCGGCTTGCAGACTCAAATTCTGCAAAATAGTCCATTCGTCTTGTAGATAAATGCCGTAAATGCTGCTGGTCTGGCGGTTGTCGGCGTAGAGGAAATAGGGGTCTTGATCATGATTGGCCATCAGCTGTAAATAATTGCGCCGATACTCGCTGCCCAGCGTCAGCCGGTGATCGTCGAAAAAAGTATGGCTTAATAATACTTCGCCGCCAAACCATTGGCCTTGCCAGAGGTCTTGGTTGTCGACGCGTTGGGACGCCGAAATCCGGTAGGGCAATACATCATCGAATTCGTAGCTATCCCAAAATACTCGGGAGGTTAGCTCCCAGTCGCCGCTAAAATTATGATGATAATTCAGGTCGGCATAGGCGCGGCGATCACGATAGTGGGTATCGGCTTCACCGAAAGTGGTGCCGGTGGTACCGGTGGGTAAATATTTCTTGCGCCCCATCCAGCTGCCGCTGAGGGTAAAATCGTCCCAGGCCAGTTTGCCGAACAGGCGGTCGACTTCCTCGCCATCCAGGTTACGGGCCGTCCCCGAGCCGGGATAATATAGGTTTTCGTGGCCGTCGCTGTTGTAATGGCTGGCGGACAGGAATGATTCCAAGCCGTTGGCAAATTTTTTGCCGTGGCTGACCTGGCCTCGATGGCTATCATAGCTGGCCATTTCGCCGGCCAGGCGAGTGCCTTGCAGGTCGCGTCCGCGCTGGGTGATCACATTGACCACCGCGAACAGCGCGCTGCTGCCGTACAGGGATGATGAAGGTCCGCGCACTACTTCCACCCGTTCGATGTTTTCCACATCCACCAGAAAATCTCGGCCTAGGCCGGCATAGTCCTGTAAGTTTTCGTTGACGCGGTGGCCGTCGATCAAGACCAGGATACGCGTGTTGTAGTCGCCGGGCGGGGCAAAGCCGCGTACGCCGGCGTGATGATAGGCGCGATCATAGGTGCTTATGAAACCGGGCAGGCTACCGAGCATCGCCGCCACGGTACGCCAGCCGTAGCGCTTGATTTGCTCGGAGCTGATAATGTCGACCGATGCAGGGGCCTTGGTGATGGGCTGCTCGTGCCGGGACGCGCTGAATACCGAGGGTAATTCACTGAATAGTAACGCTTGCTCATCGGTCGCTTGGACTGACTGCAAATCGTCTTCCGCGGAGACTGTTAGACAGAAACTCAGCAAGGCTGCAGTCAGAAGCGGATAAATATGCACGGATATGTCATCAAGTTGGGTGTATTTGATTGGCAACAACTGCCCGGAACCGGTTTCCTCGCACTAGTCACCGACAAAGTAAAGGCTTCGAGGGTTATTGGTTACAAGTAGTAAGGTTATTATTTGGGCGATGATACTACGCAACGAAATGCCGGAAAGCAATGCCAATTTCCATCGCTAATGCAGGTGAATCAAGGGCGGAGCTAGTGTCTGAGTCTGTCATGACATGCGCGCCTGGATGGCTGTCGGGGAATGAACAATTGAGTTAAGACGGATAGAATTTGGCGCAAGCGGTTAAGCGCGAAACCAATAGTCTCTCAATCCGCCCGGAAGAATAGGGGGAATTAGTTTTCGATTAGCTGGCCGGTATCTCTCCGATATTGGCGGCTGTAGCCGCGACTCGAGACTTTCGGTCGCGGCTACAGCCCACGGATTCAATATCTACTGATGAAAGCGCCGGAATGTTGGTGACTTAAGGTGATTTTTGAGAAAGTTTGTACCCATTGCCAATGTCAAATATGTGTCGTTGGCTGAGCGGAGCCGAAGCGAACGGTTGACTTCGACTCCGCTCAGTCAACGGCAAACTGCAACGGTTAGTGAGAAGAAGCATTCACCGTTTTTTCCAGCTCTTCGCGGCTAAGATGGCGAACATCCTTGCCTTTGACCATATAGATTACATGCTCGCAGACATTGCAGGAATGGTCGCCGATTCGTTCCAGCGCGCGGGCGGTCCACAGCATGTCCAGCGCGCGGGTAATATTACGCGGATCTTCCATCATCTGCGTAATCAACTGCCGGGTAATACTGGTGTATTCGCGGTCGACCTTGCTGTCTTGCGCGGTAATCGCGATCACTTCCTCGGTATCGGTACGGGCATACGCATCCAGCGCGCCATTGAGCATTTCCTTAACCATTTCCAGCAAGTGCTCGATTTCATAATATTTATCCTGGTAATAATCGGCACCTTCCAAACGCATGGTCATTTTGGCGATCCGGGCGGCCTCATCGCCTATGCGTTCCAAATCGGTAATAATCTTGATGGTCGCAATCAACATACGTAAATCGAATGCGGCCGGCTGACGCTTGGCCATGATTTCGGTGCATTCATGATCGATGTCCTTTTCCAGCGTATTGACCAGTTGATCCTGCTGTATGACTTTTTCGGCGCTTTCGATGTCGAAACCCATGAAGGCTCTGGTCGCCAGATCGACTTGTTGTTCTACCAGGCCGCCCATGGTCAACACCTTATTGCGGATGTCTTCCATTTCCTTGTTGAACTGCCGGGAAATATGTTGATTGATGATGCTGTTATCCATGAATTCTGCTCCTAACCGTAACGACCGGTAATATAATCTTCGGTTTGTTTTTTAGCCGGGTTGGTGAATAGATCGCTGGTTTCACCAAACTCGATCAGCTCTCCCATGTACATGAACGCGGTGTAATCGGAAACCCGCGCGGCTTGCTGCATGTTGTGCGTGACGATGACGATGGTATATTTTTCCTTGAGTTCGTCGATCAGTTCTTCGATTTTCAAGGTCGAAATAGGGTCCAGCGCCGAGGCCGGTTCGTCCAGCAAAATCACTTCCGGTTCGATCGCGATTGCTCGGGCGATTACCAAACGTTGCTGTTGGCCGCCGGACATGCCTAGCGCATTGTCGTTCAGACGGTTTTTGACCTCGTCCCACAGTGCCGCGCCGCGCAACGATTTCTCGACGATTTCATCCAATATCCGTCTGTCGTTGATGCCTTGAATTCGCAAACCGTAAGCCACATTTTCATAAATGCTTTTAGGGAAGGGGTTGGGTTTTTGAAACACCATGCCGACCCGGCGCCGTAATGCCGCCACATTGATGCTTTTGTCGTAAATATCCTCGCCGTCCAGCAGCAACTTGCCCTGAATCGTCACGCCATCGACCAGATCGTTCATCCGGTTGATACAGCGTAACAAGGTGGACTTACCGCAACCGCTGGGGCCGATATAGGCGGTGACTTTTTTACGCGGCATTTGCATGCTGACATTGTGCAGCGCCTGTTTACTGCCGTAAAACAGGTTGAGGTTCTCGACGCTGATACAGGTGTCGAACGTGTCGCGGTTATTTTTATCCGCTCGATTCAGCGCATTGATGTCAATGGCATGGGGTTTTCTTGCTTCTGTTGTCATTGTGTTTAATCCAAACGTGTCATGTTGAAGAACAACATTAATTTTCCAGTGCGCGGTATTTTTCCCGGAGGTTATTGCGGATGGCGATCGCAAACATGTTCAGGCCGATAATGACCATCACCAGCAACAGGGAGGTGGCGTATACCAAGGGGCGGGCCGCTTCGACGTTGGGGCTTTGGAAGCCGACATCGTAGATATGAAAACCCAAATGCATGAATTTTCTATCCAGATGCAGATAAGGGAAATTGCCGTCCAGCGGTAAAGTCGGCGCCAATTTGACCACGCCCACCAGCATCAACGGCGCGACTTCGCCGGCCGCGCGCGCCACCGCCAGAATCAGGCCGGTCATGATCGCCGGGCTGGCCATCGGTAACACGGTTCGCCACAGGGTTTCGGCCTTGGTAGCGCCCAACGCCAGACTGCCTTCGCGTATCGATTTGGGTATCCGCGACAAGCCTTCCTCGGTGGCGACGATCACCACCGGCAGGGTCAGCAAGGCCAGGGTCAAGGAGGCCCACAATAACCCTGGTGTGCCGAATACAGGTGCCGGCGCGGCTTCTGGGTAAAACAGCTTGTCGATGTTGCCGCCGACGATGTAGACGAAAAAGCCCAGGCCGAATACGCCATATACAATCGACGGTACGCCGGCCAGATTATTGACCGCGATGCGGATGATGCGGGTAATGAAACCTTGCTTGGCGTATTCGCGCAGATAAACCGCGGCAATCACCCCAAACGGTGTCACCACCACCGCCATCAGCATGACCATCAAAACCGTACCGAAGATGGCCGGAAAGATACCGCCCTCGGTATTGGCTTCGCGCGGTTCTTCGCTGACGAAGGCAATGAAGTTTTTAACGTATTCAACCGATTTATCCAATAGACTCATCGCGTTCGGTCGAGTCAGCTTTACCACCCGATTCAACGGAATGGTGATTTCACGGCCGCCGGCTTCCGAAACCACGATGCTGCAACATTTGATCTCCTTGTTCAGCTTGGCCAGTTGCTCTTGAATGACTTTGTATTCTTGTTCAAGGGCCAATTTTTGCGCGGCAAACTCTTGTCGCTTGCTTTCGTCCCATTGGTTTTTTAGTTCCAGAGCCCGCTGTTTCAAGCGTAAGCGTTCCAGATTGTAGTTGATCGCTCCCACTTCCTTGTTTTGTAGATCATCGATTTCTTCGAACAATGCCAGATCTTGTGCCAGCTTGTCTTGCGCGACGTCCCAGGCTTGTTCGCCTTCGGCTATTACCGCCCCGTCTTGCTTGACGGCTACCAAGCGGCCGTAAAAGTTCCCCCATTCCCGACGTTCGACTTCGATCAAATTATCCGGCGTACTTTTCTGGCGGATGTATTGATCCTGTATCCAGCGAAAGTCGCTGCCCAGAATATCGCGGTTGCCGGTCTTGACCAGAAATTGCAGTAAATACTCGGCTCCGTTCAATACCTCATGTCCGGCGGCCCTGGCTTGAGCTTCGTGCAACAAAGATTGGTCGACTTCCTCGCCGATGATCACGCTAGCCTGACCTTGCTGGTCTTGATAGTGATATTCGACAATGTCGGCTGGCCAGAAATGTCCCAGCCCCCGGATCGCAATCAACAACAACAAACCCAGCACCAGCAGTAAATTGATACTGACCGCGCCGGCAGTCATCCAGATCCACGGCGAACCGCTTTTAAACCATGTTTTAATCATAACGAACTGTATTTTTGTCTCAGATTCTGACGTATCAATTCAGCCAGCGAATTGACGATAAACGTGAACATGAACAGCACCAACGCCGCTAAAAACAGTACCCGATAGTGGGTGCTATTGACTTCCGACTCAGGCATTTCCACGGCGATATTGGCGGATAAGGTGCGCAAGCCTTGGAAAATACTCAGATCCATCACCGGGGTGTTGCCGGTTGCCATCAGCACGATCATGGTTTCGCCGACGGCGCGGCCTAGGCCTATCATCACCGCCGAAAAAATGCCGGGACTGGCGGTCAGTATCACCACTTTGGCCAGGGTCTGCCAGGGTGTGGCGCCCAGCGCCAAGGAACCGGTGGTCAGATGTTTGGGCACGCTGAAGATCGCGTCTTCGGCAATCGAGAAGACCATCGGAATCACCGCAAAGCCCATGGCCAAGCCTACCACCAGGGTATTGCGCTGATCGTAGCCGATGCCGAATTCGTTGCGCATCCAGATGCGCAGGTCGCCGCCGAAACAAACGGTTTCGATCACCGGACTGAGCTCGAATGCCAGCCAGCTACAGACGATGATAATCGGCACCAGCACGATCGCATCCCAGCCTTCCGGAATTTTGTTGCGAATCTGTTTGGGCGCATGTTGCCAGTAATAGGCAAAAACCATCACGCCCAACGGCACGATCATCAGCAAGGCGAAGATGCCGGTTAAATGCATTTCCACGAACGGCGCCAGCCACAAACCCGCCAGAAAGCCCAGGATCACGGTAGGCAATGCGCCCATGATTTCGATGCCGGGCTTGACATATTGGCGCACGCCGGGCGCCATGAAATAGCCGGTATAAATCGCCCCGAACAGGGCCAGAGGAATCGCGACCAACATGGCATAAAACGAAGCTTTCAAGGTACCGAATACCAAAGGGGTCAAGCTCATTTTCGGTTCGAAATCGTTGCTGGCGGCCGAGGATTGCCAAATGTAGGCCGGCTCGGCATAGCTTTCGTACCAGACTTTTCCCCACAGGGAGGACCAGGATACTTCGGGGTGTTCGTTTTCGACTTTCCAGTAGTTGATGTTGCCGTCTTCCGTTTGCAGCAACAAGGCATTGGCGCGCGGTGACAGGGTCACGGCCAGCGGTTTGCCTTTCGAGACTTTTTCCTTGATCAACTCGCGTTCGGCCGTCGTATTGTAAATGCCGATGGCGCCATTGGCGTCAGCAACCAGCAAGCCCTTGCGGCGTTGTTCCGGATTGATGGTGATCAACGGCGCATCCGAAACCTTGAAACTGCGCAATTTTTGCACACTGTAATGATTTTGCTTGTCACGCACGATGGTCCACTGTCCCAGTTCGCCGGCGCTATCGCCTATCAACACGGAAATGTCGCCATTCAGGAACTCCATGCTGGTGATTTGCGCGCCCTTGGTCATCACGTTGATTTTGTGCTTGATGACCGGCAGGCTTTTGTCGGAAATATCGACTACCGCCAGATCGCCAGCGCGTCCGGCCAGATACAGATTGCGGAATTCCTTGTCAATCAACATGAAATCGATGTCGTTGGCGGTCACGTCCAGGATAGCGTCGCCGCGCTCCCAGCTTGCCTCGTCGTCGAACATCGATTCTTTTTTAGTCAGGGTGCTCAAAATCAAGCGGTTGCCGGCGGTTTTAGCCAGAAAGCTGCTGCTTTGGTCGCTCAACTTCAGGGTGATTTTTGTCAGGGCTTGCCCGTCGTTATCCAATACTATCGGTTCGGCTCCCAACGGATAGGAAATCGACGGCGTAATCAGCCGTTTTCCGTCCGGATAAGTTTGTTTGTAATCGTGCTTGATTACCACGGCGCGGCCATCCGACAGGCCATAGGCAATCACGCCCTTATCCACGCCGCCATGGGCGTAACTGGTAATTTGCGCGCCGGCCGGTATCGGTAACGCATCGACTCGAATCACCTGGCCGTTGGCGGCATTAAAAAATATGGCCTTACCTTGGTCGGTGAAGCGTACGCCGACCTCGTTTTGCTCCTCCATCGACAAGAACACCGTGCTGCCCAATGCCGGTTCCGGCGCTGCATAGCTGCTTACCGGTTCGGCATGCGAAGATAACAACAGCGGAAAAACCACGTAAAGCAGATAAAAAAAGATCAACACGATCGCGCCGATAATGCTTAAACCGCCGATCACGACGGCGTGCGCCACGATTTTGTCTTTTAAAAGTCGCCAGCGCTGATACGCATCGCTGGAGGATAGTTGTAACAGCGTCGATGTCGCCGGAGAGGATTGGGTTTCAGGCATAACAGAACATTAGAGTAAATGTGGCGTCCTTGTAACACAATACAAAGATCAAGTATAAAAAAGCCGACAAATCACCAAGGCAATTTATCGGCTTCAGTATGGTTGAAAAATCAATACTTACTTTCTAGGATATTGATTTTTCTTTTATTCCTTAATGCATCCCTGCATTGAGCTTCCCTGTATCACTCGTCCTTAAATGATGATTATTGAATCAGAGTCAAGGCTTTTTCGACTGCTTTGGCGGGCAGGGGAATATAACCGTCCTTGATAACGACTTGTTGGCCAGTTTTTGACAGCACCATTTTGATGAACTCTTTTTCCAGCGGTGCTAAAGGCTCGTTGGGTTTTTTGTTGACGTAAACATACAAAAAGCGAGACAGCGGATAAGCGCCGGAGGTGGCATTTTCCGGAGTCGGGTCAACAAAAGGCGCGCCGTCCTTAGCCGAAAGTGGAATGGCTTTTACGCCGGAAGTCGAGTAACCGATGCCGGAATAGCCGATACCATTATTTGAAGTGGTAACCGCCTGCACAACGGAAGCCGAACCGGGTTGTTCGTTGACGTTGTTCTTGAAATCGCCTTTGCACAGCGCTTCATCCTTGAAGAAGCCATAGGTGCCGGAGACCGAGTTGCGGCCGTACAATTGGATGGGTTTGCTGGCCCAGCCGCCGGTCAGGCCTGCTTCACCCCAAGTGACGATGTCGGTGGCATGGCCGCATTTACGGGTGGAGGACATGATGGCGTCGACTTGCGGCAGGCTCAAGCCTTTGACCGGGTTGTCCTTATGCACGAATACGGCCAGAGCGTCGATGGCTACTGGAATCGCGGTCGGCTTGTAGCCGTGTTTGCCTTCGAAATCGTCGATTTCGTTGTCTTTCATTTTACGGCTCATCGGTCCCAGGTTGGAGGTACCTTCGGTCAGAGCCGGTGGCGCGGTTGAAGAACCGGCGGCTTGGATTTGAATATTGACGTTGGGATACAGCTTGCCGAACTCTTCCGCCCACAAGGTCATCAGGTTGGCCAAGGTATCGGAACCGACACTGGATATATTGCCCGATACACCGCTGGCGGCGGCATAGTCAGGAAGCGCGGGATCAACGGAGGCCGGTGCCGCAGCCACGCCGCTTGCCATAAACGCTGTAGACGCAAAGCCGAATCCCAGAATGAGTGACTTCAGCTGAAATGTTTTTTTCATATTATTTCTCAATCAATGTTTGAAACCAGAATCTATACTGCCCTTTGAGCATGACAATAGTATGAAGCGAATATGACAGTTTTATGACAAAGACTAATTGTAAGCTCCCGGAGCGGTTTTTGCCATCACTTAGCGGTCCGGGAGGATTGTTTACGCAGGTTTTCCAGTTTTAAAAAACTGTAGCTGAAATCGACGCTTCCATCGTCTGTTATCACTTCCTTGCCGATTTCTCGCCAGGCGGCATCATCGATTTCAGGAAAATAGGTGTCGCCGACAAAAGCTTTGTTGATCAAGGTCAGATACAGGTAATCGGCGAACGGCAATAAAGCCTCGTATAAGGTCGCGCCGCCGATCACAAACAACTCGTTGCAGTATTGAGCATACTGTAGGGCAGTGCCTATATCGGTAAACACCCGGCAATCGGGCTGTTGATAATCCGGATTGCGGCTGATGATCAGATTTTCCCGCCCAGGCAAGGGCCGGCCGATCGCGTCGAAGGTTTTTCGGCCCATCATGATGGGCGAGCCCATCGTGATTTGTTTGAAGCGCCGTAAATCGGCCGACAAATGCCAGGGCATTTGGCCGTTTAAGCCGATCACGCGATTGCTGGCCATGGCCACGATCAGTGAAATTTTCATGGTTTGTGTTTAAGATGCCCGGCTAGTCAAATTCAGGCCGCGCATCTTACTATTTTATGAAAAACATATTGTTGGTTTTTACCGGCGGGACTATAGGCTCGCAAATCGAAAACGGCATTATCGATACCCGCCAATCGGCCGGCTTTAGGTTAATCCAGTTGTTTCAGCAAAATTATCCCGATCAGACGCAAGTTTGTTTCAAGACTCTGCAGCCGGTGCAAATTCTCAGCGAAAATTTGCACCCCAGGACTTGGCGGGATGTGATTGCCGCGATAGAAGCAGAGGATTTATCCGGCTTCGATGGCATTATCATTACTCACGGCACCGACACACTGGCCTTTAGCGCTTCTGCTTTCGGAGTATATTTCAACCGGCTCAAAATTCCGATGCTGCTGGTGTCCAGCGAATTGCCGCTGGAAAATCCAAATGCCAACGGCTTGAAAAATTTCATCTGCGCGGTGGAATATATTAAGCAAAAGCGTGACGCGGGCGTGTTTGTACCTTATCAAAATCCGGGACAAGTCATGCATATCCATGTCGCAACCCGTCTCGGCAGTTGCCTGCCTCTCAGTGCTGATTTCATCAGCGTGCAATCCAAGCCCTTTGCGATCTTTGAAAACGGCGTATTCCTGGAAAACCACCCTCTGCCCGCTACGAAAAATAACGAATTTAGGCTAAAAAACCAATTTGCCCGAATTCTGCTGATCAAGCCTTATCCCGGCCTGGACTACGCTCATTTTAATTTGGACCAGGTCGATGCGGTGCTGCACGACTTATACCATTCCGGTACAGCTTGTGCTTCGGAACAATGGGGAACGGGACACAGTCTGATTGCCTTCAGCCGGCTTTGCCGGGAAAACCATATTCCATTATATCTGGCGCCGGCGATCAAATCCGATGCGGCTTATAGCTCGACACATCAATTATTGACCCACGGCGCGCAAATGATCTGGAACACCTCGCTTGAAACCGCTTACGCCAAAATAGCCTTGGCCCATGCCAGCTTCGATGATAAGCAAATGATCAGCAGTTTTCTGCTGCAGGATATTGCCAGGGAGCAGGTTTAATCCTCAAAAAAATATTTGTTGACCCAATCGGCTCACGGCAAGCCTCTCTACCAATAATTCTGATTTGCACGGACTGAGCCTATAAAAAATCTCGAAAACAGTGGCCTGTAATCTTGTTGTCATAGAACTGTAATAAATTGTGTTTTTTGGACTTGGATCGCCCATCAACATGAAAATCAGTCAAATCTGTAAACTCGTCACATTGGCCTTGGTCGTTGTTATGATCGGCTTTGCCGTGGCGGTGAGTTGGTCCCTCAACCATCTGAACAAAGCGTTCGGAACGGTACAATTTTTCGGCCAGCAAAAAGACCAAATTTACAGCCAAGTCAGCCAACCGCTGTTCAGTTATCTGCACAGCGGCGAAGCGACCCTATTAAGCGAGTTGGAAGCCAACCTCGCGCGATTGACCAACGATATTCAAGCAGACGATAGGTTGTCGGTTAGCGTTAAGGATTCATTGGTGGCTATGTTGCGCGAATTACAGCAAATCACGCTGCCTGAATTGGCCGCGGCCGGTAAGTTGGCGGAGCCCCAAATGTTGTTGATCAATAACGAACAGCAATTATCGGCTCATTTACGGACCTTGCTGAATTATGCCGAGAAAGCCCAAGCCGAGCGGCAGGCGGACCAACGCGCATATTTGTTAACCCTGGGCCAAGCCCAGACCGCATTGTTAAACTTGGCTAGAGCCCGGCAAAGTTTTTTTACCGGCGCTAAACCGCCGGTGTCCGATGTTGTTCAAAATCCTCTTCGGCAATTGAATGACGGCGTAACCCGCTTGGAAAGTTTACCGCTATTGGGCGTGATGAAAAACCGGGAAACCGCCGACCAGCTATTTAGCCTGGGTGGCGCGGACAAACCGGAAGACGCCGAAGACATGGCCGTGGAACCTCTGGCTGAAATCCGTTTTTTATTGAATCGTTATGAAAAAGACCTGGCAAATGCGCAACAGGTTATCCAACGGAAAACGCTGACCCAAGCCAATACCAACCGGCAAATGCAGGCCTTCCAAACCAAATTGCTGGCGCTGGAGGCCGACATCAATCGGGAGTACCAGCGTTATGAACGGATGCTCTATGTCATTATGATTGCTTGTATCGTGCTGATTACCGCGATGAGCTGCTTGATGCTGGGTATTACGCATCATATGGCTGGCATTATCAGTCAAATCACCAATTACATTGACAAGCTGGCGAACGGCGACCTGAGCGGTATGTTTGCCTTGAAAAGCCGGATTGCCGAAATCAACCGCCTGAAAGTGTCGTTGGAAAAACTATACGATTATTTCAATTTACTGATTAGCAACATTAATCGTGAAACCACGGCCTTGAAACAGCATGGCGTAAATATCGAAAAGGTGGCGCAAAATTTGGAAAGTATCATTGCCGACCAGCGCCAGGCTACCGAGCTGGCCGCCCGGCAAATGGCCGAGCTTTCCAGTTCGTTCAAGGATGTTGCCGCCAATGCCTCCGAATCGCAGTCCAGCACAACGGCGGCTCGGGAGTTGATTGAGCAGGGGGTTCAACATATGAACCATACCAGCCGGGAAGTGTTCAACTTGGAGCAGGTGATCAATCAAACCGCCGATGCGTTGTGTTTATTGCGGCAGGATGCCTGCGCGATAGAAGGGGTATTGGGCATGATTCAGGGGTTTGCCGAACAAACTAACTTATTGGCGCTAAACGCGGCGATTGAAGCGGCGCGGGCGGGAGAGCATGGGCGCGGGTTTGCGGTGGTGGCCGATGAAGTCAGAAAACTGGCCGGGAACACGGCGCATTCCGCCGGCCAAATTCAGGCGTTGGTGGAAAAGCTTAGCAAAGCCACTCATAACACGGCGTTATTGATGAACAATCAACAACAAGCCGCCGGCAGAACGACGCAGGCCGTGGAACAAGTACAATCCGCATTTAACGGCATCACGCTGGCGATAGAGCAAATTTACGACAAGAGTTCGCGGATCACCCAGTCATCGAATCAGCAATTACAAACCACCGAGCGGATGGCCGGCAATTTTGAACAGACGGCCGAGTTGGCTAAATTAACTACCCATGCCGCCAAAGAAAATAAACAGAGCGCATTTTCATTGACGGGGGTTAGCGACAATCTACATCAGCTGGTGGCGGTTTTCAGGCTGAATTAGCCGCCGAACAACTGGTGGTCGATCAAATCGCATAAGCAATGCGAGATCAAAAGATGCACCTCCTGAATCCGGGCGGTGGAATCCGACGGCACTCGGATTTCGATATCGGACTCGTTCAACGCGCCGGCCAATATCCCGCCATCCTTGCCGCTTAGCGCAATCACGGTCATGTCGCGCTCATGCGCGACCTTGACCGCCTTGATGATGTTGCCGGAATTACCGCTGCTGGTGTAGACCAGCAAAATGTCACCGGGCTGGCCCAGCGCGCGCAATTGCTTGGCGAAGATTTCATCGTAATGGTAGTCGTTGGCGATCGAGGTGATGGTCGAGGTGTCGGTACTCAACGCAATCGCCGGCAGGGCGGGGCGTTCGCGCTCGAACCGGTTCAGCATTTCCGAGGAAAAATGCTGGGCGTCGCCGGCAGAACCGCCATTGCCGCAAGTCAGCACTTTTTTGTCGTTCACCAAGGCTTCGACGATTTTTTGCGAGGCGAATTCTATCAGCTCGCACAGGCTGGCCATGGCGTCCTGCTTGGTTTGGATGCTGTCGGAAAAATGGGCGATGATGCGGTCTTGTAAGCTCATAAAGTAGTCAGGTTTGAAAAGCGTTTTTAATCCAGTTGATGCGGTTGTCGCCGGAGACGGCCACCACATCGAAGCGGATGGCGCAATGGCTCAGATGGTTGATTATGACATAGTGTTGGGTGGCGGCGACGATGCGCGCCTGTTTTTGTCGGGTGATGCTGGCCAAGGCGCCGCCGAATTGTTCCGATTTTCGGTAGCGTACTTCGACGATCACCAGCGCGGCGCCATCTTTCATGACCAAGTCCAATTCTCCGGCTTTGCAACGAAAATTACTGCAAACCCAGGCCAATCCCTGCTGTTGTAAATAGGTCAAGGCTTGCAGTTCGGCGCTGTCGCCCTTGACTAAATGCTCTGGTTTGGGTTTGCCGAACAAGCTCACTGGGCAAAGCCGGTGGCTACCGGCACGCCGCCCTTGAATTGCGCGCAGACTAGTTTACGGGTAATCCGATTGTCGCCACTCAGGGCTAACTGGCCGGTGGCGCCCGCATAGGGTGAGCCGGCCAATTGATCCAAGCGGCCAACGATATTATAGGCATCGATGCCCAATGCCATCAGGCGAGTGACCGTTTCGGAGAGGCCTTGCCAGCTATTTTGTAATGCCGATTGGCTCAAGGGGCCGCCATAATAATCGGCGAACAGCCAAGGCACATCGCAAAAGTGGAATGAACCCAGCTCGGCATCTTGCACCGGACTGGGCCGTCCCGAATAGATGGTAGGCATTGCATAAACCGCCAGGTCGGCGTTTTGTTGATATTTCAACTGCGGTGCCAGCTCGCGGGCGGCCTCGGCATTGGCGCTGAGCAAAACAGCCCGTGCCGGTTGTTGGCCGCCGGGATAGCTGGCGGAATTGACCAGTTGGTTGAACTTGTCGACTATTTCATGCTGTTTGGGATCGTAATTTTGCATGCCGGCCACGATGCCGCCACGGCTTTGCCAGGACGATGCCAGATAATTGCCGATGCGCTCGCCTTGAGCGGTATTGGGTACCAGGATTAATGCGCTTTGCCGGCCGTCGCCATGGGCTTTCAGGGCTAGCGCATCGGCTTCGTCTATCGGGCTCAGGCCAAATTGATATAGATTATTCTGGATTAAATTTTCGACATGATTCAGTGCCAATATCGGCACCGTCAACTCGGCGCTAGCCGCCAAAGCCTGAATTTGTTCCTTGATCAACGGGCCGATCACCTGGGTGGCGCCTTCGCTAACCGCCCGCTGATAGAGGTCGGTAATATCCTCTTCGGCGCTATCGTAAAATTTCAGCGGGACTTGCGGCGCGGCGCTAGCCGCCAGGCGGTGGGCCGCCGTCAAGCCGTCCTTGATGGCTTTGCCGGCCGTTGCGTAGGGGCCGGATGTGGGTAGCAACACCGCAATCGTGGCTCCGGCGGATTGGGCCGGGGCGGACGCCAGTCCGGCTTCGGACGGCTGAGCGGAAACCGGTGAATTAGCCAGATAGGCCTGTAAAAAATCGGCATTGGCCGAATGGCCCGGATAATTCAGCCGCCATTGCTGAATCTGTCCGCCAATATCGGCTCCCGGTTGATGCCGTTGCTTCAGGATTTTGGCCAAGGACATCCAGCCGCTCAATTCGTCGGCTATTTCCGGCTGTGCAGTCAGCGTTTGTTCGGGCATTACGCTGAGCATATCCAGAATGGCCGCAATATTGGCCTGTTGCTGCTCGGGCTTTTGCAACAAGTTCCCCAATTTTATCCGGGCGCTGACGGCCGGCAGCACATCGCCCATTAACAGATGGGCAAACGCTAACGATTGGTAATAATTAATCTTGTCCTGTGTCGACAATAAGGCGGGGCGGGCGATTTTCAACTTCTGCAAAGCCTGCTCGGCATCGCCCATGCTCAAGGCTATTTGCCCGTCCAGCAAATTGAATTTGCCGCGCTGTTCCGGCGACAACTCGGCTTGATTGAGCAGGTCCAATTGTTTTCTGGCGGATTGGCTGTCGCCGGACTGAATGAAGGTGTCGGCGTTCAATAAATAATTGGATGCCTGATCATTGGCCAAGCCATAGCTTTTTACCGCCGGTTTGGCCGGCATGCGCTGCTTGGGCTGGGTTTGTACTTCCAGAATCGGCTTGTTTTTCACCGGCTCGCTGCTGCAAGACGTCAGCAAAACCACGGCAAAAATCCAGCAAATCGCCAAGTGACGGGGCATAATGAAGCGAACTTTTATATCAGTCATAGCATCGGAGGGCTTAAAAACAGATGTCCGGAAAATTATACGTGGTTGCCACCCCAATAGGTAATCTGGCCGATTTCAGCTTTCGCGCGCTTGAGGTGCTGAAACAAGTCGATTTGATTGCCGCCGAGGATACCCGCCACGTCAAAATGCTGCTGCAACATTACGGCATCAACAAACCGCTGATCTCGCTGCATCAACACAATGAAGACAGGGCATCGCAAGGGTTGGTGGATAAAATCCGCGATGGTCAATCGATAGCGCTGGTGTCCGATGCCGGCACGCCGTTGCTCAGCGATCCCGGATTGCCGCTGGTAAAGCTGGCCAGACAAGATGGGCTGGAGGTTACGCCGATACCGGGCGCCTGCGCGCTGATCGCGGCATTGTCGGTGTCCGGCCTGCCTATCACCCGCTTTAGCTTCGAGGGCTTTCTGCCGCGCACAGCCTCGGCCCGTAAAAGTTTTTTTCAAGATAAACTGAGCGATACTTCGACTTGGGCATTCTACGAATCCAGTCACCGGATTCAGGCGGCGCTGGAAGATATGGCCGGCATTTTTCCGCCCGAACACGAAATCGTTATCGCCCGCGAAATCACCAAGCTGCATGAGACTATCGTCAAGGCGCCGCTGGCCGCTGCTTTGCAAAAGGTTCAAAGCGACGAGAATATGCGCAAGGGCGAGTTCGTGGTGATCGTGGCGGGCCGCAAAATCGAAGTCGATCAACAACAGCTGAGCGAGGAGCATCTAAAAATTCTGCGCCTGCTGTTAAGCGAATGCTCGATCAAAACCGCCGTGGCGCTGGCGACCGAAATCACCGGCCAGCGCAAGAAGCGCCTGTATCAGGCGGCTTTGGACATGCAGGAAAACCAGTAAGGATTGCGTCAATATAAGCCATTCCGGATGGCTGTTTTAGGGATGATCATCAAATAGACAGGAGGTTATGGGGGGATTGTTTCCATCATCAGTGGTGCTTATGAAAAATTTTTTTTATTGTTGGGTGTTGAGTTGCGCGTTGACCGACGTTTGGGCGGAGGAAAGTAAACCGCTAGCCCCCGGCTACACCGCGCTGCCGTTCGAATCCGCCGCGCCCGGCAGTTATGCCTTGCCGGCGATAGGCTTGGCCGCCGACGGCGAGGTGCTGACGGCGCAAAACCAAGCTAAGCATCTGCATCAATTGATGGGCGACAAACTGGTGTTGCTGAGTTTTATCTATGCCGCGTGCAGCGACGTCAACGGTTGCCCGCTGGCAACCCAGGTCTTGCATAAGATTAGCCGGCAGTTGCAAAAACAGCCGGATCTGGCCGCTAAGTTGCGGCTGTTGACTCTGAGCTTCAACCCAATCCAGGACACCCCGGAAATGATGCGCCACTACGGCGAGGGCTTTAAGACAGGGGACTTCGACTGGCAGTTTCTGACTACCCGCGACGAACAAACCTTGAAGCCCATCCTCGACGGCTATCAGCAAAACGTGCAAAAAATTTATGACGACAAGGGCCAGTTCACCGGCACCTTCTCGCATTTGCTTAGGGTTTATCTGATCGACACCGACAAACAGATTCGCAATATTTATAGTGTCGATTTTCTGCATGCCGACACGCTGATTAACGATGTCAAAACCTTATTGGCCGGGACTACCCCCCAAGCCGTGCCGCAACAGCCGAATGCGGACATGCTGTATCGGGCCGGCGACAACAAGCAGGACTATCAACAAACCGATTACCAGACCCGTTCGTTGGCACTGGAACAACGCCAGGGCAAGCCAGCCAAGCTAATAAGTTTTGCCCAAAAGCCGCCGCTGGGATTGCCGAAATTGCCGGTGCCGGCCGACAACCCGATGACGCCGGCCAAGATCGCACTGGGTCGCAAATTATTCTACGACCGCCGCTTGTCGCTGAACAATACCTTTTCCTGCGCGATTTGCCATATCCCCGAGCAGGGTTTCAGCAGTAACGAAATGGCTACCGCGGTCGGGATCGAAGGCCGTAGCGTTCGGCGTAACAGTCCGTCGTTGTACAACGTTGGCTATGCGCAATTGTTGTTTCACGACGGCCGCGAGAATAGTCTGGAGCAACAGGTTTGGGGGCCGCTGCTGGCGCATAACGAAATGGCCAATCCATCCATCGGCCATGTGTTGGATAAACTGAAAGTCAGCACCGACTATCGTGGCCTGTTCGAAAAAGCCTTTAACAAAGGCCCAACGATGGAAACCGTCGGCCAGGCGCTGGCCAGTTATCAGCGCGCATTGAATTCGGCCGATTCGCCATTCGACCGCTGGTATTTCGGCAAGCAGAAGGATGCGCTGAGCGATCAAGCCAAGCACGGTTTCGCGTTATTTACCGGTAAGGCCGGATGCGGCGCCTGCCATGACGTCGGCGACAAATCGGCCTTGTTCACCGATCACAAACGCCATAACACGGGTATCGGCTATGCCGAGTCCATGCAAAAATCGCCGGACAAGCAAAAAGTGCAAGTCGCACCGGGAGTGTTTGTTGATGTCGATAGGCAAAATCTGCAAGGCTTGAGCACGGAAAAGCCGAACGATCTCGGTTATTACGAAATAAGCCAGAATCCGGCCGATCGCTGGGCTTATAAAACCCCCATGTTGCGTAACGTCGCATTGACCGCGCCTTACATGCACAACGGCTCGCTGGCGACACTAGAGGACGTGGCGCGGTTTTATAACCAGGGCGGCATCGCCAACGACAACTTGTCGCCGTTGATCAAACCCTTGGGTTTGTCGGACGCGGAAGTCGCCGATCTGGTTGCGTTCTTAAAATCCTTGACCGGCGGCGATGTCGGGACTTTGGTGTCGGATGCGTTTGCCGCGCCGGTGGGGGATAGTCAATAAACCATTCCGATATGGCTCTCGCTGAATAAGGGCAAAACGCTTATTTTGTAGCCATTAGTCCCGTAATATGAGGGAGAAAAGTTTTTTCGTTGGCGAAAGTAATGTCGTACATTTTGGTTAGGCCTTGCACTTGTTCATCGCTGAGGCCTAAAACCAGTAATAGAAAGTTTTCTTTGTTGATATCGAGTCTGCGCCGCATTTTGCTGTATTTTTCGATAAAAGGCCGGAATTCGCCGGATTTGCATTCGATAAATACCGGCGTTCGGCTATTTAACAGAAAAAACACATCGACTTCGTATTTGTCTTCATTGGCGAATTGAATATTGAAATTTCTCAGGCAGGAGAAAAGCCCATTGCTTTCATAGCAGTGCTTCAATAGCGTCATAAACACATACCATTCCAACCATTCGCCATTGAAGAAGCTAACGATCGCCGGTGCGGACTGTAAAGTCAGGTGGACTCTTTTTTCGTTTTTATTATAAAAATACTTGGCGACAAACGAGAAGTCATACAGGTTTTTACAAAATCTGGTAATGATTTTAATCTGATTCTGGCTAGTGTTAGTCAGGTTCAATACCACCGAGGTATAGTTATTCCGCTGGGTTTTTCTGATCTTATCCAGGATGTCTTGCAATACCTCGATATTGTCGCCGAGTTCGACGGCCACCTCATCGTAAAATCCTTGAGTATCGAGAGCTTCATGATTGACTCCGACTTGAATGTCTTTACGTTCAAACCAGGTGATAATTGGTTTGTATTGCATGCTGTTGCTCATGACGGCCGTATTATGCAAATCCAGGTCTTCGATTTTGGCCGGCGGAAGGCCGGATTGACCGGTCTCTTTTTCAGCATTGCCGTGTTGTTCCAACTCCCGGTATTTGCCAAGCAACACGCCGTATTTGTCTATCAGTTTTTTTACAAACTCGACGGTGTCATGAATAACAGCCGCTTTTTCGCAAACCGGGCATTTCACGGCCTTGCCGACATGATCATTCGAAACTTCCCTTAGATATGAGCAATTGTTGCAGCGAAGAATTGCCATGTGTAAACCTTCCCGACTGAGCTTAAGAAAATAGTTCGTTGTGTATGAGCGTATCGCATCGGATTTGCTTCGCTTTTTATATGGGCAAACTGGTCCGAGCGTGGAAACTTGCTTTGTGCCAAGAATGACAAGACCGCCTATTCTCGGCAGCCTCTGTCTTGTATTTGACAGTATGCGTGGGTGTTACAAATTGTTCCTTTTTGCCGCAATTGTAGCCATACCTTCACTGAGTTCAATATTTTTCAGGTAATGGCTCCTGTATCTCAATGAAAATTAATGGAAAAATTTTTATTTTTGATGCCAAGAATTTGGATCGAATTTTGCTGGACTTAAGCAAAAGGCTGCATGGCCCATCCCGCAATCTCGATTACAGGTGATTTATGAGCAAAATCGGTATTTTTTTCGGCACCGATACCGGCAGCACCCGTCTGGTTGCCAAGAAAATCTATAGTCTTTTGGGCGAGGAACTGGCCGATAAACCCAAAAATATCAATCGGGCCAGTCCGGCCGAGCTACTACAGTACGATGCGTTGATCCTGGGTACGCCGAGTTACGGTGTCGGCGATTTGCCGGGATTGGCGGTAGGCTGCCAGGAAGCTAATTGGGCGGAGTTCGTGCCCTATCTGGACGGTGTGGATTTGTCCGGTAAACGGGTGGCGCTGTTCGGCCTGGGCCATCAGGAGCGCTATGCCTCGCGCTTCGCCAGTTCGCTGATTCAATTATATCGGGTGTTTTACGGTTATGGCGCCGACATCATCGGCCGCTGGAGTACCGACGGTTATCAGTTCGAACATTCGGATTCCATCATCGACGATCAGTTTGTCGGTCTGGTCATCGATCAACGCGGCCAACCGCACTTGACCGAGGAACGGATCAAAACCTGGTTGGCGCAGATCACCCCGCAACTGTTACCGGTAACCGCGGCGTGACTATCATGGCGCAAACAGATCCCGAGCAAGATATAACGCCGCTGGCCGATTGCGCTAGTTGTTCCTTTCGTGCCAGTTTGCTGGAGGCCGGCACCTGTAAACCCGGCGATTGTTGCGTGGCGGCGAATAGCGGTCGGCAAATCGACCGTTTTTTCAAGGCGCACCCCGGCTTTGCGCCGGATTACGCCCACGACCCGTTTTGGGAACGGCGCGCCATTGCCGCCCGATATTTGCCCACCAATAAATTACAGCCGCTGATGACCGATCCGGACGAAGCGGTAAGGCGGGTGCTGGCTTATCGGGTTCCGCTGGAATGGCTGGTCCAGTTACGTAATGATAGCGACCGCGAGGTCAGAATCACCGTTGCCGATCGTTTGCCGGAACATGAACTGGAATTGATGGCCGACGATTCCGATTATTTGGTGCGGGTCTATGTCGCCCGGCGCTTGCCGCTGGGCCGCTTGTTTCGTTTGGTGGCCGATTCGGATAGCGAAGTCCGGCGCATCGTTGCCACCCGTATTCCTCGAGTCAGTCTGGGTTTGCTGGCGCACGACGCCGAAGTCGAAATCCGCCGGATTGTGGCTCAGCGGATGGAGGTTGACGACCTAGTTATGCTGAGCAAGGATGAAGATTGGGCCGTGCGCTACGAAGTGGCGTTGCGGGCGGAACCGGATTTGCTGCAACTGATGCGGGACGATCCGGATGAAGAAGTCCGTCTGACTGTCCGGCAACGCCTTGAAACTTTAGCCTCCCCCGCTAACCATGAGCTCTGAATATATTGTCGGCCTGACTTATGCCGATCGCTTGAATATGGCTACCGAGGCCCGGCACGCGGCCATCAAAACCCTATTTGGCCCGCAGATTGCCTCGCTGACCTCGCTGATGGGGCCGATGAGCGACGGGCCTGAATGGCCGGCCGGTGCCGCCTGGTTGGCGGCTCGGCATGGGGCTAATGCCTGCATCATTTCCGACGGCTTGTCCGATCCTTGGGTGGAGCGTGACAAACCGGAGACCGGCCTGGGACTGGAAGTGTTTATCGAAACGCCCGACGCCGGCATTGCCGCCGATGCACCGCTTACCGCGCTGGCCGATACCTGGCTATTCCCGATGTTGGCCGAAGTCAGCCATACCTTGGCCGGCTATCCCCGCTTGTCCGAAAAATTGCTGAATGGCGAAATCTTGTCGCTGGAATTCAATATCGACCATATCAAGGATGGCCGCGGCCGGGTTGGCGCATTGTTGAGCACGCCCGGAAACGGATATTCTGATCTGGCGATGCCGGGCGGTACGCTGAAGCTGATCGCGGCAACCTTGCTGACCGTGGCGGAGTTGAAGTTTCTGCGCGGCAAGGGCGAGGCCGGACGGTTGGAATTGAGGGAAAAGCTGCATGCCGCCGGCATCGGTCATTGGTCTCTGCTTCACCGTCCGTCGCTGGTTTAAAACAGGGGCGGCCATGCAATTACATGACGATATTAGCCGCTGGCTGCTGGATAACGGTTTTGACAGCCGGCTGCCGTTAACGGTTAACAACAGTGGTAAACACGCGCTCATTCTGGCCGCGCAACAAGCTCGTGACGATGTGCTGAGCCGGCTAATACAGCAAGGCGCGGATCTGAAAGTGTTGGATGCCTATGGCAACAATGCCTTATGGGCCGCTTGTTTTGCCGAGTCCAATGCGTGTATTGCCTTGTTGCTGCAAGCCGGGATCGACATCGATTATCAAAATCCCAGCGGTGCCAGCGCGTTGACCTATTCTTCCTCCAGCGGCAAACACCTGGTGGTGGCGCAATTGCTGCAAGCCGGTGCCAACCCATTACTGACCACGCAGGACGATTTTAGTGCGCTGGATCTGGCCGCCAGCCGTGAATGTTTGCAGTTGATGCGCAATGCGGTAAAGGCATTGGCATCAAGTTGAAATCGACCTAGGAGTGATTCGTGGCGATTCGGCAATCAGAGTTGCTTCGATAATCTCAGGATTCCATCAAAAATAAGTTCCCGATATTCGAATGTCTTGTAGGGGCGAATGAATTCAAGGAAATTATTTCCAACCAAATCCTTAGGCGTTTTTTCAGAACGATTGCCTCCATTTCGTATTGTTCGCTGAGCGGAGTCGAAGCGAACAGTTGACTTCGACTCCGCTCAGTCAACGGCAAATTGCTTGGCTTGGGTTCATTTATTGCCTTAAATCGCCTAATGACCCGCCGAGTTTAGGGATGCTCGGCGGCATCCAAGAAATTAGGCTTTACGCAGTTTTTTATAGGTATTGATCAAGCCGTTGGTGGAACTGTCGTGGCTGGTGATTTCATCGTCGTTTTTCAATTCCGGCAAAATCGCCTTGGCCAGGACTTTTCCGAGTTCCACACCCATTTGGTCGAAGGAGTTAATGTTCCAGATTACGCCTTGGACAAAGATTTTGTGTTCATAAAACGCAATCAAGCTGCCCAGGGTTCTGGGAGTCAATTTTTTGAACAAAAACGAGTTGGACGGTTTGTTGCCTTCGAAGATTTTAGAAGCAATCAGTGCGTCGTCCAGGTTGGGTTCGTGGCTTAAATCCTGTCTGACTTCCGCTTCGGTTTTGCCGCGCATCAAGGCTTCGGCCTGTGCCAGAAAGTTGGAAATCAGAATGTCGTGGTGGTCCGGCAGGTCGTACTGGCTTTGCGCCGCCGCCAAAAAGTCGCCTGGAATCAGTTTGGTACCTTGATGGATCAGCTGGAAAAACGCATGTTGGCCATTGGTGCCGGGTTGGCCCCAAATAATCGGTCCGGTGTTGTAATCGACTTTATCGCCGCTGATGGTGGCGCTTTTGCCGTTACTTTCCATGTCGCCTTGTTGAAAATAGTCGGCGAAATACTTCAGCGACTGCGCATAAGGCAATATGGCATAGGTTTCGGCTTCGAAGAAATTGTTATACCAAATGCCTAGCAAGCCCATGATCACCGGAATGTTCTGTTCAAACGGCGCGCTGCGGAAATGTTCATCCGCCAGATGGGCGCCCATCAGCAATTCCTCGAAATTATCCATGCCGATGTAGAGGGCTATGGACATGCCGATCACCGACCACAAGGAATAGCGGCCGCCTACCCAGTCCCAGAATTCGAACATGTTGTCGGGGTCTATGCCGAATTCCTTGACCTTTTCGATATTGGTCGAAATCGCCACGAAATGTTTAGAAATATGCGCGGGATCCTTGGCCGAACTCAAAAACCAATTGCGTGCCGAGCGGGCATTGGTCATGGTTTCTTGGGTGGTAAAGGTTTTTGATGAAATCAAAAACAACGTGGTTTCAGGATTCAGGCGTTGCAAGGTTTCGACGATGTCGGTTTGGTCGACATTGGAAACGAAATGCGCTTTCAGGCCTTCCTTGCCGTAAGGGGTCAAGGCGGTGTCGACCATCTTCGGGCCTAGATCGGAGCCACCGATGCCTATGTTGACGATGTCGGTAATGGCTTTGCCGCTGAAACCGGTCCAGGCGCCGGAGCGGACTTGCTCGGTGAATACGCGCATTTTCGCCAAAACCTTGTTGATCTCGGGCATCACATCCTGGCCGCGAAAATAGACCGGTTCATTGCTGCGATTACGCAATGCGGTATGCAGTACCGCGCGTTTTTCGGTGGTATTGATGATGGAGCCGGAAAACATAGCCTCGGTTTTTTTGGAAAGTTCCGCGCGATTAGCCAGTTCGATCAGTAACGGCAGGGTTTGTTCGGTGATCAGGTTTTTTGAGTAGTCAAACAACAAGTCGTTGAACGTGACGGAAAACTTGTCAAAGCGCTGCGGATCCGTGGCAAATGCCTCTTTCATGCAAAATTTGCCGACAATGGTTTGATGATGTTGTTTGACGGCGTTCCATTCGGCGGATTTGATTAATTTGGACATATTGTTTTTGTGGTAAACCGGACAGGGGCTTGGGGCTCTGGAGTAGTGTAAAGTTGTAGCGGAAAGATTGATTACCTCATTATAAGGATTGTCTTTGGGAGATGACAAAAAAATCTTGATTAAGCATCACTATTTAACCGGATGCCTCATGCTTTTGCAAAGCATCGGACCGAGTCGAACGGCGTCTGGTGTCAACGGGAGTGGCGCGGGCTCAATTCGAATTTGGACCTATGGGCTATCGGGAATAAAATCGGGCGATGCGGACGGATGTTCCCGGCAATATAAGTATTGCCTTTATTTGCTAGGGGTGATGTGCTAGAGTTAGGCCGGATTTTTATAGGGTTGTAATCGGTTTTTTTCGCTTGCAGCTTGCGGTCACATCATGCTTAACCGCATGAAATAATAATTAAAACTATCAACAACGGGAAGGGTAAACATGAAAACAACTCGTCTTTTCAGAAATAGTCTGTTCGGCCTCATCGGCCTGGTTTTTTCCTCTACGCTATGGGCTCATGGCGGCGCCGCGGGTACTGATACCGACCAGTGCAAGTTCGAGCTGGAAAAAGATCATTGGATCCATTACACGGCCTATCAGCCTAAAGCCTATCCGGCGGAAGAATTCTGCGGAAACATACCGGACACCAATTCGCTGACTCAATTGGTATTCGATTATCAGGATCAGCGTTATCGCAACATGACGGTTGAGTTTGAAGTCACCAAGGAGCCCGAAGGTACGCGGGTGTTCTATGAAGAGCCTAAAAAACACAAATCCGGTACCGTTATTTTGAACTTGCCTAATGGTGTGCCTGATCCGGGTAAATATCTGATCCACATTACCTTGTTGCAAGATAGCGGCGAGCGCTTGGATGCTCATATGAGTTTCAAGGCCGGCGAAGGCCAACCGACCAGTAAAGGCAGCATGGGTCTGTATGCGCTGGTGTTCTTTGCGGGTCTGTACATTTTATATCTGTCCAACGCAGGTTTTAAACGTAAAGTTGACGAACTCATCGGTAGAGCCAAGGAAATTTAAACTTATCGGGGTTTATCCTGTCTTTGCAAAACGTCGGGATAAACCCTCGGTTCGGATCGAGCCGAAATCCATGAGTACGCTGTACAAGATTTTTCAAACTTCGGTGTTATAGAGGTATTACTCTAATGGTCAAAACAGTATCAATTGCCGCTTTAGTCTGTGCACTATCTGTTGCCAGTGTTTCCGCAAAAGAATTTCAAGAACACAAAAACATGATGGATCACGGCGACGGCCATTTGATGGATATGGATGGCGGTATGGTGATGGGGCAAAACGCCGACACCTTGCCGGGCGGATGCGACAAAATTGCCGCAACCAAGGAAATCACCGTGCATGCCGGACATAAATATTCCGAAAAGTTTCCCGGCACCATGTTCGCATTCGATCAACAAGAATTCCAATTCGAGCCTTGCACCAAGTTAACCGTGCATTTTGTCAATGATGACGAAATTCGGCACCAATGGATGATGCATGGCTTGCCCAAATATTTGTACCCTAAAGGTATGTTCCATCTTGAAGTTAGCGGACCGGGCAGTGTGTCCGGCACGTTGATTCTGCCACCCGGTGATAAAACCTATCTGGTGCATTGCGATATTGCCCAGCACATGGAAAAAGGCATGAAAGCCCAGTTGAAAGTGGGAAAAGGGGGCGAGGATTTGCCGAGTATTCCGGGTGTGACGGCTAGTATCTTCCCCGATGATTACAGTGGAAAACCATTTGCGCCTAAAGAGTTTGCCGCGCAAGAAACGGCCGCAATTGCCGCATCCGTTGCGGCGGCCGCCAACGCACCTAGTGCCAAGGCCGCTGATGCCAAGCCGGCAAACGATGAGGCTTTCATATCCGGCGTGGGTGTGGTCGGTTTGGCCATCGGTGTGTTAGCCGCGCCCTTTCTGGCCAAGCGATTTAAAGGTATGAGTACCGGCGAAGTCATCGCTACCGTATTTGAATGGATTTCCGAAGGGATTGGTTTTGCCGTGGATTTGGTCGGCAAATTGCTGAAAGTGCTTTCAAGCAAAAAAGCCATTCCGTTACCCGATAAATAACATCAACCGATAAAAGCCCCTGAAACAGCATGTTTCAGGGGCTTTTTTATGGGAGCAACAAATTGGCGATAGAATCGTTAGGCGTATTGGGTTTGTTCATCAGTGCTTTTATTTCCTCAACCATAGCGCCCGGCGGTTCCGAAGCGGTATTGGCCTATTTGGTCAGCAGTCGGCAGTATGCCGTCGAGCAGTTAGTGTTGGTGGCGACTGTCGGCAATACCTTGGGAGCGTTGACTACCTGGTGGCTCGGGCTTTGGGCCGCCAAGAAATATCCCGCCGAAGCCCTGTTGCCGGACAAGCATCGAAAATCATTGCTGACCGTACGGCATTGGGGTAGCTGGGCATTATTGTTTTCCTGGTTGCCGTTGGTGGGGGATGGTTTGTGTTTTGCCGGCGGTTGGCTCAAGTTGTCGCTGCTGTCCTCCGTAATAGCTATTTTTTTTGGCAAAGCTCTGCGCTATATTGCGGTTGCTTATGCATTTATCTAATTTTCAAGAACAACAATGACGTTTTTTAGTCTTCCTCATTTTCCCTCGGCGGACTCGGTTGCGGAACATAGGCACCGGGATTATTTCATTGCCGCTTTTACTTTTGTGACGACCACCATCTGCCTGACTACCGACGGCTTTGCGCCGCAGTACCTTCAATATGTACTGGCCTTCTTCGGCTGGCTGTTTTTGATCGGCTTTCTGCGCGGCGAATGCAAATACGTTCGTACCCAGGTCGCGGTGGCCGTGATGTTTGCGGTAGTGGGCGAATATTTCGCATCCATTTACATGAAAGGTTATATCTATCGCTTCGAGAATGTGCCGGCCTACGTGCCCGCCGGGCATGGCTTGGTGTATTTGACCGCAGTGGCGCTAGGGCGATCGGGTTTTTTTCAGCAACATGCGCGGCGTATCGCCTTGTTTGTCGTTGGTGTTTGCGGCCTGTGGGCGTTGTGGGGGCTAAGCAGTTGGTCGCAGCGGCAGGACGTAATCGGCGCGGTGTTGTTTTGCGTATTTTTAATTTATCTATTTAAAGGCCGTTCACCCATGGTGTATCTGGGAGCCTTCTTTATTACCTCCTGGTTGGAGATTGTCGGTACCAGTGCCGGCACTTGGGCTTGGGCGGAAATAGACCCGGCCTCGAAATTACCGCAAGGCAATCCTCCAAGCGGGGTGGCGGCATGGTATTGTCTGGTCGACGCTGTGGCGATTGCCGGCGCGGCACCTTTGTTGGACATGCTGACCAGAAGCGCCAACTATTTGCGCAATCAGCAGGCTCCGATACGGAAATAGCCGTTACTGCTAGGCTTTACGATCCGGAAAAGCGCAAAACCTGGCCGCCCGGCATTTTGCGGTTAAAATAGCCCTCTCGTTTTTACAAAAATAAGATTACTTGACTATCGCCATGGAAAAAACCTATTCCCCGCACGCTATCGAACAACGCTGGTATCAACTTTGGGAAGAGAGCGGTTATTTTGCCGCCAAGCAAAATGGCGACTCCTATTGCATCATGATTCCGCCGCCGAATGTCACCGGCAGTTTGCACATGGGCCATGCCTTTCAAGACACCATCATGGATGCGCTGACCCGCTACCACCGCATGAAAGGCTATAACACCCTGTGGCAGCCGGGCACCGACCACGCCGGTATCGCCACCCAAATGGTAGTGGAGCGCATCATCAACGCCAATGGCAAAACCCGCCACGATTTGGGCCGCAACGCGTTTATCGAGAAAGTCTGGGAATGGAAAGAAGAGTCCGGCGGCACCATCACCCGGCAATTGCGGCGCATGGGTTCGTCGCTGGATTGGGAAAAAGAACGCTTCACCATGGACGACGGTATGTCGGACGCGGTGCAGGAAGTGTTCATCAAACTCTATGAAGAAGGCCTGATCTATCGCGGCAAGCGCCTGGTGAACTGGGACCCGGTGTTGCATACCGCCGTTTCCGACCTGGAAGTGTTGTCGGAGGAAGAAAACGGTTCGATGTGGTATATGCGTTACCCGCTGACCAACGGCACCGGTCATTTATTGGTGGCAACCACCCGCCCGGAAACCATGCTCGGCGACGCGGCGGTGGCGATTCATCCCGATGACGAGCGCTACAAACATCTGCTCGGCGAATTCGTCGAATTGCCGCTGACCGGCCGTCGCATTCCCATCATTGCCGACGAGTATGTCGATCCGGAATTCGGTACCGGCGTCGTAAAAATTACCCCGGCTCACGACTTTAACGACTATGAAGTCTGGTCGCGGCATAAACAAATCTCGGCGATTGCCGACCTGCCGCACGGCGGCTTGATCAATATTTTCACGGTCGATGCGGCGATACGCGGCAACGACGACGAATATACATTAATTCCGGAAGCCTATATCGGTCTGGACCGTTTCGAAGCCCGCAAAAAAATCATCGCCGATCTGGAAGCGCAAGGCCTACTGGAAAAAATCGCCGACCACAAATTGATGGTGCCGCGCGGCGACCGTACCGGCGCGGTGATCGAGCCTTTGTTGACCAACCAGTGGTACGTCAAAATCGCCCCGCTGGCGAAACCGGCCATCGAAGCGGTCGAAACCGGCGCCATTAAATTCGTGCCGGACAACTGGAAAAACACCTATTTCGAATGGATGCGCAACATCCAGGACTGGTGCATCTCCCGGCAAATTTGGTGGGGCCACCGCATTCCAGCCTGGTACGACGACCAAGGCAATACTTATGTCGGCCATTCCGAAGCCGAAATTCGCGCCACGCATGGTCTGGCCGCCGATTACCCGTTAAAGCAAGACGAAGACGTGCTGGATACCTGGTTCTCGTCGGCTTTATGGCCGTTCTCGACGCTGGGCTGGCCGGAACAAACACCGGAATTGGCGAAGCATTATCCCACCAGCGTGTTGGTGACGGGTTTTGACATCATTTTCTTCTGGGTGGCGCGGATGATTATGATGGGCTTGAAATTCCAGGGCGAAGTGCCGTTTAAGGAAGTTTACATCCACGGCCTGGTGCGCGACGCGGAAGGCCAAAAAATGTCCAAATCCAAAGGTAACGTGCTCGATCCGATCGACATCATCGACGGTATCGATCTGGAAGCTTTGGTGGCAAAACGCGTGTCCGGTATGATGCAGCCGCATCTGGCCAAGAAAATCGAACAAGCCACCCGCAAGCAATTTCCGGACGGCATTCAGTCGTTTGGCACCGACGCTTTGCGTTTTACCTTTGCCTCACTGGCATCGACCGGCCGCGACATTCGCTTTGACTTGCAACGTACCGAGGGCTACCGCAACTTCTGCAATAAATTGTGGAACGCCGCGCGTTACGTGCTGATGAACACCGAAGAGCAGGATAACGGTGTCGATTGCGCCGAGTGTCACTATAGTAAAGCCGATCTGTGGATTTTGGCACAGCTGAACCACACTATCGCAGCCACCAATGACGCAATCAAAGGCTACCGCTTCGATCTGGCCGCGCAAGCGATCTATGAGTTTACCTGGAACGAATACTGCGACTGGTATCTGGAACTGGCGAAAATTTCGCTGCAAAGTGACGATCCTTTATTGCAACGCGGCACGCGCCAAACCTTGCTGCGCGTACTGGAAACTGTATTGCGCCTGACGCATCCGATCATGCCGTTCATTACCGAGGAAATCTGGCAACGGGTCGCACCGCTGGCCGGTGTTACTGCGGCGACCATCATGCTGCAACCCTATCCGGAAAGGGAAACAGATAAAACCATCGACCTCTTTGCTGAAGAGCAAATCCAATGGGTAAAGGAATTCATTCTTGGAATTCGCCGGATACGTGGCGAGATGAATATCGCACCCGGCAAGCCACTAAATGTGTTGCTGCAAAACGGTTCCATGGCGGACCAGGAAGCTTTGCAATCCACCGAAAACTACTTGCTGAAGCTAGGTCGCTTGGAAAGCATTACCTGGTTGAGGGTAACTGACAACACACCGGAATCGGCGATTGCACTGGTCGGCGGGATGAAAATCCTGATCCCGATGGCCGGCCTGATCGACAAGGATGCAGAATTGGCGCGATTGGAGAAAGAAATCCAACGCATCGAAAAAGAGCTGCCGCGCATCGAAGGCAAACTCGGCAATGCCGCGTTCGTCGATAAGGCGCCCGCCGAAGTCCTCGCCAAGGAAAAGGAAAAGCTGGCCGGCTTGCAGTCTTCGTTGAAAAATCTCAACGAACAATTCGCTAAAATCAAAGCGCTTTAGATGGGAGGCGGGGACATATTGCAAAAACAGGCGCGTAGTCTGGATGAATGGGCTGAGGTGCTGCGGGCCGAGGAAATGCCCATTTTCTCCAATACCGCCCAACAGATCTTTGTAGCGCTCGATGATAAAAAAAAGGGCGCCATGGAGTTGGCGTCCATTATTCTGCAGGATCCGAATCTCACCGCCAAATTGCTGAGAGTCGGCAACAGCCCCTATTACAATCCATCAAGACAGAGGATTAGCACCGTGTCGCGGGCCATTGTGATTCTTGGCCTGCAGATGATTCGAGAGTTGACCTTGGCCTGTTCGTTTTTTGAGGCCATTCTGTCGTCGGCCAACAAGGAACGGGCTAACCAGGAAATTGCGTTAGCCATCCATGCGGCGACACAAGCGCGTGCATTGGCGATTCTGCTCCGCGATGAGTCGCCGGAGGAAGTGTTTGTTGCCGCGCTGTTGAACAATATCGGCCATGTGGTGTTTTGGTGCTCGAGTAATAAGCAAGTTGTTAAAATTCACCAACTGATTTCGAACAGCGGACTTGTCGCGGCCAAGGCCGAGAAAAATGTGCTGGGTTTCAGTTTGGCGGATTTGGGCAAGAAATTGAGTAAATCCTGGCATTTGGGTGGCTTGATTGAAAGCGCTATCAACCATCCGGAATCCTCGGATAAAAGAATTCAAACGGTATGCATGGGGGGGCGGATTTGCGAAGCGATCAAGCAGGGCTGGGAATCGGAGGCCATGGCGGCCTGTTTGAAAGAATTGCACCGTTTAACTGGCGAACCGATCGAGTTAATCAAGGCTAAAATCAAGGCTAATACCGCAAGAGCGGTGGATATTGCTCAACAGTTTGGCGCGCTTGATGCGTCCAGGTTTATCAGTCAGGAACATGGTGGGCCGGCGGTTGTATTACACGAGGAAGAGCGTCCCGATAAGAAACAGTTACAATTTCAAGTATTGCAGGATATTACCAGTCATATTAGCGGCAATATCGATCTGAATGTATTATTCGAGATGGTTATGGAGGGTATCTATCGGGGGGTGGAAATGGATCGCATCTTGTTTATGCTGCTGAGCCCCGATAAAAACTCCTTGAGTGAAAAAATTTCGTTGGGGTGGCAAAAACAGGCTGATAGCGACAAATTCCACGTCTACAATGATGACGCAAACGGCAATGTGCTTTTCCATGCCTTGTATGATCATGATGGCCAGTGGCTGAAGCCGTCCGAGCATGCTGCGCTTTACACCACGCAAATAAATATGAGTCTTGGTCGACACGAATGTTTTGTGTTCCCGATTCGGGTTGAAGAAAAGCCTATCGGTCTGATTTATTGCGACCGAGGTACGCGTAATCAGGCATTGACTGCGGAAGATTTCTCCTCGGCCAAGCATTTTGTCAAACAAGCTCAGATCGGTTTAACCTTGTATCGCATGAAAACTCATAAATCATAATCGTGGACAAAATTGCCTGTCTCGATGTGTTCCTGGTGGAGCCTTCGCATACTCAGCAGATCATCATCAAGCAACGCTTGCAAAACAGCGGGATTGAGCAAGTTACTTGCGTTTCCAGCGGCGGTGAAATGTTGGAGCATCTTAGGCATGCGAAGCCGGATTTGATTATCAGCAGTATGTATTTGCCGGATATGACCGGGGTCGATCTGATACATGAAATTCGCAAGGACAGCGAGTCTTATGAGATGGTTTTTTTACTGATTTCCAGTGAAACCAATATTAAATACCTTGAGCCGATCCGCCAAGCCGGCGCGATTGCAATTCTGCCCAAGCCATTTTCCCAGCGGGAGCTGGACACGGCTCTCAATGCCTCGTTGGATTATCTGCATCCGAAACCGGTTGATCTCGAGCATTTCGATGTGGAGGATTTGCATGTGCTATTGGTCGACGATAGTGAGTTTTCGCGGAAATATATCACCAAGGTTTTGAATAATATCGGGATAGAGCATATTAGTTGCGCGGCCGACGGGAAGCAGGCGCTGCGGATGTTTCAGGAGCATTATTTTGATCTGGTGGTGACGGATTTCAATATGCCAGAAATGGATGGTTTGCAGTTGGTCAGGGCGATTCGCGGCGATGACCAGCAAATCTCCAGCGTACCGATTTTGATGGTGACGAGTGAACAAAATCAGAATCGCTTGGCGGCTATCGAAAAAGCCGGCGTTTCGGCCGTGCTGGATAAGCCGTTCGAGCCAATGTCAATCAAACATTTGATTGCCCAGTTGCTCGGTTAGCCTTGTTTAACCGGCCGTCGGTGCGCAGAGTGCTTATAGACAAAATCCTTAATTCATCTATAGTTGCAGCACAACTAATAGAAATTACTTCACATACCCTCTAGTGCCCTCGGGGGCTTAAAGGCATAAATGGCGACAGCACCTTCAAATATTCAGTTTAGCGGTCTGGCTAAATGCCTTATTCAGCAAGGCTTGCTTACAGAGGAATCCGCCGCAACAGCCGTGCAGGAAGCGCAAAAAAATAAACAACCCTTCGTTTCCTATCTGGTCAAAAATAAATTTGTCGACAGCCGCACGGTTGCGGGCTTGGCGTCGGCGGAATTTGGCGTGCCGCTGTTGGATTTGGATGCTATCGATTTAAGCGTGATACCGATCAGGTTGGTCAGCGAAAAACTGATACGCCAGCATCATGCCTTACCCTTATTCAAGCGCGGCAATCGGTTGTTTGTCGCCACTGCCGACCCGACTAATTTCCAGGCCTTGGATGAAATAAAATTTCATACCCGGTTGAATACCGAAAATATTCTGGTCGAAGAAGATAAGCTGATCAAAACCATAGAAACGGCGTTGGAAGCGGTTGATGCGACCATCTCGAATCTGCTGGATGAAGATCTGGATAATATCGATATTTCCAGTGGCGATGAAAGACCGGTCGAAGAATCGACTTCCGATGTCGACGATGCGCCGATTGTGCGGTTCGTTAACAAGATATTGTTGGATTCGATCAAAAAGGGCGTTTCGGACATACATTTGGAGCCTTTCGAAAAAAAATTCCGTATACGCTTTCGGGCCGACGGTATCTTGTCCGAAATTGCCAGCCCCCCGGTCGGCATTGCCAATCGGATTACTTCCAGGATCAAGGTCATGTCTAAAATGGACATCGCCGAACGGCGCGTGCCTCAGGACGGCCGGATTAAGATGCAGCTTTCCAAAAATCGCGCAATCGATTTTCGGGTCAACACCTGTCCGACTTTGTTCGGCGAGAAAGTGGTGATGCGGATACTCGATCCCACCAGTGCCCAGATAGGCATTGAAAAATTGGGTTTCGAGCCGGTTCAACAACAACAATTTTTATCGGCTATCAACAAACCCTATGGCATGGTGTTGGTGACCGGTCCTACCGGTAGCGGTAAGACGGTGTCGCTGTATACCGGCCTGAATCTTTTGAACAGCGTTGAGCGCAATATATCCACCGCCGAGGATCCGGTGGAAATCACGGTGGAGGGCATCAATCAGGTCAACGTCAATCCCAAGGCCGGTTTGACTTTTGCCGAAGCCTTGCGGGCATTTTTACGGCAAGACCCGGATGTGATCATGGTTGGCGAGATTCGCGACCTGGAAACCGCCAGCATTGCCGTCAAGGCCGCGCAAACCGGACACTTAGTGTTGTCAACCCTGCATACCAACGATGCGCCGCAAACCATTAACCGCTTGGTGCAGATGGGTATTGAGCCGTTCAATATCGTATCCGCGGTGCTGTTGATCATGGCCCAACGCTTGGCGCGGCGCTTATGTGAATATTGTAAAAAAGAAGCCGATTTTCCGGACAATATACTGTTGTCGGCCGGATTCAAACAGGAAGATATCGGCAGCTTCAAAGTTTACGAGCCGGTGGGTTGCGAACATTGCAATAATGGCTATAAAGGCCGGGTAGGTATTTACCAAGTATTGCCCATCACTGAAAAAATGCGGGCGTTGATTTTACGCGGCGGTAATGCAATGGAAATGGCAGAGTTAGCCAAGGAAGAAGGCATCAACGACCTGAGAGCATCCGGCTTGCTAAAAGTCCGCCAGGGTATTACCTCCCTGGAAGAAATCGATCGAGTTACCAAGGAATAAACCATGGCCAAACAAACAGAACAAATCGACTTTATTTGGGAAGGTCTCGACAAGCAGGGTAAAAAAACCGGTGGGATGATCAGCGCCAAGAGTGATGCCATCGCCCGCACGGAGTTGAGAAAAATGGGGGTTAGGGTGATCAAGATCAAACCCAAACCCAAGCCTCTGTTTGGGAAAGCCGCTCAGAAAATCACCTCCGGCGACATTGCGGTTTTTGCCCGTCAGTTGGCCACCATGCTGGAGGCCGGGGTACCGCTGGTGCAGTCGTTCGATATTATCGGTAAGGGGCATGATAATGCCAGTATGTCGGAAATGTTGCTGTCGATTAAGGCCGACATCGAAGGCGGCGATACCCTGGCCCAGGCCTTGGCTAAAAAACCGCTTTATTTTGATGATTTGTTCTGCAATCTGGTGAATGCCGGCGAGCAAGCCGGTGTCTTGGAAGGCTTGCTGGACAAGATCGCTACCTATAAGGAAAAAACCGAGTCTATCCGGAAAAAGGTTAAAAAGGCCTTGACCTATCCGATTGCGGTATTAGTAGTGGCCTTCATTGTCACGGCCATTTTGTTGATTTTCGTGGTGCCGGTATTTCAAGAATTGTTTCAAGGCTTTGGGGCCGATCTGCCTGCGTTTACAAAGTTTGTCGTTGCTTTGTCGGAGTGGGTGAAAGAATGGTGGTGGAGCGTGGTCGGTGTAATCGGTGCGGCCGGTTACACCTTCAGTTTCTTCAAGAAGCGTTCCCGTCCTTTCAATCATTTCCTAGATCGAACCCTATTAAAGATCCCCGTGGTAGGCATGATTCTGGAAAAATCCGCGATTGCCCGCTTTGCCCGAACCTTGTCCACCATGTCGGCGGCCGGCGTGCCGTTGGTGGATGCATTGGTTTCGGTGGCGGGGGCGTGCGGAAACATCTTGTTCTACGACGGCGTGATGAAAATGCGGGATGATGTCTCGACCGGACAGCAGCTGCAATTTTCGATGATACAGACCGGATTGTTCCCGAACATGGTGGTGCAGATGGTGGCGATTGGGGAAGAGTCCGGATCGATAGACAGTATGCTGGACAAAGTGGCCGATTTTTACGAGGAAGAAGTCGACAATTTGGTTGATAACCTGAGTAGTTTGATGGAACCCATCATCATGTCGGTGCTGGGCGTATTGATCGGGGGCTTGATAGTGGCTATGTATTTACCTATTTTCAAAATGGGTAGCGCGATCTAAATATGTTTTGTAATTTAATTTCTCAGATCTAGGGAGTCGGCAAAACTGGGCTCTGGCTTACCCGTTTAACCTTTATCAATGCAAGATTTACTCCGAAATCTACCTGTGCTTCTCGTTATCCTTACCTTTATCCTTGGCTTGATGGTAGGCAGCTTTTTGAATGTGGTGATCTACCGCTTGCCGGTAATGATGCAAAGAGGTTGGCGGCGGGAATGCCTTGAGTTTCTGCAATTACCAGCGGAACAATCGCTAGAAACATTCAACTTGTTATGGCCGGGGTCGCGTTGTCCCGTTTGTAAAACAGACATCAAAGCCTATCAAAACATTCCGGTGCTGAGTTATCTGTTGCTGGGCGGCAAATGCGGGCATTGCGCGACGCCTATTTCCCCGCGTTATCCCTTGATTGAAATTTTTTCCGGTATTTGTTCGGCTCTGATGGCCTGGCATTTCGGTTACAGCTTGGCTATGTTGGGTGCCTTATTGCTGACCTGGGGCCTAATTGCATTGAGTTTCATCGATATCGATCAGCAATTGCTGCCCGATTCCATCACCTTGCCTATGCTATGGATGGGGTTGTTTTTAAGCCTGTTTTCGCTGTATACCGATAGCCAAGCCAGCATTATCGGCGCGGTTGCCGGCTATTTAAGCTTGTGGAGCGTTTATCATTTGTTCAAGCTGTTGACCGGCAAGGAAGGCATGGGCCATGGCGACTTCAAATTGCTGGCGATGTTGGGCGCCTGGCTGGGTTGGCAGTATTTGCCGCTGATTATTCTATTGTCGTCGCTGGTGGGGGCGGTGATAGGTATTGCGATGATATTATTTAAGCGGCATGATGCCAGTCGTCCGATCCCATTTGGCCCCTATCTGGCTGCAGCCGGTTGGCTGGCTTTGATTTGGGGGGGCGAGATCAATCGTCTATATCTGAATATGGTCGGGCTTTAAGTTATGCTCAAAATCGGATTGACCGGCGGCATCGGCAGCGGCAAATCCTGCGTGTGTGGATTGTTTGCGGAGTTGGGCGCGCCGATCATCGATGCGGATTTGGTAGCCCGACAACTGGTTGCGCCGGGACAACCCGCGCTGACTCGAATTACCGAAGCCTTTGGCGACGCCGTCATTAATCTTGACGGATCGCTGAATCGTGCAGAACTCAGGCGGAGAGTGTTCTCGGAACCTCGGGACAAGAAACGCTTGGATGCCATCATGCATCCTTTGATTTATCACGAAATGCAAGCCGAGGTAGCCCGCTTGCGGGCCGATTATTGCATTATGGCCATTCCGTTGTTGGTGGAAACGCAGCATGCTTATCGGGTTGACAGGGTGCTGGTGGTGGATTGCACCTTACAAACCCAAGTCCAACGAGTGGTGGCTAGAGATCATGTTGGCCTGGCTCAAGCCGAGGCGATTATTGCCAACCAGGCTACTAGACAGCAGCGTTTGGCGCTTGCCGATGACATCATCGATAATTCGACCACGGTCGAGTACCTTGCAGAACAAGTCAAAAGTCTGCACAATTCATACCTTTTATTAGCCACCGCTAGGACAACATCGGCTTGAACACACAAACGACCTACGAATTCCCTCTTAACGAACGAATTCGGGTGTTTATGCGCCTGGAACAATTATTTCAACAGCTCAATCATTTCATGGCGGGCGGTTCGGTTTTTGACAAGCGCGCGGCTATCGGCTCGTTGCTGGATATATTGACGATCTTTAGCCGTAGTGATCTTAAGTCTGAATTGATCAAGGAATTGGATCGGCATGCGAAAGTTTTGGGATTGTTGAGCCACAGTCAGGATGTCGACAGCCGGAAGTTGGAGGGGATTCTGGGAGAACTGAGTCAAGCCAGCCGCAATTTGTACAATGCCAGCGGAAAAGTCGGGGCTAGCGTAATGGAGAGCGGATTGTTCCAGAGTATTTCTCAGCGCAGTTCGATTCCCGGAGGAAGTTGCTCCTTTGATTTACCGGCATTTCATTACTGGCTGGAGCAAGGCCAAGCCGAACAACAGAAAGATCTCGAACAATGGACCCTGCCATTTACTGATATTCGTATTGCAATTGATCTGATTCTGGGCTTCATTCGCCAAAGCAGCGTACCTAAACAGGAAATTGCCCAAGCCGGATTTTTTCAATTAGCGCTGGACAAGGCGCATCCAGTGCAATTATTGCGAGTCGGCGTGCCGGCCTCGGTGCAGTGTTTTGCTGAAATCAGCGGAGGTAAGCACCGCTTCAGTATTCGTTTTATGAAACCGTCCAATGATGAAAACCGTCCCACGCAAACTCAGGACGATATTGCCTTTAGCTTGGCGCGTTGCGCGGTCTAATGAACAACCGGCAAGTCATAACGGTTGCCTGCCCAACTTGTAAAAAACTCGTGCAATGGGTGTCTGAACAGCGTTTCAAGCCGTTTTGCAGTGAGCGTTGTCGGTTGATCGATTTGGGCGACTGGGCCACGGAAGCGCACAAAATTCCGGGTAAGCAAATTTCCGCCGAACCGGACTCCGAGTACGGCGATTCAGAACTATAAATTCGGGTCGTAGCTTATAAAAAGGCGCTGATGCCGGCAACTCCTTGACCGCCGGCATGGATAACTTTCTCCATATCTTCCAGCCTCAAACCTCCCAACGCAAAAACCGGCAATTTGGCCTGTTCAACCAGCTTCATCATGCGCTCCCAGCCCAGCGGAGCCGCGCCGGGATGGGTCGGGGTCGCTAATATCGGCGCCAGCACCACAAAATCCACGCCAATGTTTTCGGCGTGTTGTAATTCCCGTTGGTTATGGCAGGAAGCGGCGACCCAATCATGATGCCTCGGCCGTGACCGGCGGGCCATTAAAGCGTGGCTGCTGAGATGAATGCCGTCTGCAGTGGCCTCGCTGATCGGTAAATCGGAGTTGATCAACAGCCGGATATTCTTATGCCGGCACGCCGATAGCACCGCTTGATAGGTGGCGTCGATTTCGGTGGCGGGTAGGGATTTGATACGCAATTGCAGCAAACTAATCTTGTTTTGGATGATTTTGCCCAGATTGTCGAGAACCTGTGCCGTGCTATCGCCTTCCAAAATCGCATACCGGTCAGGTAGGCGGGCGGCGTTAATGATAGGCCGGTTGGCCGCCGGGAAGGCATACTCGCTTAATCGATGCGGCGCGACCCAGTGCATGGCCTGGCCCTCGCAAGCAGTGGCTTCGCCGGAAAATTGCTTGACTTGCCAGACATCCAGCAAAACCCGCAAATCCGGGTAACGATGATGGATTTTGATTAATGGCGTGGCATTGCATATTTCGATGCCGACTTCTTCGCGTAATTCTCGGCGCAAGGCCTGGAACACGGTTTCTTCGGCTTCCAATTTGCCGCCCGGAAATTCCCACAAGCCGCCTTGATGCGCGTGGGCCAAGCGTTTCGTGATCAAGATGTTGCCGTCGCCGTCGCGTACCACGCCAACGGCGACATGTACCGCATTACCGGTCGTCATTTAGGAGCGGTATTCGGCATTGATACGGACATAATCGTAGGAAAAATCGCAGGTCAGCACTTCCTCGCGAGCTTCGCCACGGCCGAGCCGGACGGTGATGGTGATTTCTTCCTGATCCATGACCCGCTGGCCATTTTGTTCGGTATAGCCCGGCGAACGGCCGCCGTTTTCGACGATGCAGACGGTGCCGAGGTAAATCTCGATTTTCTCCAAATCCATGTTTTCGACACCGGCGCGGCCCACCGCCGCCAGAATCCTGCCCCAATTGGGGTCGCTGGCGAAAAAGGCGGTTTTGACCAGTGGCGAATGAGCAATGGTTTTGCCTACCAATACGGCTTCCGCGCCGTCTCGTGCCTGTTCGACCACAATCCGTATCAGTTTGGTAGCGCCTTCGCCGTCACGAATGATCAATTCCGCCAGCCGCTTGCAAACCGTTGTCACTGCATTGGCAAAGGTTAGGTATTCAGCGCTGTCGGCCAGAATTTCCGGCGCTCCGCCGCAACCACTGGCCAGCAAGACACAAGCGTCATTGGTCGAGGTGTCGCCGTCAACGCTGATGCGGTTGAACGATATTTCGGCTGCTGCGGACAGGCATTGCTGCAACAGGGAGGGGTCGATAGCGGCGTCGGTGGCGATGAAGCCCAGCATGGTGGCCATATTAGGCTGAATCATGCCGGCGCCCTTGGAAATGCCGGTAACAGTGACCGGGTGTCCGGCAATATCGATGATCATCGATGCGCCCTTGGCGAAGGTATCGGTAGTCATGATGGCGCGGGCGGCCTTGTCCCAATGGCCTTCATTCAAGTCGGCAACCGCGCTTGGCAATGCCGCGGTGAGTTTCGTCACCGGTAGCGGCTCGCCAATCACGCCGGTGGAAAAGGGCAACACTTGCTGAGCGATGCCTTCCACTTCGCCGGCCAGCGCCGCGCAGCTGGCAAAAGCGTCCTGTAGGCCTTGTTTGCCGGTGCCGGCATTGGCGTTGCCGGAGTTGATCAATAACCAGCGCGGTTCTTGTGACAGGTGTTCGCGGGCAATCAGTACCGGCGCGGCGCAAAATGCGTTTTGAGTGAATACCGCCGCGCAACTGCCGGTTTCGGCCATTTCGATGACCAGAATGTCATCGCGCTGGGTTTGTTTGATGCCTGCGTTGCAGGTGCCGAGTTTGATGCCCTTGACCGGATGCATCATGGGGAAGTCACATTGTCCTACTGCCATGCCATTACCTGTAAACTAAAATTAAACCACTTCCAAAACAATCACATATTCGCCGTTGTCGGCGCGGGTATCCAATACCTTGTGGCCGTTGATGCGGCACCAGGCCGGTATGTCTTGCATGACGCCGGGATCGGTGCATTCGACCGTTAATATATCACCGCTTTGCAGAGTTTTAACCTTGTCCTGGGTGCGAATGACTGGTAATGGACACAGTAGGCGGCGAGCATTCAAGGTCGTGGAGATTGATCCCGACAATCTGCCGCGCTCCCTGCTTTCCTGTTGTTGGTCCCTATTCATACGAACCATGCCTCGGGGATTTGATCCGCGGGCAAGGGTTTGACCTGGATATTGCGCTCTGCGCCTTGTTGGTCGCGGATGGTGACGTCAACTATTTCGGCTTCGCGGCCTTGGCCATAACGGGCGGTAATTTGTCCGGCCAGCAGCAGATCTTCCTCGCTGGGCGTGCCGTCTATCAATACCAGCGGGCCTCGGTGGCTGGCGCAATTCATACTGATAAACTCCTTTTTGTAGCCGCTCATGAAGCGGGCTTCACCGTCCTCGCGAGCGATTATAAGTTTGTAGTGGGGCTTGGGCCGAATGTGCCGGCCGACTTTTAGCAGCATGACGTCATCGAGATCGTAATCGCGTTTGCCGCGCGCTTGCCATAAATCGACCAGTTTCAGCGAATAGGCTTCGTCGGTTAAAAAGCAGCAGCCGCCGGCCGGTTGGGCGTAATCGGCGAAACCGTATTCTATAGCCAGCGCCATTTGCGGCTTGCGGGAACGGCCGCTGAATCCGAACATTTTGTCGCGGCTGATCCAGCCTTCCCGCTCCGGCAAGGTGGCCGGCAGATTTTGCGCGGACAAAGGCCTGACCAGCAAATCGTCGGCACCGGATTCGGCGGCGACGATGGGCATGGTCTGTTTGCGTTGCGACATCGGCCGCTGGCCTACCACTTCACCGGTGATAATGAAGTCGAAACCGTTCTCAGCCATCCACTGCTTGGCCTTGTTGACCATGAAAATCTTGCAGTCCAGACAAGGATTCATGTTAGCGCCATAGCCATGCTTGGGATTCAGCAGCACTTGTTTGTATTCCTCGATGATATCGATAATGTGCAGTTTGATGCCCAGTTGTTCGGCTACCCATAGGGAGTTATTGCGTTTGGGTTTGTCCGAGTCTTGCTTGCGAATGGCGTGGGTATGTCCCTCGACGCAAAATCCGGTAAAAAAATTGATGCCTTCGACGTGAATGCCTTGATCCAGCATGGCTTTGGTGGCCAGCATGGAGTCCAGACCGCCGGAAATCAGCGCCACCGCTTTTCGTTGTTGATTCATAACTGCAAAAACACAAGCCTTGGAAAAAACCTACCATTATACGCGATACTTTGTCGGTATTTCCCGACTTCAACTTGGAGGACGATTACTTTACACTTACTGCTCTGTTCACAAATGCAGGCGGCTAGGTTATGGAATTCAAGGATTATCTAAAAATATTGGTTCAACACGATGGTTCAGACCTGTATTTGACGGTAGGAGCTCCGCCGGCGGCAAAATTTCAGGGTAGCTTGAAGCCTATCGAAAACGTCAAGTTGACCAACGAGCGTCTGAAGGAAATCGCCAACAGCATCATGGATAACGATCAGCGCAGCAACTTCGAACATGTGCCGGAAATGAATCTGGCGATTTCCGAGCCGGGTATAGGCCGTTTTAGGGTCAATATTTTCAAACAACGTAACTCTTATGCTCTGGTGATTCGCAACATCAAGGTCGATATTCCCAATGCCGATGCCTTGGGCTTGCCGCAAATCCTTAAAGACAAAATTATGGAAAAGCGCGGCCTAATTCTGTTCGTCGGCGGTACCGGTTCGGGAAAGTCCACGTCGTTGGCGGCTTTGATCGATCACCGCAATAGCAATTCTTCCGGCCACATCATCACCATCGAAGATCCGATCGAATATGTACACCCGCATAAAAAATCGCTGGTCAATCAGCGCGAAGTGGGAGTCGATACATTGAGTTACGAGGATGCGCTGAAAAACACCTTGCGCCAAGCCCCCGACGTGATTCTGATCGGCGAAATCCGCAGCCAGGAAACCATGGAGCATGCGCTGGCTTTTGCCGAAACCGGCCATTTATGTCTATCGACGCTACATGCCAACAATGCCAATCAGGCTTTGGATAGGATCATCAATTTCTTTCCGGAAGAGCGCCGTAATCAGTTGCTGCTGGATTTATCGCTGAATCTGCAGGCCTTCATTTCGCAACGCCTGGTGCCGACCGTCGAAGGCAAGCGGGTGGCTGCGATCGAGGTTTTGCTGGGCACCAAGCTGGTTAGCGATTTGATTCAGAAGGGCGAGGTGCATGCCATCAAGGAGGCGATGGAAAAGTCCGAGAACATCGGCATGCAGACTTTCGACAGCCATTTGTTGAAGCTTTACAAAAGCGGCGTGATTTCATTGGAGGAGGCCTTGCGTAATTCCGATTCCCCTAACAACCTGAAATTAAAAATCAATCTGAGCGAAGGTCTCGGTTCGGCCACGGCATCCACGGGAAGCGGATTGGATAAGCTGTCTTTGGAAGCGATCAGCAAGGATGGAGATGATGCGGAGGAAGGGCATTAAGCGCTACGGCGGTTGATTTCCCCCGAATATACTTGCGTTGCCGATTATGGCAAGTCGTCGGCGCCGAGTATGCGGTACACCGAGTACGCCGGTTGCTCATAAGGATGAGCGGCAAGCAAGGCCTCGATTGCCGCTTTAATTTTGCTGTCGGTGCAGATCATTTCCACTTTATATTCAGGGACTGTTTTTAGTTGGCCGATGTCGCCCGAATAGGGCCGGCTGCCCGCCAGAGGTTTGAATTGCCCTTGTCCCAGTGTTTGCCAAGCACATTGATCGTAACCGTGATATTGGCCCGCTCCGGCGGTAAATACGGCATTTTTAACCGAGTCGAGGTGGCTGGCGGGGACGTAAAAAATTAATTGATACATGGCGATTATCTTAGCTGGTGCCGGCAAGCAAAAATACACCCCATAACATAACCAGCACGGTTATTTCTTCCAGCATGCTGATCGCGGTCTGGCGGTATTGGCGGCTACGCATGGCTATTTGGTTGGCCTTTTGGTCGCGCATGTGAACGGATTGACGCATCATGATGAGTTCTCCCGAGGTTGTTTTTGTGTTTTGTTTTTGTTCTTTAAAAGTATAGATGGAAACAAAAAAAGAACAAATAAATTTCATGGCTATGAACTTACCACAGGTTACCCGATCTGAATTTTAGTGGGATATTCTGGAGAGCGGTCATGCAAGCAAAGATCACGAGTTTTTGGGAGTGGCAACAGCACTTTGCCGATGAAAAAAGTTGTCTTCAAGCCATCATCAACCTCAGGTGGCCTGAAGGGTTTTGCTGTCCACGCTGTGGCCATCAGAAAGGTTGGTTGCTCCAGACACGACATGTCTACGAATGTGCAGTTTGTCATCATCACACATCGGTGACAGCCGGCACCTTGTTTCACAACACCAAATTACCGCTCGTGAAATGGTTTTGGAGTCTTTATTGGGTATCGTCGGACAAGGGTAGTATCTCCGCATTGCGGCTGACCAAACTAATTGGTGTTTCCTGGCTGACGGCGCAACGGCTGTTGAGAAAATTACGCACGGCCATGGGTGATCAGAATAATCTGTACAAACTAAGCGGCATTATCGAATTCGATGATGCCTTTATCGGCGGCAAACGTGCCGGTAAACGCGGGCGAGGCGCCGCCGGTAAAACCACTATTTTAGTGGCTTGCGAACATAATGATGGTAAGCCCGGCTTTGTGGCTATGAAGGTGGTTGAGCAGGTGACGCACGAGAGTGTTAGAGCATTCGCCCAACAAACGCTTGCCCCAGGCCAAACCCTGCATACCGATGCGCTGGCTGCGCTCAATGTGCTGGCCGAGGAACATCACCATATCGCCAAGGTAACCCCTCCTGAAATGGCGAGTGAATGGTTACCTTGGGTTCATGTGGTCATCAGTAACCTTAAAAGCTATTTGCTGGGTACTTACCATGGTGTGTCAGGTAACTATGTACAGGAATATCTCGACGAATTTTGCTATCGGTTGAATCGACGATTTTGGGAAAACCAGATTCCTAACCGATTACTCACGCTATGCGTCACACATGACCCGGTATTTCTTCAACCTGCAACTTGTTCATAGCCATTATAAATTTTGAGCGGATCGTGTTGGACGGGTGTCATCGGTTTTCGCGGCGGTCCGGCAGTCCTGGTCAAAAATCAGTAACTTAAGGGGGAGGGCTGGATTTCTAGCCGAATTCATCTAAACTTTGAGACCACACTGACTCTTACCCATGGCTGGCAGGACTAACGATATGGCTTTACGTGTATTGCTGGGAGTGATAATTCCCTTGCTTTTTAGTGCATCCGTTTGGGCGGATATGCTGCGGATCAATCCCAATCATCCTGATCAATATACGGTGGTTAAGGGCGATACCTTGTGGGATATTTCGGGTAAATTTCTTGAACACCCCTGGCAATGGCCGCAGCTTTGGCATAACAATCCGCAGATCAAGAACCCTCATTGGATCTATCCCGGCGATACCCTGTATTTTTCCTATGTCAACGGTGAGCCGCGTTTGAGTCTGACGCCCGGTAGTTCCGATTATGGGATGGCGCCCGATTTGGTGCCGCATATCCGGGAGTCCTCGATTGAGCAAGCTATTCCGATGATACCCAGCGATGCGATTGCGCAATTCTTGAGTTCGCCTAAAGTCGTCACCGCTGATGACATGGCGGACGCGCCCTATGTGTTGGAGATTGCCGACGAGCATTTGATTGCCGGCAGCGGCGATCGGGTTTATGTTCGGGCCATTGAAAATCCAGAAGGACTGGGATACACCATTTATCGTCAAGGCCAGCCTTATGTCAGCCCGGAAACGCAGGAAATACTCGGTTATGAGGCGCAATATATCGCCGATACGCTGATCGAGAGCCCCGGTGATCCGGCGACTTTACGCATTACCAAGGCCGATAGCGAAGTGCGTCAGGGGGATCGATTGATGGTTAGTGCCGAAAGCGAGATGGCGCTGAATTATTTCCCCAGACCGCCGGAGCATCAGGTGACCGGAAGCATCATTCGTGTCATGGGGGGCGTTTCTCAAATTGGTCAGCATGATATTGTGGTGATAGATAAGGGCAAGGCCGATGGCTTGGAAGTTGGGCATACTCTGGATATTTATAGAAGAGGTCGCATCGTGACCGACCGGGTACAATCCGACAATGCCGTACCGGTTAAATTGCCGGATGAACTGGCTGGAGTGTTGATGGTGTTCCGGCCTTTCGATCGGGTCAGTTACGCCTTGGTGATGAAAGCCACTTCGGCCATTCATACGTTGGATAGAGTGCAGACGCCGTAACTTACAACTAAATCCGCTCCGTCTAGGAGCGGATATTCTCCTTATCCGGTTAAATCCATTTTTGTCGATAATACCGCACCCGCATATCAAATTCTGGCTGGCGCTGGTGCGAGTTCCTGGCGTCGGTCCTCTAGCTATTCAGCGGTTGCTGGCGCATTTTCCGCTCGAATGCATTTTTCAAGCATCCCGTTCCAGCCTAAGCGGCAAGGGATTTAGCGATAAGCTGATCGATGCCTTGCAAAACCCGCCTTGGGACTTGGTGGAGCAGGATTTAGTCTGGCTGGAGCAGCCGGAAAATTTTGCAATAACGCTTGAAGATGAGGCTTACCCGGAAGCCTTAAGGGAAATCGCCAGTCCTCCGCCGGTTTTGTTCGTCAAGGGTAACCCCGAATTGCTTCGGTGGCCGCAAATTGGTATGGTCGGTAGCCGCAATCCCTCGACTATCGGTACTAGGATCGCATTTGAGTTTGCGCGTGCCTTGGCGGAAGCCGGGTTTGTGATTACCAGCGGCATGGCGCTGGGCATCGATGCGGCCAGTCATCGAGGAGCCTTGGATGCCGGAGGCTTTACCATTGCCGTGGCGGGAACCGGATTGGACCGGGTTTATCCGGCTTGCCACAAGCAATTGGCGACCGATATTGCTGGCTCCGGCGCGTTGATTTCTGAATTTCCGCCCGGGACTGGCGCCAAGGCCGGGCATTTTCCCAGGCGAAATCGGATTATCAGTGGCTTATGTCAGGGCTTGTTGGTAGTCGAAGCCGCGCTACAGAGCGGTTCGCTAATTACCGCCCGCTTGGCGCTCGAACAAAATCGCGAAGTTTTTGCGATTCCAGGCTCCATTCATAATCCTTTGGCGCGCGGTTGCAACGCTTTAATCAGACAAGGAGCCAAATTAGTCGAGACCGTCGAGGATATTTTCGAAGAATTAGGTCAATATAATCAATTATATAAGCCGATTGCCACGCAAATAGGGCAGACGGCGCTTGACCTGGAGCAACAAAATCTATTGAAATTGATTCCGTACAGCCCAATAACGGTTGACAACTTGGTTCAGGAAAGCGGTTATTCAGTGGAAACTGTTTCGTCGATGCTGCTGGTTCTGGAACTGCAAGGCTACATTGCCGCGGCCGCCGGCGGTAGCTATTACCGAATTCAATAAAGGCTCTAATGAAAGAAGATATTTTTGATGTGCTGATCTATCTGTTTGAAAACTATCTGGATGGTGATAGTGACAACTATCCCGATACCGATGTGATTGCCAGCGAATTGCTGGATGCCGGGTTTCAGCAGCCTGATGTCAGCAAGGCCTTCGATTGGCTGGAGTCTTTGGCGGAGATTGAAGCCATCACGCCGGCGGTCCCCTCATCCTTCAGGATTTATAGTAGTCAGGAGGAGGCGGTTTTCGATCTGGAATGCCGTGATTTTCTGATGTTTCTGGAGCATACCGGGATTTTGACTTCGGCTAACCGGGAAATAGCGATCGATCGGGCGATGGCTTTGAAGGATGAAGACATCACCCTGGATAAGTTGAAGTGGATAGTCTTGATGGTGTTATTGAGCCAACCGGGCGACAGCGCGGCATTTTCCAGAATGGAAGACATCGTTTACGATCTGATTCCTACTTCTTTACATTGATTTGTTACGGATAGCATGAGCAAAAGTTTAGTCATTGTAGAGTCCCCGGCCAAATGCAAAACCATCGAAAAATATCTGGGCAAGGATTTTCAGGTGCTTGCCTCTTACGGGCATGTGCGTGATCTGATTCCAAAGGAAGGCGCGGTCGATCCGGAAAACGGCTTCGCGATGAAGTACCAGGTCATCGACCGTAACCAGCGCCATCTTCAAGAAATCGGCAAGGCGATCAAAAATGCCGATACTTTATATCTGGCAACCGACCCCGACCGCGAAGGCGAGGCCATATCCTGGCATGTATTCGAGCATCTTAAAGAAAAGAAACTGCTGAAAGACAAGTTGGTGCGGCGGGTGGTGTTTCACGAAATTACTAAAAAAGCCGTTACCGAAGCCATTGCCCATCCGACCGAATTGTCCACCACCATGGTCAATGCCCAGCAAGCCAGGCGAGCCTTGGATTATTTGGTCGGTTTCAATTTATCGCCGCTGCTGTGGAAGAAAATCCGCCGTGGATTGTCTGCGGGTCGGGTGCAAAGTCCGGCCCTGAGGATGATAGTCGAGCGGGAAATGGAGATCGAGGCCTTCAAAACCCGCGAATACTGGTCGCATACCGCCGACGCCAGCGCTGGGGGGCAGCCCTTCAAGGCCAAGCTAACCCATTTTAATGGCGAAAAGCTGAATCAATTTAGTTTTACCGATGAAGAGCGGGCGACTCAGGTCAAGCAAGCCTTGCTGGATGCGGCTGACGGTCAGCTGATCGTTGCCAAACTGGAGAAAAAACAACGCAGTAAAAACCCTGCTCCGCCGTTTATTACCTCGACCCTGCAACAGGAAGCCGCGCGCAAATTGGGTTTTACCACCAAGCGCACGATGATGGTAGCTCAACAATTATACGAAGGCATCGATCTCGGCGGCGAAACCGTCGGTTTGATTTCCTATATGCGTACCGATTCGGTGAATCTGGCCGAGGAGGCGCTGGCCGATATTCGCGCCTTGATTGCCGAAAAATACGGCAAGGACAATGTGCCGAAAGAACCTCGCCAATTTAAAACTAAATCCAAAAATGCGCAGGAAGCGCACGAGGCGATCCGTCCGACTTCGGTGCAAAGACTGCCCGAGCAAGTCAAAAATCGGCTGACCGTCGAGCAATACAAGCTTTATGATTTGATTTGGAAGCGCACCGTTGCCTGCCAAATGGTTCATGCTACCTTGAATCTGGTTGCGGTGGACTTGAATTGCGGTAGCGATAAAAACGTGTTTCGCGCTACCGGCTCCACCGTCACCAACCCCGGTTTCATGATGGTTTATCTGGAAGGGGTTGATGACAGCCAGGAGGCGGCGGATGATCAGGATAGATTGTTGCCGCCGATGGAGGAGGGCAGGCCGGTGGTATTGAACGATGTTGCCGCCAATCAACATTTCACCGAGCCGCCGCCGCGTTATAGCGAGGCTAGCCTGGTTAAGGCCTTGGAAGAGCACGGCATCGGCCGGCCGTCGACTTACGCGACGATCATATCGACCTTGCAAAATCGCGAATATGTCACTATCGACAGCAAGCGTTTCTATCCGACCGATGTCGGGCGGATTGTGAATAAGTTTTTAACCGAGCATTTCACCAAATATGTCGATTACGATTTTACCGCCAATTTGGAGGACGATCTGGATGCCGTAGCGCGCGGCGAGAAAGACTGGATCCCGTTGATGAATGATTTTTGGCGGCCGTTTACCAAGTTGATCAGCGAAAAAGAGGAGTCGGTCCAGCGCAAGGATGTCACGCAGGAAAGCATTGACGAAAAATGCCCGGATTGCGGCAGTCCGTTATCGATCCGCTTGGGACGGAACGGACGCTTCATTGGTTGTACCAATTATCCAACTTGTTCCTATACCCGTAACTTGGGTGACGACAATGCCGGCGCGTCGGCGGTGGAGCCCGAAGTGGTGGAAGGCCGGGTTTGCCCAAAATGCGCGTCTACACTAGTGATCAAGACCGGCCGGTACGGCAAATTTGTCGGTTGCAGCGCCTATCCGACCTGCAAGCATATCGAACCCTTGGAAAAGCCGCAGGATACCGGGGTTGAATGTCCTCAATGCAAGAAGGGCTCGATACTGAAACGCAAGGCTCGCAGTGGTAAGATATTTTATTCCTGCTCCGAATATCCCAAATGCGACTATGCCCTGTGGGATGCGCCGGTCAAGGAAAGTTGTCCTGAATGCCAGTGGCCGATTCTGACCCTGAAAACGACCAAGCGGCGTGGTACCGAAAAAGTCTGCCCGCAAAAAGAGTGTAAATATGCCACGCCTTATGAAGGCGACCCCGATGATGTTAACGGACCGAGCTGAAAGCTAATTGCCGGGTTCGGTGTGTCTTGGTTCGATGATGACTGCCTGATCGATTTTGAGCTGATGGCGCTCGATAAAGCCGGCGTTGACTTCCAACATGTAGCGGGCCTTAGTCTCGGAGCTGTAAGCCGGGCAGGGCGTTTGTGCGCAGGGTGATAAATTGTGCAACATATTCACAATCCTGCCATCTTCCGACAGAAACAGCACATCGAGTGCTAGCAGGGTGTTTTTCATCCAGACCCCGCGCATAGCTTCGTCCGGATAGACGAATAGCATGCCCTGGTTTTCCGCTAGCTGGGTTCTGTACATTAGGCCTAGCGCGCGTTGAGTTTGGGTGTCGACAATTTCCACATCGAGCCTGTAATCTTCGGCCAGCGTCACTAAGCCCCATTTTTTAGTATCGGTGGCCGGCGAGGATTGCGCCGTTAATGCCGCCAGCAGCAAGATCAAGCCGCCCATCAAGGCTGTCAGTTGAGTGTTCATGTCAGAGTGATTTGAATATTGGGTTGTCTTTGCGGAATTGGCTGATTATAATGCTGCGTTCATTTGTTTTGCGAGCGTGGCGAAATTGGTAGACGCGCTGGATTTAGGTTCCAGTGGTAACCCCGTGGGAGTTCGAGTCTCCCCGCTCGCACCATTTCTTTCTGTTATTCACAGCGATACAGCATCTGTTTTTAAGTCATGGCTTCCGCTGATCGATCTCCCCCAAATCCGAATCTTTTTAATTTTTTGAGGTAATGCAATGCAAGTTTCTGTCGAGAAGACATCAGAATTAAACCGAAAAATGACTGTTAGCGTGCCTGATGCGGTGCTCCAGGAAAAAATGGAAACTCGCTTTAAAAAACTCGCTCGGGAAGTTAAGGTTGACGGCTTTCGTCCCGGCAAAGTACCTACCAGCATGGTTAAAAAACTGTACGGCGAGCGCGTTAAGAATGAAGTTGCCGGTGATCTGATCCAATCGACTTATTTTGAAGCATTGCAACAACAGGCATTGGTGCCCGCCGGACATCCGAGTATCACGCCCGCCGAAAAAAGCGAAGGTTTTGAATATATTGCCGAGTTTGAAGTGTATCCGGAAATCAGCCTGGACGCTATCGAGGCGCTGGAAATCACTCGTCCGACCGCCGAAGTCACCGAGGCCGACGTCGACAACATGATTGAAAAGCTGAGACAGCAAAAAAAGACTTGGGCGGTTGTCGAGCGCGCGTCGCAAGAGGGTGACCGCGTCAACATCCATTTCTCCGGCGTGTCCGAAGGCGAAAATTTTACCGACGGCAAAGTCGAGAACTATGCGGTTGAAATCGGCGGCAAGCAAATGATTCCCGGCTTTGAAGATGAGTTGAAAGGCCTCTCTGTCGGCGAAACCAAATCCTTCAACATCACTTTCCCGGAAAAATACAACAGTGAAAAATTGGCCGGTAAAGCGGCCGTGTTTGAAATCGAAATGGTTAAGGTCGAACAACCGGTTTTGCCTGAACTGGATGCCGATTTCATCAAGGCTTATGGTGTCGAGGAAGGCGATGCCGATAGTTTTCGCGCCGACGTCAAAGTCAACATGGAAAGAGAGTTGGTGCAAGGCCTGAAAAACAAGCTGAAAAATGCCGTGATGGATGCGTTGTACGATAACGTCAAGATCACGTTGCCGAATGCCTTGATCGATCAAGAAATCCAAGCCTTGATGAAACCCTATACCGAACGCGCCAGCAAGGCTAAGCTGAAACTGGAAGATTTGAACTTGCCGCGCGATATGTTTGAAAATCAAGCCAAACGCCGAGTAGCATTGGGCTTGATTTTGGGTGAGATTATTCAAAAACATGAAATCAAGGTCGATGCCGATAAGGTGCGCGCCGTAATTGATGATATGGCGAAAAGCTATGAGAAGCCCGAAGACGTTGTTAACTGGTATTATGCCGACAATAGCCGCCTAAACGACGTTCAGCAAATGGTGCTGGAAGATCAGGCCGTGGCCTGGGTTGTCGAGCGTGCTAGAGTCACCGATCAAAGTGTCGGCTTCGAAGATGTCATGGAAAGACAACAAGCATAGGAACCTAAATGATAAATCTAAATGGCATGAGCAGTATGGCCCCCCAAGCCGCCGGCGGTTTGGTGCCTATCGTTGTTGAACAAACAGCGCGTGGCGAGCGGTCGTTTGATATTTATTCCCGTCTGTTGAAAGAGCGGGTGATTTTCTTGGTTGGCCAGGTTGAAGATTACTCGGCTAATCTAGTGGTGGCTCAGTTGCTGTTTCTGGAATCCGAAAATCCGGATAAAGATATTCATCTGTATATCAATTCGCCAGGTGGCTCGGTGACAGCGGGTATGTCGATCTATGACACCATGCAATTCATCAAGCCCGATGTCAGCACCATGTGTATCGGCCAGGCGGCCAGCATGGGAGCTCTTTTGCTGGCGGGCGGCGCGGCGGGTAAGCGTTATTGTTTGCCGCACTCACGAGTCATGATTCACCAGCCTTTGGGCGGTTTCCAAGGACAGGCATCGGATTTTGATATTCATGCACGGGAAATCTTGGCTATTCGCGAGCGATTGAACAAAATTCTGGCGCATCACACCGGCCAGCCGTTGGAAAAAATCCAACAGGATACCGATCGGGATAATTTCCTGAGTTCGGCCCAGGCGGTCGATTACGGTTTGATCGACAAGGTTTTGACCAGTCGTAATGCCTAAATTTAGATTCGCCGCATCGCGGCGAATTTTTTGGGAAAGTTGATTATTTTGATATATTCTTTAGCTATCGAAGCAATGTATTACCTCGGGGTCTGTCCATGAGTAAAGACAAAAAAGGTAAGGACGAAGATAAACTGCTTTACTGTTCATTTTGCGGCAAAAGCCAAAATGAAGTCAGAAAGCTGATCGCCGGACCGTCAGTGTATGTTTGTGATGAATGTGTTGAGCTTTGTAACGACATTATTCGTGACGAACTGCTGGAGGACGAGAGCTCGGTCGGGAGTGGGGCTTTGCCTAAGCCTAAGGAAATCAAGCTGGAGTTGGACAATTATGTGATCGGCCAGGAAAACGCCAAAAAGATTTTGGCGGTGGCTGTTTACAATCATTACAAGCGTCTACGCAGCAATAGCAAGAAATGCGATGTTGAACTGGCAAAAAGCAATATTTTGTTGATCGGACCGACCGGTTCGGGCAAAACCCTATTGGCCGAAACGCTTGCCAGATTACTGGATGTGCCCTTTACCATCGCCGATGCCACCACGCTGACCGAGGCTGGCTATGTGGGCGAGGATGTTGAGAACATCATCCAGAAAATACTGCAAAAATGCGATTACGATGTCGAAAAGGCCGAATCCGGTATTGTTTATATTGATGAAATAGACAAAATCTCCCGCAAGTCGGATAACCCTTCGATAACTCGCGATGTGTCGGGTGAAGGCGTGCAGCAGGCGTTGCTGAAGCTGATCGAAGGTACCGTCGCTTCCGTGCCGCCGCAAGGTGGCCGCAAACATCCGCAGCAGGAATTTTTGCAGGTTAATACCGCCAATATTTTGTTTATCGTCGGCGGTGCTTTTGCCGGTTTGGATCGCGTTATCAAGAGTCGCACCGAAAAAGGCGGTATCGGTTTTTCCGCCGAAGTTAGGGCCAAGGACGACAATCAAAATGTCGGTGAAATTTTTGCCGACGTGCGCGCCGAAGACTTGATCAAATACGGCTTGATTCCGGAGTTTGTCGGACGCTTGCCCGTCGTTGCCACGCTGGACGAACTGGACGAGGCGGCGTTGATACAAATCCTGACCCAGCCTAAAAATGCCTTGATCAAGCAATACAAGCATTTGTTTGAAATGGAAGGTGCTGAACTGGAGTTTCGAGACGGTTCGTTGGCCGCCATTGCCCGTAAATCCATGGAGCGGAAAACCGGTGCTCGTGGTTTGAGGACTATCGTCGAAAACGTATTGCTGGATACCATGTACGAACTGCCGTCCAGTGATAATATCGCCAAAGTCGTGATTGATGAAGGCGTGATACTCGGCCAGTCGGAACCCATTTTGGTTTATGAGCCGGAACTCAAACGAGCTGTTTCCGATTCGTAAACAATTGGGCTGTATTTGTCGAAAAAAAGGGGGGATTGCTTTGCAATCCCCCCTTTTTTTGCCTTTTCGACGAAGAAACTTGTTTTCTATTTGATCGTCCTCATATAGGATTGCAGTTAAATTGCTTTCCCGCCAAAGGACACAACTCAAATGACTCACGTAAAAAGTAAAGACGATCTTATCCCCGTACTGCCGCTTCGGGATGTCGTGGTGTATCCGCACATGGTGATTCCGCTGTTTGTCGGGCGGGGAATGTCCATAGACGCGCTGGATGCGGCGATTAAGCAGGATAAGCAGGTTCTATTGATCGCGCAAAAACAAGCGGATATTGATGAGCCCGAATTTGATGATTTGTACAAGGTGGGCACGCTGGCCAATATTTTGCAGCTGTTGAAACTGCCGGATGGTACGGTCAAGGTTCTGGTCGAAGGCACGCATCGCTGCTCGGTGCTTCAATATCAAGAGTTTGATGGTTATTGCGCCGCCAGCGTCGCCGAGCTTGAAGATGAATTGACTATCGACGAGCAGGAAATGGATGTGTTGCAGCGCACGGCTATCAGTTCGTTCGACCAGTACGTCAAGCTAAACAATAAAATTCCGCCCGAAGTATTAAATTCACTGGCGGGTATCGACGACCCGGGCCGGCTGGCCGACACCATGGCGGCCCATATGGCGCTGAAGGTGGAAGAAAAACAGAATATGCTGGAAATGGTCGATGTGGCCAAACGCCTGGAAAACCTGATGACGTTGATGGAAGGCGAGGTGGATATTCTGGAAATGGAAAAGAAAATCCGTGGCCGGGTTAAGAAACAAATGGAAAAAAACCAACGCGAGTACTATCTGAACGAGCAAATGAAGGCGATTCAGAAAGAACTGGGCGAGATGGATGAGGCCAGCAACGAAGTCGAAGAACTGGAAAAGAAAATTGCCGCGGCCGGCATGTCGGCAGAGGCAAAAACCAAGGCCATGGCTGAACTGAATAAGTTGAAAATGATGTCGCCGATGTCGGCGGAAGCCACCGTGGTGCGCAACTATATCGATTGGATGGTCAATGTACCTTGGAAGAAAAAAACCAAGGTTAGACACGATTTGAAGGTGGCGGAGCAGGTGTTGGAATCCGAGCATTATGGTTTGGAGAAGGTCAAGGAACGCATCTTGGAATACCTGGCCGTACAACAACGAGTCAAGCAGTTGAAGGGGCCGATCTTGTGCTTGGTTGGGCCGCCGGGGGTGGGTAAAACCTCATTGGGCCAATCCATTGCGCGGGCTACCAACCGTAAGTACGTGCGCATGGCCTTGGGTGGCGTTAGGGACGAAGCGGAAATCCGTGGTCACAGGCGTACCTATATCGGCTCGATGCCCGGCAAGATTTTGCAGAATTTGTCGAAGATCAAAACCCGTAATCCTATGTTTTTGCTGGATGAAATAGATAAAATGGCTGCTGATTTCCGCGGCGATCCGGCTTCGGCCTTGCTGGAAGTGCTCGATCCGGAGCAGAATCACACCTTTTCCGATCATTATCTGGAGGTGGATTTCGATCTGTCCGATGTAATGTTTGTGGCGACGGCCAATACCATGAATATTCCCGCGCCGCTGATGGATAGAATGGAAGTGATTCGTTTGGCTGGTTATACCGAGGACGAAAAGATTAATATTGCCCTGCGTTTTTTGATTCCGAAGCAGGTCAAAAATAACGGTTTGGCTGAATCCGAAATCGAAATTTCCGAATTGGCGGTGAAGGATATTATTAGGTACTACACACGGGAAGCCGGTGTGCGTAGCCTGGAACGCGAAATATCCAAAATTTGCCGCAAGGTGGTGAAGGATTTGCTGTTGCAAAAAGGTAAAGACAAGATTTGCGTCGACAAGGAAAATTTGAATAAGTACCTGGGTGTCAGGCGCTTCAGTTACGGCATGGCCGAGGATAATGATCAGATTGGCCAGGTTACCGGATTGGCTTGGACCGAAGTGGGAGGTGAATTGCTGACCATCGAAACCGCCGTGATGCCGGGCAAGGGTAAGCAACAAGCTACCGGTAAACTCGGGGATGTGATGAAGGAATCCATCGACGCCGCGGTTACCGTGGTTAGAAGCCGTGCCGATGTGTTGGGTATCGATAAAGAGGTTTTCCAAAAAAGCGACATCCATATTCATGTTCCGGAAGGGGCTACCCCAAAAGACGGGCCCAGCGCGGGCATCGGTATGTGTACGGCCATTATCTCGGCCTTGACTAAAATTCCGGTCAAGGCCGATGTAGCGATGACCGGTGAGATTACCCTGCGCGGGGAAGTGTTGCCTATCGGCGGGTTGAAGGAAAAACTGTTGGCGGCCCATCGGGGCGGCATCAGAACAGTTGTTATTCCTTCCGAAAACGAAAAAGACTTGGCCGAAATACCGGAAAATGTCAAAAGCAATCTGACGATCAAATGCGTGCGCTGGATCGATGAGGTATTGGAGATTGCCTTGCAGAATATGCCGGTTCCTATCGCGGTTACAGCGGTCGACAGGGCGGATACCCCAAGCGCTAAAAATGATGCCAAGCCGCAAACGGTTGTTGCGCACTAAAATTGTGGTTAATATTTCTGAAAACCTTGGAAACCGGGGCTTTCGGCTATTTCAGTGCTTGACATGGCTTGTTTCCCGTTGATATAAAGTCCCACCTTCTCGCAAGAAGGTGGCTATCAATAGGAGTGGGGGCGAGCCTGTTAGTGGCGCATTCAAATGACTTGTTTGCTAGTTCATAATTAATACAACGACATCCTAAGGGGAAATAAATGAATAAATCGGAACTGATTGATGCTATTGCTTCGGCATCTCAATTGACAAAAGCCGACGCCGGCCGTGCTTTAGATGGTTTTATCAAATCTGTTGAAGAAGCACTGAAAAAAGGCGATTCAGTTGCCTTGGTTGGTTTTGGCACCTTTGAAGTGAAAGAAAGAGCCGAACGTAAAGGCCGCAATCCGCAAACCGGTGAAGAGATTACTATCAAGGCCGCAAAAATTCCTTCATTTAAAGCTGGTAAATCTTTAAAAGATGCTGTAAACTAGCATTTCTTTAGTCGGGTGCTTAGCTCAGCTGGGAGAGCATCGCCCTTACAAGGCGAGGGTCGGGGGTTCGAACCCCTCAGCACCCACCAGACTTAGGAGCGGTAGTTCAGTTGGTTAGAATACCGGCCTGTCACGCCGGGGGTCGCGGGTTCGAGCCCCGTCCGCTCCGCCAAAACAGAAACCTCGGGCCGAATGGTTCGAGGTTTTTTTTTGCGTGTTAATTTTTTATCGCCTGGATGGTCAGGCTAAATGCTGTTTAAGGACAGAGCTATGCTATTAGAGATTAGAGAAAAGGTGCAAGGCGTATTTGCGTCGATCATTTTAGTGCTGATTTGTGTGCTTTTCGGTTTATGGGGTATCCAGAATTATCTAGGGGGTGGCAAGGAAGCGCCGGTGGTTACCGTGGGCGATAAAGACTTTTATCAACGCGATGTTAATCAGGCCTATCAGCAATTCGCTCAGAATCTGGCCGGCATGAAATTTGACGAAGACATGCTGAAAAAACAAGCGTTGGAAAAGTTGATTAGAGACGAGGTGCTGCTGCAATATGCCCAAGACCAGAATTTAGTCGTGACCGACGAAAGCGCCAGAGACTTCATTCAGTCGCTGGAATATTTCCAGAAAGACGGTAAATTCGATAAAACCCAATATCAAACCCTGCTAGGTTCGCAAGGTATGTCGTCCGACGAATTCGTGGGGCGGATCAAAAAAGCCCTGATCATGGAGCAGGTGCAGAGGGCGATTGTCGACAGCGGATTTGTTACCAAGGCCGAAGTGGACGGTTTTTTCAAGATTCAGAATCAAAAACGGGATGTCGAATACCTGACCATTCCTTTGGCTGCTGTCGGTGCGCCTTCCGAAGAAGAGATAGCTGCTTATTATCAGCAGCATCAGGATGCATATCAGACGGATGAGCAGGTTTCGGTTCAATATGTGGAATTGTCCTTGGATATGCTCGCCAATGATGTCGATGCATCGGAAGAGCAATTGAAAGCCTATTACGAAGAGCAGAAGGCGCAATTCAGCAACCCCGAAAGGCGCAAGATCAGCCATATCCTGTTTGCATTTGGCAAGGATAACGCCGGTGAAGAGCAGGCCTTACAAAAGGCATTGAAAGCCAAACAAGAATTAGCCACTAAAGACTTTGCCGGATTGGCCGCCGAGTTATCCGATGACAAACTCACCGCGAAAAACGGTGGCGATCTGGGATTATTTAATGTCGGTGTCATGGAAAAATCCTTCGAAGATGCCGCCAGCCAGTTAAAGCTTGGCGAAGTATCCGCGCCGGTTAAATCGGCATTTGGTTACCATCTGATCAAGGTCACTGAATTGGTTCCAGGGGAAGTTAAGTCTTATGAAGCCGTTAAACCCGAACTGACAAAAGCTTATAAAAAAGCGCAGGCTGAAAGCCGGTTTGGCGAGTTGGGGGAAAAGTTGAGCGAAGTGAGCTACGAAAATCCCGGTAGCCTGGACGCCGCGGCCAAGTTGCTCGGAACCGAAATCAAGCAAACTCAAGCGTTTACCCGAAATGCCGGTGAGGGTGTCGCTTCCGATGAAAAGGTACGTCTGGCGGCTTTTTCCGAAGATGTCTTGAAAGGTAGCAATAGCGAGCCGGTCGAAATCGGCAGCGATAAGCTAGTGGTGCTGCGTATGCAATCTCATCAACCGGCGGCCAATAAAGAGCTGAAGGATGTGAGGAATGATGTGGCCGCTGCATTGCAAAAACAAAAAGCTCAGGATAAAGCGATTGAAAGCGCCAATAAAATCAAGGATGAATTGTTGGCCGGGAAAAGTCTGGCCGAGGCGGCGCAAGCGGCTAAGTTGACGGTGAAAAAAGTCACGGGCTTGATGCGTAACACAGCAGAGGTGGAGCCCACGGTTAACCAAGCCATTTTCCGGGCGCCAAAGCCACAAGCCAATCGGCCTAGCGTGGTTGTGATCGATGAGCCTTCGGGCGGCAAGATCGTGGCCAGCATTCAGCGTGTCAGCGAAGGTACGATGACGGATGCCGACAAGGCCAAGCAGGCGCTGATAGAAAAAAACATGGCGACCGCTTTTGGCAAAGCCCAATTTGAAGCGGTGTTGAATCAACTGCAAGCGAATGCCGATGTTACGATTCAAGCGCAAAAGCCATAATTCCGTAAGCTGAAAACGCCGGTGGGTCAAGGTTTGATCGACTTGAGCCCGCCGGCGTGGATTCTGTCCCGTGTTCGACTTCTCTCAATAGCTGGTGTGCTATTGAGAGGATGGCACTTGACCGACAATATCCTTCTGCTCAACGCCGCCGCATTAAAGGCCGGATATCGAACGCCACCACCACCAACAAATAAACCACCAATCCCAATGTGCCGCTAATCCAGACATTCCAGTGGTACTCGGCCAGCGAATAACGATGGGCAAAATACAAACCCAAGCCCAAGACGATATATCCGGAAATTTTGCCTAGCGGATAAGCCACCGGGTAATAAATCCGTCCCAGCAGCCAGGATAGGCCGACCATAAAGCCATAGCAAGCCAGCGTGGCCCAGGCCGAGCCCAGGTAACCCCAGCGTGGAATCCATAGGACGTTCAGCGCCACGGTTATCACGGCCCCCGCCAGTGACACCCAGGCGCCCATGCCTGTGCGGTCGCTGAGTTTGTACCAGATCGACAAATTGACATAAATCCCCAGGCACAAATTGGCCAGCAGTAAAATCGGGACTACTTCCAATCCGGCGCGAAACTCTTCGCCAATGAAATATTTGAACAAATCGATGTACAGCATCACCAGCAGGAAAATGAACATGCCGGCGATGACAAAGTATTGCATCACCAGAGCGTAGGTGCGTTTGGCGTCGGCCCGGCCGGCATGGGAAAAAAAGAAAGGCTCGCCGGCATAGCGAAAAGCCTGCACGAACAGACTCATCAGGATCGATAATTTGTAGCAGGCGCCGTAAATCCCCAACATTTTCAGATTGGTGGGTACATCGTAGGGCAGCATGACTTTTAGGATTGCCCGGTCCAGCATTTCGTTGATCATGCCGGCAAAGCCGATGACTACCATTGGCAGCGAATAGCGGCAAATGGGCAACAGCACGCGCGGATCGAGTTGCAGTGGTATGCCTCGAAACTGCGGCAGCAGCAGCAGCAATTTACAGCCGCTGGCCAGTAGATTGGATAGAAAAATGTATCCAACTCCCAATTGCGGGTCGTAAACATTGGCCGGGATTGAGTCAGGCCACCAAGCTAAAAGCTTAGGACACAACAGCAAAAAAAACAGATTCAGGGCGATGGTGATAAAAATCTCAGCCATTCGGATACCGGCAAAGCGCCAGGCCCGATTTTCGGCCCGCAACCGGGCAAAGGGCAGGGCGGTGATGGCGTCCAGAGCCAGAATGCCGGCAAACCACAACAGATATTCAGGGTGGTCTGGATAGCGTAGCCAGGCCGCTAACGCTTGTTGCCAGTAAAACACCGCCGCCACAAACACCAGATTGATAAGCAATAAGAAACCCAGGGTGCTGTTATAGACCGCTTGATCTGTATATTCCGGTTTTTGCCGGAAGCGAAAATAGCCGGTTTCCAGGCCGAATATCAAGACTACCGCAAAAAAACCGGCATAAGCGTAAAACTCCGACACCACGCCGTATTCGCCGGCGCTGAAGGTATAGGTGTACAAAGGCACCAGGAGATAATTCAAAAAGCGGCCCAGGATACTGCTCAGGCCATAAATCGCGGTTTGGGAGATGAGTTGGCGTAACGGATTCAAGCGCTTTGATTCCTAGGAAAGGTCGGCCGGACAGACTAGGTCCGGACAAGCATAAAAGCGGCTTATTTTAGTCCGATTTAACCGGTTTCTTTAGCGTCCGCTAAAAGTTATCCGGTCCTGGCGGTCTGTGTTGGCATATCCGGCAATGAAAACGTAGAGACTAGCCTCATTCCCGCCGGCAAAGTTGCTTGGGAGGGAAGCCGAAATATTTGGCAAATGCCGCGCTGAAATTGCTGGCATGCTGATAGCCTACCGACTCGGCGGCTATGCCAACTGGGCAATGGCTGGATTTTAATAATTGATAGGCTTTTTCCATCCGGATATCCAACAGCAAACCATACGGAGTGGTGCTGAAACACTGGTGAAATAATTGCTTTAATTTGAATTGATTGGTTCCCACCCGTCGACAGAGTTCTTCCACCGAGGGTGGACTTTTGAACTCAGCGGAAAGAATATCGCGCGCCAAATCGGCTATTTGTCTATCCCTTTGGGTTATCCGCGCGGATCGTTGCCGGTCGCCGCCGAGCAAGTGACTCAGTTCGCTGGCCAATATCGCCATGGCTTGGCCTTGCCTGAATAATGGCCGGGCTTTAACCGCGACGGAGTTGCCAAGCAAGCTTCGCGCGGCAATGATGGTGGCCGCCGAAATCGGCTGATGACTGATCACCCGCATGGATTTGTCTTGAAAAATTCCGCTAAACACGCCAACGCCAAAATGGCGTTCCAGCCAGTCTTGGTTCATCGAAAAACGTAATTGCGTGACCGGTTGATCACCTTCATATTCCCGGTAGCCATCGCTGGAATTGAAGGTGGTAATCGTGGTGTAGCCTTGTTTAAATACGACGCCGTCATGTTGATTGGTCGCAAAGCGCGAGCGGCCTTTCAGCCCCAAAGTCACCACCATGCGCGGCTGCTGAGTATCCATCCGGCTCAACACGGCTAGATTCCGCTTAGGGCTGTACTGGGTTTCGATGTAACTTAAATCGCGATCCAACTTGAAAATCTTCGATTGGCCGTGGCCCAGGGTTACGGGCAAGCCGTGAGACAGGCAGCCGTCGTCCGGCAGAAACTCGGCCGGCAATTCGTCGCTGGGAATACGCCAGACTGAGTTTGGCGCCGTTGGTTTCTGCTGCATTTCGTCACCTGTGATTTGTTCGATCGGCTTTTATACCAAGCAATAAGTGCGCCGCATCGACGGCTCAAGCTTTGACTGGGTGCTATGCCGCGCCAGATAGAGACGCACCGTCATTTGCCATTACGAATCGAAAAAAACACGGCATATCCCATACAAAAATCCGTTTGCCATTCGTAATATTCCCTTGCCCATAAAACAACCCGGCGACAAAGCTATATATTCGCTACCAATAGTTACTTTGGAAGCACCATGAACCGTTCTGTCGCCCTTACGCCTATTTCGTTTTTACAATTGAGCAAGACTTTGCCGATACTCTTGCTGAGCGCCGGTTCGGCCGCCGTTATGGCGGATGAATTCACCGGGGAACTGGATACTACCGAAGTCGTCGCCAGTCCCATCATCGAGGAAACACATTTGGATCAGTTTTCCGACGTGTCCGCCATTGTGACGGAAGAACAGTTGCGCGACCAAAACGCCGTCGACCTGGCCTCGGCCTTGCGCCGCACGCCGGGCGTGCAGATTACGCGATTCAATCCGGTGGGCGCTTTCGGCGGCAACGAAGGCGGCGGCGTCTTCATCCGCGGCATGGGGCATAGCCGTCCGGGCAGCGAGATCAAGACTTATATCGACGGCATTCCGTTCTACATGGGCGTGTGGGGCCATCCGTTGCTGGATTTGCTGCCGATCAACGGCATGCAATCGATTACCACCTATAAAAGCCCGCAGCCGTACATCAACGGCAATAATTTCGCCTCGATCAATCTGGACACCAAGCGCGCCACCGAAGACGGCATTCACGGTCACGGCCGCTTGTCCGGCGGTTGGTATTCCACCATCAGCGAACAAGCCGACATCACCGGCAAGCAGGGTGACCTGGATTTCATGCTGGCGCAGGGCTATGCCAAATCCGACGGCCATCGCGACAATGCCGATGGAGAATTGAAAAATGTGATGGGCCGGATAGGCTATCAACTGAACGAAAATTGGGCCATCGGCAGCCATTTTCTCTATACCAATAACCAGGCTGGCGATCCGGGTGACAATCGACTGCCCAAGCCGGCGGTCGATCCGCGCTACAACACCGAAGCCGGCCTGGTTTCGCTCGATTTGTCGCACCAACACGGCGATTGGCATGGTGATTTGAAACTGTATACCAACACCGGCGAGGGCAATTGGCTGGGTTACGTCAACAATGACACTGGACGCTTGACCGACACCTTGTCCAGTTTTGACATGTACGGTTTGCGCTGGAAGGAACAATTCGCACCCTGGCATGGCGGTGAAATCACGGCCGGCGTCGATAGCGACTGGAATTCAGGCCGGGTGACCGACATCGATACGGTCAGAAGTTTTAGCTTCGATACGCCGACTTTCCGCGTCACATCGCCGTTCGTGGCTCTGAGTCAGACCTTCGAACTTAATAAAAGCTGGTCGCTGGTGCCGTCGGCGGGTGTCAGGTATTACGACCATAGCGAATTCGATTCGGCTTCCTCGCCGCATGCAGGTATTTCTTTGGTCTCCGAGCGGGTTACCGTATTCGCCAATTTTTCGCGTGGTATCAATTATCCCGGCCTGGAAGCGCCAACCTTGACCGCTTATTTGCCGGCATTTTTCGGCGAATCCTGGAAAAAGTTGGGAGCGGAGGAAGTGCAACATGCCGAAGTCGGCGTCAAACTGATGCCGTTCGATTCTACCGAGCTAGATCTGAGCGTGTTTAACGATAGGGTCAAAAATCGCTATATCTTCCAGTTTGCCGATGGCTCGGGTTTCAACCCGACCTTCCTGAATCTGGGTGAATACGCCATGCGCGGTTTCGAGGGCTCGATCAAACAAGGCATCACGGAAGACTGGAATGTGTTTGCCGGCCTGACCTTGCTCAACCCCAGCGTAGACAATCTGCCCTATACACCCGCCAGGGCCGTGACTGCCGGTATCAACGGCCAGATTGAAAAGGTTAGGTTGGCTTTCGATGCCCAGTATCAATCGGAAATCTATACGTTGAATCGTGGCCGTGGGCCAGGGGCCAACACCCAGACCGTCAGTTCGTTTGTCGTGCTGAACGCCCGAGCATCCTATCCGATTCCGGCGTTGGGCAAGGACGGCGAAGTGTTTATTGCCGCCGAAAACCTGTTGAGCCGAGATTACAGCTATAGGCCTGGCTATCCGATGCCGGGACGCTGGGGGCAAATCGGTATTTCCGCCAGTTTTTGATCTCAAGAGAGCGCAGGGGCAATATCAACAGCCCCTATGCCAATAGAGCGGTCTCGTTAAAATCGAGCCGCCTCATTTTCATCGGCCACTACAACATTAACTATCCGTTATTGATGACTATATCCACTAAACTTCGCCGCCGTATTTTTATTCTAATGGCGCTGATCGGAGCATTAAGCGGTTCGCCCGCTTTTGCCAAGGCTGAAAGTCTGTTGATCGGTGCCGCTCGGGTATTCGATGGTTACAGCCTGCGAAACGATGCGGCGGTCTTGCTGGTCGATGGCCGGGTTTCGCGCATCGACAACCGCGCGGCCTTTAACGACGTCGAGGCTGTCCGCATCGATCTGGGCGATGCCACGCTGCTGCCCGGTTTGATCGAATTACATGCCCATTTGAGTTTTCGGCAGGTACCGGCCGAAATTGTGCTCAGGCACGGCATCACCACGGTACGCGATGTCGGTGGTCCTTTACATGCGCCTCATGGTGGGGATGGGAGTCTGCGCTTGATGACATCCGGCCCCATCATCACGGCGGCCGACGGATACCCGATTCCCAGTCTGGGACAAAGCGATATAGCGGTGCCGGTTTCCACCGAACAGCAGGCAAGGGACATCGTGGGTAAATTGGTTGAAGGTGGCGCGGTCATAATCAAGGTGGCCTTGGAGCCGGGTGGGGAGGCCGGGGCGCCGTGGTCGTCCGGTCATGCGCACGAGCATGGCTCGCATCATGTGCAAGCACAGGCTGCCCAGCAACCTCATCAGTCCTCGTCAGCTCACGGTTCGGCGGACAAACCCTCGGCCTGGCCATTGTTGCCGGAAAATGTGGTGAAAGCCATCGTCGACGAAGCCCATAAACTGGGGCGCAAGGTTTCCACGCATATTGCCGAGGAGAAGGGCGCCCGAATCGCCCTGAATGCCGGCATAGACGAATGGGCTCACACACCTTGCGAAGCGCTGCCGGATAGTTTGTTGCAGCAGGCGGTGGCGCAACAGGTCAAAATCGTCGGAACCATCGACACGCTGTCGAAATGTCCGGGCGTGATCAGTAATGTCAGGCGTTTGGCGGCATTGGGCGGAGAGTTCTTATATGGCGCGGAAATCGCGCATCCCGACATTCCCTGGGGTATCGATGCCCAGGAGTTAATGTATCTGGTGCATGTCGCCGGCATGCGGCCGTTGGATGTATTGCGTACCGCCACTTCCACGGCCGGGCAATATCTGAACATACCGCTGCTCGGCAGCTTGCTGCCCGGAGCGCCGGCGGACTTGATCGCGGTGAAGGGCGATCCGCTGCAAAATCTGAAATTGCTGGAATATCCGGAGCTGGTGGTTTCGGGCGGTAAGGTGATAGTCAACCGCTTTGCCGATGCGGATTGAACCGCCATAATCGTGATTGTTTAAACTTTGGTGAAAATCAAATCCCAGACGCCATGCCCCAGATTCAGGCCGCGATTCTCGAACTTGGTCAACGGCCGGTAGTCGGGGCGAGGACAATAGTCGCCGGTCGGGCTAGCGTTTTTTAGGCCCGTGTCGGTGGCCAAGGTAGCCAGCATGTCCTTGGCATAGTCGTGCCAGTCGGTAGCGGCGTGAAAATAAGCGCCGGTCGCCAGTTTTTTATTCAACAGTTCGAGGAAACTGGGGCGAACAATCCGGCGTTTGTGGTGGCGGCGCTTGTGCCAGGGATCGGGGAAAAACAGATGCACGCCGGCGACGCTGCAATCGGGGATTTTCTGCTCCAGAATCTCGATCGCATCGTGGTGATAAATCCTGACATTGTTGATGCCGCGTTGTTCCAGCAGCATGATCAAATGGCCGACGCCGGGGCGATGCACCTCGATACCTAGGTAATTCAAATCCGGATTGGCCGCCGCCATCGCCGCTAGGCTCTCGCCATTACCGAATCCGATCTCGACTATCAGCCGCGCTCGTCGGCCGAAGGTTTGTTCTGCATCGAAAGCCTGTTGCGGCGGCAAACAATACTTATCCCAATGATTCTCCAACGCCTGTTTTTGGCCGGCGGTGGCGCGTCCTTGGCGGCGGATGAAACTACGGATACGGGCAGGGTCGATTTTTTTGGGTTCGGTCATGGGCATAACGATGGTTGGCCGGGTAAAACAGGGTGGATAACAATGGGTGATCCAGCGTTCGAATTGTATATAAGTTGTGCTTCGCGCTGAATAGTTCCTTTGAGCTAAATACACGTCACCATCCCGGTTGGGGCTGGGCGTCCATGGCCCGTGGATGGCCCTATCACCATCCTTGGAGGGTAGTGCGTCAGCGTTCGTATATCCTTGAGTTGCGATTAATTTACCTAAACCACTGCACCACGGCATCTCGTTGTTGCCGGGTTTTTGGCCTAGCCGGCTCGCCTTTTCTGTAACCGAAGGCGACCAGATAAGCTAGTCCCCAGGCGTTTAAGTCGATCGCCATTTCGTCCGCCAACATTTGTTCCAAGGCGGCTTGCTCGAAGCCTTCGATCGGACAGCTATCGATACCGATCATCGCCGCGGCGGTCATCATGTTGCCCAATGCGATGTAGGTTTGTTTGCCGCTCCAGTCGGTCATCGCCCGCTCAGAGTCCAGCAGCGCAAAATCGTGCCGCTGGAATTTTTGTAGAATCGCGCTGCGGGCAAGCGCCGCATCCTCCGGAAACTTCTGCACAGTCCGCATAAAATCCTGGACATACTCGCTGTCGTAACGCATGAACACGGCTTTACGAATCAAGGTGACGATCAGATGGCTGGCCGTAGGCAATTGTTTCTGGCCGCCCCAAACATGGGGCAACATTTTTTCCCGTAACGCCCGGTTTTGCACCACCAGAAATTTCCACGGCTCCAGGCCAAAGGAACTGGGCGACAAGCGGGCGGTTTCCAGAATAAACTCGAAATCATCGTCGCTGACGCTCCGGGTCGCGTCAAACTCCTTGCAGGCATGGCGAAACCGGAATGCGTCGATGATGGCTTGTTTGTCGATACTCATGGCTTACAAACTGTCTCCAACTTCGCGGTGATAAAACGGCCATTTTTTGACGTGCAGATGTTTTCTGATCGGGGTTTTGATCACCGATACGCACAGCGCAATCGAGAACAAGCACCATACCGCGCAATATTCGTTAGGATCGTCGGTGGTGACGTCGGAAATCCATGGTCCGATCAAATAATGAAAAGCCACGAAACGCCAGGAACCGTACATCAGCGGCAGATAAAACGCCGCCAAAATGTAAGAAAACGCATGCAAGCCCCAGTTAAAGCCGAACAACCATTCAACCGGTTGAGACATCAGGCCGTTCAACGGCATTTGCCAGGCAATGTGCCACGCGCCGGAAACCGAGCAGGTTTGCGCGCCGCAAAAACCTTCCACGCCGGGTACGCATTCGCCGGCCCAGGCGAACGGATACATCTTGATCAGCATCGCCAGCGAACTGATCGCGCACAGGGTATAGACGGTGGTGCGGATTTTCAGCTTGACGCTTTCCGGGATGAAGTACATCGCCACCATATTGACGAAAAACGGCTGGAAGGCGATATGCAAATAGCCCAGTAAGGTCAATACCTGATTGTTGGGATTGTCGCAGAGGTTGATGTAAACATAGGTTGCCGCTTGCAATAACTCCATCAAGGCAAAATAAGTCAACGGAATCCACAGTTCCTTGGATTCACCTTTATAAGCCACATATACGGCAGTCGTTAAACCGGCGGCGGCTAAAACGCCGGACGCTTCTCCACTCCAACACATTGCAATACCCTCTAGTTATTATGATTATCATTGCGGGAAATACCGCAAAAGCGCGGAATTATCACATAAAACCGGACGGAATTAAGCGGATTTTGGTAATTGCCGTTTTATCGGATACAGCTTAATCATTCCGAGCGCGGACGTTGTTCCGGCAAGGATTTTCTCAGCACGTGGCTAGGTAGTGGATAAGTAAAGCGCTAACACAGGCTGGGATTTGAAAAGAAACACAAAACGGCGCTAATAACATGTTCATTTTATGGTTTTGCTGTAGACTCAAAAAATGCTTTTTGCGGGGTTAACGATGCCGAAATCCGCCAATTGATAGCGTGGTATATAACTCACTAGGACTTTAGCAATGCGTAACATTTGTTTATTTGAAGCGGAAAACCACAGCTTTATCCTGCTCAACGAAAGTGAACCCGGAGAGGAAGATGGCGTCCGTTCCAACCAGTTTCTGGTGATGCACGGTAAGAATGGCGTACTGCTCGATCCGGGCGGATTTGGCGTCATGCCGCGGGTTCTGGCCGAAATGTTACGCTATACCGGACCGGAAAATATCCGCGCCATTATGCTTTCTCACCAGGATCCCGATATCGTTGGCGGACTTTCCACCTGGCTGGAGCTCTGCGTTGCCAAGGTGTATGTGTCGAGTATCTGGATGCGCTTTTTGCCCCATTACGGTTTAAAGGACATGAGCCGTTTTGTGGGAGTCCCGGACCAGGGCCAAGTCTGTGAAATTGCGCCCGACTTTCATCTTAGATTGATACCGGCGCATTTCCTGCATTCCGAGGGACAAATCAACGTCTATGATCCGGTTTCTAAAATCTTGTTTAGCGGCGACATTGGCGCCGCCATGCTGCCCTTGGATAACAACGATGCCTTCGTGGACGATTTTGCCAGCCATATCCCTTATATCCGGGGCTTTCACCAGCGTTACATGGGCTCCAACAAAGCCATCCGTTGCTGGCTGGAAACCATAGCCGAGCTCGATATTGAAATGATTGCGCCTCAACATGGCCCGATTTATCGGGGGCAGGCGGTTCCGGATTTTCTGAACTGGCTTAAGGATTTGCCTTGCGGCATCGATTTGATGCAAAGCGGAGGACGTTTTTCCGAGGATTGTGCATGAGCCAGTCCGCAACCAACCATCTGGAAATATTGCGGTTGCAAGTCATTAACCGCCTGGCCGATCTGCTGGAAGGACAGACCCGCACTCAGTTTTATGCGACCAGCCTTTCCGAACTTATCCTGTCCGTTCACCATGAAATCACAGGTACCTTGAACCAGGCTCTTGGCAGTGGAAATCAGGATGTTCTCAACGAAGCGATGCAATATGCCGCTACTACCTGCACACGCCTGGACGATACGCTCAGCCTGTTGTTCAGCGAACGTTCCCGGCAGTGGCAGCAAGGCGGAGAACACCTGCGTGCGCTGATGAGCGAAATTAATGGCACGATCGCCAGTCTTTCAACCACGCTGATCGAAAAGGACTTGCTGGAGCGGCAAAGCCGTGTTCTGGAACGCATCATTCTTTCCCACGAACGCGTGGCGCAATGGAAAGAATTCGTGCAGGAAATCCTATTGGATTTCCATGCGATATTTCCTTTCAATTTTTTCTTCATCGCCTTCGCCGAGGAACACGGCTTATCGGTATATCTCTACTATATTGGCACTTATTCGGAAGAAGTTCGCCGGCAAGCCAGCGAGATGTTAAGCCGCCGAATGCTGATCGATTTGGGGCTGCCGGCCAATACGCCATTGGATATTGAAGAATTCATCATTCCCAATGCGGCAACCGTTAGCTCTGTCGACGATATTCATCTACTTACCGTATCGGTACCGGAACACGCTCCCAAGTTGGCCGGCTTGCTTGGCGTCGCTTATGCGTCGAATGCAACCTTGTTGCCTCAAGAACAAAGCGTGATCAGTTCTATCCTGGCGGTGATGGTCATGGTGGTAGGCTCCAGCAAGATCTTGTCGCGAACCTTGGCGGAGCTGGAATATTACTCGATGCACGATCCGTTGACCGGTCTGTACAATCGCCGCCATTTCAATGCCATGCTCGAATATGAGGTCGGCCGCTCGGAGCGGCATAATCACTCCTTTTCCTTGCTGTTGCTCGATCTGGACGACTTTAAGGACGTTAACGACTCTTACGGCCATCCTACCGGTGATCAGGCGCTGGTCGCCGTTGCCGAAGTGTTGCGGGCGCATTTGCGCAAGGGCGATTTGCCGACCCGTATCGGCGGCGACGAATTTGCGGTTATTCTGGTGGAAACCGACCAGCAAGGCGCCTTGAAAGTGGCCGATACCATGGGCCGAAACCTTAGAGAATTGACCTTGAATTCGGAAAACGGCAAGTCCTTTCATCTTACCGTATCGATTGGGGTCATTACCTATCCGCAGGACGGAGAAAGCATCAGCGACCTGTTAACGGGCGTCGATGTGGCGATGTACCGCGCCAAGGAGCTTGGCAAGGATGGTTTTTCCACCATCGATACGCTCAAGGATAGAATTCAGATCAACCGCAACACCCGCGATCAGGCGGAACATTTAAGAGTAGCCTTGCAGGAGCAACGTATCGTTCCCTACTTTCAGTCGATTATCGACTGTAAAAGCGGCGATGTTTTTGCTTTTGAAACCGTCGCCCGTCTGAAGGAACTGGATGGGCAGACCATTTCCGCGGCCACGTTTATCGAAACCATCGAAAAATACGGCTTGAGCCGCGACCTCGATCAGGCCATCATCAACAAAGCCTTCGCCACTAAACGCGAGAACATGCTGAATGCCGATAACCCGGAAGTAAAATTGTTTATCAATTTGTCCGCTCAGGAAATACAAGGCCGAGGCATACTGGGCTATGCCGAAGAACTATGCAATAAACTGGCTATTCCAGCGCATTGTATCGTTTTCGAAATTCTCGAACGCGACGCGATCAGCGACATGACCAATATGCGCCGCTTCCTGACCAATCTGCGTAGAAAAGGCTTTGCTTTCGCGCTGGACGATTTCGGCAGCGGTTACAATTCCTTTCATTACCTGCGCGAACTGCGTTTCGAATACGTCAAGATCGACGGGGCTTTCGTGCGCAACATCCTGAACTCCAGCGTCGATTATGCGTTGGTGCGGAATTTGTCCAATTTGTGTCAGGACATCGGCATCCGTACCGTAGCCGAATTCGTCGAAAACCAAGAAATTTTCGACGCCTTATGCGACATGGGCATCGACTATGCGCAGGGCTATCATATCGGCATGCCATTACCCGAAATGTGCTATGCAACAGCGAAAAACTTGGCTGTTCGTTCCAAGCGTTAATCGGTTAAAGAGTGCTGCTTCCTAATACAAATCCGCCGGATCCACATCTAGCGACCAGCGGATATTCCGGGCCTGTTTCAGTTTGACTAGCTTGGGTAGCAGGCTGTCTAGCAAATGATGCAGTTCTTTACGCTGCGGGCTTTGCAGTAATAATTGAAATCTAAATTGGCCGGCGCGGCGCGCCATTGGAGCGGAAACAGGACCCAACACCTGGATGCGGTCGTGGTTGAGTTTCTGAATCAGCAGGCAGACAGCTTGCAGAAACTCCTGCGGTGCCTGGGCATCGGTGGCATGCACCCGAAACAGGGCCTGATGGCTATAAGGCGGCAAGCCGGCTTGTTTGCGCTCGTGTAGCGCAATATCGGCAAAAGCCTGATAACCTTTTTCTATCAGCGTGGTCAGCATCGGGTGTTGCGGTTGGCGGGTTTGTAATACCACGCGGCCGCGTTTGTCGGCTCGTCCGGCGCGGCCGGCTACTTGCACGATCATTTGCGCCAGCTTTTCGGCGGCGTGGAAATCCACACTGAACAAGCCGCTGTCGATATCCAGTATCGCAACCAGCGTCACATCGGGAAAATGGTGGCCCTTGGCCAGCATTTGCGTACCCAGAATGATGTCGGCCTGGCCGCTGTTGATCTGCTCCAGATAAGTTTCCAAGGAACCCTTGCGTTGGGTGGTATCCCGATCCAAGCGGATAATGTGTTGGCCCGGAAACAACTCGGTCAAGGTTTGTTCGATACGCTCGGTGCCTAAGCCCAACGGTTGCAATTCGCCGGTTTTGCAAGCCGGACAGTGTTTGGGCAAGGCTTGTTCGCTGCCGCAATGGTGACAGCGCAGACGGCGCTCGCCGGCATGAATCACCATGTTGGCATCGCAGCGGCCGCAACGCGAAACCCAGCCGCAGCCGTGGCAAATTTGCACCGGGGCAAAGCCGCGCCGATTCAAAAACAGCAACACCTGATGGCCTTGGGCCAGGGTAGTTTGGATCAACCTAACCAAGGGCTCCGACAAACCGGACTGCAGCGGTTTGTTACGAATATCCAAAATTTGGAACAACGGTTCGACCGCATTGCCGGCCCTAGCCGAAAGCGGTAATAATTGATAGCGGCGGCGGGCGACATTGAACAGGCTTTCCAGCGAGGGTGTGGCCGAGCCCAGCAGCACCGGAATATTCAACATTTTGGCGCGGGCAATCGCCACGTCGCGGGCCGAGAAACGAAAGCCTTCCTGTTGCTTGAACGAGGTGTCGTGCTCCTCGTCGAGAATGATCAAGCCGGGCTGTTGCAAGGGCGTAAACAAGGCCGAACGGGTGCCAAGCATGATGGCGGCGTTGCCCTGTTGCATATTCAGCCAGGCGCTCAGGCGCTGGTTGTCATTTAGTTTGGAATGAAAGCAGACGATAGCCACGCTGAAACGTTGGCGAAAGTGTTGCTCCAGTTGCGGGGTCAGGGTGATTTCCGGCAGCAATACCAGCACCTGCAGCCCGCGGCGCAGGGCTTCGGCGATGATCTGCATATACACTTCGGTTTTGCCGCTACCGGTTACGCCTTGCAGCAAGGACACCGAAAATCGGCCCAAGCCGGACACGACCGAATCTATCGCATACTGTTGCTCCGTATTGGCGAGCAGTGCCGCGCGGATACCGGTTGCATCGGCTGGTGTGTTCCGCCGAGTTTGTTCCCGCAACCAGCCTTTTTCCAGCAAAGCCTTCAGCGCGGCCTTATGTTCGGACAGCTCGCATAGGGGAATCGGATCGGGCCGGTTGTGAAACAGCTCCAGCAAGGCCTGTTGTTTTGGCGCGCGCTTGAGCTGTTCCAGTCCTGTTTGACGTCCTTGAATGGTCAGGGTATAGCACATTTCACGTTGCAATACGGCCGGCTTGCCTTGCCGTAACGCAACCGGAAATGCGGTGGCGATGACTTCACCCAACGGATGGTGGTAATAGCGGCTGGCCCATTGCAGCAATCGCAAATCCCCGGCCGACAGCAGCGGCTCGGAATCCAGAATTCGCTCGGCCCGTTTCAATCGCTTAGGGTCGACACTGCTGGCGCCGGTGTCGGCAATCCCCATAACAATCCCGGTTTTGGTGCTTTTGCCGAACGGTACCGTAACGCGCATGCCCGGTTTAATGGTCTGCGGGTCATGCTGCTCGGGAGGCCAATAATCGAACAAGCGATCTAATGGCACGGGGATGGCAATTTGCAGAATCTGCTTCGATGAGTCATTGCAGTTAGCCATATATGGTGATGTTTTGTCGATGTTACGGTCCTAAGTGATTACGGTCGTTGAGGAATCCGAGTTACCCACAAAACCTGTGGATAACTTTGTGGATTAAGTTAGGGTAAGTGCGCTTAGTGCCGGTTTTTATTACGGATTTGTTAAATTGGATAGATTTGAGTCAGGTATATTTTTTTATAAAAATCAATGGCTTGTGCATATAATTAGACTCTGTTGGATACTGGTCCGTAGGACGCGCATTTATGATTGTCTAACTCCATGTTTTGTGCATAACTCTTGCTGTAACACGTCGACTCGATACCTTTGTCGCGGTCAATCATGGCAATTTTAATCGCGGTTTTCGGCCAGAGGTTTAAGCCAAAACGGCGCCAGACTAAAGCCTGCTAATAATAAAAAAGCGATCAGAGTCCAGGCCGGAATTGCCAGGCCCAGGAAAACTCCATCGATCTGCGCGCATTCCCCGGTGCCGCTCAGCATCAGTTTGATGGTGTCGGCCAACGGAAAATGCTGAAACACATATTCCAGGCCGGGGCTGCATTCCGGTACTTGATCGGGCGGCAAATGCTGTAACCAGACATGGCGGGTGGAAATCCCGGCACCTATCAGGGCCGAGACAGTAGCGGCCACGGCATAAATTTTATGGCCCCGGTTATGAATTGCCGCGATCAGAAATACCAAGCCGGTGGCCAGAATCGCCAAGCGCTGGGAGATGCACAACGGGCAAGGTTCCAGTTCCATCTCAAATTGCATATACGCGCCTATTGCCAGTAACAGACAGCAACCGGCAAAGCCGACCAAAAACCAAATACGCGGACTCAATATCATTAAATTCATCTTCAGTATCGTTAGTAAAAGCTTGAGGATTCCAAAATCAGCAAAATATTGCCATTGGGGTAGTATGGTAACAATTTAACCAAGGGCATATAAAATGTGCCGTAAGTCTTTCCGGTCGTTTATTAAACAACTCAGGTGATTTATGACAATAACTATACCCAATCCAAGCAATTTGCCGTTGACTGAGCGGAGTCGAAGTCACCCATTCGCTTCGACTACTTTGGCTTTGCTCAGCACAAGTCCGCTCAGTGAACGACAATTTGGTATCGATAATGGGTACAAATTTTGTCAAAAATCACCTCATGAATGCCATTACCCGGATAACTATCCATGCCACCCATCGAATTAGTCAGCTTGGCGGGTGCCATCCTGCTGTTGATCAGCATATTTTCCAGCAAATTGGCCACTAAAGTCGGCATACCCTCGTTGTTGTTTTTTCTGTTGACCGGCTGGATGATAGGCGAATTCGGCGGACCTGAACTCCGCAGCCCGGAAATCGCGAAATTTATCGGCGATTTCGCGCTGATTTTTATTTTGTTTACCGGCGGATTGGATTCGCATTGGCCCAATATCCGTCCGGTTTTGTGGCAGGGATTATGCCTTTCCACTTTCGGCGTTTTCATCACCATGTTGCTGTTAGGCAGTTTTGCCTGGTTTGTGCTGGGTTCGTTTAGTAGCTTTTCGTTGGGCGTGCATGGTATCACTTTTACCCAAGGCCTACTGTTGGCGGCGATTGTATCCTCCACCGACGCCGCCGCCGTGTTTTCGGTTTTGCGTTCCAGCCAAATCGTCTTGAAAGGCAATTTGCAACCACTGCTGGAGCTGGAGTCGAGTAGTAACGACCCGATGGCGGTGTTGTTGACGGTTACTTTACTCAATTATTCGACAGGAGCCGATGCTTCGTTTCTGCAAGGCGGCATGTTCCTGGTGCTACAGTTGGTGTTGGGTGTCGGCATTGGTTATGGCGCGGGGCGTTTCATGGTCTGGTTGCTGAATCGCCTGGGTTTGAATTCTCCCGGTCTTTACGCCATTGCTTCCATAGCATTGGTATTGCTGACTTATAGCGTAACCACCTTGTCGCACGGCAATGGATTTTTAGCGGTTTATGTCGCCGGTATCGTCGCTGGAAACCGGGAAGTTGTTCATCAGAATTATATTTGCGCTTTTCACGACAGCTTCGCCTGGCTGATGCAAATTATCATGTTTCTAACCTTGGGCATGCTATCGGTGCCTTATCGGGCCGAGTTGTCGTCGCTGGCCAGCGTCGCGGTCGTGATCAGTCTGTTCCTGATGTTTGTCGCGCGTCCCGTCAGCGTATTTATCAGCCTGTTCTGGGCCAGGCTAGGTTTTAAGGAAAAGCTGCTGGTATCCTGGGTGGGTCTGCGCGGGTCGGTACCGATCGTGCTGGCTACTTTTCCGTTGGCGGCCGGTATCAAGGAAGGTGGCGAAATTTTTGTGTTGATCAGTTTCATTGTGGTGATGTCGGTGTTGATTCAGGGTTTTTCATTGGCGGCCTTCGCGCGTTGGTTGGGTCTGGCGCGGAAAAAATAGGGATCGTCAGGGGAGAGGTGTGCCGCGCGCGAGTTAAATCTTACAAAATTGATTCTCCACGTCTTTTTTGAAGGCCCTAATTTCCCGAGATGGGCCTAAAATCACCAGAATATCGCCGACGCTCAGCCGGCGATCGATTTCTTCGACCACGAAATGCAATTCATCGCTGAGATGTTTATTGACGATGCCGATCAGAATCAGGTTGTATTGCGCACTTAATTCCAATTGACTGACATGGGTGTTCTCCAGATAGCTGTTTTCCGGAATCGCAACCTCGGCCAGATGTAGGTCGTGCCGGCCGAACACGGTATGATCAAAAATATCGTTGATGTCCGGCCTTTTCAGCATGTCGTGTATCTTGCGGCCACAGATTTCGTAAGGGTCGATGATCTTGTTGGCGCCGGCCGCCAACAGCTTTTCGGCCGATTCCGGGCTGTCGACGATGGCGATGATATTCAGTTTTTTGTCCAGAGCCCGCGCCGACAGGGTCAGAAACACGTTTTCGGAGTCGGTATCGAAAAAGCAGAACAGCGTATCGACATGGGCGCCGATGCCGACCTGCCTTAAATCGTCGTCGCTGCGGAAATCGATATTGGCGGTCTCGAAACCGTTCTCGCGCGCCAGAGCGGCCTTGGCCGGATCGTGATCGATCACGGTGATTTGATAGAGCGCTTTATCCAGCCGGCTGATAGCCTCGAACGACAGCCGGTTGTAACCGAATACGGCAATATTTTTCATGCGGGCTTCCTGCTGAATAGACGGCGTTGCTCCACTTGGTCGCGAAAATGATCGATGCCGTACTTGCGTCCCAGCAACACCAGCAAGTCGCCATGGCGCAGGATGAAGCGCGCTTCCGGATTGAAATAAAAGTGCTGTTGTTTGACCTGATATTTATTCTTGTGCTTCAGATGTATCGGATTGTCGCTGATCACGCCGAGTAAAGTCAGCTTGCGCTGCTGTAAATCCAGTTGGCCGATTTGTTGGTTATCCAGCGCCGATTTTTCGCTGACCAATACCGATTCCATCACAATATCGGTCCGATTATGCAGGATGCCGGAAATTGCCTCGAACGCCACCGGTTGGCCGACGAATTCCGCCGCCAGCAAACCGGCAATCTCGAACGGCCTGATCACATTATCCGCGCCGGCCTGATACAGCTTGTTGACGTTATCGTGCCGGTTGGCGCGGGAAATGATCCGCAGGTTTTTATTCAGATGGCGGCTGGTCAAGGTAATGTAGACATTGATCACGTCGTCGCCGGTGATACAAAGAATGGCGTTCGCCCCCCGGCAAATGCCGGCATTCATTAATACTTCGTTGTGGCTGGCATCGCTTTCAATTGCCAGATAACCGCGTTTTTTGGCCAGCGCGATTCTTTGCGGGATTTTATCTATCACCACGAACTGTTGCCGTTCGTCGTGCAAATGGCGGGCGATTTCCTGACCAACCCTGCCGAAACCGCAAATGATGATGAAATTGTCGTAGCGCTCAAGTTCGGCATAGACCCTACTTTCGTGTACCGACAGCATTTTTTCGCTGAACGCGGCGATCAGGATGGAGGTAAAAAACGACAACACGCCCAAACTAGCCAATATCAGAAAAATCGTCACCCAGCGGCCGCCGGTGGTTTGCGGGGTGATGTCGCCGAAACCGACCGTGGCCAGCGTGACGATGGTCCAGTAAAAAGCGTCAAACAGGTTCTTGATGCCGCTGCCGACGGCTTGGTATTCGAACATGTAAATCGACACGCTGGCGATGAATACCAGAAAACAGGTGAATATCAGCAGCGTGATTAGTTCAAAGCGTTTGCCGGCCAGCGCATCGGCAAATAATTTGGCGCTATCGGAATAGCGGAATAGTTTGAACAGCCGGAAAATGATGAAGATGCGCAATATATCCAGTGGCCGATAGCTGGGCAAAATAGCCAGGATGTCGATAATCGCGAACGGCGACGAGATATATTCCAGATCCCTGATTATCGCCTTCCTGAAAACGCCGGCCAGATTGAAGTCCAGATTCAGATACAGGGCTTTCTCGTATTCCTCGATGATGACTTTATAGGTGTCCGAATAAATCCAGCCCCTGACGAAATATTCGACGATGAACACCAGCAGAATGGCCAGTTCGAAATAGCCGCCCATCTTGCTGTCGGCGTGTTCGATGTCGTAAATCAGAAAAATGACGCTCAAGATCAACAGGCAGATCATCGTGGCGTCGAAATATTTCTTTTTGCGGCTATGGCTGTTTTCCAGCAGGTCGTAAAAAAACAGCTTGGCTGTCCGATACCAGTCGGCCGATTTTAGGTAATACGAGCAATAAACGATCAGTTTGGCGAGCATCAGGGTTATTTCTTAAATTCGATCACTTTGTTGGGCGGGCTCAGATTGATTTCGTCGATCGCGCAATGGTTGCCGGCTTGCAGGATGTAGACGACGGCGTCGGCAACATCGCCGGCCAGCAGGGCTTGGCCGGACTGTTTGCCGGGCGCGAACGCCAAAGTCTCGAAAAACGCGGTATCGACCATGCCCGGATTGACTAGCGACACCCGCACCGGACTCTTGCCGCATTCGTCGCGCAAGGCCTGGCTGAAGCCGCGCAATGCAAACTTGCTGGCGCAATAAATACTACCGTTGCGGCTGCCTTTCAAGGCCGCTTCCGAACCGATATAAACCAGATTGGCGTGCGACTTTTGCTTTAATTTTGGCAATAGCGCCCGCGTCAAATAGGCTTGGGCGGTGAAATTGACCGTCATCAAGGCTTCGATTTGCTGATAGGAAAACTGTTCCAGTCCGCCGAATTGGCCGTAACCGGCGGCGAACACCACGGCATCCAGTTCCGGAAAATCCTGTTGAATTTGTTTGGCAACCGTTGGAATGTCCGGCAACTTGGCCAGATCCAGTTCGACACAGCTAAACGCCGGATGAGGCCGGCTAAAGCGCCGGCAGTCCCTGGATATGCCGATTACGCCATGACCTTGAATCAGCAAGCGCCGGGCAATGGCCCGGCCGATGCCGGAACTGGCTCCGGTCACCAGCACCGTACGCTTTACAGGACGCATGGGAAAAACTTGGTCCGCGGGATGTATTCGAGCAGCATCGCCGTGCAGTCGGCCATCATCGCCCCCTCCAGGTCCGCACGGTAAGACACCATGCCGGACGCGGTTTGCAGCGGGCTGGCAAACAGTTTTTCGTCGGGATACAGCTTGTGGATTTTTTTGAAATATTGCTCCGGCAGGCGAAACACGCCCAAGCTGGCCGAATGCAAGGTTTCGGCATTGATAACGGCAAACACCTGCTCGAATAAGTCCCGATATTGCCGGCGATAATCATGCTGATAAATCAATGGGTCGAAACGCAAGCCGATTTGCCAACCTTGCTGCTGTAACTTGGCTGCGGCTTCGATACGTTTGGCGACACTCGGCGCCCTGGCTTCCACTTTGTCGGCCACCGTCTCCGGCGACAGGCTAAAGGCCACGATACAACGCGGGACCACGGCGCGATTCAACAGGCTTCTGATCTGGGTGCTCTTGGTGCGCAACTCTAGCCAGGCATTCGGCAGTTCGGCAAACAGCGGTAAAAAAGCCTGGGCGAAGCCGGTTACCGGTTCGAACGCCAGGCTATCGCAATCGTAGCCGGAGAAAAAATACACCTCGCTGTCCGGCGTTTCCCGGCAAGTTTCCCGGATTTGTTGCTGAAAATCCTCGTAATTCACGAACAACACGTAATTGGCCGACTGGTACATGCCTTGCAAAAAACAATAGCGGCAATCGTACAGGCAGTTGAGCATGTGCGAGAAATAGTAATTACGTTCACCGCCTATGCCGTAGCCGGCCGGTGCCGGTAACACGAATTTTTGGTGCTTCCGCGCTAATATCAACGCCGGGTGCTGTTTTTGCAGGCGGAAATTCTGCGCCTTGGGATTGAACACCTCGCCGTAACGTTCGCAGGCTATCACTCGCGCGTCCGGAAAGCGGGCGCGTACCGCCTCGGCATGCGGATGCGCGGCAACGGCGTTTTCGATGTAAAGGGAGGTTATCACTCTGAAGACGGCGGATAAAAAAGCATTGAGGGCATTATAAGTGACCAACCGTTATTCAGCATTGGTGGAAGGCGAAGATGCATGGATAAAGGGCGGATGCGCGGTTTATGTCTCTGGCCTTATACACAACAAACCATCATCATGTTCGAACGTTCAGGCTCGATTGTGTGCTAGCGGCAGTGTGCTCCGGGAAAGCCCAGTTGCTTCCAGGCTTCGTACAGTACGATGGATACCGTGTTGGACAGGTTCAGGCTGCGGCTTTCCTGGCGCATCGGCAAATACAGCTTCAATTCAGCAGGATGTTGGTTCAGAAACTCCGCCGGCAATCCGCGCGATTCCGGGCCGAATAATAGGGCGTCTCCGGTCTGAAACTTAATCTTGCTGTAGTTCTGGCTGCCCTTGGTGGTCAGCGCGAACAAGTGTTTGGGTTTGGCCCGCTCGACATAATCGGTTAACGAGGCATATTGCCTGACGCTGACCCACTCATGGTAATCCAGTCCCGCCCGGCGCAGGCGCTTGTCGTCCAGTTCGAAACCGAGCGGCTGAATTAGATGCAGATGTGCGCCGGTATTGGCGCACAAGCGGATGATATTGCCCGTGTTTGCCGGTATCTCGGGTTCGAACAGGACAATATCCAGCATCGATTATTTGCTGTTCACGTCGATGGGCGACAGTTTCCAGATCTCGCGATTGTAATCGGCAATCGTGCGATCGGTGGAAAACTTGCCGCTGGCCGCCGTATTGATGATGCTCATTTTGGTCCAGTATTCCTGGTCGCGCCAAGCTTGATCGACTCTTCGCTGCGCATCGACATAGCTGCGGAAATCGGCGATAGTCATCCATGGATCGTGCGGACTTTTGATCGATCCGATCACGTCATCGAAAATACCCGGCTCGAACTGGTTAAAATGACCGCATTCCAACAAACGCATCACGCCCTGCAAATCGGGATCCTGGTCGATGTAGGTTTGCGGGTTGTAATAAGGGCGCAAGGCTTCGACTTCCGCTTCGGTCAGGCCGAATAAAAAGAAATTTTCCTCGCCCACTTCCTCGCGAATCTCGATATTGGCGCCATCCAAGGTGCCGATGGTCAACGAGCCGTTCATCATGAATTTCATGTTGCCGGTGCCCGATGCTTCCTTGCCGGCGGTCGAGATTTGCTCGGACAGATCCGCTCCCGGACAGATTTTTTCCATCGCCGACACCCGGTAATTGGGTAGGAAAACCAGCTTAAGCTTGTCGCCGACCTCGGGATCGTTGTTAATCACGCTGGCCACGTTATTGATCAGTTTGATGATTTTTTTCGCCATTACATAACCCGGCGCGGCCTTGCCGCCGATCAGCACGCAGCGGTCTACCCAGTTCTGGGTGTCGCCACGCTTGAGCCGGTCATAAAGGTGAATCACGTGCAGCACATTCAGAATCTGCCGCTTGTATTCGTGTATCCGTTTGACTTGCACGTCGAACAACGCTTCCACATTGATTTCGATATCCAGCTCGGCCTTTTTGAAATCGACCAGACGCTGTTTGCTGGCTTGATTCAAATCCCGCCATTTTTTTCTGAATGCGGCATTTTCCGCATAAGGCTTGAGCTTGGCTAATTGCGACAAATCGGTAATCCAGCCATCGCCTATGGTTTCGGTAATAAACTCGGCCAATTCCGGATTACAGCCCGCCAGCCAACGCCGGGGGGTGACGCCATTGGTTTTGTTATTGAACTTATGCGGCCACAATTCGTAGAAATCCTTGAACAGGCCTTCCTTCAGCAGTTTGGAATGCAATTCGGCCACGCCGTTTACCGAAAAGCTGCCGACGATGGCTAGAAACGCCATCCGTACTTGCTTGACATGACCTTCTTCGATCAGCGACATTCTGGCCATGCGTTCGCCGTCGCCCGGCCAACGGGCGGAGACTTCGGCCATGAAATGGGCGTTGATGTCGAAAATAATTTCCATCAGCCGCGGCAACAAGTGCTGCATCAGATTAACCGACCATTTTTCCAGCGCTTCAGGCAGCAGGGTGTGGTTGGTGTAGGCCATGGTTTCGCAGGTGATTTTCCAAGCTTCGTTCCACTGCAAGCCATGAATATCCATCAGTAGTCGCATCAATTCGGCGACGGCGATACTGGGATGGGTATCGTTCAATTGAAAGCAGTTTTTCTCGGCAAACTTGGAAAAATTGCGGCCATGGCGGCCGATCCAGTTGGCGAGCACGTCCTGCAAACTGGCCGAAGCCAGCAGATATTGCTGTTGCAGGCGCAAGGCCTTGCCGTTTTCGTTGGCGTCGTTGGGATACAACACCATCGTGATATTTTCCGCGGTATTTTTTTGCGCCACCGCTTCGGCATAATCGCCGGCATTGAATTCTTGCAGATTGAATTCCTCGGTGGCGATGGCTTTCCATAAACGTAGAGTATTGACCGTGCCGTTCCGGTAACCCGGTACCGGCGTGTCGTAGGGCATCGCCAATACGTCATGGGTATCGGTCCAGCTGGTTCGTTTGTGTCCGTTTTCGTCGATATGGGATTGAGTTCTGCCGCCGAATTTGACCCGGGTCATGTACTCCGGACGTTCGATTTCCCAGATGTTGCCGTTGCGTAGCCAATGATCGGGCTTTTCGACTTGTTCGCCATTGACGATTTCCTGGGCGAACATGCCGTATTCATAACGCAAACCGTAGCCGGTGACCGGCAGTTGCAGCGTGGCGCAGCTATCGACGAAACAGGCCGCCAGCCTACCCAGGCCACCGTTGCCCAAACCGGCGTCGGGCTCGCTCTCCATCAGTTCCTCGGCTTCCAAGCCCATATCGTATAAGGCTTTATTGACTTCGTCGTCTATCCCGAGATTCAACATGGCATTGCTCAATGAGCGGCCCATCAAAAACTCCATCGACAAGTAGAAGGCTTTCTTGCAATCTTCGTCGCGATAGACGTTATAGGTTTTTTTCCAGCGTTCGACCAGGCGATCGCTGATCGCCAGCGACAAGGCTTCGTAGGCATAATGCGGAGAACGGCAGTTCTCGTCACGACCCAGGCGATGGCTGTAGTAGTGCTTGAAATCGGCGGTGATATGTTTCTTTTCCATTCCCAGCTTGGGAAGCTTGGTGATGTCGGATTTCGGGCTGCTTTTGCTAAAGACTTTATGTGGCATCGTTTTACCCTTCAGGTAGTGGATAAATGAGTTTTGAAACCAACTGGCGCGCCACGCCGGTTCGAATAACCCGCGCGTCTATATCACCCGCGAAACCGGCCGGGATTCATGGCGATTATGTGAAAAATTATACCCGTCACCCATCGCAAGATACCGCCACCGGCGCGGAGCCTGATACCAGGCTCCGCGCCGGTGGCGGCGAATTTCCAGTGTTGGGTAAGTGTATTTCCAAAAAAGGCTTAACTCAATTTGCCATGGCAATGTTTGTATTTTTTACCCGATCCGCATGGGCAGGCATCATTCCGGCCAACCTTATGGCCGTTTCTGATAAAGGGTTGCTCGCCGGCGATAGGTTCGGCGGCGGCTTCTTCCTGCTCCTGTTCAAACGCCGAATGGGCCTCGGCATGTTCGTAATGCATTTCCATCGGCGCTTGCCGTTGCTCGTCTATCGCTTGCACATCCTCTTCGCGGGAGACTTGCACCTTGGCCAAAATGGTCACGACTTCCGATTTGAGGTGATCCAGCAGGCTGTTGAACATTTCAAACGCTTCGCGCTTGTATTCCTGCTTGGGGTCTTTCTGCGCATAACCGCGCAAATGGATGCCTTGGCGCAGTTGATCCATTGCCGCCAGATGTTCTTTCCAGCTATTGTCCAAGACTTGCAGCATCACCGATTTTTCGAAGTGTCTGATCACGTCGGTACCGATGCTGTCAGCCTTGGCCTTGCTGTCCTGCTCGGCTTTTTCCACGATTAATTTGCGTAATTTGGCTTCGTTCAAATTACGGTCTTGATCCAGCATTTCGGCAATCGGCAACTGCAGATTCAAGTCTTGTTGCAGATACAATTCCAGGCCGCGAATGTCCCACTGTTCTTCCATGGTTTTGGGTGGAATGAACTGGGTGATCGCATCGTTGATGATGTCGGCGCGTATTGCGGAAATGATGTCGCTGATGTCCTCGGCCGCCATCAGTTCGTTACGTTGCGCGTAAATGACTTTACGCTGATCGTTGGCGACGTCGTCGTAGGCCAAAATTTCCTTACGAATATCGAAGTTGCGGCCTTCCACCTTGCGCTGGGCGCTCTCGATGGAGCGCGTCACCCAAGGATGCTCAATGGCTTCGCCTTCTTCCATGCCCAGTTTTTGCATCAGGCCTGCCACCCGCTCGGAGGCGAAAATCCGCATCAGGTCGTCTTGCAAAGACAAATAAAATCGCGAGGAACCCGGGTCGCCCTGGCGGCCTGACCGGCCCCTGAGCTGGTTGTCGATCCGTCGCGACTCATGCCGCTCGGAGCCGATCACATGCAGACCACCGGCGGCGATGACTTGCTCGTGCCTATCCAGCCAAGCGCCACGCACTTGCTCTTTTTCGGCGTCGCTGGCTTCCTCGCCCAATGCGGCCAGTTCGGCGCTCAGATTGCCGCCCAGTACAATATCGGTACCGCGGCCGGCCATGTTGGTGGCGATGGTGACCGCGCCCGGCATGCCGGCGTTTTCGACGATATGCGCCTCGCGTTCGTGTTGTTTGGCATTCAGCACTTCATGCGGAATATTGTGCTGATTCAACAAGCCGGAAATCAGCTCGGATTTCTCGATCGAGGTGGTTCCCACCAACACCGGTTGTCCGCGCTTATGGCAATCCTTGATGTCCTCGATCACCGCATTGTATTTTTCCCGCGCCGACAGATAGACCAAGTCGCCCATGTCCTTGCGGATCATCGGCCGGTGGGTCGGGATCACCACTACTTCCAGGCCGTAGATTTTGTTCAGCTCGAAGGCTTCGGTATCGGCGGTGCCGGTCATGCCCGACAGTTTGGTATACAAGCGGAAATAATTCTGGAAGGTGATCGAGGCCAGGGTTTGGTTCTCGTTCTGAATAGTCACTCCTTCCTTGGCTTCTATCGCCTGATGCAGGCCTTCGGACCAGCGCCGGCCGGTCATCATCCGTCCGGTGAATTCGTCGACGATGATGATCTGATCGTTTCTGACCACATAATCGACATCTTTTTGAAACAGTACGTGTCCGCGCAATGAGGCGTTTAGATAGTGCATCAGACGGATATTGGCCGGATCGTACAGCGCCGTGCCTTCTTGGATCAAGCCTTGTTCGGCCAGCAGGTGCTCGACTCGCTCGTAGCCGGCCTCGGTTAAATGCACTTGGCGGGATTTTTCGTCGACGAAATAGTCGCCCGGCATTTGATCCTGCTTTTCCGGATCGTCGGCTTTTTCCTGTCTGGTTAAATAGGGAACGATCCGGTTGGTTTTTAGATAGATTTCGGTGCTGCCTTCGGCTTGTCCGGAAATGATCAGCGGCGTTCTGGCTTCGTCGATCAAAATCGAATCCACCTCGTCCACAATCGCAAAATGCAAGTCGCGTTGGACCTTTTGCTCCAGGCTGAACGCCATGTTGTCGCGTAAATAATCGAAACCGAATTCGTTGTTGGTGCCGTAGGTAATATCGGCGGCATAGGCGGTTTTGCGCTGATCGTGATCCAGATCGCTGACGATTACGCCGGTAGTCAACCCCAGGAAGCCGTAGAGCTTGCCCATGGTTTCGGCGTCGCGTCGGGCCAGGTAATCGTTGACGGTTACCACATGCACGCCGCGTCCCGGCAAGGCATTCAGGTAGGCGGCTAGCGTCGCCATCAGAGTTTTACCCTCGCCGGTTTTCATTTCGGCGATTTTGCCGCTATGCAAGACCATGCCGCCGATCAACTGCACATCGAAATGCCGCATGCCGAATACGCGGGTTGAGGCTTCACGCACCAGAGCAAAGGCTTCGGGTATCAGGTTGTCGAGTTTTTCGCCTTGAGCCAGCCGGTCGCGAAAGGCTTGTGTTTTGGCTTTTAAGGCCTCGTCGGACAGCTTTTCATATTCGGTGGCCAAGGCATTGACTTTTTTGACCAGCTTGCGTTTTTTCTTGATCAGCCTGTCGTTACGGCTACCAACTACCAATTTAACCAGCTTACCCAGCATGATACTTCCAGTGTGTGAGTGAATTCAAAGCGGAGGATTATAAACCCTATATTGCTCCTGTCGCTAGAAAACAACCCTTGCAATCAGGGGAATACGGTGTCTAAGCCTGCCGATAACGCGCTAGTTTTAGTCCTGAGCGGGCTTAGAGCCAAGTATGCAACAGTCCAACAGAGCTTCCATAATCGATTCATCCTCAAACGGTAAAATATTTCAGCAGTGGATTTTGGATAAAAATTTGGCCATCATTGCCTTATTTAATTGATCCGGGTTTTTGTTTGCCTAGCGTGGGTTTGCGGTTTGTTGACTATAATTGCCGGGAAATGGCTGATTCCGGTAAGCCGATTCGCCTAAAAGGGCAATGGATTGTCGATGTGATAACCGCTCTAATAATGGTCGGTATGTTTCACGCCGTGGAGTGGGGGGATAATGCCGCTAAAACATATTTGGCCCAATAACTTTGCCGGTCTACGGTCATGGCAAAATTTCCAGCCTTTGAACTTAAAGCGCGAGCATAAGAACCCAAATAGAAGCGGGAATCAATTTAACAACCTAATTTCAGAGAACATCATGACAATAACAAAAAAAAACTGGCTTTGTGTTATTCCGGTTCTATGTTGGACACCCGCGGTTTTTGCCGATTATAAAGATGATATTGGTTACACTGCTCTGGCCGAACAATTGGGTTTGAACATGCCGACCGGCGCCGGCGTCAATGTGACTCAGGTCGAGGCATCCACGGTTAAGGACGGCGAAAAGGGCTACCCGATTTATGCGCCGGATATCAACGATTCGCAGTTTGCCGGCAAAACCTTCAGTTTTCCGGGGGTAGCCAGTACATCCGCCTCAAGCCATGCCACCGGCGTCGCTTCGCTTTTTTACGGCAACAATGCGATGGCTTACGGCATCGACACTATCACCAGCTATGAAGCCAACGAATGGATCAAAAGTATCGTAAGCAGCGCGAGCGTTAATACCAGTAGGATAGCCAATCACAGTTGGGTCGGTAATGGCGCTACGACTACCGATACCGGCAATATTTTGCGGCTGGTCGATAGGCAAGTGCAGCACAATGAATATATTCAGGTGGTTGGCATGGCCAACAGCGTCAGTACTAATCCGCTGATCGGCAGCGCCTACAATGTGATTGCCGTCGGCAGGACCGACGGCGGACAAGACCGTGGTTCCGATGCTGTCGACGCCGTTTACTCAAATAATAGAACACGTCCGGATCTAGTTGCACCCCAGACTACCACCAGCTCCGCCACGCCTATTGTTTCGGCAGCTGCCGCAATATTGGTCGAAACCGGACATGCCGGCGGGGCTAGTCTTTCCAACGGCTCGGCCGACATCGGCGCTACGGTTTACAACGCCGAACGTTCGGAAACCATCAAGGCCGCGCTGATGGCGGGCGCCGACCGGGTGACAGACAACAGTTCCACTAGTGTCAATATCACCGATTACCGCGGCAGCGGCCATCAGACCGACAACGGCTTGGACGATCGATTCGGCGCCGGGCAGCTGAATATTTTGCATAGCTATCGAATCATCGCGGCCGGTGAGCAGGACAGTGCCGAAGACAATCTGGCCGACGCTGGACGGATAGGTTTGTATGGCTTTGATTACGATGCCAGCTTTGGCGGTGATGCGGGCAGTAATAAAACAGCCACCTATAAATTCGATGCGGAAACGGATTTGAGTTTGACCGCTTCCCTGGTATGGAATATCGGTATTTCGAACAATGCAAGTTTAACGACTACCTTGCACGATCTGAATTTGGAATTGTTCGACGTCACGGATGGAATCATGACGGCCTTCTCGCAAAGCGCTGTCGATAACACCGAAAACCTGTGGTTGACCCTGGCAATGGGGCATAGTTATCAATTATTGGTCAAGTCGGGCGAAGCCGGCAATTTTAGCTGGGATTACTCATTGGCCTGGCATATGAGCCCGATCGATACTGCCCTGGTTCCCTTGCCTGGTGCGTTTTATTTGTTTGTCAGCGCCATCGCCGGCCTCGGTTTCGCCGGCCGCCGCAAAGCCTGATCGAGAACAAGGGGGGCTGGTTAATTGACGAGCCGCCCGGGCCTAATCGCTACATGACCCTTGAAACGTCCGAAAACCAGCCTAAAGCTTGTGCAACCGGGTATTGGCGCCAACATAAAACAGCCGGCAACCGGCCAGCTATGCCACAATAAGCAGGTGGGATGAAGTGAGTCGGTTATCGGGCTAGTTGTTCGATGATCGAGGTTATTTAGGGTATGCAAGCGAAGCTCTCGAAATCAGGGGGTCGCGGTGTTCTCCCATCCTATTTTCCTTTATCGTCGTTTTGCCGAGGAGCAAATATGCGGACATTTAGACAACCCTTTAAACGAACTCTGACTGTTGTTCTGTTGCTGGCTTTTTTCTCGGTTTCCCCGGTGATGGCCGAAACAGCCGAGACCAAGGATAAGGATCATCATGCGCACAATAGCCTGGATTGGCCGGGTATTTACAATGGTCTTACCCCATGCGCCGATTGTGTGGGTGTTAAAACCACGCTGGCTTTAAACAAAAATAGTAGTTATGTTCTGATCACCCAGTACCTTGGCAAGTCGGAGAGGGAGTTTGTGGAAAAAGGCAAATTCACTTGGGGCGATAAAGCCAATACGATCGTTCTAACACCTCGCAAGGGCACCACTTCGCAGCAATATTTTGTCGGCGAAAACGTGCTGATTCAACTCGATAAAAATGGCAACCGTATCTCCGGCAAAGAGGCTGATCGCTTTATTCTGCGTAGAACCGATGTCACCGATAAGCCACCGTCACATGCGGGGCATTGAGCGGCTGACCGTGATGGGTGAGGCAAATAGCTAACCCCATCATGGTTAACAAACTTAAATCTCCATAATTGTGCAGCCCCGCGGAGCGTCTAGTACCGTTCCGCGGGGCTTTGTGCTTATAGTCTATTTGAGGGTTGGCGGAGTGTTAGGTGAAATGCCGTACAACGAATATGCTCCAAACCGCATCTGATGCGCCCTACCCAGTTTTTCCTTGTTGAAGTCGATCGAAAACTGCTCGGTCAACTTGTTGCCATCCCAGTTATATGCCTTGAAGTATTGCTCGTTATCCGCGCCCTTCTTGTCCCAGTTAGCCAATAGCGACGAGGTGTAATACAAGCGCTTGCCGTCCCAACTCGAGGACACCATGTTGACCTGGGCGCCGATTTTTTGCTCGAACACTTGCTTGGGATGGAACGGGTCGCTGATGTCGAAGCGGCGAGTCATGCCATCCATGAAGGTGTTGACCCACAAGGTTTTGTCGTCGCTGGAAATGGAAATGTCCACCGGCAGCGGGATTTTGGCCGGTTCGCCGATGTCGGCGACATCCTTGGCTTGCCATTCGCCTTTCTCATCTTGATGAATCAACCAGATTTTTGAGGTCAGCGCGGTGCTGGTAAAGCAGTAGTTATGCTCTTCCGCCCAGGCACAGCGGATTTCCAAGGGAGCTCCGGGTACGTCGAAGACTTTTTTCGGCTGGCGGCTGTGCAAGTCCCATTGCACCACGGTGTTGCCGAAGCGCTTCATCGCTTCAGGATCGTTCAACATTTTGCCGAAGTCCATCATGTAGTTCGACCAGCCGGTGAATGACGAGGTCAGCATCAGGTTTTTGCGCGGTAATACCCGCACGTCGTAGTTGTAGCCGTCGGCGTATTTGCCGGATTTGATCGCGCCTTGCAGGTTGCTGTCGGTCGGCAGCCAGTAGGTGGCGATGTAATCGCCGGCGTTGCTGTATTCCACAATCGCGGTACGGCCGCCGTGATCCTTATTGTTGGACAGGCCGGTGATGATCATCCGGCCCGGCAAGGCGTACAAGCTGTGCGGGCCGACCACGCCGCCGCTCTTGGCGACGAAATCGGTGATGGTTTTGGTTAGTTTGGGTTTGGCCGGGTCGGTGGCGACGTCGAAGATGAAAATCTTGTTGGTATCCAGGCCGCCGGCCCACAGAAATTTACGGTCGTCGGTAAAGTCGGAATGGTGGGCTTCGTTGCGACCGCCGACCGACAGGCTGCCGACGACTTTACCGTACTTTTGAGACTTTGGATTGACATCGACGGTGACCAGTTTGTCCTGCTCGTCGCCCAGGCCTTCCATGCCCAAGGTCCAGATATAGACGAAGTCTTCTTGTCCCGTGATCTTAGCCATGTAGGGCGAGGCACAGGTTTCGTCGGCGCTGGCCGACAGGCTGGCGCTGCCGAGCAATAGCGCGGCGGTGAAGGTAGTTAGTTTGAATGTCATGAGAGTTCTCCCCCGAGATGTTATGGTTATTACCCGTAGGATGTTCCGACCTTAGGAGGCGCATCGTTCGCTATCGATGCGCTTCACTGCGTTCAGCACATCCTACGGCGGTGTGGTATCAATCGCCCGTGGTCGGATCGATGATGGTGGTAATTTGTTCGATGCGATTGGCCGGAAAACCGCCTTGTTCGGCGTGCTCGCGTATCGCCTGCTCGCTGTCGGCGATGTAGATGCAATAGACTTTATCGCCGGTAACGTAGCTGTGCAGCCATTGGATGCGCGGCCCCATGTCGCGCAGCACGCCGCAGGATTTTTGCGATATGCCTTGCAGTTCGGCCTGGGTCAGTTTACCGGCTCCTGGAATATCGCGTTCGATGATGTATTTGGGCATGATGATCTCCTGATAAATGACCGGTCGTCTATTCGGTCGATTCTAAAAAAGCCGCCGGAAAGGCAGCGGTTATTTACATTGTTGTAGGAGGTACCGACGATAGGAGGCGCATCTGCCGCGAAATACCCAGGGCACGAGTGAGACTCACTGTGTTCAGTACATGCAATGGTTCTTAGCCTTAGTATAGGGTGTGCATCGCGCACCAAGCTCCTGCAACAAGGGAAATTCCTGGCGGCTTCAAGCCCTAAAATAATCATCCAACAAATCCCGGCAAACCGCCTGCAAAGGCTCCACCGATTGTTCGACTTTCATTCGCAACAAGGCCCCTTGCCAGCCATTCAGCATCAAATCCGCCATACTCTTCGCCGAGCGATCCAGCCGTACCTTGCCTTGCCGTTGGCCGCGTTCCAGCGCGGTTTGCTGCAAATTGCTGTAACGCTCCACGGCGTCCAGCAAGGCATCGCGGCATAACGGACTGGTGTCGCCGATCTCACCCATCAAATTGCCCAGCAAACAGCCGCCCTTGAAACCGCTTTTTGCTACTTCGGCTATCAGTTCGGTGTAATACGCTTTCAATGCCGCCAGGCCGTCCAGTTCGGGGTTTTGCAAATGCACCGACAGGCGATGAATAAACGGTTCGATGTAATGGCTGATCGCCTCGGCCGCGAAGCGTTCCTTGCTGTCGAAATAGGTATAAAAAGAGCCCTTGGGGATTTGCACCGTGTCCAGAATTTGTTTGAGGCCGGTGGCGTGATAGCCTTTTTCCAGCAACAAGCTGACACCCTGATCCAGCAGTTTATCTTTTTTGATTTGTTTGGGCTGTAATTTCGGCATGGCTAAATTATGCGACCGGTCGTCTTGTTTTGTAAACAAGTTTTTTAGCAGACGATGATATGTAGGTAGGTCGCCGATTTCACTATTCGCGGATATTCTGCCAGAATCCGGCAACACACCGAGAGGGCGTTTCATTGAATCGAAAACATTCCTAACACCGATGGTAAACCGCGACCTTGATTGCACATTAATCCAGGCGTTGCTTGATCCGGCCCGTTATCCCGAGCCGGCCGAGCCGGTGCGATTAATCGAAACGCACATTTCCTGGCTATTGCTGGCCGGCCTATATGTCTACAAAATCAAAAAGCCGGTCGATTTCGGGTTTCTGGATTTCACCCGATTATCCAGTCGGAAGTTTTTTTGTCACGAAGAACTGCGGTTGAATCGGCGGCTGGCGGATGGACTTTACCTGGATGTGGTCGGTATGGGCGGCAGCTCCGAGCGGCCGGTATTCGGCGCCGAGCCGGCCATCGAATACGCGGTGAAAATGCGGCGCTTCGACGAGGACCAATTATTGGATCATCTGTTGGCGCGGGACGGATTGACGACGCGGCATATCGATAGTTTGGCGGAGACCATGGCCCGATTTCATGCCGATTTACCGCCGGCCGCCATCGATGCCGGCTACGGGGACGCGGAGTCCATTGCCTTGCCGGCCCGGCAGAATTTTCAACAATTGGCCGGGTTGCTGAATGCTGAATATGCCGAGCAACTGGCCGGCTTGAGGGCCGCCAGTGAAACCGAATATGCCCGTTGTCTGCCGCTGTTCCAGCGGCGGCTGGAGTCGGGCATGGTCAAAGAGTGTCACGGCGATTTGCATCTGGGTAATATCGTGTTGATCGATGGCAGCCCGACACCGTTCGACGGTATCGAATTCAATCCCTCGCTGCGCTGGATAGACGTGATTAACGACATTGCTTTCTTGATCATGGATTTGCAGCAACGCCGGCGTCCCGATTTGGCCTATGCTTTTGTTAATGCTTATCTGCAAATCAGCGGCGATTATGCCGGCTTGGGCGTGCTGAATTTTTATCTGGGCTATCGGGCCATGGTGATGGCCAAGGTCACGGCGATTCGGGCCGCGCAGCTCGGCGAGCAAGCTTGCTTGGCCGCGGGTCAACGCTATTTGGACTTGGCTGAACGATGTTACTCGCCTAAACGGCCGGGCTTAATCATTACTTACGGTCCGCCGGGCTGCGGTAAGACCACGGTGTCGCAAATCGTATTAGAGCGGCGCCAAGTCATTCGTATCCGATCCGATGTCGAACGCAAGCGCTTGTTCGGCTTGCAAGCTCATCAATCCAGCGGATCGGCGTTGGACGGTGGTATTTATAGCGCCGAAGCGACAGTGCGTACTTATCAACGCTTATTGATGCTGGCGCGCGCGATTCTGCAAGCGGGTTTTAGTGTAATCGTCGATGCGGCATTTTTAAAACAGCGGGAACGAGAGCAGTTTAAAAGTTTGGCGGACGAATTGAAATTGCCGTTTGCGATTTTAGCCATCAGCGTGGACGAGGCCTTGCAAGAACAACGTGTAAATCAGCGCCGAAACGATGCGTCTGAAGCCGATCTAGCGGTGCTGCGTATGCTAAAAGCAGCCAGCGAACCCTTGCTCGCCGGGGAGCGCGAATATGCGGTGGAATTGAGCAATAATGGTGCGGTGCGGGATATTGCCGCCCGGCAAGCGTTTTGGGATAGGCTGGATAGCCTATTGGTTCGATCAACAAGGGAATAGGCCGCATTTTTATGCTATTTTGACAACCTGTTTTCATCTAATAACGCAATAAGCCACATGAGCATAAAATCAGACAAATGGATACGCCGCATGTCCGAGCAACACGGCATGATAGAACCGTTTCAAGCCGGTCAGGTGCGCGAATCCGATCAAGGCCGTATCATCTCCTACGGCACCTCCAGCTACGGTTACGACGTACGCTGTTCCAATGAATTCAAAATTTTCACCAACATCAATTCCACCATCGTCGATCCCAAGGATTTTGACGAAGGCAGTTTTGTCGACGTCAAATCCGATGTTTGCATCATCCCGCCCAATTCCTTTGCCTTGGCCCGCACGGTGGAATATTTCAGGATTCCGCGCGATGTGTTGGTGGTATGTCTGGGCAAGTCGACTTATGCCCGTTGCGGCATCATCGTCAACGTCACGCCGTTGGAACCAGAATGGGAAGGCCATGTGACGCTGGAGTTTTCCAACACCACGCCGCTGCCCGCCAAGATATACGCCAACGAAGGCGTGGCGCAGATGCTGTTTTTCGGCGGCGACGAAGTGTGCGAAACCTCTTACAAGGATAGGGGCGGTAAATACCAAGGACAGCTGGGTGTTACGTTACCTAAGGCATGAGTACATCACTGGCCATGTTCAAACAATTCTTCAGGCAATACGTCCCAACGCCCAATCCGGCCCAAAAGTCGGCTCAAGATAGCCTGGACGATTATTATCGGCAGGTGCAAGGCATTATCCTGAATCGGCAGGATTGGGTGACTGGATTGCTGCCGGCCAGTACCGCGGTCACCACGCATGGCAATTACACCGATGCCTGGGTGCGAGACAACGTATACAGCATATTGGCGGCTTGGGGTTTGGCCTTGGCTTCTCGGCGCGGCGGCTTGCGTCCGGATCGGACTTACGAACTGGAACAAAGCGTGGTCAAGCTGATGCGCGGGCTGTTGACGGCCATGATGCGGCAGGCCGACAAGGTGGAAAAATTCAAGCACAGCCAGGATCCGATGGACGCCTTGCATGCCAAATACGATACCCATTCAGGCGCGGTGGTGGTGGGCGATCACGAATGGGGGCATCTACAGCTGGATGCCACTTCGCTGTTTTTACTGATGCTGGCGCAGATGACGGCCTCCGGGCTGCGCATCGTGTTTACGCTGGATGAAGTCAACTTCGTGCAAAATCTGGTGCATTACATTAGCCGCACCTATCGCACCCCGGATTACGGCATCTGGGAACGTGGCAACAAAATGAATCACGGCGTCGCCGAGTTGAATGCCAGTTCAATAGGTATGGCCAAGGCCGCGTTGGAAGCGATGGCCAATTTCAATTTGTTCGGCAAGGACGGCGGACAGGGTTCGATCATTCATGTGGTCAGCGACGACATCGCCCGCACTCGCATCACATTGGAATCGTTGTTGCCGCGCGAGTCGATTTCCAAGGAAGTTGACGCGGCGGTGCTGAGTGTCACCGGTTTTCCGGCGTTCGCGGTCGATAATCCGGCGTTGCGCGACAGGACCCAACGTTTGATCGTGGAAAAATTACAGGGCGGCTATGGTTGCAAACGCTTCTTGCTGGACGGACATCAAACCGTGCTGGAAGACCATCAGCGCCTACATTACGAACCGCACGAGTTGAAACAATTTGCCGATATCGAATGCGAATGGCCGCTGTTTTTCTGTTATCTGTTGTTGAATGATTTGTTCAATGGCAATAAATCCTCCGCGCTGGACTATAGGCGGAGATTGGAAGCGCTACGCGTCGAGGAAAACGGCCAATGGTTGCTGCCCGAACTTTACATCGTGCCGGCCGAGTCGGTGGCGGCGGAGAAAGCCAATCCGCATAGCCAGCAGCGGGTCGCCAACGAGAATATTCCGTTGGTATGGGCGCAAAGTCTTTTCATTCTGGGATGTTTGTTGCAGGACGGCTTTATCGACCTGGACGACGTCGATCCGTTGGGGCGTTATCGCTCCGGCAAACTCAATCGGCAGTCCTGCGTGGAAATTGCATTATTGGCCGAGGATGAATCGGTGCGGGCCGATCTCAAGCGGCAGGCCATCCCGAGTCAGACCCGGGCCGAGATAGCGCCGATTCAAGTGCGCGACGCCAGCGAACTGGCGGCCGCTTACACCCAGGTCGGACGCAACGATCGCATCGGTTTGAGCGGGCGCCCATTGCGGCAATTGCGGACATTGGCCACTTCCAAGTTGTATGTGCTGGCCGGCGAGCCTTTATTGTTCCTGCCGCAGTTCATGGACCAGAAGGGATTCTATATTGCGATGGACAATCAGTTGCTGATTCAGCGCTTGCGGCTGGAACTGGCTTATCTGGCGCGAAATTGGGACAAACCCGGTCAACCGCTGGTCGTGATCAACATCAAACATAACATGCTGGCCGGAGAAGACCGGCAGGTGTTGCTGGAATTCATTCAGCAGTTGCAAACCGGCCATCTGAATGGTGTGCCGATTCGGTTGGGTTTGTTAAACAGTTTCCTGGAAAGCGCCTGCCGGGAAAAAATCGGCTATTTGCATGATTTCAACTTTTCCAAGGTGCAATGGCAGCGGCCGGAACGGCCGTTCGTCGGCTTATTGCCGGTCGGCGACGATACCCCGCAACCCTTGCACGGCCATTTGCTGGCCGAGTGGGAAAATGCCGACGACGATTGGTTGCTCCAGCAATTGCAATGCAATCCCAATTTACAGGCTCAATTGGAGCTTTTGACCTTGTTGGAGCAGCGCTACGGCCTGGAACACGATACCGGTTTGCGCACCGATCAAGGTCTGATTTGCCGGGTGGGCGATTTGCTCGAAGAAGTCTACGGCCGAGCCGGCGATTTACATATTTGGCATATCGTGCGGCGCTGCGCCGGTTTGCTGGGTAAATACGACATCAACCTGGAGCAAGGCGCGACTGAAATTTTGGTGCGCCAGCATGGTTTGACGGTGGGACGTTCCTACAGCGGCAAAGCCACCTTACGCCGGCCGACCGATTCCTGGCAGATTCTGGATACTATTCGTAGCTTCAACCCCAATGACAGCAGCCAGCAAATTCTAATTCAGGAATTGATCATTTACCTGGGGATGCTGATCAAGTCGAATCCTGAATTGTTTGCCGATATGCATACCATTCGGGTTGGGCATATTCTGCAACTGATCATTGCCCGGCAAAAGCGCTTGAGTAGTACATCGTTGGATGCGGCATTTAGCGATATTCTGGCCTTGCCGCCGCATCGCTTGGCGCAATTGGTGCGGGAAACTCTGGAAGACTACAGTAACAGCGAAACGCAGTTGGGTCTGGTGGAAACCTTGCGCTACGACGGGGAACAGCATGATTTGGGGGGGGGGCGTTTCCCGGATAGCATGGATCCGAAACACTTCGGCGGTGCCGATGATTGGTATGCCTGGCGTGAACAGCAAGGTAGCGTCGGCCGCGAGAACGAGGCGTTTTTTATCGGCGTTTGGGATTTGTTGCATCACTGCAAGGGTCTGATGATAGGCGAGAAATACAACAGCAAGCGCCGGATCGACAGCGAGATTATGTTGGCGCAAATGACCGCCGGCGAACAAAGCTTTCGATTGCACATCAATCATGTGCTGAACAAGATCCAGGCGCCGGTTTATCGGCAATTGAGCGTGGAAGCCTTGCGGGCGTTGGCGTCCATCGTCCGCAACAATCCTGAATTGTATATCGACGATACCCTGGTGACCGATATTCTGATCGGCCACGCCGTGCGCATCAGTTGGTTGCAGGCGCATCCGCAATACCGGGATCATTACGAAGAATGCGTGTCGCTGGCCTGGCAAGCGTTTTATCAATTGCCGCCGCACGCCGCCGCTAACGGCATTCTCGATGCGCTGGTCTATTTACTCAATCACAATCAACATTAAACGAGGTCGAGATGATTCTTGCCGGCGACATTGGCGGTACCAAAACGGTTTTAGCTTTATTGGACAGGGGCGCCGATGGCCTGTTGACCTGTGTGCGGGAGCAAACCTTCGCCAGCGGAGAATATGACAGTTTCGACGAGGTTCTGGCGCTGTTTTTGCCCGAGAATGCGAAGATAGCCGCGGCCTGCTTCGGCGTGGCCGGGCCGGTGGTCGATCAGCGCTGTTTTGCCACCAATCTCAGCTGGACTCTGGATGGCGAAGAGCTCAAGGTTCAACTGGGCACCGAGCGGGTCCGGTTACTGAACGATCTGGAAGCCATGGCGGTGGGCATGTTGTATCTGAATCCAGACGATTTTATCGAACTCAATCCCGATGCCGAGCCCCAGAGCGGCAATATCGCGGTGATTGCGGCCGGTACCGGTCTGGGCGAGGCGATTTTATATTGGGATGGCCGGCGGCATCATCCTATCGCCACTGAAGGCGGCCACTGCTCGTTTGCGCCGCAAAACAGCCAGCAGGAGCAATTGCTGCGCTATTTGCGCGGTTTATACCCGCGGCATGTCAGTTGCGAACGGATTTTGTCCGGCATTGGTTTCAGCAATCTTTACGATTTTTTGCTGGAAAACCAGTTTGCTCCGGCTTGTCCGGCCGTACCCAGCGCCGCTGAATCCAGTCATGGTAGTGGTGTCGATCGTAACGCGGTGATTTCGCGCTTGGGCATTGAGGGCGAGGACGCCTTGTGCGTAGAAGTGGTGCGCTTATTCGTGGAAATTTACGCCGCTGAAGCCAGTAATCTGGTGTTGAAAGCCTTTGCCACCGGCGGCGTGTTCATCGGTGGTGGGATTGGCCCTAAGATTCGTTCCGCGATGGAAAACGGCGCTTTCATGCAGGCATTTAGCGCCAAGGGGCGCTTTCAGCCCCTACTGGGCAAGATGTCGGTGAAACTGGCCTTGAATCAAAGAACCCCGCTGATCGGGGCCATGCATTATTATTCGGCGGATTAAGGTCTTTGACAAAGTTTGTACCCATTGTTGATGCCAAAACTATCGTTGGCTCAGCATAAGCCCGCTCAGCCAACGGCAGCGTTGAGGGATCGGCTAAATTACCTAACCCTGGGATAGTCTAGTTAACTCTGCCCAGCCTTATGGCTGATATAGCTGCGGGCTATTTTGCGCAAGCCGTTGGCCGAAATTTCCAGGCCGAATGGCGATCCGATCGATTCCAGTTCGTACATCAAATCGGTGGCGGCGATCAGGGTCAGGTAGCGTAATCCTTCCGCTCCCGGCAGTTGTTTCGATACGGTGCGCAATAACGGCGCCAATTCATCCCAAGATTCGTTTATGAAGGCCCGCACCGGATCGCTGCCTTCGGCATGGTCGGTGGTCAAGCCTTGCTCAAAGGCGGCGCCGGCTTTATGTAAAACGGACAATAAAGTGTCGCGGCTGTTCGCCAAATCGCCTTCCAGCGGAGCTTGGGTGATGGCTTTGTCCAGAGATGCCTGCCATTCCTGCCAGACCGCTTGCCATTGTTGCAGTTCGCTGTCGCTGAATGTCGCCGCCGGTTGTATGTTGGCAGCTTTTACATTGGCGTTAAAGCCCAGGTTCAACATGATGTTTTTGGCGTCGGCCTTGACGCTGTTAAACCGTAGGCTGTTGACCGAGTCGTGCAGTTGTTCGCTGTCTTCGGCCGGCACGTAAGGCAGCAGGGTTTTGACGATGTCGTCGCGCGATTCGTTCAGGTCGATTTTAAATTCGGCCAACTTGGGGGCGACCACCTTCTGCAGTAACTCTTGCAGTTGGTTGATGTTGAGTTGTTGGCCATTGCTATCGAAGGCGCTGGTGTTGGTGACCGGAAAACTCAGCACGTTGCCGGTTTTATCCAGCGTGGGTTTTTGCAGCGTTTCTAAAATACCCTTCCATTTCACCAGCGTCATGCACTTGCCGCCCATCTTGGCGCCAAATTGCGCATGCACGTTGTTATCGATCTTCACTTGTCCATCGACACCGGTGATTTGCGGGTTGGATAAATCCAGGAAACTGCAATCCTTACCATCCTTCCACAAACGGGCGGTTTGACCTTCACCGGTAAACAATTGGGTGACCAGTACGTTGCGAATCAAACGGTAATCCATCGGTACCGGCACGTCGATTTCGCGGGCAAAACCGGTGGTGGACAGCAACAGGCTGGCGCTAATTAGCAGGGGGCGCAATAGACTCATGATTTATTCCTCAACAAGGGTGGCTACGCCGCGATAAGCCGATGAAATCGGATAACGGCGGTCGCGGCCGAAGGCTCTAGGGGTAATGCGGATGCCGGGTGGCGACTGCCGGCGTTTGTATTCGTTGCGGTCGACCAGGCTGATCGCGCGTTGCACCGCCGCCAGCGGATAGCCCAGCGCGACGATTTCTGAGGCGGATTTATCTTGTTCGATGTACAACGCCAGGATCGGGTCCAGCACCGCGTAGGGCGGCAACGAATCTTCGTCCTTTTGATCGGGCGCAAGTTCCGCCGACGGCGGGCGAGTGATGACGCGCTCGGGAATGACCGGAGAAATCGTATTGCGATATTCGGCCAATCTATAAACCAGTAATTTCGACACGTCCTTAAGCGGAGCGAAGCCGCCGGCCATGTCGCCGTAAAGGGTGGCATAGCCGACGCTCATCTCGCTTTTATTGCCGGTGGTCAACAGCAGTTTGCCCTGCTTGTTGGACAGCGCCATCAGCAGTACGCCCCGGCAGCGGGCCTGGATGTTTTCTTCGGTCGTATCCCTGTTCGAACCCGCGAACAGCGGTGCCAGCATCTGGTTGAAGGCATTTACGGCCGGTTCGATCGGCAGAATATGGTAGTTGACGCCCAAGGCTTCGGCTTCCAGCTTGGCGTCTTGGTTGCTCATGTCCTGGGTATAACGCGACGGCATCAACACGGCTTCGACTTTATCCGCGCCAAGGGCGTCGACCGCCAAGGCCAGTACTAGCGCGGAATCGATGCCGCCGGACAGGCCCAAAATCGCGCCTTGAAAACCGTTTTTAAGGACATAGTCTTTAATACCCAACACCAGCGCCTTGTATTCGCTGATCACCGGTTGATACAACGGGGCAATTTCGGTCTTGCGTGGGACTTTATCCATAAATTCGACCAGGCTGATTTGTTCTTCAAATTCCGGGGCGCGGAATACGATCTCCCCCTGTTGATCGGCGACGAAGGAGGCACCATCGAAAATCAGCTCGTCCTGGCCGCCGATTTGATTGACGTAGACCAACGGCACGCCGGCCGCCTTGATTTGGGCGCAAATAATGTCTTCCCGTTGCTGCATCTTGCCGGCGTGAAACGGCGAGGCATTCAAGGCCAGGATGAGGTCTGCTCCGTCCGCGCGGTTTTTGGCAATGATGCCGGTTTGCCAGATGTCTTCGCAAACCGTTAATGCCAGCCGGGTGTTTTTGACGCTGAAGATGCAAGTCTGCTGGCCGGCCGTGAAATAGCGCTGCTCGTCGAACACGCCATAATTGGGCAGGGCGATCTTGTGGTATTCGGCGATCACTTGGCCGTTATGCAATACCACGGCCGCGTTATAAAGCTGTTTACCTTGCCGCTGGGGATAGCCGATGACTAAGTCTATGCCGTGCGATTGCCCGGCAATCTGCTCAACCGCTTGTTGGGTTTGTTGAATGAAATCATCCCGCAGCAACAAGTCTTCCGGCGGATAGCCGGTGACACACAGTTCCGGAAATACGATCAGGTCGGCCTGTTGCTGCCTGGCCTGTTCAGCCGTCGCGATGATCTTGGCGCTGTTGGCCTTGATGTCGGCAACGCTGAAATTGAGTTGGGCGAGGGCGATTTTTAACGACATGTTAGAAAAGGTTTTGCAAGGTTATGCTGCTATTTGGTGATGAACACCTATCAACATGCTTTCGATGCTCAGATGATAATCCAGTGCCGGCCATTCAATGCCGGTTGCGCCACAGATGAAATGATAATTGAAACGGTCGCGTTCGTCGGCCGTCAGCAGTTCTTGGTACCAATCCAGCGGTGTCGAAATGATGCGGCCATCAGCTAACTCGACATGCAAATATTGGTTGTCTATGCGTACCGCTTTACCGCTTGCTAAAATATTCATTCCAGGCCTCCAAAAATGTTTGACGATGGGTTTGGGTGAGGTCCAATGCCTGCTTCAAATCTTTAGGTTTAAATGTATTGCGAGCCACTTTCAAGGTTGCCAATTCAATTTTTGCATATTCATCACCTTTGCTGATGTGAATATGCATGGGTTCGTGTTCGTTAGCGTAAAAGAAAAACTTGAAGCCATTTAAATTCAGCAGGGTAGGCATGTCGGAGGCTTAAAAACATTGCCGCATTGCCACCCCAATATCGGACGGAGAACTGACCATGTTGATGCCGGCCGATTTCATCGCCGCAATCTTGCCCGCCGCGGTACCGGTACCGCCAGTGACGATGGCGCCGGCATGGCCCATGCGCTTGCCAGGCGGCGCGGTTTGGCCGGCAATATAGCCGACCACCGGTTTTGTGACATGGGCCTTGATGAATTCGGCCGCCCGTTCCTCGTCGCTGCCGCCGATTTCGCCGACCATGACGATGCCGTGGGTGTCCGGGTCGCCCTGGAAGCGGGCCAAAACATCAATGAAAGTCATGCCATGAATCGGGTCACCGCCGATGCCGACGCAGGTGCTTTGACCCAGGCCCTCGCGGGTGGTTTGATGCACGGCTTCGTAAGTCAAGGTACCGGAGCGGGAGACGATACCGATCTTGCCGGACAGGTGGATATGGCCGGGCATGATGCCGATTTTGCATTGGTCGGGCGTGATCACGCCGGGGCAGTTGGGGCCGACCAGCAACGCCTTGGTGCCTTGCATCGCCGCTTTGACTTTGAGCATTTGTAGTACCGGAATGCCCTCGGTGATGCAGACAATCAGTTCAATGCCGGCAGCGACCGCTTCCAGGATGGCGTCGGCGGCGAAAAATGGCGGCACGTAAATCATCGACGCTGTGGCGCCGGTGGTGTTGACGGCTTGTTCGACGGTGTCGAATACCGGCAAGTCCAGATGTTTGGAGCCGCCGCGCCCGGGCGTGACGCCGCCGACTAGTAGCGTGCCGTAGGCCAGGGCCTGTTCGGAATGGAAAGTGCCTTGTTTGCCGGTGAAGCCTTGGCATAGCACTTTGGTGGTTTTATCGATCAAAATACTCATGCGATGGCCTCCGCCAATTTAACCGCCTGTTCGGCGGCGCTGTTCAAGTCTTCGGCGGCTACTAGGCCCAAACCGGCGTTTTTCAACATCGCCAGACCTTGTTCGACGTTGGTGCCTTCCAGGCGAACGACCACCGGTATCGTCAGATGCATTTCCTCGACGGCTGCGAGGATGCCGGCGGCGATTACGTCGCATTTGACGATGCCGCCGAAGATGTTGACCAGCACGGCTTTGACGCTGCCGTCGGACAGAATCAGTTTGAAAGCTTCCTTGACTTTATCTTTATTGGTGCCGCCGCCGACGTCTAAAAAGTTGGCCGGCGCGCCGCCTTTAAGTTTGACCATGTCCATGGTCGCCATCGCCAGACCGGCGCCGTTAACCATGCAGCCGATGTTACCACCCAGCGTGATGTAGTTGAGGTCGAATTGCTTGGCTTCGGCTTCCTTGGCGTCTTCCTGCGAGGCATCGCGCATCGCTGCAATGTCGGGATGCAGCGCCAGGGCGTTGTCGTCGAAATTGATTTTGGCGTCCAGCGCGACCAGATTGCCTTCCTCGGTGGCTATCAACGGATTGATTTCGATTTGGCTGCAATCCTTGGCCCAAAACAATTCATACATGCCTGTCATGATAGCCTGTAGTTGGCCTTGTTGTTCTTTATTCAACAGCAGTGCCGCCGCGACCTGACGGCAATGGTAGGACTGTAAACCGGCGGCGGGATGTACGGTTACCCGGATGATTTTCTCCGGCGTTTCGGCGGCCACCGCTTCGATGTCCATGCCGCCCGCGGCGGACGCGATGAAGACCAGTCGTTCGCTGTCTCGGTCTATCAGCAAGCTTAGATAAAACTCGGTTTTGATCGCGGAAGCCTGTTCAATCCAGACGCAATTGACCGGCAGGCCGTTGGCATCGGTTTGATGGGTTACCAACCGGCTGCCTAGCATGGTGCCGGCATAGTCGGCTACTTCCCTTGGATTGTGGGCGAGTTTGACGCCGCCGGCCTTGCCGCGGGCACCGGCATGGATTTGGGCCTTGACCACCCAGGACGAAGATGCCAGCGATTGCGCCACATGTTGTGCTTGCTCGCTGGTATCGGCCACGCCACCTTGCGGTACCGGGATCGAGAACGCGCGAAACAGTTGTTTGGCCTGGTATTCATGAATGTTCATTTTGGCTCCGCGGAAATGGCTTTGTAATCGTGTAAACAGAGTTTGCTATGATCTAGTTTACTTAGCCCACTCGAAAAAGTCGCGTCATGCCGCCCAATCAAGCCGACACTATATATCCATGCCCGTTTTCCAAGGGGTACGGCATCCCCACCCGCCAAGCTTGGCTGTTGTTAAAGATATTTTTTATCTATCGATTTATCAGCGCCAGCTTGTTCGTGATGCTGGCTTTCTTGCGTTTTGGGGCGTCATCACTAGGTACTTACAATGCGCAATTGTATCAGGTCACCAGCCTGGCTTATCTGGCGATTTCGTTGTTGAGTGTTCCGTTTATTTTTCGCCGCTGGCTGGGCTACACGCATCTGGCGCAGCTGTTTATTTTTACCGATATTGTATTTATTACTTTATTAATGCATGCCAGTGGCGGAGTCGGTAGCGGAGTCGGTGGTTTACTGGCTATTTCGATTGCCGCCGGCGGATTGCTGGTCGGCGGGCGTTGCGCGTTGTTGTTTGCCGCGCTGGCCAGTTTGGCGGTGCTGGCCGAAGAAATATTCGCGCTAGAGACGCATGCCTTCGATCTGGCGTCCTTGAATTATTCCGGCTTGCTTGGTATTACATTTTTTGCGATTGCATTAATATCGGTGATTCTGGCGCAACGGGTTGAACAATCGGCCAGCCTGGCCAGGCGGCACGCCCAAACCATAATCCGTCTGGAGGAACTGAACCGCTATATTATTCAGCATTTGCAATCGGGGATCATGATCGTCGATGCTCAGCAGTTTATTGTATTGAGTAACCAGTCGGCCTTACGTTTGCTCGGGATAAAACAATCGCCCACCCATCTGGCCGATGTCTCGGCATTATTGCAACAGGCGTTTTTACTGTGGAATCAAAGTCCTGAACAAGATTTTGCGATTATTCAATTGCAAAACGGTGAAGAAATTCAGGTACGGTTTTCCCTATTGATGGTGGGAAGCGAGCGTTTGCATATGCTGTTGTTTGAAGATATCGGTCTTTACAATCAACGCCTACAACAAAGCAAACTGGCATCACTTGGCAGACTCACCGCCAGCATTGCCCATGAAATCCGTAATCCGCTCAGTGCCATCAGCCATGCCGGACAGCTGCTATCGGAATCGCCGGAGCTAAAGCCGGGGGATTTGCGCCTGACTAATATCATTCAGACCCATTGCCAGCGGGTCAACAACATTATCGAGGATATTTTGAAACTGTCGCGGCGCAACCCTTCGCAAAAACAGCGTATCAGTCTCGATCAATGGCTGCCCGTTTTCATTCAAGAACAAAATCTGCATGCGGCGGAGCAAAGCCGGATTTTTGAGTTAGTCTTCAAACAGCAAGGCTTGAATGCCTATGCCGATCCCGGACACTTGAAGCAAATTTTGGATAATCTGTGTGTCAACGCCTTGAAATACGGCAAACCGGAGTTAGGCCGTATTGTGATAGAAGCAGACCGGATACAGGATGAGCCTTGTGTTCGGGTGATCGATAATGGGCCGGGCATAGATCAGGAAGGATTGCTGCATTTATTCGAGCCGTTTTTTACCACCTCTCGGCAAGGGACTGGCCTGGGGCTTTATATTTCTCGGGAATTGGCCGAGTTGAACCAAGCGCAATTGATCTATGCAAAATATCAAGGAAAAACCTGTTTCACCCTGTCGCTGGCGAATGCCGATAACGTGGTAATCGAAATATGAACATGCCTGTCACCTTAGTGGTTGATGACGAACCCGATATTAGAGAATTATTGGAAATTACCCTGAGTAGGATGAATATCCGTACTTGTAGCGCGGAAAACTTGGCGGTGGCGCGGCAACTGTTAGCCAGTCAGCATTTTGATTTATGTTTAACCGATATGCGTTTGCCCGATGGCGATGGGCTGGATTTGGTCGAATATATTCAGGAATCGGGATTATTGTTGCCGGTGGCGGTAATCACCGCGCACGGCAGCATGGATACCGCGATCAAGGCCATGAAAAAGGGCGCGTTCGATTTTCTGACCAAACCGGTCGATTTGGCGGCCCTGCGGCAATTGGTTAACAACGCGCTACAAACCTCGCGGTCCAGAGGATTGGAAAAGGAAAGGCGTACGCGCGATACGCTGCTGGGAGAGTCGGCGCTGATGCGCGAAATTCGCTCGAAAATTCAAAAGGTGGCGCGTAGCCAGGCCCCGATTTACATCAGCGGTGAATCGGGTTCGGGCAAGGAGTTGGTGGCCAAGTTGATTCATCAGCAAAGCCCACGGGCTGAGCAGCCGTTTGTGGCGATCAATTGCGGAGCCATTCCGCATGATCTGATGGAAAGCGAGTTTTTTGGACATAAGAAAGGTAGTTTCAGCGGCGCGATAGCCGATAAACAAGGTTTTTTCCAGGCCGCCAATGGCGGCACCTTGTTTCTGGATGAAGTGGCGGATTTGCCGCTAAATTTGCAGGTTAAATTGCTAAGAGCCATTCAGGAGAAAAAAATCCGCCCGGTCGGTGATCAGCACGAGTTGGCGGTGGATGTGCGTCTACTTAGTGCCACGCATAAAGATCTGGCGAAAATGGTGCAAGAGGGCAGTTTCAGGCAGGATTTGTATTATCGCATCAATGTCATCGAACTAAACTTACCGCCATTAAGAGCCAGAGCTAGCGATATACCACAAATTGTTAACCATCTGCTGATACGTTTGGCCAAGATGAATGGCGTTGCGGTGCCGCAGTTGAGCGAAGCCGCCTTGATGGCCCTGGGCCAATATCATTTTCCCGGCAATGTACGTGAACTGGAAAACATCCTGGAGCGGGCACTGGCCTTGCACGAAGGCGATCGGATCGAGGTCGAGGATTTGAGTTTACCTATTTGCGGTGAACGGCCTAGAAATGATGTTAATGCGGTTAAACCGGACAGAATATCTCTGCAAAGCTTTATGGAAAACATAGAGAAAAAGACTTTGACCGAGGCTCTGGAACAAACCCGCTGGGATAAAATGGCGGCGGCGAAACAATTGGGCATAACCTTCCGTTCCCTGTCTTTCCGCTTGAAAAGACTGGGGTTGGAGTAATTCAGGTGGATTTGGCCAGTCGTTTTAGAGGCTGTTTTTTAACAGCCTCTAAAACGACGGAAGATCTTAGCCGATTTATGGGAATAAATTTACCCACTCCGAGAAACTTGCCGTTGACTGAGCGGAGTCGAAGTCAACTATTCGCTTCAGCTACTTCGGCTTTGCTCGGCACAAGTCCGCTCAGCGAATAAAATATTTGGCATCGGCAATGAGTACACGCTTTCTCAAAAATCACCTTATTGATATTTATCCATTGCCTTTAGCTGCTGTAAAGCATCCTGGATTTTGGCCGTGGTGGCGGAGTCCAGTTCGGTGTTTTTGTAAATCTTGTCCAGCAATCCCTCTTCGACCAAGGCTTCCTTGATCCAACGTTTGGCAAAAGCATAATTACCGGGGAGCTTGGCTACTTCACCGGTTTTGGGGTTTTTCAAGCTGTCGGAGGGTAAATCGCTAGCCGCGGATTTTTTGGCCGCAGTGGGTTTGGTTTTGGCTGGGGAAGCTTTTGCCGCCGGGGTTTTTGCTACCGGTTTCGCCGCCAGGGGTTTTTCGGCGGCGGGTGGTGTCGGTATTTTTTCCGCTTGAGCAGCGGCAACCGGAGCGGGAGAGGGCGGCGTAACCGGAGCTGACTGATGGGTTTCCGGTTTATCTTTTTTTCCGATGACTACAAACACAACATAGGCAACAAATATTGTTGTCGTTATAAAAAGCAGCTCTGCCATAACCTTTCCCCTTGATTGTTTTAATTTTTAAGTTGATAGAATAATGTGATGACTATTGTTGACACCGAATCCGAATATACCAGAGCATGCTTGGGTGGTAAACCAATACTCCAATAGAAATTCCATTATTGTGATTTGCCGTATTTCTAGGCAATAACTGGATTTATCACGAATAATCCTGAATTTGGTGGTTGGTCGCGAATAAAAACCGAAGGGGAAGAGATTGGCCGAAAGCCGGGCTGACTAAGTTCGGATGCCTGATCTGGGCTGATGCCGATATGATTATCGGGCGGGATGGATCGATGCAAAGGTTGTCGTTTTTATAAAAACTCGGTATCGATAGGCCGGCGTTTCTGGGAGTTGAGTAAGATCGCCAATGAGACTTGGTGGCTATCCAATAAGGTGCGTTCCGGTCGGCCAAAGGCATAGCCCTGGCCAAGGTTAACCCCGATTTCCTTGAGTTTAAGGGCAATATTGGGCGTTTCGACGAATTCGGCGATGGTTTTTTTGCCGAGTTTGCCGGCGATTTCAACCATCGATTTCACCAGAATTTGATCGGTTTCGTTATTATCCAAATTCTTGATAAATTGACCGTCGATTTTGACGTAATCAACCGGGAAGGTTTTCAGGTAATTAAAGGAACAGAAACCGGCCCCGAAATCATCCAGGGCGAATTTACAGCCCAAATCCCGAATTTTATTAATCATGTCGCGGGTTCGCTCGAAATTGTCGACTGCGGCTGTTTCGGTAATTTCGAAAGTCAAGCGGCCGGCATCGACCCAGGTCAGTTCCAGTTTATCGCGTATTACCTGCAATAAGTCCGGATATTGGAATGCCGTGCCGGATAAATTAATCGCCAGCGAAATACGCGACATATAAGAAGGCAGGGCGGCCAGAAAATCGATGGCGTTTTCCACCACCCATAAATCGATGGCGTGAATCAAGCCCATGCGTTCGGCTACCGGAATGAATTGATCGGGCGTGATGGTCTTGCCTTCGTCTCCCCGCATCCTGATCAAGACTTCGTAATGGGAAATGTCGCCGTTATTCAACTGCACCACCGGCTGAAACATTAAAAACATGTCGTTTTCTCGCAACGCCTTGCGAATGATGGGAACCCAGTAAATATCGCGGCGGCGTTCCTTGATCGCGATATCTTCCTGGTTATATATCCGGATTTTGTCGCGGCCATTGATTTTGGCGAAATTACAGGCTTGGCGGCTATGCAAAATCATTTCGCCGGGATGTTGAGCCGGCATTGAATTATCCAACGCGGTAATGCCGATGGAAACGCTGGCGCTGTAGCAGATTTCACCGGTAAAGAAGCGGAAGTTTTCGACCGTGGTGCGGATGGTTTCGGCAACGATATAGGCCTGCTTCTTGGTCTTGTTTTCCAAAAACAGACAGAATTCGTCGGCGCCGATACGGGCGAACAAGTTACTGGTCGGTACCAGTTTTCGGATCAGTATGGTCAGTTCAACCAGCAAACGATCGCCGACGTCAAACCCTTCCAGCTCGTTGATCAAGCTGAAGCGGTCGACATCGATAAACAACAATGCCCCTTCTTTTTTGAGTTTGTTGCTGAGGTTCATAATCAACCGCAGCTGGCGTTCGAAACTGTTGCGGTTAAACAAGCCGGTCAGCTCGTCATGCGCGACCAGAAATTTGAGCTTGGCTTCGATCACGCTTTTGGACGCCAGCTCATTGATCAGTTGTTCTTCCTGTTGATGGCGTAAAAAACGTTCCTGTTTAAGCCGCATCAAAAAATTAATCGACAGTAGCAATAATTGCGGGTCGACAGGGGTGGAGATTTGATAAGTCAGGCAACTGCTTGCTTCGGATTGGCATTGCTCTAAATAGGCGGCGGAATCGGCGGAGTCCGAAGATCGCAGAATCACAAAGGGAATCACCGAGCCATCCGTGGCGCAGGAAAGGCTTTGACTCATCTCGAGCAGCTGGCATTTAGGCAGGCTGTCGTTTAGCACGATCAGCCCGATTCTTTCCGGCTGGTCGTGGAAGGGCCGCAGGATTTCATAAATTTTTTCGCCGCTGTTGACGTGCCGAATGTCTGAAAATCCGTTGCTTGTCAGGGTCGAAATGATTTGTTGGGCTGAAACGCTGTCGTGCTCGGCAACAATAATGATCTTATCTTTTTGTGGGTTGCAAACAGTCATATACCGGCCGGGTATTTTGGGTTATAAGGAAAAAAGATTAAATCTTAAAAAGCTCAATGTAATTAATTACTTACATCGTACTTGTAATTCTGTTAAAACCAGTTAGGCTTAAACCGCGCGCAATCCCCCGTTTGCTACGTCTAAGTCAGTATAGGCGACAATTTAATATTTGTAATTTTCGATGATAATTTCTACTCCAACTTTAACCGTTGCCGATTTACTAAAAGGCGACATCAAGCTTGCTTCCCCGCCCACGATCTACTTGGCCTTGAAAAACATTGTCGAGGATCCCGCTAAGTCGGCTCGGGATGCGGCATTTGTGATCGAGAGCGATGCGGCCGTGGCGATGCGATTACTGAAGATCGTCAATAGCGCATTTTATGGTTTTCCGTCGAAAGTCAGTTCCATTGCTACCGCTATCACGCTGGTCGGCGTGCGGGAATTGCAGAATCTGGCCTTGGCTACCGTAGTGATCGAGCGCTTTTCCAACCTGCCGGGACAGTTGTTTTCCATCCACGATTTCTGGTCGAAAAACCTGCGTAGCGCCTTGATCGCCAAGGAACTGGATCGGCAGTTCGGCGGGACCTATTCCGACACCGCATTCCTTTGTGGTTTGGTGCATAACATCGGCCAGCTGGTAATGTACCGGCGCATACCGGTCTTGGCGCGGGAGGTGGATTTACTGATCCAGTCGGCGATGCCGGCCGATATTGACGAAGCCAGACTGGAAGAACAGGTGATCGGTTTCGATCATTACCAGTTGGGTGCCGAGCTCTGCCGGCTTTGGAAATTGCCGGACGTGGTCGTCGAATCCATTGGCCTGCATCGATACCCCGATCATGTCGGCCGCTATGCCGAGATTGCAACCCTGGCGCGGCTGGCAAATTATTTCAGTTCGGTCGATACGCCCTACGATGCGATAATCGCCGAGGGTTTCGAACTTTCGCCGGATCAAGTCAGCATGATCATCGACAAAACCCACGATGAGTTCGAAGCTATCTTCAAATTGTTTTATCCCTCCAAATAAACTCTCCTCCTTGCCGTTCTTTATGCCAGACAGGACCAATCCGGCCAAAAGATCGCCAAAGTCATTGATCCACCTAGCCGTAAGGCCTTAGGCTCCTAGCCATCACGACTTCCTCCTCTCGAATTCGATTGCGCGTGGGACTGAGACGGAATCGAAGCCTGGGTAGATTCAAGTTGCCCGTATCCCGCCGGAAAGCCGCTCCATCGAGGCGGTCGAATCGGCGGCAATCATCGGTATCACATAAACCAATGTTATACCTGTCGCAAATTCGCAACCTAATGTCGCTTAATTGGTTGTTGTCATAAAACTGTCATATTCCCCCCCTACAATTCGCGCCAACTGCATGGCTTTAGTCGTGATTCCCCCAAGAATTTAAGCGGTTACACCGGAATTTACGTTCGGTGTCCGAGCCATTTGTTTTTCGATTCAACTATAAAAATTTTGGAGATTGGATAATGAAGTTAACGAAACTGAGTCTGGCGATGGCGTCGGTTCTGGGAGCGGGTTTTGCCGCCGATGCGATGGCGCTGGACTTGTATGTCGACACCAAAACCCAGCAAATTTATGCCGAGCCGGGTCCCGGCCGGACTAAATTGGGTTCGTTTGAAAAAGTCGAGGATACCGCCGCCCAGAAAGCCGAGATTCAACAAATCAAGGAAGATTTGGCCTTGAAGGACAACGAATTGAAAGCGTTGGACGAGCATGTGAAGGTGGCCGAGGAAGTCAAGATCAAAATGGGTAATAAAGGGGTAGAGTTTGAATCGAAAGATAAGGATTTCAAATTCAGATTGGGTGGACGTATCCATGCCGATGCTTCATACACCAGTGGCGATGACGATCTTTTAAACAGAAGCAACAATACCCATGTCGAAGCCAACGACGGCACCGAAATCCGTCGCGCGCGGATGGAAATGATCGGTACGTTTTACAAGGATTGGGATTTCAAAAGCCAGTTTGATTTTGCCGACAACAGTGTCGCGGTCAAGGACTTGTTCATGCAGTATAGAGGCTTGAAAGACTTCGAATTCACGGCCGGACAACAAAAACAAGCCTTCAGCCGCGAGTTGCAAGAAAGCTCGAATGACATGATGTTCATGGAGCGTTCGTTGATGGATGCTCTGAACGCTCCGACTGTTGACCGAGCCATCGGTCTTAACGTCGGCAGCTTCCAAAAAGACTGGACCGGCCAGGTCGGTATCTATGGCGATACCGTAACGCCTAATGCCAACAGTGGCAACGCCGACGAAGGTTGGGGTATCAGTACCCGCTGGACCTACGCGCCGATCAACGAAAAAACCAAGGTGATCCATTTGGGCGTGGCGGGTAACTACCGCGATCCAAACGCTAATGATCAAGTTACCGATCATGCATTGAGATTGCGCTCTGAGACTTCCCACATGTCTAACCTGAATCTGATTGACACGGGAAGCATCGCGGGCGTCAATGCCGTTCAAATGGTGGGCTTGGAGGCCAATGCGCTGTATGGTCCGTTTACCGTTGGCGGCGAATACACTCAAATGTGGTTGGATCGGGAAAAGATCAACGGCAGCAATTCCGACAATGTCGAGTTCAATGGTTGGTACACGGAAGCCTCCTGGACCATCACCGGCGAATCGCGTAAATACAAAAACGGCAAGTTTTATAAACTTGAGCCCAATAAAAATTTCAGCTTGAAAAACGGCACTTGGGGTGCTTGGGAGTTGGCGGGCCGTTATGCCGAAGCCGATTTGAACAGCGGCAATATCCGCGGGGGACAAATGTCCAATTTGACCGTGGCATTGAACTGGTATTTGAACAGCAATTTCCGCTTCATGGCCGACTACAACAAGACCTTGGATTTAAGCGGTTCGCCGATCAAAACCACCAATGGTGGGGAGCCCAACGTGGATACCTTTATGTTGCGCGGCCAGTTGGCATTCTAAAATCCTGATTTTTCAATCAGACTCAAGCCGCGCCGGGTACTCCGGCGCGGCTTTTTTTATGTTGATTTTTTGCGATAAGATACAGGCCCTTGGGCTTAGTGCTACGGAGATTATATTGAAAAAAACCACTTTCTTGCTGTCGACTGTTTTATTGTCCGCGTGCGCCGGGAATACGCCGCTTGAAGCGGAATCGCCCCGTTGGCGGATGCAAGCGGATTGCCTGTATTTTTCCGGGCGTGACCAAGGCACCGAAATTATCAGTGTTCAGCAATCGAGCCTGCGGGCCGTTTTAAGTAATTTCAAAACCGGCGAGGCGGATATTCTTGATCTCAGTCGACCGGAAAAAATAACCCGTATCAACCGCTTTGATTTAGGCCTGCAAAAAAGCGAAGAATTTACCTCGGCCGCCTTTCATCCTAGTTTGAATGTGTTTGCCGGCGTGATTGATACAGGGTTGGAGCGGGGGCGCCTGGAAATCCGTTCGTCCGACGATGGCACATTACTGGACCGTGTCGAAGTCGGTTTCGGTCCGGACGCGGTAGTGATCTCCAAGGATGGCGGCGTAGTCTTAGTGGCCAACGAGGGTGAAGACTTTTCCTATGACAAACAGACTGGCGAATTCTTTTCCGCCGAAGGCAGTATTTCCATTATTCGCCTGGATAAAAGCGGCCGGATAAAAGCCAATGCCAATATCGAGCTGGCGGAAGTGATGCACCGTGAAGGTTTTGTCGTGGCCGAAAAAGGCCATTTTCTGGAGCGGGAAATCGACTGGGATGGCGATGGTAAAATCAGCAAAAAAACCGATTTCGACGCTAATGGCGTGATCGAAAACAAAAAAGTCAAAATCGGCCGTTTCGAAGGGGCTGATGTGTACGCCAATGAAAACAAAGGCGAAGCCAAAATCCTGATTCCTGTCGCCGCCGACTCCAAAACCCTGTTGGAACCCGAATATATCGCCTTGTCGCCCGACGGCAAGCGTGCCTATGTTACGTTGCAGGAAACCAACGAGGTGGCGGAAGTCGATGTGGAAAATGGGCGAGTGTTGGGGTATTTCAACATGGGGATTGCCGAGCATGGCGCCGACCGCAAGGCTAACGGTTGGGTGGAATTTAACCAGTCGGTGATGGCCTTGCGCGAACCGGATGGCATTGCCCTGACCCCCGACGGGCACTATTTCGTTACCGCCGACGAGGGCGATACCGATACCGAAACGCTGGATGGCGATGAACCGTTACAAAGCGGCGGCCGGACCGTCAGCGTGTTCGACGCCAAAACCGGAGACTTCGTGGCCGACACCGGCAATCAATTGGATGAAATCACCTTTGCCCACGGTGTTTATCCGGATCGGCGCAGCAATAAAAAAGGCGCGGAGCCGGAGGGCGTGGTGTCGTTTGAAATGGAAGGTCAAGCTTGGGCCGTGGCGGGCATGGAACGCGCCGATGCCCTGGTGTTGATTTCATTGGCTAATCCCAAGCAACCCAAGGTCGTGGCGTTGGGTAAGATTCCGGGCGAGGAAAGCCGTTCGCCGGAAGGCATCGCGCATTTCGAGCGCAACGGCGAGCATTATGTGCTGTCGGCCAACGAAATGAACGGCACCGTGGCCTGTTTTAAAATCATGCAAGGTGAGCTTAAGTTGGAGCATTGAGCGCCAGATATTGGCGCATGTGGCGACTGGCCAGCCATTTGAGGCTGCAAAAAAGTAGCGTCGTGGGCGCCGCGTAAGCGATGGCTACTCCGGTTGCTCCGTAAAGGGCACCCAGGTTAAAGCTTAAAACCAGCATACTCAGTGCAAAAAAAGACATTAAGCTGACCACGGTGCGATTGCGTCCCATGAATTGTAGATAGTACAGCGAATCCGAGAACAGGGTCATGAATGCGGTACCCACTGCGGTAATCAGCAAGACCCAGTAGCCTTGCGAAAAAGCAGGGCCAAACAAGTCGAGTATCTCTCGGCCCCAGATGCTGATCATAGTCAGGAAAACGGCTACAAAGCCGGTAATCAGTTGCAGGCGTTTGATTAACAGCATCTTGATGGCTTGCCGGTCTTGACGCTCCAGCAACACCACCAGCATGGGCAAATAATAGCGATTGGTCGAGGTGCCGATCAGCGAAATCAATGCAGTCGTTTGCATAGCCACGGCATAAATCCCCACTACCGCTTGCGAGGGGTACAGTATTTCCAGGACGATGGTGCCGGCACTGCTCAGCACGGTCATCATCAGGCTACTGGCTAACAGCGGCAGCGACTTTTTTAGCCAAACCCGGCGCCGGTAAGTGTCGGTTTTGGCATGACGCAATTCGCTGGGGCTGGCCGCGTGGGCGGTAATCCACATCAATAGCAGCGTCAAGCACCAGGCTATCCCAAAGCAAAGTACCGCCGAAACCGCCGTGACGGCAATCCGCAAGTCATTTAATGAAATGACCAGTAGTAAAAATAGCGCGGGTAAAAAGAAACGATACAAGGCCAGCGCCAGGATTTGCTGACCATAAACCGTAATGGCTTCAATTAAAAATAAACACAAGGCAATGACCGGCAGAAAGCCGGTGTAAACGGCAATGGCGATATGAAAATCGGCCTGTTGCCAAGCCAGAAAACTTTCCAGCCCCAGGCTTATGATGCCCATTAATAGCAGGCTGAACAGCAAGATGGCGCGAATAGAGAAGCGCAAAAAACCTCGAAGTCGGGGCCAGTTTTCGCGTTCGATGCACAAGGCAATTCCGCGCAAGGCATACTTCTCAAGGCCCAGAGTCGCCAGGGTCGATAGCAAGGTCACAAGGGAAATCGCTACGCTGTAATCGTCAAATTCATCGATCGCCAAATGCCTGGCCAAGAAAATGTTTGCCCAATACATCAAGGCATAGTTGCCCAGACTCAAGCCAAACAGCATCAACGAGTTTAAATTATTGGGGTGGACGGAAAAATTGGGATTCAATGTTTTATGCGCGGGGGGAGGGGAAGTCATCGCCTGGCGATTTAAGCCATTGTGAGTTAAACGGCCCATTGTAACCTCGAACGGATGATGGAATTGTTACAGTGACAATGCCGGGGCCGAGGGAGGTGTGAAATTAACTTTGCAAAACCTTCTGGCGGCTTTTCGCCAGGGAGATTATCGTTGACCGCGCGCCGGTTTCCCGATTGCTCAAAACTTGCACTTTAAATGATACTTTTGTACCCGATAGCGCAGGGTTTCGCGGGTAGTGCTCAGCATGCGGGCGGCGGCGGTGACATTGGCGTCGCAACGGTTCAGCGCCTCCTGAATGATGAATTTTTCCATGTCCTGCAGGCTCAGGCTGCCGTCCAGCGGAATGAACAAGCCTTGCTGGGTGCTGCTGGGTGCGGCATTCGCCGACAGGGTTTGCGGATTTTGCAATTGCAGCCATTCAGCCGGCAAATCCCGGTCGTGGGCCAGCAGCACGCAACGTTCCAGCACGTTGCGCAATTCGCGAATATTGCCGGGCCAGTCGTAAGCCTTGATGATCCGCCAGGCTGTATCGGGGATGTTGCTGACCGTTTTTGCCGATTTCCGATTGCTATCGGCGATGAATTGCGGCACCAGTTGTTCCAGGTCCTGCTTGCGCTCTCGTAATGAAGGTACCCGAATGTTGATCACGTTTAAACGATGGTAAAGGTCGCCGCGGAACGTGCCTTGCGCGACTTTTTCCACCAAATCCAGATTGCTGGCGGCGATGATGCGGACATCGACGTTGATTTCGCTTTCACTGCCCAGCCGGCGAATGCGTAAGTCTTCCACCGCTTTTAACAGCTTGCTTTGCAGGTCCAGATCCATTTCACCGATTTCATCCAGAAACAGAGTGCCGGTGTGAGCCTGCTCAAACAGGCCGCGGTGGCGCTTTTTGGCGCCGGTAAACGCGCCGGCTTCGTAGCCGAATAACTCGGCTTCCAGCAGTTCGCGCGGCAGAGCGGCGCAGTTGATTTCCACCAACGGAGCCTGGGCGCGGTTGCCGGAATAATGCAAGATGCGGGCAACCATGCCTTTGCCGGTACCGGTTTCCCCGCTGACAATCAGGCTGGAGAAGGGGACGTTGATCACTTGCCTCAGCATGCTGCGTAACGAACACATCGCCGGGCTGGAGCCGGTCAGGCTGTCTATGCTGTAGTGGCTGTTGCGGACGGCGGTTTGCTGTTGCAAGCGGCGCTGGGCTCTGGCGCTACGGGCGGCGCCTTCCACCAATAAATTCAAACGTTCCAGCGAGCAAGGTTTTTCGATGAAGTCGTAAGCGCCCAATCTGACCGCCCGCACCGAATCGGCCACGCTGCCATAACCGGTCAGGAACACCCATTCGCTACTATCGATCTCCGGTTTTAGTTTTTCCAGCAAATCCAGGGCATTGCCGTCGGGCAAGTTCATATCCGACAACACCACCAACGGATCGATATCTTGTTCGCGCAATCGGGTTTCGGCTTGCCGAAGGGAACTGACCACGTTGACTTCCCAGTCGGCCTTTTTGAAGTAACGCGCTAGTTCGGCGCCAAGCAAGGCTTCGTCTTCAATGATCAGCAGGCTGTTGTTCGTCATCATGGTGGAGTCTCGGGCTGTGGATACTGTGCCGGTCTAGGCCGGAGTCAGCGGCAGGGTAAGGGTGACGCGGGCACGTCCATCCGTGTCGTTTTCCAGTTTCAGGTTGCCGCTTTGTTCCCTGACGAAGCGTTGCACCATGACTAGACCCAGGCCGCTGCCCTTCTCTTTCAAGCTGACGAATGGGCGTATGCCTTGTTGCAGAAACTCATGACTAAAGCCGGCGCCGGTATTGGTTACCGTGATGATCAGTTGCTGCTGCTGACGGAAAATATCGACGTCGACCGTGCCGGGTTGGTCACCTATCGCTTGCGCGGCGTTTTGCAATAGATTCAGCATCACTTGCCGGAACTCGGTCTCGGGTAACACGGCAATAATATCCGTATCGCCATGGATATTAAAGTGGATGGTATCGGCCGCCTGATAACTGAGCAGAGTGACCAGCTCTCGAATGATCCGGTCGATAGGGATGGCCTTGCCGGTTTCGCTGCTGTTGCGGGCGTTAGTGAGCAAGTCGTTCAGATGTTGGGTTAGGCGCCGAACTTCACTGTGCAGAAGGCCGATGCGCTCGCGCAGCTCGGGGTCGTTGGATTCGGAAAGCATGTTTTCCAGCGCCACTTGAATAATCGCCAACGGATTGCGCAGTTCATGGGCGGTGCTGGCGGCCATTTCGGTCAAGGCCGCCAGCCGTTCGGCCTTGGCCAAGCGCTGGCTCTGCTCCAGCAATTCATGGCTGGTTTTGCGTACCTGGCTTTCCAGGCGGCTGGTGTAGGTCAGATGGGCGTGTTCCAGCTCGATTAAATGCGCCACCAGATGGTTATAGCGTTGAAATAGATCACCGAGGACGGGGTCCGAGGTGGTGAGCGTGATAGGCTGCTTGACGCCATTGACCAAGCCGGTCAGCAAGACTCGGAGAGCATCGAGCGGCTCCAGCACATTGTTGCGAAAGAAATAATGGCCTATCCAGAACAGCAGCAGCGGCAAAATGATGGCCAGCTGTAGTTCCAGCCGGCTGTCGTTTTCGACGTTGATCAGCAGTTTTTCTTCTTCATTGGTTTGTTGATCCAAGACGGCTTGAATCAAACTCATCGTATCAATCAGCGCCTGCGAGTCGCCGTTGATGGCCTTGTCGAATTTTTCCTGCAGGCCGATCAAATCGACCGGTACGGTAAAGTCGGCGCTGTTTTGGTTTTGCAGTAAATCCAACAGCTGGTTTTGCAACTCGTTGATTTGTTCGCTAGTCACCGAGGGATCGTTTTTGTGCATAGCCAAGCGAGATTGCAGTTGCAACAGTTCGAAGATGGTTTCCTGTAGCCTGTGGCCCTTGCCGATGTCGGTTTCGATGGTGTGTATGCGCTGATGATTCAGCCAGGTCAGCCGGCCGATGGCCAGTAGTTCGCCGAGCACCAGAACACTCATGACGAGGGTGACGAAGATAATCGGTCTGAGTAGCAGCTGGCGCATGGTGTTGTATGGGTTGGGTTAATCAGTCCGGGGCGGGAACCATGGGTCGCCACGCCACTGGTTGGGACAAGAGGCAGGCCCGGCAAGCCCGTTTTTCGCGAAGTCGAAAGGATCAGTCGGCTAAAGTGTATCTGGTGGCGCTCAGATGCTATTCTAACCGAAATATTTTCAACGGATTTTGATAATGGGTGTTGAACAAAAATCGCTGGCCCGATATGGCTGGCTGTCGATTGCGGCGGCGCTTGCGACCATTGCTCTTAAGAGTTATGCCTACTTGCTGACCGATTCGGTCGGCTTGCTGTCCGATGCGCTGGAATCCTTGATCAATCTGGTGGCGGCTGTGATCGTGCTGATTGTACTGAGTATTGCCTCGCGGCCGCCGGATGACGATCATGCCTACGGCCACGACAAGGTCGAGTATTTTTCCAGTGGCGCCGAAGGCATCATGATTCTGCTGGCGGCCTTTAGCATTGCCTATACCGCCTGGGAAAGGCTGATGCATCCCGAGCCTTTGCAGCAACTGGATCTGGGGATCGCCATTTCGGTTTTTGCTTCCATGATCAATTTAATCGTGGCACGCATTCTGATAGGCGTGGGCCGTAGCCGGCAATCGATTACCTTGGAGGCCGATGGCAAGCATCTGATGACCGATGTCTGGACCACGATAGGGATTTTGATCGGTATCGGCATGATCGCCGTCGCCAATCACTTTGAAGTGACGTTAAACCTGGCTAAGCAGTTGGGTATGAACGGCTGGGAAATTCTTGATCCGATCATCGCTATTTTGGTGGCTTTGAATATTGTTTGGGCCGGCTTGCAATTGATTCGCCGCACCGTGTCTGGATTAATGGACGCAGCCTTGCCGGAGGATGAGTTGGCGCGGATCGTTGAAGTTCTGGAACGCTTTGCCGCTTCCGAGCATGTTACCTATCACGCCTTGCGCACCCGTTATGCCGGCGCCCGGCGATTCATGTCGGTACATGTGCTGGTGCCCGGCGACTGGTCGGTGCAAAGAGGTCATGATTTTCTGGAGTCGATCGAGCAGCAGATCATGGACAAGTTCGACAGTATCGATATCGACACCCATCTCGAACCGATAGAAGACCTGGCTTCCTGGAAGCACTGATGGGATCGGCTGCATGAGAGTTAGGGATTCTCGATCAGTCTGAGCGGGAGTTCCTTGACCGAGCTATCGATGATCCGAAACCCGCGCATTTCCAGTACACCCTTGGTATCCAACGAAATGATCAAATGCAGCGCTTCCGGATAACTGGCTTGTTCGATGTCGGTGGCCGAGGGTTCTGCCGGCGCGCGCGGGTGCGAGTGGTAAATCGCGAACAGGCTTTCGCCTTTGTCTCGCATCTGCTTCATCGCCGCGATTTGTTGGCCGGCATCCAGTAAAAAGCGGGTTTGGGGATGGTCGGCACTGTTGGCCACCGGATAACAACTGACCGGCGTGCCGCTGGCATTGGCACCCACCAAACCGCAAACCTCCGCATCGGGTGACAGTTGCGCCAAATGCAGCAATTGATTGGTGATTTTGCGTGGTAAACAAATTTCTGGGCTGTTCATACGGGGTTCCATAATCCTGAAGTGACTCGGGGGGTGCCGGATAGGTCGGTGTGGGTAGTGACCCGCCGGTAGTTTAACTGTTTAAATACGGCTTGGACCCGAGCTTCCTGATTGTAGCCGTGTTCGACCAAAAAATGGCCGTTGGGTTTTAGATGCCGGCGCGCTTGTTCGGCCAATAGGCGTATATCTTTCAGGCCTTCCTCGGCGCTGATTAAGGCCGTATCCGGTTCGAAACGCACATCGCCCTGGCCTAGATGCGGGTCGTTCTCGGCAATGTAGGGCGGGTTGCTGATAACCAAATCAAAGTCGGTATCAACCACTGCATCGAACCAGTGCGATTGCAGGAAGCTGACGTTGGCGGTGTTCAGTTGTTCGGCGTTTCGCCTAGTCATGTTTAATGCCGCTGGGCTGATGTCGGTGGCGATGACTGTCGCCAAGGGCCTTTCCGCCGCCAGCGTGATGGCCAAAATCCCCGAGCCGGTACCCAGGTCGATAATTTTACAGGGCCGTTCGGCGGGGAGGTATTCCAGACTCAGTTCGATCAATAGTTCGCTGTCGGGGCGTGGGATCAGCACGTCCGGGCCGACGCTGAAATTGCGCGACCAAAATTCGCGTTGGCCGGTCAAGTAGGCAATGGGCATGCCTTGCCGGCGTCGTTCGATTAAGGACCAAAAAAGCTTGGCTTGTTCGGGGGTAGGCTGATGATCCGGCCAAGTTCTAAGAAATGAGCGGTTTTTGCGCAGACAGTGGCAGAGCAATACTTCCGTGTCCAGAATCGCCGATTCAGATGCCGCCGCCAGTTGTTCGGTTGCCGCGGACAACAAACCACATATCGAATCAGGCATTTGTCGGGGCGAATCAGACATTGCCCAGTTGGGTCAGCAATTCCGCCTGATGTTCGTGGATCAGCGGCTGAATCACGTGTTCCAGGCCGCCTTCCATGATTTCTTCCAGCTTGTATAAGGTCAGGTTGATACGATGATCGGTCAGCCGGCCTTGCGGGTAGTTGTAGGTGCGGATACGCTCGGAGCGGTCGCCGCTGCCGACTTGCAGTTTACGGCTTTCCGATTGCTCGGCGTGTTGTTTTTCCTGGGCTGCTGACATTAAGCGCGCTTGTAGTACCGACATGGCGCGAGCACGGTTTTTGTGCTGAGAACGTTCGTCCTGGCATTCCACCACCACCCCCGACGGAATGTGGGTAATGCGGATCGCCGATTCGGTGCGGTTGACGTGCTGGCCGCCGGCGCCGGAAGCGCGGTAAGTGTCGACCCGCAGGTCGGCGGGGTTGATGTCGATTTCGTCGACGGCATCGACTTCGGGCATGATGGCCACCGTGCAAGCCGAGGTGTGCACGCGGCCCTGCGATTCGGTTTCCGGCACGCGTTGCACGCGGTGGGTGCCGGATTCGAATTTCAGTTGCGAATAGACATTTTGGCCGCTGATACGCATGATGACTTCCTTGAAGCCGCCGTGTTCGCCGCGATTTTCGTTGATGATCTCGGTGCTCCAGCCCTGTTTTTCCGCGTAGCGCTGATACATACGGGCCAGATCGCCGGAAAAAATCGCGGCTTCGTCGCCGCCCGTGCCTGCGCGTACCTCCAGGAATATATTACGGTTATCGTTGGGGTCCTTGGGCAGCAGCAGGATTTGTAGTTCTTGTACCAGTTGCTCGCGTTTTGATTCGGCGGCCTGAATTTCTTCCTTGGCCATTTCCCGCAGTTCCGGGTCGCTATCCTTGGCCATTTCCCGAGCCGATTCCAGATTGGCTTCGTTGTCTTGATAGATTTTGTAACAGGCAACCAGAGGTTCGATTTGCGCGTATTCCTGGCTCAGGCCGCGGAATTGGTTTTGGTTGCTTTGTACTTCGGGTTGCGATAACAGGGCGGTGATTTCTTCAAAGCGTTCGCCGAGGTTTTCCAGCTTGGTTTGTATCGAGGATTTCATGAGTGGTTTATCGTAATTTGAAAATTTCGCGCGAGGCGGCGATTAAATCGTGGCGTTCATTGGCGCCGGCGTCGCGTAGCTGGGCGCAGGGTGTGTGGATCAGTTTATTGGTCAGGGTGTGGGCCAGGCGTTGTAACACTTCCTCGGCGGAGACGCCGCTATTGAGCTGTATCAAGGCTTTTTGCAGTGCTTCATCGCGGGTGATTTCGGCTTGAGTCCGGAAATCACGGATGGTTTCCTGCGCGCCTTGCGATCGCAGCCAGCCCAGAAAATGTTCGACCTGAGTGTCGATGATTTCCTCGGCTTGCTCGGCGGCCCGTCGGCGCGAATCCATGTTTTGATTGACAGTATTCTGTAAATCGTCGACCGTGTATAAATATACGTCGGCTAATTGCTCCACTTCGGCTTCAATATCGCGGGGCACGGCCAAGTCGACCATGAACATGGGTTTGTGTTTACGCTTTTTGATGGCGCTTTCCACGCGGCCCTTACCCAATATCGGCAGTTGACTGGCGGTGGATGACACGACGATGTCGGCCTCCGATAAATGATCGGGTATTTCGGACAGGGCGATGGCGTAACCGTTAAATTGCATCGCCAGCGCGTGAGCTTTGTCATAGGTGCGGTTGGCGATGATGATGCGGCCGATGCCGTGCTGATAAAGATGGCGGGCGGTCAGTTCTATGGTTTCGCCGGCGCCTATCAATAATGCGGTTTGTTCCGACAGTTTGTCGAAAATTTGCTGCGCTAGTTGCACGGCGGCAAACGCCACCGAAACCGGGCTGGAACCGATCGCGGTATCGGTACGGACTTTTTTCGCGGCCGAAAAGGTATGCTGGAACAGTTTGCTGAGATTCTTGCCCAGAGTGCCGGCCTGCGAGGCAGCGTGGTAGGCGGTTTTCATTTGGCCGAGAATTTGCGGCTCGCCGAGGATCATCGAATCCAGGCCGCAAGCAACCCGGAACATATGCCGAATCGATTGGCTATCCTTATAGCTGTATAAATACGGCGTGAATTCGGCCGGTTTGATGATTTTGGTGTCCGCAATCCAGTCGATCAAGGGTGTTTGGTCTTCGCCTTCGGTTTTGCAATAAAACTCGGTGCGGTTGCAAGTCGATAGGATCGCCGCTTCAGAAATGTCTCGGACGTTACGCAGGTTTTTTAGGGTGTTTTCGAGAATGTCCGCTGGGAACGCCAGGCGTTCGCGGATGGCGACCGGCGCTGTGTTGTAGTTTATCCCTACGGCAAGTAGTGTCATTATGCGTCAATATTAGCCTATGAAAAGAAGGTCATTTTAAGGAATGCGCTGTTTTTGTCCAAATAGAATGATTAGGTAGGCTGAACTAATAAGTTTTTCTGATAATCTATGGCAACAATTTTATGAGAGTGGGTCGTTTGAATTGCATGAAAAAATGGATAAGCGTTGCAATGCTTTTATCTTTGTCGGGTTGCGCAACCACACCGGAAACGGCACAAGAATCCGAAGCTAAAATCACTCCTCGGGAAGCCTTGGCGCCTCGGGTTAACCGTAATACAGTGATTGACGAGGAAGTGCTGTATCTGTTGATGGCGGCGGAATTGGCGGGGCAGCGTAATCAGTACGATTTGGCGCTCGATGCTTATCTACAGGCGGCAAAGCGGGTCGATGATGCGCGGATTGCCGAGCGTGCCGTCAAAATCGGTATGTTTTTGAAAGACGAAAAGCGCACACGGGAGGCGTTAGAAATTTGGTTGGCTAAGGATCGGCAAAATCTGCCGGCCAGAAAGTTTGCGGTGTTGCTGGCCATTAAGGATTCTGACCGTGATGGAGCTGTTACCAATTTGGATGCGATATTCCAGGATGATCCGGCCGGTTTCGAAGGCGGAATGCTGGAGATATTGAAGGCAATGGAAAAAGAAGGGCGGGCTCGGTTTATTTATGATGTATTGGATGATTTGAGTCAGCTGCATCCGGATCAAGCGAGTTTGTTGTTTTTACAGGCGGTAGTTGCTTCCGTGTTGCATGACAACGATCTGGCTCAACAGAAAATCGGTCGGGTACTGGAACTTCAACCGGACTGGAATAAAGCCATTATTTTTCAGGCGCAATTGGCGGGACGATCCGGCGATATGGTCAAGGCCCGAGAATATTTGGAAAAGGCGGTCAAGCAAGCGCCCGATGATAGGCAGTTGAGAAAAATGCTGTTGGAAGTGCTGGTCAATACCGGGGCCTTCGATGATGCAATTAAGCTCTGCCAGGGGGTGCTGGAGGAAACGCCGGATGATGGTGAAACTTTGTTCACTCTGGCTCTGATTCATCTGCAGCAAAATCAAGTGGACAAAGCCGAGAATTATCTTGAGAAGTTGTTGAATAATTCGGACTGGGAAGGCCAGGCCAGTTTTTATCTGGGTAAAATCGAGCTGGATCAGCAACGTCCGGATAAGGCTCTGAAATGGTTCGATCGAGCCGAAGCCAAGGGGTATGGTTTCGAGGCCGATATGGCGGCGGTGTCGTTGTTGTTGAATCAGAAACAACTGGAAGAAGCGGAAGCGCGAATCAAAAAAATGGATGGTAAATATCCTGACCAGCATTTACGCGTTCTAATGATGAAGGCCGAGTTATACAATCAGTGGGGCAGGCATTCGGAGGCTTACGATGTTTTGACTCTGGCTTTGAAGGATGCGCCGGAAAACCGGGATGTGCTGTATGCGCGGGCATTGATCGCGGACCGGTTGAATAAGCTTGATGTATTGGAAGCCGACTTGTTATCGATTCTGCAAAAAAATCCCGATGATGTAGGGGCTTTGAACGCATTGGGCTATACCCTCACCGACAAAACCCAGCGCTATGACGAAGCCGAAAAATATCTGCTGAAAGCCTTGCAATTGCAACCGGATGAGGCGGTCGTTATCGATAGTTATGGTTGGTTGCAGTTTAAACGCGGGAATCATCAGCTGGCTTTGGAATCTTTAAAAAAAGCCTACGAAAAACAGCCGGAAAACGAGATAGCCGCGCATATTGCCGAAGTGATGTGGGTAATGGGCAGGGTCGAAGAGGCGAAAGAATTTTTTAGGCCGGTATTTAAAAAGTTTCCGGATGATGAATATTTGTTGAAGTTTAAAAACCGATATATGCCGGACGAGTTATGAATTGGCGGTTCGCTATTTGTCTGATGGCGGCTGTTTTGGCTAGCGGTTGTTCCTTGACGCCGGAGCAGCCAATGCAGTCTTATCAGTTGGCCGCCATGCGGCATTTGCAACGGCAAAAAAATTGGTCATTCGAGGGTAGGCTAGCCTTGGCCGATGGTAAGGAATCGATCTCGATGTCGATTGTTTGGCATCATGTCGAAGACCTGGATGATATCGAACTGGTTGGTCCGCTGGCGCAAGGTAGAGTAAAAATTTCCGTGGCGGCCGGCCAAGTTGTGGTGGATGACGGCGAAAATCGCAATGTGTATCAGGGGCTGGCGGACGAAGTGTTCGCCGAACAATTAGGAATTGAGATGCCGGTCAGTGCATTGAAGTTTTGGGTTTTGGGGGTGAATGATCCAGGACGGGTATTTGACGAGCAACCTGGCGGGTTTTATCAGGCAGGATGGTTGGTTCGCTATGGCGAAATGCAAAAGGTCAATGCCAATATGCTGCCTAAAAAGATGACGGCGGAAAAAGATAAGGCAAGAATGAAATTAATCGTGGATCAATGGGATTTGTTGTGACGGGAACGCAGAGTTTTGAGGCGGGTTGGGGTGAAAAGTGGCCGGCCCCGGCAAAATTGAATTTGATGCTTAGAATTACCGGTCGCAGGCCGGACGGCTACCATTTATTGCAAACAGTGTTTCAAATGCTCGATTGGTGCGATTGGTTAACCTTTCATGCTGTCGATGATGGGCTGATTTCGCTACGCAATCCTATTCCAGGTGTGCCCGAGCAGGACGATTTGACGGTCCGGGCAGCGAATCTTTTGAAGCGTCATACAGGGTGCGAGTACGGCGTTTGTATCGAAATTGAAAAGAATCTGCCGATGGGTGGCGGGTTGGGTGGCGGGAGTTCCGATGCCGCTACCACTTTAGTGGTGTTGAACCGGTTGTGGGGCTTGGGTTTGTCGAAATCGGAATTGATGCAATTGGGCTTGCAACTGGGCGCCGACGTGCCTGTGTTTGTATTTGGTGCTTCGGCTTGGGCTGAAGGTGTTGGCGAGGATTTACAGGTGATTACCTTGCCGGAACAATGGGTTGTGGTTATTAAGCCGGATTGCCATGTAAATACCAAAGAAATTTTTTCGGCGGAGGAGTTGACAAGAGATAGCAAACCCATCACAATGAGCGACTTTCTTGCAGGGGAAAGTCATAACGATTGCACGCAAGTGGTTGGCAAACGTTATTGGCCGGTAAAAAGCGCTATTGAAGCCTTGTCGATATATTCCGAGGCGAGATTGACTGGAACCGGGGCGTGTGTGTTTGCGCAGTTCGGGTCGATGGAAGAGGCGCAAAAAGCGTATCAGGCGCTGAAACGGGATTGGTCGGTTTTTTTGGTAAAAGGCTTGAATCAGTCTCCGCTCTACAAGAAGTTGGAAAACATATAATCTAATCAGTTTAATGGGCTGTCGCCAAGCGGTAAGGCACGAGGTTTTGATCCTCGCATACCAAGGTTCGAATCCTTGCAGCCCAGCCATACCTCCACATAACAAATTCCTCGGGAGTCCTTGAATGCGAGATGCTTCGATAATGGTATTTTCGGGTAATGCCAATAGGGCGTTGTCAGAAGGTATTGTGAGGAAGCTCAACATGCGCCTGGGAATGGCGACTGTTGGTCGCTTCAGTGACGGTGAGATATTTGTAGAAATTGAAGAAAATGTTCGGGGGCGGGATGTGTTTGTGGTGCAGCCCACTTGTTCTCCGACAAACGAGAATTTAATGGAGTTGTTGGTGATGATGGATGCTCTGAGAAGAGCTTCCGCCGCACGAATAACCGCAGTAATGCCTTATTACGGCTATGCTAGACAGGATAGGCGGTCAAGATCGGCGCGGGTGCCGATAACGGCGCGTCTGGTTGCCGATATGATTGGTCATGCCGGGGCCGATAGGGCGTTGACTGTTGATTTGCATGCCGATCAAATCCAGGGTTTTTTTGGGATCCCCGTGGACAACGTCTATGCCTCTCCCATATTGCTGGGGGATGTTTGGCGGCAAGAATACAAGAACCTAATCGTGGTATCGCCCGATGTTGGAGGGGTCGTCAGGGCTAGGGCGCTGGCGAAGCGATTGGGCGACGCGGATTTGGCGATAATCGATAAGCGCCGGCCAAGGGCAAATGTATCCGAAATCATGCATATCATCGGTGATGTCGATGGTAGAACCTGCGTCATGGTGGATGACTTGGTGGATACGGCGGGCACTTTATGTCATGCGGCGTCAGCGTTAAAGAAAAACGGTGCAACCAAGGTGGTTGCGTATTGCACGCATCCTGTTTTGTCGGGATCGGCTGCTGAAAATGTAAGAAATTCAGTCTTGGATGAATTGGTGGTTACCGATACGATTCCGTTGACGGATGAGTTAAAAGCAATAGGTAAAATCAGGCAGTTAAGCGTTGCGGAGATGCTGGCTGAAACAATACGGCGTATAGCGGTTGGCGAGTCTGTTAGCTCGCTTTATGTAGATTAGTTAAAAACTATTAAATAGTGCTTTTAGAACAGGCTTTTGGAGAAAATAATGGCTAACGTGTTTGAATTTGTTGCTGAAGCTCGCAGTACGACAGGTAGCAGTGCGGCGAAAGTGGTTCGTCGCCAAGGTAAGGTGCCGGCGGTAATTTATGGGGGCAGCGGTGCTCCGGAAATGCTGGTGCTTGATCATAACGAAGTGCAGAAACACTTGGTTCATGAGGCGGTTTATTCGCACGTGCTCGATATAAAGGTGGATGGAAAAACAGAAAAAGCGGTTTTGAAGCATATTCAGCGTCATCCCGCCAAGCCGCAAATTCTGCATTTGGATTTTATGCGAGTCGATGCCAGTCATAAATTGAAAGTGCATGTGCCATTGCATTTTATCAATGAGGCTGTTTCGGTTGGTGTTAAAAAGGGTGGTGTGGTAAATCACTCCATGGTGGATGTAGAGGTGTTGTGCATGCCGTCCGCATTGCCTGAATTTATTGAAGTCGACATGGCAAATGTTGAAGTTGGCTCAACTCTACATCTTTCAGATTTAGTGTTGCCGGCGGGTGTCGAGATTCCCGAGTTGCATTTAGGTGTGGAGCATGACCATCCTGTTGTGCAAATCACGAAGCCAAGAGCGTCGGATGAATCTTCGGAAGCTGCTGCTGGGTAACTCATTGCAAAGGTAATGATTAAGTTATTGGTGGGGCTCGGTAATCCGGGTCAGCAGTATGAAAAAACCCGGCATAATGCCGGGTTTCTTTTTTTGGATCATTTAATGGATTCGAAAGGAGGGGGCTGGTCGGTGAGTCAGCAGTTTCAAGGACAGGTAGCAAATATTTCAGTGGCTGGTATGAGGCTGGATATGTTGAAGCCAATGACTTTTATGAATAAAAGCGGCTTGTCGGTTGGTAAGATGCTTCGCTACTACAAGCTTAAGCCGGAAGAGTTGCTGGTTGTGCATGATGAGCTTGAATTGCCCGAAGGTGTGGTCAAAATGAAGCGTGATGGTGGTCACGCGGGGCATAATGGGTTAAGAGACATTATTGCTCATATCGATACGCGCGATTTTTTTCGTTTAAGGATCGGTATAGGTCGGCCGGCGATGGGTGCGAATGTTGCGGATTACGTATTGTCGAAGCCATCGGCTCAGGGCTTCAGCCTGCTGGATGCGGCTTTTAGCTTGCTTGAGGGTCATATAGAGTCGCTTGCCGCCGCCGATATTTCGATGATCAACGATCGTCTCGCTAGGTAAGGGTTAAAGTTTTTTCACTTAACTTAAAAAAGTGCTTGACCATCTGGTAATCTACAAGGATAATAACCAGATTAATGACGGAGGGGTTCCCGAGCGGCCAAAGGGATCAGACTGTAAATCTGCCGGTTCTACCTTCGGAGGTTCGAATCCTCCCCCCTCCACCATCAAATTTGAATTGGATCTGCGGGTGTAGTTCAATGGTAGAACTCCAGCCTTCCAAGCTGATTGCGTGGGTTCGATTCCCATCACCCGCTCCATTTTTTGGCTACGGTAATGTCGCTCATATAGCTCAGTAGGTAGAGCACTTCCTTGGTAAGGAAGAGGTCATCGGTTCAAATCCGATTATGAGCTCCAGTTTTGATTGATTATTCTTCTAGGGTGTTTTCGTAATGGCTAAAGAAAAATTTGAAAGAAAAAAACCGCACGTAAACGTGGGTACAATCGGTCACGTTGACCATGGTAAAACCACATTGACAGCGGCTCTGACCAAAGTAATGGCTGAACTGCAAGGCGGCGAAGTAAAAGCTTTCGATCAAATTGATAATGCCCCGGAAGAACGCGCACGTGGTATTACTATTTCTACCTCGCACGTGGAGTACGAATCCGCCAACCGCCACTATGCGCACGTTGACTGCCCTGGTCATGCCGACTATGTCAAAAACATGATTACCGGTGCGGCGCAAATGGACGGCGCGATTCTGGTTTGCTCCGCGGCGGACGGCCCAATGCCGCAAACTCGCGAACACATTCTGTTGTCTCGCCAAGTTGGTGTGCCATATATCGTGGTATTCCTGAACAAAGCCGACATGGTTGACGATGCTGAGTTGATCGAACTGGTTGAAATGGAAATTCGCGAGTTGTTAAATCAATATGAATTCCCAGGCGATGACACGCCAATTATCGTTGGCTCCGCCCTGAAGGCGTTGGAAGGCGATCAAAGTGAAATCGGCGTGGCTTCGGTTGTTAAGCTGGTTGAAGCGCTGGATAGCTATATTCCAGAGCCAGAACGTGCCATCGACGGCAAATTCCTGATGCCAATCGAAGACGTATTCTCAATCTCCGGTCGCGGCACCGTGGTAACCGGTCGTGTCGAGCGCGGTATCATCAAAGTCGGTGAAGCGGTTGAGATCGTTGGTATTAAAGACACCGTTCAAACCACCTGTACCGGTGTTGAAATGTTCCGTAAACTGCTGGATCAAGGTCAAGCGGGCGATAACGTCGGTGTATTGTTGCGTGGTACCAAAAGGGAAGACGTTGAGCGTGGTCAAGTATTGGCGCACGTTAACTCAATTAAGCCGCACTCGCATTTTAAAGCTGAAATCTACGTATTGTCCAAGGATGAAGGTGGTCGTCACACGCCATTCTTCAACGGCTACCGTCCACAGTTCTACTTTAGAACGACCGACGTAACCGGTGCGGTTGAGTTGCCTGAAGGCGTAGAGATGGTAATGCCGGGCGATAACATCGCGGTTACCGTAAAATTGATCGCGCCAATCGCGATGGAAGACGGCTTGCGTTTCGCGATCCGTGAAGGTGGTCGTACCGTCGGTGCGGGTGTTGTTGCTTCAATTATCGAATAATCGATTAGGTTGCATAAAGTAGTTTTTTCTGAATAGGTCAGTAGTTCAATTGGTAGAGCAGCGGTCTCCAAAACCGCAAGTTGGGGGTTCGAGTCCCTCCTGGCCTGCCATTCAGAAAAAAAATCAAAAATTTTCCCCAGTAGATTAAATGAACGCACAAGCAGAACAAGTTACTTCGGTAGCGGATATTGTGAAACTGGTTTTATGCCCGTTTTTTATCATTGCAGGCGTAATTGCGTTCTATCATTTTTCCGATTTTCTGTTGCTGTACAGAGTGATTGGTTTGGTGGCGGTAATTTCAGTGGCGGTAGGTATTTGCTTTACAACGGCTAAAGGTCGTGCAGTATGGCAATTCATGCTGGAATCCAAGCAAGAAGTTAGACGAGTGGTCTGGCCGACGCGTGATGAGGCCGTGAGAACCACCCTGCTTGTGTTTACAATGGTCTTTATTGTTGGCCTGATTCTTTGGTTGCTGGATATGTTTTTATTCTGGGCTATACAACTTTTGATGAATCAGGGGATTCAATAATGTCTCTGCGTTGGTATGTGGTACATGCGTACTCCAATTTTGAAAACAAAGTAAAGCAAGCCTTGGAAGAACGCATTAAACGAGAAGGATTAGAAGAATACTTCGGTAAAATCCTGGTGCCAACCGAAGAAGTTGTTGAAATGAAAATGGGTCAACAGCGGAAAAGTGAAAGAAAGTTTTTCCCTGGCTATGTGCTTGTTCAAATGGAATTGAATGACGAAACTTGGCATTTGGTGAGAAACGTACCGAGAGTATTGGGATTTATTGGTGGCGCATCCGACAAGCCGTCGCCGATTTCGGACAAAGAGGCAATGGCCATTCTGAATAGAGTGGAAGAAGGGGTTAACAAGCCGCGGCCGAAAATATTGTTTGAAGTGGGTGAGGTGGTGCGTATCATAGACGGCCCATTCAAAGACTTTAATGGAAATATTGAAGAAGTTAACTACGAAAAGAGTCGTCTACGGGTTTCGGTTTTAATTTTTGGTCGTTCTACACCGGTTGAGCTTGAATTCGTGCAGGTCGAAAAAGTTTAATTCCATTAGGCTAGTAATTATCGAATCCCTGTCATATTTGTGTCAGGGATTTTTGTTTGTTGGGGAGCTTAAAAGCGTTTGCACCCGTTAGGAGTATAAGATGGCAAAAAAAATTGATTCATATATCAAACTGCAAGTAAAAGCAGGCGAGGCAAATCCGAGTCCTCCGGTCGGTCCTGCATTGGGTCAACGTGGTGTCAACATTATGGAGTTTTGCAAGGCATTCAATGCCCGTACTCAAGAAGTTGAAAAAGGGCTGCCGTTGCCAGTCGTAATCACCGTGTATAGCGATAAAAGCTTTACCTTTATCACCAAAACGCCACCAGCTTCAATTCTGCTGAAAAAAGCCGCCGGTATAAAAAGTGGCAGCAGTAAGCCAAACTCCAGCAAAGTTGGCACGGTTACTCGTGCGCAATTGGAAGAAATTGCTAAAACTAAAATGGAAGATTTGAACGCGGCCGATATGGATGCGGCAATCAGAATTATTGCGGGAAGCGCTCGCAGCATGGGCTTGAACGTGGAGGGCGTGTAATGGCGAAATTAACTAAAAAAGCGAAAGCGATTAAAGCTAAAGTTGTCGGCAACAAACAATATTCAGTGGCGGAAGCCGTTAGTTTGCTGAAAGAATTTGCCAATACTAAATTCGATGAAGCCATTGATGTCAGTGTGAACCTGGGCGTGGATCCAAGAAAATCAGATCAAAACGTGCGTGGAGCTTCCGTGTTGCCGAACGGCACTGGTAAAACAGTACGCGTTGCCGTCTTTACTCAAGGTCCTAATGCGGATGCCGCGAAAGAAGCCGGTGCGGATGTGGTTGGTATGGATGATTTGGCCGAACAGGTCAAACGCGGCGAGATGAATTTCGATGTGGTTATCGCATCTCCCGATGCGATGCGTGTTGTCGGTCAATTAGGTCAAATATTAGGCCCACGCGGGTTAATGCCTAACCCTAAAGTCGGTACCGTAACGCCAGATGTGGCTACCGCGGTAAAAAATGCTAAATCAGGCCAGGTCAGGTACCGCACCGATAAATCGGGCATCATTCATTGTTCGATCGGTAAAGTGTCGTTTGACGAAAACGCAATCAAACAAAATCTGGAGTTCCTGGTTTCGGATTTGAAGAAAGCCAAGCCAACCGCGGCAAAAGGCGTATACCTGAAAAAAATCTCTCTTTCATCAACCATGGGTCCAGGCTTGTGGATTGATCAAACCAGTATCGATATCTAAGATCAAAGACTTTGGGTTGCCGAATCCTCGGCAACCGTCAAAGACCGTAGGTGCATAATGCTTAATATTCCTACGCAGACGGGAAGCTGGAACCAAAATGGGGAAAGATACCGTAAGGGGCATCGGAAGATGCGTTTCATAGATCCTGATATTGATCAGGAACCTACCGGAGGTAGATGTGGCACTCAATTTAGATGGCAAAAAAGTTGTCGTAGAGGAAGTTGCTGAATTCGCCGCTAAAGCCCATTCCGCCATCGCTGCGGAATATCGTGGTTTGACAGTTACCGAATTGACGGAACTGCGTAAAACCGCGAGAGAAACGGGTGTTTATTTGCGCGTAGTCAAAAACACCCTGGCAAAACGTGCGGTCGCTGGAACTGAGTTCGAATGCATGCAAGAAAAGCTGGTTGGGCCGTTAATTCTGGCGTTTTCGATGGAAGACCCAGGATGTGCAGCACGTTTGATTAGCGAATTTGGAAAAACTCATAACAAACTGATTGCAAAAATCGTCGCAATTGGCGGTCAAGCGTTTGATGGTGCTGAGCTTGATCGATTGGCAAGACTGCCAACCCGCGATCAAGGTATCAGTATGCTGATGTCGGTCATGAAAGCACCGGTTGAGAAACTGGCTCGCACTCTGGCTGCAATCAGAGATGAGAAAGAAGCAGCGTAAATTCGCAACCAACTAGTTAAATACGCATTAATTTTTAGAGGAATACATAATGGCAATTTCAAAAGAAGACATCCTGGATGCAGTCGCAAACATGACTGTGATGGAAATCGTTGATCTGATTTCAGCGATGGAAGAGAAATTCGGCGTTTCCGCCGCCGCCGCCGTAGCCGTTGCGGCACCGGTTGCCGCAGCCGTAGTTGAAGAACAAACTGAATTCGATGTTATTCTGACCGGCTTCGGCGAAAACAAAGTCGCGGTCATTAAAGCGGTCCGTGGTTTGACAGGCCTGGGCTTGAAAGAAGCTAAGGACGCTGTTGAAGGCGCGCCAACCACCGTGAAAGAAGCTGTTAGCAAAGCGGAAGCCGAAGCTGCCAAAAAAGAACTTGAAGACGCTGGCGCAACCGCCGAAATCAAATAAGTATCTTGACTGCATACCAGGCATAAGCCTACCAAACCGGGCTGACGGCATTTTGCCGTCGGCCTTTTACTGTTTGTTAAACAAACAGTAGTAAATAATCTCTGACGACGAAGGTATAGAAGCAATATGGCCTATTCTTTTACCGAAAAAAAGCGTATCCGTAATAATTTTGGGAAAGGTACCGAGGTACTTGAAGTCCCTTATCTTTTAGCAACACAAATTGATTCCTATGCAAGTTTCTTGCAATCGGGCATACAGCCCGAAAAAAGACGCAATAATGGGTTGCATGCCGCATTTTCAAGTGTATTTCCGGTGGTTAGCCACTCAGGATATGCCGTACTTGAATATGTGAAATATCGCTTGGGGGAACCCGCTTTCGATGTAAGAGAGTGTCAACAACGCGGCGCAACTTTCTCCGCACCACTGCGAGTATTGGTGCGCTTGGTCATTTACGACAAGGATGCTCCGGCGAATACAAAAGTCGTCAAGGATATTCGCGAACAGGAAGTCTACATGGGTGAATTGCCCCTGATGACAGACAACGGTACTTTTGTGATCAACGGCACCGAGCGGGTTATCGTTTCGCAATTACACCGTTCACCCGGCGTATTCTTTGATCACGACAAAGGCAAAACCCACTCATCCGGCAAACTGTTGTTCAATGCCCGCGTGATTCCTTATCGTGGCTCATGGTTGGATTTCGAATTCGATCATAAGGATGCGGTCTACGTTCGCATCGACAGACGCCGTAAAATCCCGGCAACCATTTTGTTGCGCGCGCTGGGTTACGACAACGAAGAGATGATCAAAATTTTCTTCGAAACCAATAAATTCTCGTTGAGTGCCGACAAATTCATGTTCCATGTAATCCCCGATAGATTACGTGGCGAAATGGCGGTATTCGACATCAAGCATGATGGCGCGGTCGTCATCGAAGAAGGCCGTAGAATTACGGCAAAACACGTCCGGCAATTGGAAAAAGCCGGCGTCACCGAAATCGAGGTACCAAGAGATTACTTATACGGAAAAATCTTGGGCCATAATGTCATCGACAAATCCACCGGTGAATTAGTGGCCAGCGTCAATGATGAGTTGACCGAGCCATTGTTGCAGAAATTGATCGAAGCCGGCGTGGATCAAATAAACACGCTGTATGTCAATGATTTAGACCGTGGGCCTTATATTTCAAACGCAATGCGTCTGGATACGACGACTAACCGTATGGAAGCGCTGGTTGAGATCTATCGGATGATGCGCCCCGGCGAGCCACCAACCGTCGAATCCGCCGAAAACCTGTTTGAAAATTTGTTCTTTACCGACGAGCGTTATGACCTGTCGGCTGTCGGTCGAATGAAATTCAACCGCCGCCTGGGCAGGGAAGAAATTGAAGGTACAGGCACATTGAGTAGGGAAGACATCATCGATGTCTTGAAAGAGCTTATCAAGATCAGAAACGGCAATGGCGTCGTTGACGATATTGACCATTTGGGCAACAGGCGCGTGCGCTCGGTTGGCGAGATGATCGAAAACCAATTCCGGATTGGTCTGGTGCGCGTCGAGCGCGCAGTCAGAGAGCGTTTGACCTTGGCCGATTCCGAAGGCTTGATGCCGCAGGAAATCATCAATGCCAAGCCGGTGTCGGCGGCGGTCAAGGAATTCTTTGGGTCCAGCCAGCTGTCACAGTTTATGGATCAAAATAATCCGCTGTCGCAAGTGACTCATAAGCGCCGGGTATCGGCATTGGGACCAGGCGGTTTGGCCAGAGAGCGTGCCGGTTTCGAGGTGCGCGACGTTCATACCACCCACTATGGACGGGTATGTCCAATCGAAACGCCAGAGGGACCGAATATCGGTTTGATCAACTCTTTATCGGTTTATGCCAGAACCAATGAATATGGTTTTCTGGAGACCCCTTATCGGAAGGTTGTTAACGGCCTGGTGACCGATCAAGTGGATTATATTTCCGCGATCGAAGAGGGCGAATATGTCATCGCTCAGTCCAGCGTGGCTGTCGACGAAAAAGGGAAGTTGGTCGAAGGCTTGGTGTCATGCCGTTATAAGGACGAGTTTACCCTGGCATCTTCCGATACCGTGCAGTATATGGACGTGTCGTCAAAACAGATTGTATCGGTTGCGGCTTCAATTATTCCATTTTTGGAACATGACGACGCCAACCGAGCGTTGATGGGCTCTAACATGCAACGCCAAGCCGTGCCGACTCTGCGCGCGGAAAAACCCTTGGTGGGAACCGGCATGGAGCGTGTGGTTGCTAAAGACTCCGGTGTAACCGTGGTTGCAACGCGTGGCGGACGTATCGAAGCAGTTGATGCCGGACGTATCGTGGTCCGGGCAAATGACGATGAAACTATCGCCGGCGTACCGGGCGTGGATATTTACAATTTAATCAAATATACCCGTTCCAACCAAAATACCTGTATCAACCAAAAGCCATTGGTCAGACTGGGCGATACCGTTAACAAGGGTGATATTCTTGCCGATGGTCCGTCTACAGACCTTGGTGAATTGGCCTTGGGCCAAAACATGCTGATCGCGTTCATGCCCTGGAATGGTTATAACTTCGAGGACTCTATTTTGGTGTCCGAGCGGGTGGTGAAGGAAGATCGTTTCACCACGATTCATATCGAAGAAAAAACCTGCGTGGCCCGTGAAACCAAGCATAGCCCAGAAGAGATTACCGCCGATATTCCAAATGTCAGCGAAGAAGCTCTGTCCAAATTGGATGAGTCCGGCATTGTGTATGTCGGCGCAGAAGTCAAGGGCGGCGATATTCTGGTCGGAAAAGTAACCCCGAAAGGCGAAACCCAATTGACGCCGGAAGAAAAATTGCTGCGCGCAATTTTTGGCGAAAAAGCAGCCGACGTAAAAGATACCTCGTTGCGCGTACCGAATAACGTGCGCGGTACCGTCATCGACGTTCAGGTGTTTACGCGCGATGGTGTCAAAAAAGACAATCGGGCGCTCGAAATTGAAGAAGCGGAGATCAAGCGCTATCGTAAAGATTTGGATGATCAGCTGAAAATCGTAGAGCACGACATCATGGCGCGGGTGAAAACCTTGCTGACCGGTAAAAAATCCGAAGTAGGACCTAAAGGCCTGAAAAAAGGCGAAGATATTACGGAAAACTACCTGGATAGCCTGACACATTCCGAGTTGCTGAAAATTAGAACCCAGGATGAAGATGTCAATCTGCAACTCGAATCCGTGGCCGAGCAAATTGAGCAGCAGCGCAAGGAGTTTGAGGAACGGTTCGAACAGAAAAAGAAAAAAATCACCATGGGTGACGATCTGGCGCCGGGCGTATTGAAAATGGTCAAGGTGTACTTGGCTGTTAAGAAGCGCATACAACCCGGCGACAAAATGGCTGGACGTCACGGTAACAAAGGTGTTATCTCCATGATCGTGCCGGTTGAAGACATGCCTTACACAGCCGACGGCAATCCGGTGGATATTTTGTTGAACCCTCTTGGTGTACCATCCCGGATGAACGTCGGGCAGGTATTGGAAACGCATTTGGGTTGGGCCGCTAAAGGCCTGGGTATCAAGATCGGCAAGATGCTGGAAGCACAGGCTAAGGTTAACGAAATTAGAGGTTTCTTAGAGAAAATCTACAACTGCAGCGGGCGAAATGAAGATCTGAATTCATTGTCGGATAAAGAGATTTTGGAATTGGCTGTGAATTTGGTCAGCGGTGTGCCGATGGCTACCCCGGTCTTCGACGGTGCGTCGGAAGAGGATATTCGAACCATGCTGCGTCTGGCGGATTTGCCTGAACATGGACAAACCGTGCTGTATGATGGCTTGACTGGGGAACCGTTCGAGCGTGAAGTGACCGTAGGTTATATGTATATGCTGAAATTGAACCATTTGGTTGACGATAAGATGCATGCCCGTTCCACCGGTCCTTACAGTTTGGTCACGCAACAACCTTTGGGTGGTAAAGCCCAATTTGGCGGACAACGATTTGGTGAGATGGAGGTATGGGCACTGGAAGCTTATGGTGCGGCATACACCTTGCAAGAAATGCTGACAGTTAAGTCGGACGACGTCACCGGAAGAACCCGGATGTATAAAAACATCGTCGATGGTAATCACACAATGGAAGCCGGTATGCCGGAGTCGTTTAACGTATTGGTTAAGGAAATACGTTCATTGGCAGTCAATATCGAAATGGAACAAGACTAAGTCGTGTATTTCGAACTTGCTAGATTCTGGGCAATAACGGTTAACATTTAAAGAGGATAAGCTCTTGAAAGATTTAATGAATTTCTTAAAGCGTCAAGGTCGTACGGACGATTTTGACAATATCCGTATCGGATTGGCCTCGCCGGACATGATTCGTTCATGGTCTTATGGCGAGGTGAAAAAACCGGAAACCATCAATTACCGTACTTTCAAACCGGAGCGGGATGGATTGTTTTGCGCCAAGATTTTTGGGCCTATCAGCGATTACGAGTGCTTGTGCGGTAAGTACAAGCGCTTGAAACATCGCGGTGTCATCTGCGAAAAATGTGGTGTTGAAGTAACCTTGTCCAAAGTTCGCAGGGAACGGATGGGTCATATTGAGCTGGCTAGCCCGGTGGCGCATATCTGGTTTTTGAAATCGTTGCCGTCCAGAATTGCACTGCTACTGGATATGACGCTACGTTCAATTGAGCGCGTGCTGTATTTTGAAACATTTGTCGTGACTGATGCGGGCATGTCGCCATTGGAAAAAGGCCAGTTGCTGACGGATGAAGAATACCTGAATGCGCTAGAAGAGCATGGTGACGATTTTGTCGCGAAAATGGGTGCGGAAGCCATCTATGATTTGCTGAAATCCATTGATCTGAAAGAAGAAATCAACATTCTTCGCGAAGAAATCAATTCGACCAGTTCCGATACCAAAATCAAGAAGTTTTCAAAACGTTTGAAGGTCATTGATTCGTTGTTGGCGTCAAACAATCGTCCTGAATGGATGATTATGAAGGTGCTGCCGGTGCTGCCGCCTGAATTACGTCCCTTGGTGCCCTTGGATGGCGGTCGCTTTGCCACTTCCGATTTGAATGATCTGTATCGTCGCGTGATCAATAGAAATAATCGGCTGACCCGGTTGTTGGATCTGAATGCGCCCGACATTATCGTACGCAACGAAAAACGCATGCTGCAAGAAGCGGTTGACGCCTTGTTGGATAACGGTCGGCGCGGACGTGCGATCACCGGCAGCAACAGGCGGCCATTGAAATCCTTGGCCGACATGATCAAGGGTAAGCAGGGCCGCTTCCGTCAAAACTTGTTGGGTAAGCGGGTCGACTATTCGGGCCGCTCCGTAATCGTGGTGGGACCGACCTTAAGATTACACCAATGCGGTTTGCCTAAAAAAATGGCACTGGAGTTGTTCAAACCGTTCATTTTCAGCAAATTGCAATTGCGCGGTTTAGCGACAACCATTAAAGCCGCCAAAAAAATGGTGGAGCGCGAGGGTGCCGAAGTTTGGGATATTCTGGAAGAAGTGATTCGCGAACATCCAGTATTGCTGAACCGCGCGCCGACATTGCACAGACTGGGTATTCAGGCTTTCGAACCCACTTTGATCGAAGGTAAGGCGATTCAGTTACACCCTTTGGTTTGTAGTGCGTTCAACGCCGACTTCGACGGCGACCAGATGGCGGTACACATTCCGTTGTCCATTGAGGCGCAATTGGAAGCCCGCACCTTGATGATGGCGACCAATAATATATTGTCACCGGCTAACGGCGAGCCAGTGATCAATCCCTCGCAAGACGTGGTTTTGGGCTTGTATTACATCAGCCGCGAGAAAATTAATGGTAAGGGCGAGGGTAGTATCTTTACCGATCTTGCCGAAATCATGAAGGCTTTGGATGCCAAGACTGTCGAGCTGCAAAGTAAAATTGAAGTCAGAGTCACCGAGAAATTGAAAAATGCCGAGGGTGAATTCGAAACCATCGTCAGTAGAAAGAAAACCACTGTTGGCCGGGCTATTATCTGGGGAATTGTCCCCGATGGAATGCCTTACGAATTGGTTAACGTGGATATGACCAAGAAAAATATTTCCCGATTGATTAACTATAGCTATCGCTATTTGGGAATTAAAGAGACTGTGATTTTGGCGGACCAAATCATGTATTTGGGTTTTCGCTATGCTACGCGGTCGGGCGTTTCTTTCGGTATCGAAGACATGGAAATACCCGTCAAGAAAGCCGACATTATTCGTTCGGCGGAAGCGGAAGTTAATGAAATCCAGAATCAATATTCATCGGGTCTGGTAACGGACGGAGAGCGCTACAACAAGGTTGTGGATATTTGGTCGCGCGCCAATGACCAGGTTGCCAAAGTGATGATGGAAGGCCTCGGCGAAGACGAAGTGGTCGATGTTAGCGGCAATGTAGTGAAGCAGAAATCATTCAACTCTATCTTTATGATGGCGGAGTCAGGTGCTAGGGGTTCCGCCGCGCAGATCAGGCAGTTGGCTGGTATGCGTGGTTTGATGGCTAAGCCAGACGGTTCGATCATCGAAACGCCAATCACGGCAAATTTCCGCGAAGGTCTCGACGTACTGCAGTACTTTATCTCCACCCACGGTGCTCGAAAAGGTTTGGCGGATACGGCGTTGAAAACCGCCAACTCGGGTTACTTGACTCGGCGCTTGGTGGACGTGGCCCAGGATTTGGTGATTGCGACTACCGATTGCGGTACTCAGAACGGCCTGACCATGATGCCCATCATTGAAGGCGGTGACGTGGTTGAGCCATTGATCGAGCGTGTGTTGGGTCGGGTTGCGGCTGTTGATGTCACCGAACCGGCTGGAAATACCGTGCTGATTCCCGCGGGAACCATGATTGACGAAAATCTGGTTTCAGTTTTGGAAGAACACGGCATTGATAAGATGTTAGTGCGTTCCGTCATTACCTGCGAATCACGCCAAGGTGTTTGTGCCAAATGTTATGGTCGCGATTTAGGTCGTGGTCATTTGGTCAATATCGGCGAGGCGGTCGGTGTGGTTGCGGCCCAATCCATTGGGGAGCCTGGAACTCAGTTGACCATGCGTACCTTCCATATCGGTGGCGCGGCGTCAAGGTCGGCGGCGGTAAGCAATGTTCAAGTCAAATCCGCGGGTTCCGTCAAGCTGAATAACCTGAAAACCGTTAAAAACCGGGAAAGTAATTTGGTTGCGGTCTCGAGATCGGGCGAGGTTGGTGTGATGGATGACTACGGGCGCGAGCGTGAGCGCTACAAAATCCCGTATGGCGCGGTTTTATCTATCCAAGACGGTAGTGCGGTAAGCGCGGGTGACATCATCGTGAATTGGGATCCGCACACACATCCGGTTATCACCGAGGTGGATGGTGTCATTCAGCTTCATGACTTTATCGACGGCATCACAGTGCAAGAGCATTCCGATGAGGTAACCGGCTTAACCTCGCGCGTGGTTACGGATCCTAAGCAGAGAAGTTCCGCGGGTAAGGAGTTGCGTCCCATGGTGCGGTTGATTGATGAAAATGGCGGGTTGATAAACCTGCCGGGTACGGACATTCCAGCACAGTATTTCCTGCCCGCCGGCGCGATCGTTGGTGTTAAAGACGGCGGTGAAGTGAAGGTGGGTGACGTTCTCGCCAGAATCCCACAAGAGTCCAGTAAGACCCGTGACATCACCGGTGGTCTTCCTCGCGTGGCCGATTTGTTCGAGGCGCGTAAAACCAAGGACCCGGCGATTCTGGCGGAAGCAACCGGCATGGTTTCTTTCGGCAAGGAAACCAAGGGCAAACAACGCGTCATAATTACCGATGCGGAAGGTGAGCAGTATGAAACCCTGATACCAAAATGGCGTCATATCACCGTGTTCGAGGGTGAGTTCGTCGAAAAGGGTGAAACCATTGCCGAAGGTGAGTTAACACCGCACGATATCCTGCGTCTACGTGGCGTTGAAGAATTGGCCGACTATCTGGTTAAGGAAATTCAAGACGTTTACCGTCTGCAAGGGGTAAAAATCAACGATAAGCACATCGAGGCGATTATTCGTCAGATGCTGAGAAAAGTTGAAATTACCGCGTCGGGTGAAACTGACTTTGTCAAGGGTGAGCAAGTAGAACGTACTCTGATGAATGCGGTAAATGAACAAGCCGAGAAAGAAGGCAAAATTCCGGCAAGTTATGAGTCGCTGTTATTGGGTATTACCAAAGCGTCCTTGGCGACCGAATCATTTATCTCTGCCGCGTCGTTCCAGGAAACAACTCGTGTTCTGACCGATGCGGCCGTAAGGGGTATCAGCGATGGTCTGAATGGTTTGAAGGAAAACGTTATAGTTGGTAGATTGATCCCAGCCGGTACTGGCTTGGCATATCATGAGCAGCGCCGTAAGAGAAGATCGGCTGAAGCATCGTCGGATAGCGATTTATCAATGAGTGCCGTCGAAGCGGTCGATGTTGAGGAAGCCTTGAAGCAAGCCTTGAACATCGAGTAAAAATAACCAAAAGTTCTTGACCATGTGTGTGTTAAGCAGTATTATGTTCTGCTCACATGAGTCAAGAGATTTGGGTCTGGCAACCGTGGCCTGCGATAAGCTTGTTTGCGGGTTTTTGTTTGTTACAAATTGCATATCGGAGTAGTTAAGAATGGCCACGATCAATCAGTTGGTCCGTAAGCCTCGCGCTAAAAAAATCGAAAAAACCAATGTGCCTGCATTGGAAGCATGTCCTCAAAGAAGAGGTGTTTGCACCCGTGTTTATACGACAACGCCAAAGAAGCCGAACTCGGCTTTGCGTAAAGTAGCGCGGGTTAGGTTGACCAATGGCGCGGAGGTAAGTAGTTACATTGGTGGTGAAGGGCATAATCTGCAAGAGCACTCGGTTGTGCTGATTCGCGGTGGCCGTGTAAAGGACTTGCCGGGTGTGCGTTACCACGTGGTTCGAGGTAGCCTGGATACGTCCGGTGTGAAAGATAGAAAATGTGGTCGCTCCAAATATGGCGCGAAAAGACCTAAAAAATAAAGGTTGGTAACAAATGTCAAGAAGAAGAGTTGCTGCAAAGCGAATAATTAATCCGGATCCACGCTTCGGAAGTGATATGCTCTCGAAGTTCATGAACATGATTATGCAGGATGGTAAAAAATCCGTTGCGGAAAAAATTGTTTATGGTGCTTTGGATGTTATCGAAGGCAAGGGCCATAAAGAATCCTTGGAGTTGGTTGCTAAGGCTTTGGAAAATGTGCAGCCACGGGTTGAGGTTAAGTCTCGCCGGGTTGGCGGTGCTACCTATCAAGTGCCTGTCGAAGTGCGTCCGGCAAGGCGCGTCGCATTATCTATGCGTTGGTTGATTGATGCGGCTAGAAAGCGTAACGAGCGAACCATGGCTTCGAAATTGGCTGGTGAATTGCTTGATGCTTCGGAAGGTCGCGGCGCGGCAGCTAAAAAGCGTGAAGATACCCATAAAATGGCCGAGGCTAATAAAGCTTTTGCTCACTATCGCTGGTAAGCGATAGTCTGTTAGGTTGTTGCCATGCCACGGAAGACGCCAATTGAGCTGTACCGTAATATCGGAATTATGGCTCACATCGATGCGGGAAAGACGACGACAACCGAGCGAATTTTGTTTTATACCGGCGTGTCGCACAAGATTGGTGAAGTGCATGACGGTGCAGCTACCATGGATTGGATGGAGCAGGAGCAGGAGCGAGGGATAACGATTACCTCGGCAGCTACGACCTGTTTCTGGTCCGGCATGGATAAGCAATATGCCCAGCATCGGATCAATATTATCGATACGCCTGGGCATGTTGACTTTACCATAGAAGTTGAACGCTCATTAAGGGTGTTGGACGGGGCATGTGCTGTATTTTGCGCGGTGGGAGGTGTTGAGCCTCAGTCCGAAGCAGTTTGGCGGCAAGCGAATAAATACCATGTTCCACGCTTGGCATTCGTTAATAAAATGGACAGAACCGGCGCCGACTTTGTTCGGGTGGTTGAGCAAATCAAAAGCCGCTTGGGCGCTATGGTTGTTGCGATGCAGTTGCCTATAGGCGTCGAGGAGACGTTTGAGGGCGTTGTAGACCTTATCCGGATGAAGGCTGTCTACTGGAAGGAAGATGATCTGGGTGTAACGCATCTGGAAAAAGAGATTCCGGCGGATATGGTTGCAGCGGCATCTATCTATCGCGAACGCTTGATGGAAATGGCGGCCGAGGGCTCGGAGCAGCTAACGGAAAAATATCTTGAGGAAGGCGAATTGTCTGAAGCCGAGATAAAGCAAGGAATAAGGCAGCAGGTAATAAATACTACGTTAGTGCCGGTTTACTGCGGCTCGGCATTTAAGAATAAAGGCGTTCAATGTTTATTGGACGGTGTGGTCGAATTTCTGCCTTCTCCAGTTGATAAGCCGGCTATAAAGGGATTTGTTGATGGCAAGGAAACGCTAGATGAAAGATTGGCGGATGATGGGCAGCCATTTTCGGCTTTAGCATTCAAGATTGCATCGGATCCCTTTGTTGGGATTTTGACATTTATACGGGTTTATTCAGGTGTATTGAAATCCGGTGATGCGATTCTCAATGCGGGCAAGGGAAAAAGAGAGCGCGTTGGCCGGATTGTGCAGATGCACGCCAACAGTCGTGAAGAGGTCGGTGAGGTTAGGGCTGGTGATATCGCGGCGGTCATAGGTATGAAGGATGTCACCACGGGCGATACATTTTGCGCCATGGATTCACCCATACTGCTCGAGAAAATGGAGTTCCCTGAGCCTGTTATCGCGGTAGCGGTGGAGCCGAAGACTAAAGCGGATCAGGATAAGATGGGAAGCGCGCTTGCAAGGTTGGCGCAAGAAGATCCCTCGTTTCGAGTTAATACGGACGCCGAGTCGGGGCAAACGATTATTTCCGGTATGGGTGAGTTGCACTTGGAAATAATTGTAGACAGAATGAAAAGGGAGTTTAACGTTGTTGCCAATGTAGGTGCTCCGCAAGTGGCTTATAGGGAAACCATTAAGAAGACCGTGGAGTGCGAAGGTAAATTCATTAGGCAAACAGGGGGGCGTGGGCAGTATGGTCACGTCTGGTTGCGCTTAGAATCAAGGGAGCTAGGTTCAGGCTATCAGTTTGTTAATGAGGTGGTCGGAGGAGTAATTCCTAAGGAATTTATCCCCGCCATAGATAAAGGCATACAAGAACAAATGGAAAATGGCATAATAGCCGGCTTCCCCGTGGTAGATGTAAAAGTTAGTTTGTTCGATGGGTCATATCATGATGTGGATTCGAATGAAATGGCTTTCAAAATTGCAGGATCGATTGCCTTCAAGGAAGGGGCGGAAACTGCAAATCCTGTGTTGCTGGAACCCATTATGAAAGTTGAAGTAGTGACTCCAGAGGATTATATGGGCGAAGTTGTTGGTGATATAAATCGGCGTAGGGGTGTGATCCATGGCATGTTAGATGTGCCAGCTGGAAAAGCAGTCGAGTGTGAGGTTCCGCTCGCTGAAATGTTCGGATACGCAACCGATTTGAGATCGGCAACTCAGGGAAGGGCGACATACAGTATGCAGTTTGAAAAATATAACGAAGCACCTGCAAATATTGCGGAAGCTATTATTAGAAAAGTATTTTAAATCTTTTATAAATATTAGGTATTGACTCATGGCTAAAGAAAAATTTGAAAGAAAAAAACCGCACGTAAACGTGGGTACAATCGGTCACGTTGACCATGGTAAAACCACATTGACAGCGGCTCTGACCAAAGTAATGGCTGAACTGCAAGGCGGCGAAGTAAAAGCTTTCGATCAAATTGATAATGCCCCGGAAGAACGCGCACGTGGTATTACTATTTCTACCTCGCACGTGGAGTACGAATCCGCCAACCGCCACTATGCGCACGTTGACTGCCCCGGTCATGCCGACTATGTCAAAAACATGATTACCGGTGCGGCGCAAATGGACGGCGCGATTCTGGTTTGCTCCGCGGCGGACGGCCCAATGCCGCAAACTCGCGAACACATTCTGTTGTCTCGCCAAGTTGGTGTGCCATATATCGTGGTATTCCTGAACAAAGCCGACATGGTTGACGATGCTGAGTTGATCGAACTGGTTGAAATGGAAATTCGCGAGTTGTTAAATCAATATGAATTCCCAGGCGATGACACGCCAATTATCGTTGGCTCCGCCCTGAAGGCGTTGGAAGGCGATCAAAGTGAAATCGGCGTGGCTTCGGTTGTTAAGCTGGTTGAAGCGCTGGATAGCTATATTCCAGAGCCAGAACGTGCCATCGACGGCAAATTCCTGATGCCAATCGAAGACGTATTCTCAATCTCCGGTCGCGGCACCGTGGTAACCGGTCGTGTCGAGCGCGGTATCATCAAAGTCGGTGAAGCGGTTGAGATCGTTGGTATTAAAGACACCGTTCAAACCACCTGTACCGGTGTTGAAATGTTCCGTAAACTGCTGGATCAAGGTCAAGCGGGCGATAACGTCGGTGTATTGTTGCGTGGTACCAAAAGGGAAGACGTTGAGCGTGGTCAAGTATTGGCGCACGTTAACTCAATTAAGCCGCACTCGCATTTTAAAGCTGAAATCTACGTATTGTCCAAGGATGAAGGTGGTCGTCACACGCCATTCTTCAACGGCTACCGTCCACAGTTCTACTTTAGAACGACCGACGTAACCGGTGCGGTTGAGTTGCCTGAAGGCGTAGAGATGGTAATGCCGGGCGATAACATCGCGGTTACCGTAAAATTGATCGCGCCAATCGCGATGGAAGACGGCTTGCGTTTCGCGATCCGTGAAGGTGGTCGTACCGTCGGTGCGGGTGTTGTTGCTTCAATCATTGAGTAATAAAAGATGGCTAATCAAACTATCCGTATCCAATTGAAAGCATTCGATCATAAATTGATTGATCAATCGGCGGGTGAAATTGTTGAAACAGCAAAGAGAACGGGCGCGCAAGTAAAAGGCCCTATTCCGCTGCCAACACGCAAAGAACGCTTCACCATTCTGATTTCTCCGCATGTTAATAAAGACGCGCGGGATCAGTATGAGTTGAGAACTTACAAAAGGTTGCTTGATATTGTCGAGCCTACCGATAAAACCGTGGATGCACTGATGAAACTTGATCTTGCAGCTGGGGTTGATGTTCAAATTAAGCTTAAATAATAGCTAGAAATATTTAGAGGAATTGGCAGATGTCAATAGGTCTTGTTGGTCGTAAATGTGGTATGACCCGAATTTTTTGTGAAGATGGTACTTCCGTGCCGGTTACTGTGTTGAGTGTGGAATCTAATCGTGTGATTCAGGTGAAAAGCTTGGAAAATGATGGTTACCGCGCTATTCAAGTTGCCGCTGGTGATGTTAAATCTTCAAAAGTTAATAAAGCTATGGCGGGTCACTATGCGGCAGCAAATGTGACTGCTGGTCGTGGTTTGTGGGAATTCAGATTAAAAGACGACGAAGGCGTTGATTTGTCTGCCGGTTCGGAATTGACTGTTAGCGTCTTCGAAGCGGGTCAAATGATAGATGTGTCGGGTACCAGCATCGGTAAAGGTTTTGCCGGTACCGTAAAAAGATATAATTTCAGAACTCAAGACGCTACGCATGGTAACTCAAGATCACACCGGGTACCTGGTTCAAATGGTATGAACCAAACACCAGGACGTGTATTTAAGGGTAAAAAAATGTGCGGTCACATGGGGGCGGCTAAAACAACCGTGCAAAATCTGACTATCCATTCTGTAGATATGGAAAGAAATCTGATTTTGGTAAAAGGTGCTGTTCCAGGGGCCAAAGGTGGTGATGTTGTCATTACGCCCGCAGTCAAAATGTTAAATAAAGGTTAAGTCATGAGTTTGCAAATACCTGCAATCAGTAATCAAGGTGCCGCGCTGAGTGTTTCTGAATCAGTTTTTGGCCAGGATTTCAACGAAACTTTAGTCCATCAGTTGGTTGTGAAATATATGGCAACCGCAAGGGCGGGTACAAAAGCACAAAAAAATCGTGCGGCGGTTAGTGGTGGCGGCGCTAAGCCATTTAGACAAAAAGGCACCGGTCGCGCGCGCGCTGGTACAACTAGAAGTCCAATCTGGAGAACTGGTGGTGTCGCATTCGCTGCTCAGCCTAGATCTTTCGATCAAAAGTTGAATAAAAAAATGTACAAAGTCGGCATCCGTTCCATCTTTTCGGAACTGCTTAGACAAGACAGAATTGCAATTTGTGATGACATAATCCCAGCAAGCCCTAGAACAAAAGATTTTGTTGCAAAGATTAAACAAATCGATGCAAAACGCCTTTTGGTGGTGGTTGAAGAGTTGAATGAAAACTTGATCCTGGCTGCACGCAATTTACCGTATATTGCGGTTGTTACCCCAACGAGTGTTGACCCTGTTTCTTTGGTCTCCGCTGATAAGGTAATTGCAACAACGGCAGCATTAAAGCAGATTGAGGAGCGATTGGCATGAGTATTCAACAGATAAAATTAGCGAGCATTTTGACCGCGCCGATCGTGTCGGAAAAAAGCTCTAACGTTGCGGATAAAAGCAATCAGTTCGTGTTTAAAGTGGCAAAGACTGCCACTAAGTTACAAATTAAAAACGCGGTTGAATTGATGTTTGGTGTAAAGGTTGAGACAGTACGTGTCCTGAATGTTAAAGGCAAAGTTAAACGCTTTGGGCGTTCATTGGGCAAGAGATCGGATTGGAAAAAGGCTTACGTCAAGTTACAGTCCGGACAAAACATCGAATTAGCAACAGCTTAAGTATAAAGATCAATAGGAGCGGTAGAAAAGCATGGCTATTCTAAAATCAAAACCGACCTCTCCAGGTTCTCGGTTTGTAGTGCGTGTACAAAATGATGATTTGCATAAGGGTAAGCCATTTGCACAGCTACTAGAAAAAAAGAGTAAATCTGGTGGTCGTAACAATATGGGCCGAATTACAACTCGGCATGTTGGTGGAGGACATAAGCAGTTCTACCGCATCATTGACTTTAAACGCAATAAAACCAATATACCAGCGGTAGTGGAAAGGCTCGAATACGACCCTAACAGAACCGCTAATATCGCACTGGTGTTGTACAAAGATGGTGAACGAAAATACATCATCGCACCAAAGGGTATTGAAGTAGGTCAAGAAATATTAAGTGCTGAGACAACACAAGTTAAGCCAGGTAACTGCATGCCTTTGCGCAACATGCCACTGGGTACGACCATACACTGTGTTGAACTTAAGCCTGGCAAAGGTGCCCAGATTGCAAGGAGTGCCGGAACCTCGGTACAGTTAGTTGCAAAAGACGGTGCTTATGTAACCATTCGTTTGCGTTCCGGTGAAATGCGTAAAGTAATGTCGGATTGCAAAGGGGTGGTTGGCGAAGTGTCAAACTCCGAGCATAACCTGATTTCACTAGGTAAAGCGGGCGCTAAACGATGGAGAGGTGTTCGTCCAACCGTTCGTGGTGTGGCGATGAATCCTGTTGACCATCCTCATGGTGGTGGCGAGGGTAGAACATCGGGTGGTAGACATCCTGTTTCTCCTTGGGGTACACCTGCAAAAGGTTATAAAACTCGCAAAAATAAACGTACTAGCAATATGATTGTTAGACGCCGTAAGCAAAAATAAGAGGTAGCAAACGTGCCGCGTTCAATTAAAAAAGGTCCATTTATTGATCATCATCTGCTGAAAAAAGTTGAAGAAGCAGTGAGAACAAATAATCGGAAACCGATTAAAACTTGGTCAAGAAGATCCATGATTAGTCCTGATATGCTGGGTCTGACCATAGCTGTGCACAATGGCAAGCAGCATGTTCCTGTTTTGATCTCGGAAAACATGGTTGGTCATAAGTTGGGTGAGTTTTCACCGACAAGAACTTATAAAGGCCATATTGTAGATAAAAAATCAAGATAGGAGCTAAAGTGGAAGTTTCAGCTAAATTAAGTAATGCTCCATTATCTGCGCAAAAAGCCAGATTAGTGGGTGATCAAATACGTGGTTTACCAGTTGAAAAGGCGTTGAATATATTGAACTTTAGTTCAAAGAAAGCAGCCGCCATCATCAAGAAAGTTCTAGAATCAGCTATTGCCAATGCAGAGCATAACGAAAGCGCGGACGTTGACGAATTAAAAGTATCCACTGTTTTTGTTAACGAAGGAAGAACTTTGAAAAGGATCAGTGCAAGGGCTAAAGGACGTGCTAATCACATTCTGAAAAGAACTTGTCACATAACAATTAAAGTAGCAGAAAGCTAATAGAGGTAGAAAATGGGTCAAAAGGTTCATCCCACGGGCATACGTCTCGGGATTGTTAAAGATTGGACTTCAAGATGGTATGCAAATAGCCAGAATTACCCTGTTCTTCTGTTACAAGATCTGAAAGTTCGCGAATACATCAAGAAGAAATTAGCGCATGCTTCTGTCAGCAGGGTTCAAATCAATAGGCCTGCAAATAATGCGAATATTACCGTGCATACCGCTCGTCCTGGTATTGTCATTGGTAAGAAAGGGGAGGATATAGACGTTTTGAGGCAAGACATCTCCAAAATGATGGGAGTGCCTGTTCAGCTGAACGTTGAAGAAATCCGGAAGCCTGAGTTAGATGCATATTTGGTAGCCGAAAGTATTGCGCAACAGTTAGAAAAACGCATTATGTACCGTAGGGCAATGAAAAGGGCTGTTACGAACACCATGAGACTGGGTGCTGAAGGTATCAAAATTACTGTTGCGGGACGTTTGAACGGAGCCGAAATCGCGCGTACCGAATGGTATAGAGAAGGGCGCGTTCCACTGCACACACTGCGTGCCGATATCGATTACGGCACGGCTGAAGCGAAAACCACCTACGGTATCATCGGTATTAAAGTCTGGATCTTCAAAGGTGAAGTCTTCAATATGGATGCTCATACAGCTTCATTGAACTCTGATTCTAAAAAATAGTTGAAGGAATAAGAATATGCTTCAGCCGAAAAGAACAAAATTTAGAAAACAACATACCGGTAGAAATAACGGTACAGCCCTTCGGGGTTCGTCGGTTAGTTTTGGTGAGTATGGATTAAAGTCTATTAGCCGTGGTAGAATGACGGCCCGTCAAATCGAGGCGGCTCGTCGGGCAATCAGTCGTCACGTAAAACGGGGCGGAAAAATCTGGATTAGGGTTTTCCCGGACAAACCTATTACTAAAAAACCATTAGAAGTTCGTATGGGTAAAGGTAAAGGTAGTGTAGAATACTGGGTTGCTCAAATTAAACCCGGAACAATGTTATTTGAGATAGAAGGTGTGTCTGAAGAGCTTGCGCGTGAAGCGTTTGAGCTGGCGGCGGCAAAACTTCCGGTCAAGACAACATTTTCCGCACGGACAATAATGTAATGAAAGCGACAGAATTAAGAAACAAGTCAAAAGATGAGTTGATGACCAATCTTTTGGAACTGACACGTGAGCAATTCAATTTGAGGATGCAAAAAGGCGCTGGTCAGCTGGTCAGGTCAAGCCAAGTAAAGCAGGTCAGACGCGATATAGCTCGTATCAATACTGTTTTAACTGAAATGGCGAGAGTCTAAAAATGAGTGACAAAGTAGAAAAAATCCGGACAGTGACGGGGCGCGTAGTTAGTAACAAGATGGACAAAACAGCTTCAGTGTTGGTTGAGCGTTTGGTAAAACATCCTGTGTACGGAAAATACGTTAAACGCTCGACAAAGTTCTTGGTCCATGATGAGAACAATCAATGCCAGGAAGGCGATATTGTCTCAATTGCTTCTTGCAGACCTTTGTCAAAAAACAAGACATTTAAATTAGTGGAAGTGTTAGAAGCTTCTAACAAGTAATTAATTAGAATTTAGTTGGGAATTTAAAATGATTCAGATGCAAACTAGCCTTGACGTCGCCGACAATAGCGGTGCAAAAAAGGTCATGTGTATCAAAGTATTGGGTGGCTCGCACAGACGCTATGCCGGTATAGGCGATATTATTAAAGTCAGTGTCAAGGATGCTATGCCTCGCACTAGGGTAAAAAAAGGCGATGTCTATAATGCCCTGGTTGTCAGAACTCGTAAGGGAGTTCGTAGAGCGGATGGCTCTGTGATACGTTTTGATGGCAATGCTGCAGTTATTTTAAATAACCAACTTCAGCCAATTGGTACCCGTATATTTGGGCCGGTCACAAGAGAATTAAGAGGGGATAAATTTATGAAAATTATCTCTCTTGCTCCTGAAGTTCTTTAAATATTAGGTGCCAGAATGCAAAAGATTAAACAAGGCGATGAAGTAATCGTCATCGTAGGGAAAGATAAAGGTAAACTAGGGAAGGTTATCAAGATAATAAACGAAAAGAAGATATTGGTAGAAGGGATTAATACTGTTAAAAAACACCAAAGAGGCAATCCGAATTTGGGTGTTTCTGGTGGAATAGTAGATAAAGATATGCCTATCGATATTTCTAACGTGGCTTTATTCAATCCTAAGACTAAAAAAGCAGATCGTGTTGGGTTTAGAATTCTGGAAGATGGAAAAAAAGTCAGATTTTTTAAATCAACTAATGATGTTGTTGGTCTATAAGGTAATATGGCTATGGCTAGATTAGAAGCAAAATATAAAAGTGAAATTGTTCAAGCCATGCGGGAACAATTTGGTTATAAATCAATTATGCAAGTTCCCAAGTTGACCAAAATAACCCTGAATATGGGGGTTGGTGAAGCAATTGCGGATAAGAAAATATTGCAATCAGCAGTTGCGGATATGGAAAAAATATCCGGGCAAAAAGCAGTTGTTACATTGGCTAGAAAATCGATCGCGGGTTTCAAAATTCGTGACGATATGCCGATTGGCTGTAAAGTCACTTTACGTGGCGCCAAAATGTATGAATTCTTCGACAGATTGATAACCATTGCAATTCCGCGTATTCGTGATTTTAGAGGCATGAATACCAAAAGTTTTGATGGCCGTGGTAATTACACTTTGGGTATAAAAGAACAAATTATCTTTCCTGAAATTGACTACGACAAAATTGACGCTCTTCGTGGCATGGATATTTGTATCACAACAACCGCGAAAACCGATGAAGAAGGTTTAGCATTGTTGAAGCAATTCAATTTTCCATTCAAAAACTAAGGGCGCAGACAATGGCAAAGAAATCAATGATTGCACGCGAAGTTAAACGTGCAAAGTTAATAAAAAAACATCAAGCCAAAAGAGACTCTTTAAAAGAGTTAATTAGATCGCCTAATGCCTCTTTTGAAGATAAAGAAAATGCTCAACTCCAACTGCAGAAATTGCCGAGAGATTCCAGTAAATCCAGATTGCGCAATCGTTGTAATCTGACTGGTCGACCACACGGCTACTACAGAAAATTCGGCCTCAGTCGTAACAAATTGAGAGAAGCTACTATGCGTGGTGATGTGCCAGGTGTAACTAAGGCTAGCTGGTAATTCTGTGCCCTTACGTTTTTGGAGAGATTAAATGAGTATGACAGATCCAATTGCAGATATGTTGACCAGAATAAGAAACGGTCAGTCTGCAGGTAAAAAAAGTGTAAAAATGCCTTCGTCAAAATTAAAACTAGCAATAGCCAAAGTTTTAAAAGAGGAAGGTTATATTTCTGACTATAAAACAGAAACTAGCGGTAGCCATATCGAAATGACCATTGATTTGAAATATTTCAATGGTGTGCCGGTTATTGAAAACGTAAAGCGTATTAGTCGTCCTGGCCTAAGAATTTATAAATCCAAGGATGAATTGCCTAAGGTGTTGGGTGGTTTGGGTATAGCTATTGTATCCACCTCTAATGGTGTCATGACAGATCGAGCCGCGCGTGCTATTGGGCATGGCGGCGAAGTGATTTGCACTGTTTGCTAGTTTAAGGAGATATCATGTCAAGAGTAGCAAATGCTCCTATCACCGTACCAGCAGGTGTGGATGTAAATCTGGATGGCAACACAATGCGGGTCAAAGGCAAATTAGGTGAATTAACTTTCGGTCTTCATGAGGCTGTTGAGCTGGATATTGAGCCGGGCTTAATTAAGATTAAGTGGAATGAAGGTACTAAAAATGCCAAGGCATTTGCCGGAACTGCAAGAGCGTCGATCAATAACATGGTTATTGGGGTATCCGAAGGTTTTGTAAAAAAGATGCTTTTGGTCGGTGTTGGTTACAGGGCTCAGGTTAAAGACAATCTTTTAACGCTTGCGCTTGGTTATTCAAATCCAGTCGAATATATCGTCCCGGAAGGGGTTACGGTAGAGTTGCCGACACAAACTGAGTTGCTGGTTAAAGGCAGCGATAAGCAAAAAGTCGGTCAAGTAGCCTCGGAGATTAGATCATTTAGACCGCCTGAGCCGTATAAAGGCAAAGGGGTTAGAATTGCGGATGAATACGTTGCTCGTAAAGAAGCCAAGAAGAAATAGGTAAAATAATGGATAAGAAGTCAGCCAGATTAAAAAGAGCTTTGAAATTGCGTTGCAAAATAAACAAGCTCGAAGTAAACAGACTAACCATTCACAGAACGTCACAACATATTTATGCTCAGGTTTTGAGTGTTGATGGAAAGGTAACACTTGCCGCCGCCTCTACGGTTCAAGCCGATATTAAAGGTGCTGTTAAAAATACTAGCAACATCAGTGCTGCAATGGAAGTTGGTAAAAAAGTTGCCGAGAAAGCGATTGCCGCCGGTGTAACACAGGTGGCCTTTGATCGTTCAGGTTTTAAATATCATGGTCGTGTAAAAGCATTGGCTGATGCTGCACGTGAAGCCGGCTTAAAGTTCTAGGGGAATTATTATGGCAACAGCACCAGCGCAAGGCAGTACTGATGGATTACAGGAGAAGCTCGTTTCTGTAAGACGGGTGGCAAAAGTTGTAAAAGGTGGTAGAGTATTCGGTTTTGCCGCGCTCACAGTGGTGGGTGATGGCGAAGGCCGGGTAGGTTATGGCGTATCCAAGGCACGAGAAGTGCCGGTAGCCATACAAAAATCCCTTGAGCAAGCTAGAAAGAATATGAGAAAGGTTGCTCTAAAAGAAGGTACCTTGCAATACTCGATTATGTCGAACACCGGCGCGGCCAAGGTTTATATGCAACCAGCCTCCGAAGGTACCGGTATCATTGCGGGCGGCGCCATGAGGGCTGTTTTTGAAGTCGTTGGCGTTCATAATGTATTAGCAAAGTGCATTGGTACTAGTAATCCGATCAATGTTGTCAGAGCGACAATTAATGGCCTGACTTCTATGCATGATGCTAAACAAATCGCGGCTAAACGCGGTTTGTCTGTTGATCAAATAACAGGATAATTATCATGGCAGCCAAAAAATTAAGTGTAATGATGACCAAGAGTAAAAACGGTCGTTTAAAAAATCATCAAGAGTGTTTGAAAGGTTTGGGGTTGCATAAAATCCGGCAAACTGTTCAGGTTATCGATACACCTGAAAATCGCGGGATGATAAATAAAATAGCTTATATGCTAAAAGTCGAGGAAGTTTAATGTACCTGAATACTATTGAGTCGGCGTGCGGTTCGAGAAAAAAAGCTAAAAGAGTCGGGCGCGGTATCGGTTCAACCGATGGTAAAACCTGTGGTAGGGGCCATAAAGGTCAAAAAGCACGTAGCGGCGGTTATCATAAGGTAGGTTTTGAGGGTGGTCAGATGCCGCTTCAAAGACGGTTGCCAAAAGTTGGATTTACCTCAAGAATCAAAAAATATACTGCGGAAGTTCGCTTGAACGAATTAGATTCAATTGCAGCGAATGAAATCGACTTACAGGTATTGATTGAAAATAATATAGTTCCGGCTTTTTCGAAAAAAGTTAAGTTAATTAAATCCGGTTCAATATCAAAGGCAGTTTCATTAAAAGGCATATTAGTAACTGCGGGCGCTCGTGAACTAATCGAAGCTGCTGGCGGAAAAGTTGAGGCTTAAGTGAGTACTAAAGGGTATGATGTTTCGGCTGGAAAATTTCAGTTCGGAGAGCTAAAGGCTAGGCTATTGTTCGTGCTCGGTGCATTCGTTGTGTACCGCGTTGGGGCGCATATTCCGGTTCCAGGAATTGATCCAGGAGCATTGTCTGCAATGTTTGCGCAACAATCGGGTTCAATATTGGACATGTTTAATATGTTCTCTGGCGGCGCATTGATGAGGCTGAGTATTTTCGCGCTTGGCATTATGCCCTACATCTCTGCATCAATCATTATGCAGTTAATGACCATTGTTATTCCTGCAATGGAGCAGATGAAGAAAGAGGGTGAGTCTGGAAGGCGCAAGATTACGCAGTACACCCGATATGCAACAGTTGTTCTAGCCATGTTTCAGTCCATAGGTATTTCAATTGCCCTGCAGAATCAGACTGCCGGTGGAATGTCAGTTGTTATCAATCCAGGCTTGGCTTTTGTTGTCGTAACCACCTTAACACTGGTTACCGGTACCATGTTCTTGATGTGGTTGGGTGAGCAGGTTACCGAGCGCGGTATTGGAAATGGTATTTCCCTAATTATTTTCGCGGGTATCGTTTCAGGATTACCTTCCGCAATTGGTGGTACCCTGGAGCTGGCCAGAACAGGCGAAATGAATGGGGCTTTTATTGTCTTGCTTTTCGCAATTTCGATTATCGTTACCGGCATAGTGGTTTTTGTTGAGCGTGCGCAGCGTCGCATCACTATCAACTATCCAAAACGGCAGCAAGGTAACAAGGTTTATGCTGGGCAAACTTCGTTTCTGCCTTTGAAGCTGAATATGGCTGGAGTCATTCCACCAATTTTCGCCTCAAGTATTATCTTGTTTCCCGCGACGATCGCGGGTTGGTTTGGTAATTTAGACGGTTTCACTTGGCTTCAGGATGTTTCTACTGTTCTTTCTCCCGGGCAGCCTGTTTACGTTATGTTTTATGCCCTAGCCATCATTTTCTTCTGCTTTTTTTATACTGCTTTGGTATTTAATTCCAAAGAAACCGCCGAAAACCTAAAGAAGTCAGGTGCATATTTGCCGGGCATTAGACCGGGTATCCAAACTACTGCGTATATTGATAAGGTCATGACTCGCTTGACGCTAATTGGGGCAATCTATATAACGCTAATTTGTTTGCTGCCAGAGTTCTTGATCGTCTATTGGAACGTTCCGTTTTCTTTTGGTGGTACTTCGTTGCTTATTATCGTCGTTGTTGTCATGGACTTTATTTCTCAGATGCAGACTCATTTGATGTCTCAGCAATATGAAGGCCTGATGAGAAAGGCTAATCTCAAAAGAAATTAATCAAAATATTAGGAGTTTGCCGTGAAAGTACGTGCATCAATTAAACCAATTTGTAAAAATTGCAAAGTTATTAAAAGAAGTGGTGTAGTTCGGGTTATCTGCAAAGATGGCCGGCACAAACAGCGCCAGGGTTAATTTTGTTTTTTTAAATAAAGATGTTATAATTCTCGATTAACTTAAGAATCAAAATTTAGGAGTATCTGGATGGCTCGTATAGCCGGTATTAACGTAGCTGATCATAAGCATGCAGAAATTGCATTGACTGCTATATACGGAATTGGAAGGCAGACAGCTAAGGTTATCTGCGCTAAGGTTGGCATACAAACTACCGTAAAAATCAAAGATTTGACTGAAGATCAAGTGGAATCTATCCGTAAGGTTATCTCAACAATGACGGTTGAGGGTGACTTGCGTCGCGAGGTTTCCATGAATATTAAGCGGTTGATGGATCTTGGTTGCTATCGAGGTATTAGGCATAGACGCGGACTTCCGCTCAGAGGTCAGCGTACCAGAACTAATGCAAGGACCCGCAAAGGGCCTCGGAAACCAGTTACTAAATAAAGTTTTAAATAGGCAAGTTAATGGCAACCCAAAACCGTGTAAAAAAACGCATTAAAAAAGAAGTGGCAGATGGAATAGTTCATGTGCATGCATCTTTCAATAATACCATTGTAACGATCACTGATAGAAAAGGTAACGCGCTATCCTGGGCTACTTCCGGTGGATCCGGTTTTAGAGGCTCTAGAAAAAGCACGCCTTTTGCTGCGCAGGTTGCTGCCGAAAAAGCAGGGTTAGTCGCGCAAGAATATGGAATGAAAAATCTCGACGTAATGATCAAAGGTCCAGGCCCAGGACGAGAGTCGGCTGTACGCTCATTAAACAATTTAGGCTTTAAAATTTCAAACATTGTTGATGTGACCCCAATTCCGCACAATGGTTGTCGCCCCCCTAAAAAACGTCGCGTTTAAGGTTTTGGAGTAATAAGAAATGGCAAGATATATAGGACCTGTTTGTAAGTTAAGTCGAAGAGAAGGCACGGACTTATTTCTTAAGGGTAGAGGTAAGGCGCTAGACGGCAAGTGTAAGCTGGATCAAAGACCAGGTCAGCATGGTGCAAAGCGCACGAGAAGTTCGGACTACGCTCTTCAGCTTAGAGCAAAACAAAGATTGCGCAGAATCTATGGTGTTTTAGAGAAGCAATTCAGAAATTACTATAAAGCTGCGGATCTGCAAAAAGGTGCAACCGGTCAAAATTTGCTCAACTTATTGGAGTCTAGATTAGATAACGTTGTTTATCGTATGGGTTTTGCCTCCACTAGAGCCGAAGCTAGGCAATTGGTTTCTCATAAAGCAATTCACGTAAACGGTGTCTCAATCAATATCCCTTCTTATCAAGTAAGTGCTGGCGATACTATTAGCATTCGTGAGAAATCCAAAAATCAACAACGAGTTAAAGAAGCGCTTGTCGTTGCGGAGCAGTACGGTTTTCCGCAGTGGGTCGAAGTTAGTGCTAAAGATATGAATGGTATTTTCAAATCACTTCCCGATCGTGTTGATCTTGGGTCTGAGATTAATGAGCAGTTGGTTGTTGAGCTCTATTCTAAATAATTCTTCTGGATTAAAAGTATGCAGAGTTCCATAGCAGGTTTGTTAAGGCCTAAATTAGTTGAAGTAGTTAGTGAAACGCCAAACCACTCCAGAATCGTAATTGAGCCGCTCGAGCGTGGCTATGGCCATTCTCTTGGTAATGCGCTTCGGCGTGTAATGCTTTCCTCAATTCCAGGTTGTGCTGTTACTGAAGTCTCCATAGCCGGTGTACTTCATGAATACACCACTATTGAGGGTGTCCAGGAAGATGTTATTGACATATTACTGAATCTAAAAAAGCTTTCAGTAGTGTTGCATGGGAAAGATGAAGTCACATTGACTTTGTCCAAGTCCTCCATTGGTAGTGTAACAGCCGGTGATATTGAGACAACCAATCTGGTAGATATAATTAATCCCGAATTAGTTATTGCTAACCTTACTCAAGATAAGCAGCTTGACATTAAAATTAAGATAGAGCGGGGTAGAGGATATATTCCTGCGGCGGTCCGAAAAGAGCAGCAAGATGATACTCCTGTTGGGGTTTTGATGGTCGATGCCGCATTTAGCCCTATCGTTAAAGTGGCTTACCATGTTGAATCAACCCGTGTTGAACAGCGAACCAATCTTGATAAGTTGGTAATCGAGTTAGAGACTAACGGTACCGTTGATCCTGAACAAGTTATAAAATTAGCCGCATCTATCCTGCATGATCAGTTGTCAGTATTTGTCGATTTCGAAAAAGTCAAAGAACAAATGCCTGAGGAAAGCGTGGTTGAAGAAGAGGCCTTTGATCCTATTCTTTTGAGGCCTGTTGACGATCTTGAATTAACTGTGCGTTCCGCTAATTGTCTAAAAGCGGAAAACATTTTTTATATTGGAGATTTAATTCAGCGTACCGAAGTAGAGCTGTTACGGACTCCAAACTTAGGAAAAAAATCATTAACCGAGATAAAAGATATATTGGCAATCAAAGGCTTGTCCTTGGGAATGAGGCTTGAAAATTGGCCGCCAGAAAATTTGGTTGATCAATCCCAAATCGGTATTTAATAATAAGGCATAATTGAAATGAGACACCGTAAATCTGGAAGACAATTAAATAAAAATAGTAGCCATAGAAAGGCATTATTTGGTAATATGGCCTGCTCTTTGTTTAAGCATGAGTTGATTAAAACAACTTTGCCGAAAGCCAAGGAATTACGTATGCTGGCAGAGCCTTTAATTACTTTATCCAAAGAAGATTCTGTCGCAAAAAGACGTCAAGCCTTTTCAAGATTAGGCGATAGAGAAGTTGTAACCAAGCTTTTCAATGAACTTGGTCCACGTTATAAAGAAAGACAAGGCGGTTATTTGAGAATCATCAAGTGCGGCTTTAGGTCCGGAGATGACGCGCCTATGGCATATGTCGAATTAGTCGATAGAGCCACTCAAGGTTAACAACGTAAAAATTTAGCTGGTGTAGCTCAGTTGGTAGAGCAGCTGATTTGTAATCAGCCGGTCGCGGGTTCGAGTCCCATCACCAGCTCCATATAAATCAAAGGCTTAGGTAGAAATATCTAGGCCTTTTTTGTTATGGGGATGCGCAGTAGATCAGCCATTGCTTTTTTCCACTTCTTGTCAGCGCCTTTTGCTGTTAATGTCAACTGCTGCTAATCCGCTTGATTAGTTGGCAATTCTATAAAGATTCGTTTTGAAGCTCTGTTTGAATTGACCAATTATTGCGGATTTTTCATAGTCGATATTCGCAACCTGTAAAGAATTGATCGGAACAAATATTATGGAACCGGACGAAAACACGAAAGCGTTGCGGCATTAATGAACCGCGGCAACGTCGATACCGACCAGATCATCCCCAAGCAGTTTTTGAAAAAAGCCGAGCGCAGCGGCTTTGGCCAACAGCTGTTTCACGACTGGCGTTTTAACGACGACGGCAGCGACAATGCCGAATTCGAGCTGAATAAACCAGCCTTCAAGGGCGCGAAAATCCTGGTGGTCGGCGACAACTTCGGCTGCGGCTGCGGCTCGTCGCGCGAACACGCGCCCTGGGCGATTGCCGATTATGGTTTCAACACCATCATCTCCACCAGTTATGCCGATATTTTCTATAACAACTGCTTCAAAAACGGCATCCTGGCGATTAAAATCGAGAAAGATCAGCTGGACAAATTGATGGCCGAAATCGCCGCCAACGAAGGCGTGCGATTTACCGTCGATCTGGAAACTCAACAGGTGTACACGCCGGCGGGCAACGGCTTAAGCTTCGAGATAGACCAGTTTCGCAAAGGCAATCTTCTAGCGGCCTGGACGACATCGGCTTGACCTTGAAGCATATTGATAAGATAGATTAGTTTGAGTAGGGGCATAAGCGGGATTTTCCGTGGTTGTGGGCTTAAAAAAACATTAGTCGAATAGAAAACATGCCTTTTACACCATTTCACATGGGTCCGGGCGCGGCGATAAAAGCCATTACAGGAGGCTACTTTAGTTTGACCGTCTTTGGATTTGCTCAGATAATCATTGATATTGAACCGTTAATTCGAATTTTACGGCACGATAGCGTTCTGCACGGTGTGACGCACACCTATATAGGCGCATTTATAATTGGTTTGTTTTCATTATTCGCAGGTAAAGCTCTGTTCCAATGTTTGTTCAGGGGATGGAATGCTTTGCTAAATTATAAATATCTCCGTTGGTTACAAGTTAATTCGAATATTTCTTGGCTTGCATCTGCTACAGGCGCATTTATTGGTACATTCTCACATGTATTTTTAGACAGCATTATGCACTCGGATGTGCAACCCTTTTTTCCATTTACACTGCATAACGGCATGCTGCATTTTATGTCTGATGGGTGGCTTTATTTGTTATGTGGTATTTTGGGGATATTTGGATTAATGGTTATAAGGGTAGTGGGGTTGTGGAATAAATGGGCAATCGAAATAAACTGAATAACGCCATAGCGACCGTGGTCTGGGTTGAATGCAATGAAACCCAGCATAAAATAGCTAATCGCTGGGTTTAACTGCCGCTCTACCCAGCCTACGGCCTTAATATAGCCTGATACGATTTACAGGGCACATCGAGAAAAAGCGACAAACATGCCTACCAATTCAAAACACATCCAACTTATGGACACCACGCTACGTGACGGCGAACAGACCCAGGGCGTGGCATTTACGCCGATGGAAAAAGTCAGCATCGCCAAGGCCTTGCTGCAAAATTTGCGCGTGGATCGTATCGAAGTGGCATCGGCGCGGGTTTCGGAAGGCGAGAAGGAAGCCGTCAGCCTGATCAACCAATGGGCTCGGCACGAAGGCTTTGCCGAGCGTGTCGAAGTGCTGGGCTTTGTCGATCATACCCGTAGCGTCGATTGGATCAAGTCCACCGGTGGCAAGGTGATCAACCTACTGGCCAAGGGCAGCGAGAAACACTGCCGAGAGCAACTTGGCAAGACGCTGGATCAACATAGCGCCGATGTCTTGCAAACCATCGCTTACGCCCACGAACAAGGCTTGATGGTCAACGTCTATCTGGAAGACTGGTCGAACGGCTATCAAGACAGTCGCGATTATGTCTATGCTTTGATGGAACGCTTGCAACACAGCACTATCGGTCATTTCATGTTGCCCGATACCTTGGGTGTGATGTCGCCGGACGAGGTTTATGCCAGTTTCAGTGACATGTGCCAGCGCTACCCTGCCCTGCAATTCGATTTCCATCCGCATAACGATTACGGCCTGGCGACGGCCAACGTGATGGCGGCGGTGCGAGCTGGCGTCAGCGCGGTGCATTGCACCATCAATTGCCTGGGCGAACGCGCCGGCAATGCTTCCATAGCGGAAGTGGCAGTGGTGCTGCGCGATAAAATGGCGATGGAATTGTCCGTGGACGAGAGCCATTTGGTGCGGATCAGCGAGATGGTCGAAAACTTCTCCGGCAAGCGCGTTGCCGCCAACGCCCCTATCGTCGGCGCCGATGTATTCACGCAAACCGCCGGTATCCATGCCGACGGCGACCAAAAAGGCGGCTTGTATAAAACCAAGCTGGGTCCGGAACGCTTTTCGCGGATACGCAGTTATGCGCTGGGCAAGATGAGCGGCAAGGCCTCGCTGAAGAAAAACCTGGAACAGCTCGAGCTGAATCTGTCGGAAGAAGATCAAAAGAAAGTGCTGGCGCGCATCGTCAGCATCGGCGATTCCAAGCAGACCATCACCACCGACGATCTCCCCTTCATCATCGCCGACGTGCTGGAGAGCAAGAGTTATCAGCACATCAAATTACTGGCCTGCTCGATCAGCAGCGGCCTGGATTTGCCGTCCACCGTGAGTTTGCGCGTCGAGGTCAAGGGCGAAAAACATCAGGCCACCGGTGCCGGCAGCGGCGGTTTCGACGCGTTTATCAATGCGATGGGCAAGGTGCTGGAAAAATACGATTACACCTTGCCGACCCTGGCCGATTATGAAGTCCGCATCCCCAAGGGCGGCCACACCAGCGCGCTGACCGAATGCGTAATCACCTGGGATTGCGGCAACGAATTGCGCAAGACCCGTGGCGTGCATGTCAACCAGGTGTTTGCCGGGATTTTGGCCACGATCAAATTGATCAACATCCAGTTACATGAAATGGCCTCGAATTCAATTTAACCGTAGGGTACGCACCGCGTACCATCGAACGTTACCGTTGGGATCGAAAATGGTAAGCGGTGCGTACCCTACTCAATTATATCGAAGGTCGAATGAATTCGACCCTACAGGTTAATCGCAAACAAACCGTTTTAATTACCCTTTCTAATCCACCTATAACCAGCGTAAACATGAAACACTACAAAATCGCAATACTGGCCGGTGACGGCATCGGCCCTGAAATCACCGCGGAAGCCGTCAAGGTTCTGAAAGTCATCGAAGAACGTAACGATGTGACATTCGAATTGCTGCCGGCCGCATTTGGTGCCTGTGCATATTTCGAATCCGGCTCGGCTTTCCCACATCAAACCAAAGCCATTTGCGACGAAGCCGACGCAATTTTGAAAGGTCCGATCGGTTTGAGCCACGAAGATTCCAAGCGCATTCCTATCGACGAGCAGCCCGAACGTGGCGCGCTGTTGCCGTTACGCCGTCGTTACAATACCTACGCCAATTTCCGTCCGGTTTCGCTGCCAAAATCCCTGGCGCATTTTTCGCCTTTAAAAGCGGAAATCATCGGCGAAGGTATCGACTTAATGATTGTCCGCGAACTGGTGGGCGGCTTGTATTTCGGCGAGAAGGAAATGGGTGTCAACGATGCTGGTTTGCGCTATGTCCGCGAAACACTGGAATACGATGAGGCGCAAATTTACCAAATCATGCAACAAGCCTTTAAACTGGCCAGCAAACGCCGGAAATTGCTGCATAACATCCATAAGAGCAACGTACTTAAATCCAGCGTATTGTGGAACGAGGTGATGGAAGAAGTCGCCAAGGAATATCCCGATGTACAAGTGGTCAACATGCTGGTCGATGCCGCCGCGACCGCGCTGTGCCTGAAACCGACCCAGTTCGACGTGATGGTGATGGAAAACATGTTTGGCGACATTCTCAGCGACCAAGGCGGCGGTATCTTGGGCTCGTTGGGTTTGATGCCTTCGGCCTGCATCGGCCCCGACAAAGCCTATTACGAGCCATCGCACGGTTCGGCGCCGGACATCGCCGGCAAAAACATCGCCAATCCTTATTCGATGATTGGTTCGGTGGCGATGATGCTTGAAAACAGCTTCGACATGGAAGCGGAAGCCAAAAACGTTTGGGCGGCGATGCAGGGCGTGTTTGCCGACGGTTACTCCACCGCTGACTTATCCAAACCAGGCAGCGGAGTGACCATGATCAGCACCGTCGAATTCGGCGATAAAGTGGTCGAGAAGCTGCGGCAGATGCCTAAGGTTTAGGGAACACGTTTGGGTAAAACCGGATCGCCGCAATCGTAATAGGTACGGCGTATCCGGTGTTTCAAGGATGTGGTGTTTGTCAGCCTAATTTGGCCGGTTCCGCCTATCCAAACGGATCAAAAGCGTTGTTTGGAGTTTTTGCTGTTACGGAATATCAACGGTTTTTCCGCGCCGGATAAAGCCCGGTCACGCGCTGAGGCTATTGCTTCGTCTATCCTATGCCGTTCCGGCGATTTGTCGCAGACGGGGTCGGTGCTGTACATGTCGCCATTAAACAAAAACGCCTGACAGCGGCAGCCGCCGAAGTCCTTACCTTTTTCGTCGCAGCTGCGGCAAGGTTCCTGCATCCATTCCGTGCCACGGAAGAAGTTGAAGGTTTTCGATTCGTTCCAGATCTGTTCGATGCTGAAATCCTTGACGTTCGGGCAATCCAGGCCGGGCAATTCGCGGGCGGAATGGCAGGGTAGCGCGGTGCCATCCGGGGCGATGGTCAAAAATGTGGTGCCCCAGCCGTTCATGCAGGCTTTCGGCCGATCTTCGTAAAAATCCGGTACCACGTAGTAAATCTTCATCTTGCCTGCGACTTTTTCCTTGTAGGCCTGGGCGATTTTTTCCGCTTCTTGGAATTGTTCCTTGGTCGGCAGCAACGCATCGCGATTCAGATGCGCCCAGCCGTAGTATTGGGTGTTGGCCAGTTCCAGATAGTCGGCGCCGAGGTTTTCGGCCATCTGCAAAATTTCCGGCATCTGGTGAATATTTTCCCTATGGATCACTACGCACAACACCATGGGGTAACCGTGTTTTTTGATTAGCTTTGCCACGTCCTGCTTATGCTGATAAGTCGCGGTGCCGGCGATGTGATCGTTGAGTTCCTGAGTGCTGGCCTGGATGCTGACCTGAATGTGGTCGAGGCCGGCTTGTTTCAGTTCGATGATTTTTTCTTCCGTTAGGCCATAGCCGGAGGTGATCAAGTTGGAGTAGTAGCCCAGTTCGCGGGCGTGGCGCACCAGTTCCGACAAATCTTGCCGAGTCAGCGGTTCGCCACCGGAAAAACCCAGCTGTACGGCGCCCATTTTGCGCGCTTCGCTTAAAACTCGTTTCCAGTCGTCGGTGCCGAGTTCGTCAGGGTATTTGGCGTAGTCCAAGGGGTTGGAGCAATACGGGCATTGCAGCGGGCATTTGTAGCTCAGCTCGGCCAGCAGCCAGCGCGGCGGGGTGATATTAAGCTTGTTTGATCCAGCCATTTTGCAGTGCCACATTCAAGAAATTGGTGATGTCGTTGCCCAAACCGCTGGTGGCGAAGGTTGCTTCCAGTTCGCTGACGATCTGATCCAGGGCCCTGCTGCCGTCGCAGAGTTTGAGTATTTCCGCCGAGCTTTGATTCAATTCCACCATGCCTTCGGGATAGAGGATTACATATTTTTGTTGCGCTTCTTCCCATTGTAAACGGTGTAGCGGCGAAAAAAGGATCGGTTGGTCAGGATTGATGGTCATGGGGTTCCGTGGTTATGTTGACCTATTTCGGGTTAGACAGAGCCAATATCTTCAAAAACTTCTGCTAACGGCAGACTGATGCTTAGACTGTTGAATTTACAATCGTCTTCGCCATGATAATCGTGCAGCAGCCATTCGTTGTCCGTAGCGCGGCGGAAACATTCCACCCGACGGCTATCGATGTCGACAATTACATATTCTTGCAAAGAATCTAAGCAGCGATAATACGCAAACTTGTTGCCCCTATCATAGGCTGCGGTCGAGTCGGACAAAACTTCGACGATCAGGATGGGTTGAGTCAGGTATTGTTCGGCTTTGTTGTCAGCCGAATGACAAGACACTATCACGTCTGGATAAAAAAATGCATCGGCGGCTTCGACGCGCAATTTCAGGTCGGCGATATAGGCCCGGCAAGGCGTGCCTCGCAGGCGTTGTTTTAACCCAGCAAAGATATTGCCCGAAACGACAAAGTGTTCACGCCGCGCGCCGACCATTGCAAACACTTCGCCGGCGACAAATTCGTGCTTCTCGGCTTGAGACTCTTCCCAAGCCAAAAAGTCGGTAGCGCTAAAACGAAGTTGTTCGGCGGTTTGCATCATTGTTCTATGTTGAAATACGGCGGCATGTCGGCCACATAAGCCAGATACATCGCATCGGCCATGGTCCACAGCACGTCCAGCTTGAATTTCAGGATTTGCACCATGCGTTCCTGTTGTTCGCGGGTTTTATACCAGTCCAGTGTCAGATGCAGGCCGTGCTCGACATCGCGGCGGGCTTCGGTCAGGCGTTTTTTGAAATAGATGTAGCCTTCCTGTTCTACCCAGGGGTAAACCTCGGGCCAGTTGTCCAGTCGCTGTTGATGAATTTTGGGGGCGAAAAGTTCCGTCAGCGAGGAACTGGCGGCTTCGTGCCATTCGGCGCGGCGGGCGAAGTTGACGTAGGCATCGACGGCGAAACGCACGCCAGGCAATACATGTTCCAGCGAGGTAATCTCATCGCGGGTCATGCCGACCGCGATGCCCAGCTGTATCCAGGCCTCGATGCCGCCGGGATCGCCGGGATGACCGTCGTGGTCGAGGATGCGTTGTACCCATTTTGCGCGGGTTTCCCGATCGGGGCAATTGGCCATGATGTTGGCGTCCTTGATCGGAATCATCACTTGATAATAGAAGCGATTAGCGACCCAGCCTTGTAGCTGCTGTTTGGTCAGCTTGCCTTCGTTCATCAGCACATGCATCGGATGATGAATGTGGTAGAACTTTTCCATGCCGCGCAGCTTGGCTTCGAATTCGTCGCGGGACCAGGGTTGATTGTCAGCACTCATGAGATACCTTTATAAGTCAATTTCCAAACCATCGTAAGACACTTCGATGCCGTTCGTCTCCAGTATCTTACGCTCCGGCGAATCTTCGTCCAGAATTGGGTTAGTGTTATTGATATGAATCAAAATCTTGCGCGCGTTTGGCACGCCATTCAGCACTTCGATCATGCCGCCAGGGCCGGATTGCGGCAGATGACCGATCTCGCGGGCTTTTTTCTGGCTGATATTTTTCTGGCACATTTCGTCGTCGGTCCAGAAGGTGCCGTCCACCAAAATACAATCAACGGCCAACATGGCCGCCATCACATGCGGTTCGATTTCGCCCAGGCCCGGCGAGTAATACAGCTTTTTACCGGTGGAAATTTGCTCGACGATGACGCCGATGTTATCACCGTCGTGCGGATCGTGGCGGTGCGGCGAATAGGGCGGCGCTTTGCTTTTCAACGCATGGGCGTAGATACGGATGTCGTCAATGCCGGGAATCTCGAACGGAGTTTCGTCGCAGACTATCGGATGATGATTGACGGTGCAGTAATCCTTCAACATGTTGAAAAGCGGAAAGCCTGTGGTCAAATCTTGCTTGACCATCTCGGTACAATACACGTTCAAAGGTTTGCCTTCGCGCAGCATCAGCATGCCGGTGGTATGGTCGATCTGGCTGTCGATCAACAGGACGGCTTTGATGCCGGTGTCTCGGATGCCTTCTTTCGGTTGAATAGCCGGAAAAGCTTCCAGTTGTGCGCGAATGTCCGGCGAGGTGTTGAACAGTAGCCAGTTGCGGTCGTCGGTGCTGATTGCTATGGACGACTGGGTGCGGGCTTTGCCGTTGAGTTGGCCGTTACGCAGGCGTCGGCAGTTATCACAGTTGCAATTCCATTGCGGAAAACCGCCGCCGGCGCCGGCGCCAAGAACTCTAATTTTCATGTTTGTTCAGGATTGTTCAATAAGGGCCGAATGATACGGGATTCAAAAACCGCAGGCAAAAAAAAGGGGCATGAAAATGCCCCTTTTTGTGGTCAACCGTAAAAATTAACGGTTGTAGATGTACATGGTCACTTCAAAACCGAAACGCATGTCGTTGTAAGCTGGTGTTTCCCATTTCATGTGTAATACCCTCCAGAGGTTTGTTGTTGTGAGCTAGCTTGATCAAGAAAGCTGCGCCGAAGTATACGATGAAGTTTTTTTTCGTGCAACAAAGCAATCGAACCGCGACGAGCGTTGGTTCGAGCAATGCGGCAAGGTTTAAGTTCCCTGACTTACCAGGCCATTTTTAGAGCAATCAACAACAGCACGATGGCGAAATAGCGCTTCAGGCGCTGGGCTGGTAATCGGTGGGCTAATTTGGCGCCTAATGGAGCGGTAAAAATGCTGGTTAGCACAATGCCGGCAAAAGCAGGCAGATAGACATAGCCAAGGCTACCCGCGGGTAAAACGCTATCACGCCAGCCCAATAAGGCGTAGCTGGCCGCCGCCGATAGCGCGATAGGGATGGCGCAGGCGCTGGAGGTGGCGACGGCGTTTTTCATGATCTGGCCATTGCTCACCAGATAAGGCACGGTCATGGTGCCGCCGCCTATGCCCAATATGGCCGATAGCACACCGATCAGCAAACCCATCGGGTAGTCCAGGAATTGTTTGGTGGGATGGTTTGAAGCTTTTGCTTGCCTGGGTATTGCCATTTGCACGCTGGTATAAAGCAGATAGGCAACGAAAAACCAGCGCAGAATTTCGGCGCTGAACTGTTCGGCCACCACCGCGCCGCCACCGGCTCCCACTAACATGCTGGGGGCTAAATGCCGTGCTCTGCCCCAATCGGTATTGCCCAGTTTGTGATGACTGCGTACCGATGCAATCGAGGTAAAAATCGCGGTTGCCAGGGAGGTGGCAACGGCTACCAGCATGATTTGCTCGGGATTGAACTGGCGAGCCTGGAACAGCCAGACCAGCACCGGCACGATCAAGGCGCCACCACCGATGCCGAACAAACCGGCGGCGATGCCGGCAAAAACGCCCAATAACAGGCTAGCTAAAAAAATTTCCGGCATAAGGGATAATGGTTGGGGAATAAGCAAAGCACTATGATAACGAGTCATTTATACTGTGTATTTTAATCGATAACAAAGGCGAGTCGGGCTTCATGAAAATCTATCTGGTTGGCGGTGCGGTACGCGATCGTTTGCTGGATTATCCGGTATCGGAACGCGACTGGCTGGTGGTGGGGGCTGCGCCCGAAACATTGCTGGCGCAAGGTTACAAGCCGGTTGGCAAGGATTTTCCTGTGTTTTTGCATCCTGAAACGCATGATGAATATGCCTTGGCGCGTACCGAGCGCAAAACCGCGCCCGGTTATAAAGGCTTTTCGATAGACGCCAACCCCCTGGTGACGCTGGAGGAGGATTTGTTACGCCGCGACCTGACCATCAACGCGATGGCGATAGGCGACGACGGCGTTTTGATCGATCCTTTTCATGGCCAGCGGGATTTGCAAAATAGGATTCTGCGGCATGTTTCGCCGGCATTTAGTGAAGACCCGGTCAGGATTTTGCGGGTTGCCCGCTTCGCCGCCCGCTATGCTCATTTGGGCTTTACGGTGGCGGACGAAACCCGGCAATTGATGCGGGGCATGGTGCAAAGCGGCGAAGCCGATCATCTGGTGCCGGAGCGGGTTTGGGCTGAATTGAATAAAGCCTTGCGCGAAGCCACGCCGGCGGCGTTTTTCCAGGCTTTGAAAGACTGCCGGGCATTGGCCGTGATTTTTCCCGAAATCGATGCCCTGTTCGGTGTGCCGCAACCTCCCAAATATCATCCTGAAATTGACACTGGCGAACATAGTCTGATGGCGTTGACAGAAGCGGCGCGGTTATCGACCAAACCGGAGGTGCGGCTGGCGGCCTTGTTGCATGATCTGGGCAAGGCGGTGACGGCTCCGGATTGCTGGCCTAGTCACCACGGCCACGAGCGTAAAGGCTTGCCTATTTTGGAGCGGTTTTGCCAGCGCCTACGAGTGCCCAAGTCCGTCAAAACTCTGTGCGCCCATGTGATGGAATACCATACGCATTGTCACCGAGTCTTCGAGTTGCGTAGCGATACCCTGATTGGCATGCTGCAAGCAATTGGCGCTTTCAAGGCCGACAACCACTTGCAGGACTTTCTGCTGGCATGCGAAGCCGACGCCAGGGGCCGCACCGGCTTCGAGCATGTGGCCTATCCACAAGCCGATTACATCAAGATGGCCGCGCAAACCGCATTGGCCGTCGATACCCGGCAAGTGTTGAACGCCGATGTACAAGGCCCGCAAATTGGCGAGGCCATCCAGCGATTACGCAGCCAGGCCGTCAATACCTTCAAACAGTATTATCAGACTCAATAAGCCAGCATGAGCTCTATTTTTATTTCCATCGGTTTGCTGATTTGCAGCAATGTGTTTATGACCTTTGCCTGGTACGCTCACCTGAAAGAACTCAACCACAAACACTGGTTGTTGGCCGCATTGCTTAGCTGGGGTGTGGCCTTGTTCGAATATTTGTTTCAAGTGCCCGCCAACCGCATCGGTTATACCGCGTTGAATGTCGGTCAGTTGAAAATCATGCAGGAAGCGATTGCACTCAGCGTGTTCGTGCCGTTCTCGGTGTACTACCTGAAAGAGCCTTTAAAGCTGGACTACCTATGGGCCGGTTTGTGTTTGCTGGGGGCGATTTATTTTATGTTCAGATCCAAGTTGGCTTGAACGCACACTCAAAAAACGGAATGCCTTTATGTTGAGTTATCGTCACGGATTTCATGCCGGCAATGTTGCCGATGTGTTAAAGCACAGTTTGATTACCCTGGTGATCAATGCCTTAAAGCAAAAAGACAAACCATTTGTCTATATCGATACTCATGCCGGGGCCGGCAAGTATTCGTTCAAGTCCGAATTTGCCCAGAAAACCGGCGAATATCAGCAAGGCATCGTTCGTATTTGGGCCAGCGAACAGCCGCCGGAGGAGATCAAGGATTATCTGGCGGCGGTCAGGGCGGAAAACACCGGTCGGCAACTGGTTCGTTACCCCGGCTCGCCGCAACTGGTCAGGCGTTTGATCCGGACCCAGGATAGGTTGCAGTTATCCGAATTACACAGTAGCGATTACGAGAGTCTGCATCAATTGTTTGCCGGCGACAGGCAAGTCAGCGTCGTCAAGGAAGATGGCCTGGAGCGACTGAGCAAAAAACTGCCGCCGATTCAAAAGCGCGGGTTGGTTCTGATCGATCCCAGTTATGAAGTGAAATCCGATTACAGCAAGGTGGTGGATGCCTTGCAAGCGGCTCATGGCCGGTTTGCCACCGGGATTTTCGGTTTATGGTATCCGGTGATAGATCGCAATACCACCGAAAGGATGCTGCTGAAGCTGCAACAAACCGGCATACCCAAACAGTTGCGGATAGAGCATTGCGTTGCCGAAGATGGCGCCGTGCGTGGCATGACAGGTTCTGGTATGCTGTTTATCAATCCTCCCTGGCAATTGAAAGACCAGGCGGAAGTTTTGTTGCCGTGGTTGAATCAAGCCTTGACGGATGGGCAGGGAAACTGGAGAGCGGAATGGCAGGTGCCGGAGTCAGTTTAAGACGGGATTTCTCAGGAATTGGCATGATTAAAAAACATCTCGATTTGATCGTCGTGGCTATTTTGGTGTTGTCCCTGGTCATGTACGACGTGACGATGGATTTGTTTTTCAGTTTGCTGCATTTCATATTCGAACTATGCCATATGGCTTACGAATGGTTGGAACTGGGCATCGAACATACCGTGGAGCATCTGTTCCATACTTCCCGGCACGGCAGTCAGATCGTTACGTTTTATATTTTGCTGCTGCTTGCGGTGATGGTGATTCATTGGTTATGGCGGGTTTTGCCGGGTTTTTATCAGGGGGCTAAACAGTTCGCGCTGCTAGCCTGGAAACGGCGAAAAACCGAGATGGAACTCTATTGGCTTTCCTTGACCCTAAGCAATAAAGTTATGTTGGTTGTTACTGCATTAAGCGTGGCTTATTTGGCTTCGTTTTTTGTAATGTGAGTTGCTCGCTACCCTAAATATTTAGTTGATTATGCCTTTATCCGAACAAGTTAAACAGACCATTCTTGCCGCCAACAGCCTGCAATCGCATGATGTGGATCGAGTGATGAATACGCTGCTCAGTGCGCCGGTCGACGCGGCCGATATTTATTTTCAGTCCAGCCATTTCGAGTCCTGGTCCATGGAGGGCGGTATTGTCAAGGAAGGCAGTCATTCCATCGAGCATGGTGCCGGGGTGCGGGTGGTCAGCGGCGATAAGACCGGGTTTGCCTATAGTGACCGGATAGAGCTGCCGATTTTGCTGGAAGCCGCCAATAATGTGAAAGCCATTGTCAGACAAGGCCAGAAGGCCAGCCATAAAATCGAGGTGCCTAAAAGTTGGCCGCAACTCTATCAGCCGTTCAATCCGTTGAAGTCGCTGAATGATCAGGAAAAAATCGATTTATTGAAGCGGGTGGATGCCGAAACCCGCAAACTGGATAGCCGTATCGAGGAAGTCATGGTCAGTCTGGTGGCTGCTTACGACCATGTGCTGGTAGCCAATCAGGACGGTTCATTGGTGGGCGATATTCGGCCACTGGTGCGGCTGAACGTCAGCGTGATCATGGTCGAGAATGGCCGCCGCGAACAAGGCAGCATGGGCGGCGGTAGCCGTAGCGATTACAGTTATTTTCTGGATAACGACAGAGCTCTGGAATACGGGCGGGAAGCGGTCAGGCAAGCACAAGTGAATCTGCAGGCCGAAGAAGCTCCGGCCGGTAACATGACCGTGGTGCTCGGTCCCGGTTGGCCCGGAATTATATTGCACGAAGCCATCGGCCACGGCTTGGAAGGCGATTTCAACCGCAAGGGTACCTCCGCGTTTAGTGGCCGGGTCGGCGAGCGGGTGGCGTCCGATCTATGTACCGTGGTCGATGACGGCACCTTACCGGGACGGCGCGGCTCGTTGAGCATGGACGATGAAGGTACGCCCACCGAAAATACCGTGCTGATCGAAAAAGGCATATTAAAAGGCTATATGCAGGATAAACTGAATGCGCGCCTGATGGGCGTCAATCCCACTGGCAACGGCCGGCGCGAGTCCTATGCCCATTTACCGATGCCGAGGATGACTAATACTTACATGTTGCCGGGCGAAAGCGACCCGGACGAAATCATCCGGTCGGTCAAAAAAGGCCTGTATGCGCGCAATTTTGGTGGCGGCCAGGTCGACATTACCTCCGGTAAATTCGTGTTTTCAACCAGCGAAGCCTATTTGATCGAAAACGGTAAAATCACTCGTCCGGTCAAGGGGGCGACACTCATCGGCAACGGGCCGGACGTATTGACCAAGGTATCGATGGTCGGTAACGATATGCAGTTGGATAGCGGCGTCGGTACCTGCGGTAAGGAAGGCCAGAGCGTTCCGGTCGGTGTCGGCCAGCCGACCTTGAAGATCGACGGCCTAACCGTCGGCGGTACCAGCGTTTAAGACATTGTAGGGTCGAATTCATTCGGCCGAAACCTGTAATCGAATTGAAGAGACTTTAACTTGCAAAATCAGGACGAAATCAACCGTTTGAAAACCGTGGTTCAGACTATTCTGGACGAAGCCAAGCAACAAGGTGCCAGTGCCGCCGAGGCCGCGTTCAGCGTCGATAACGGCCTGTCGGTGTCGGCTCGTTTGGGCGATGTGGAAACCATCGAATACCACTGCGACCAGGGCATAGGTGTCACTGTCTATTTCGGCCGGAAAAAAGGCTCGGCCAGCACCAATGACGTGTCGCCCGATTCCTTGAAGGAAACCGTCAAGGCTGCTTGCAGTATTGCCCGCTATGCCAGCGAGGATGAATATGCCGGCTTGCCCGATCCGGACAGGTTGGCCACCGAATTTCCCGATCTCGACCTTAATCATCCTTGGGCAATCGATGCCGAAAATGCCATTACGCTGGCGATCGAGTGCGAAAACGCCGCGCGCAGTTATGACAAGGCTATCAGCAATTCCGAAGGCGCTTCGGTCAATAGCCATCAAGGTACCCGTGTATTCGGTAACTCCCTGGGATTTTTGCAAGGTTATCAATCCACTCGGCATTCTATTAGCTGTGCGGTATTGGGCGGTAGTGGCGACGCGATGCAGCGTGACTATTGGTATAGCGTGGCGCGCAACCCGGTCTTGATGGAGTCGGCGCGCTATGTCGGCGAAAAGGCCGCGCAACGCACGGTTGCACGTTTGGATGCCCGTAGTCTCAGTACCCGTCAGTGTCCGGTATTGTTCGCGCCGGAAATGGCGTCCGGCTTGATCGGCACCTTATTGGGGGCGATCAGCGGCAGTAGCCTGTATCGTAAATCCTCATTTTTGCTGGATAGTTTGAATACCTCCATTTTGCCCGATTTCGTCCGGATACATGAGCAGCCGTTATTGGTCGGTGGCTTGGGTAGTGCCAGTTACGATGCCGAAGGCGTGGCAACTCAGGCGCGAGACATTGTTAGTCAAGGCATTTTGCGCTCCTATATTCTGAGTACCTATTCGGCCAGAAAATTGGGTATGCAAACCACCGGTAATGCCGGCGGCGTGCATAACCTGATCGTTGAGCCGGGTGAAAACGATTTCGCCGGCATGTTAAAGCTCTTGAACACCGGGTTGCTGGTGACCGAATTGATGGGGCAGGGCGTTAATCGCGTTACCGGCGACTATTCTCGCGGTGCGACCGGGTTTTGGGTGGAAAATGGCGTGATTCAATATCCGGTGCAGGAAATTACCATTGCCGGTAATTTGAAAACCATGTTGCGTAATATGGTGGCCATTGGCAAGGACGTGGATTTGCGCGGTAATATTCAAGTGGGTTCGATTTTGCTGGAGCAGATGGCGATTGCCGGCGAGTGATGCTGAAAGTAAAAGTGTTGATCGGCATCGCTGTGTTTGGCTTGACCTTGTTCAATCCGGCCTTGGTAAGATTAATGGAGTTAATGATCCAGTAATTTTACAATTAGGCCGTAGTAACCTTTTTATACGCCGATATTTCCGTCTAACAACTGAATTCGGCTCGGTGGCCCAAGCCAATTTTGCGGATAGCGATGGACAAAAACAGCAACGATTTATTGATAGACTCGGTCGAACTGGTAAAGATTGATGTCAAGAATCTGAAAGTCGGCATGTTTGTCTCCAAACTGGATCGGCCCTGGCTGGAAACCAAATTTTTATTTCAAGGGTTTGAGTTAAGAAATCAGACCGATATTGAAAACGTGCAAAAACAATGCGATTTTGTATTTATTGATGTCAACAAACAGTCCAAGGTTCCTCAATACGTTGCCCGAAATACCGGATACACCAAGGATTATCTCGAACATGTCGACCCGCCGGGTAAGCGCACATCGTTCAAGCAAGAAATAAAAAGAGCCGGAGTCATCCATCATAAAGCCAGTTCGCTGGTGAAAACCTTCATGGAAGAGGTGCAATTGGGTCGCCCGATTAATGCGGTGGCGGCCAAGAAGGCGGTGTCGGCGTGCGTGGACAGTGTGTTGAATGCGCCGGATGCTTTGTTGCTGATGACGCAATTGAAAAAGCGCGACGAATACACCGCGCAGCACAGCATGAATGTCTGTATTTATTCGATTGCGCTGGGCCGGCAAATCAATCTGTCGACCGAAGAGCTGAATAATGTCGGTTTGTGCGGCATGATGCACGATATGGGCAAAATGCTGGTTCCGCTTGATATTTTGAATAAGCCGGGGCAGCTAACAACCGACGAATTGCCGGTGATGCAAAGTCACACCACCAAGGGTTGGAATCTTTTGTTGAAAACCAGCGGCCTATATCCGGGTGCTATTGACGTTGCTCATATGCATCACGAGCGCTTGGATGGCGCTGGTTATCCTCGCAAATTAAGCGCCGAGCAGATCACGCCCTATTCGCGCATCGTGGCGATTGCCGATATGTACGATGCGGTCAGCAGTGACCGGGTTTATAAGCCGGGCAAGTCGCATCTGGAAGCTATCAAAATTATGACCGACGTTAGCGGGGGACACCTCGATCCGGCGTTGACCATGAAATTCATCGAGTGTCTCGGTATTTATCCGGCCGGCAGTATCGTCGAGCTGGCCAGTGGGCAGATCGCCTTGGTGTTGGAGGTCAATCCCAAGGCCAAGCTGAAGCCCAGGATTATGATCATACAGGAAAAACTGAATAAACCCTGCCTGGAGTATGTGGTCGATTTGGCGATGGTCAGCCAAAATGTCGATGGTCGGCAATTTGCGATCAAAAGGGTGCTTCGGCCCGAAGAATGCGGTGTTGATTTGCTCAATTATTTACAGGGAGGGTTGTTTGAAAAATTGCTGGACGGTGGCCTGCATCAGGAATTAGATCAAAATTAAATTCCGGTAATGGAGCGGCTAATACCGGCAGGGTATAAGGGCCGCTCCAGCAGGTTTAAAGCAGACGTCTTGTTTTTGACGTCTTATCAGTTTCCGGAAAGATTTTTCAAAATCTCTTCGATCATCGCGGGTCCCTTATAAATCAGGCCGCTATATACTTGCACCAAGCTGGCGCCCGCCTCGATTTTTTCGCGGGCATCACTGGCGCCAAGAATGCCTCCGGCGGCAATAATCGGCAGTTTGCCGTTTAATTCCGCCGCCAAACCTTTCACTACCCGTGTCGAACTGTCCTTGACCGGCGCACCGCTCAATCCGCCGGCTTCGTTGGCATGGATATGGCCTTGCACTTTGTCGCGGGCGATTGTGGTGTTGGTGGCGATTACGCCGTCAATGCCGAACTCGACCAGCAACTCGGCAATATGGCGAATCTCGTCATCGGTCAAATCCGGTGCGATTTTGACCGCAATCGGGGTGTATTTACCATGTTGGCTTTGCAGTTTCAGTTGTTCCTGTTTCAGTGCGTCCAGCAAATGCTTGATCTCGTCTCCTTGCTGTAATTGCCGCAGGTTTTTGGTGTTGGGCGAGGAAATGTTGATCGTTACATAGCTGGCCGGCAGGTAGCTTTTACGCAAGCCGATCAAATAGTCCTCGGTGGCATTCTCCAGCGGCGTATCCGCGTTTTTGCCGATATTGATGCCTAAAATGCCCCGATAGCGTCGGTTTTGTACCTGTTGCAGCAAATGGTCGATGCCGAAATTGTTAAAACCCATCCGGTTGATGATGGCCTGATGTTCGGGTAGGCGGAACAAACGCGGTTTGGGATTGCCGGGCTGCGGGCGAGGGGTGACGGTGCCGATTTCGATGAAACCGAAGCCCAGTGCGGCCAGCGCGTCGATATAATCGCCGTTCTTGTCCAGTCCGGCGGCGAGGCCAAGTGGGTTCATAAAATTCAGCCCCATCACACTGATAGGCTGATCGGTCGATCGTGCCCGGTTTAATGCCGACAAGCCGGTTTGTTCGGCTAGTTTCAATAATTTGAGGGTGACATGATGGGCCGTTTCCGGATCTAGGCTGAATAACAACGGGCGCAATACGGGATAAAAATTCATAACGGTTACCGGTTCAGAGCATAAGAAGTGGGATTGATTGCGGGAGGCCTTTGCAAAATCAAGTCGGCCAGCAATCGGGCGGAGGCCGGCCCCATCACCAGGCCATTGCGAAAATGGCCAGCATTGACGCTGAGATTGTCGATATCGGGATGGAAGCCTATGTAGGGAATGCCATCTGGCGTACCGGGGCGTAACCCCGCCCAGTGTTCGCAGACCGGGTAATTTTTTAAGTCCGGCAGTAGATTGATGGCAAAGTTGAATAGGTTTTTCCTGGCTTCGTGGGTGGTGACTTTTTCGAATCCGGCTTGTTCCACCGTGCTGCCGGCCAGAATCTTGCCATCCCGGCGCGGGATTAAATAGCGATCGCCATCCAGAATCATATGCGTCAATGTGTCCGGTTTTGCGTCGAACAGCAGCATCTGTCCGCGTACCGGTTCGATCGGTAGCTGTACCGATGCCTGCGGTAGCCAGATATTTAATAAGTGGCTGGTCCAGGCGCCGGCGCAAACGATGACCTGGGCGGGTTTGAAATGGTGTTGCGTGGTCTTGATATTGGTTAAGCGGCCATGGTTTATTTCAACGGCGCTGATTTCGGCCTGCTCGATAAAGCGGACGCCGAGTCGCAGTAAAAAAGCTTTTAAGGATTTTAGCAGGCGTGGATTGCGGGCCTGGGCAATATCGGGTAACCACAAGGGCTGGTCGACGTCGGTGTTCAGGTTTTCCAGCAGTGCTGTCGGATTGGTTTGGTAAGTGATGTTGCGGTTTTGGCACCAGCGGATAGCCGAAGCGAAATCCGGGTTTTTGCAAATCAGCATTCCGCACGGACGCCATTCCGGATCGATACCGGTGGCGTCATGCAGTTCGCGGCTCAGTGTCGGATAGCTTTTTAGACTGGCGATTACCAAGTCTGAAATGGCTTCGGCCTGGCGCCAGGGATAAATCGGCAGCAAGATGCCACCACCTGCCCATGAAGCTTCCCGGCCTAAATCGGATTTGTCTATCAAGGTAACTTGCCGACCGGCCATTTGCAGTTCGCGCGCGGTCAATAAACCGCTGATGCCTCCGCCTATGATCAGGATATCTATGTCTTGGTTCATCTGAAAACAGTCTATTGGGTTATGGTTCAAAGTAACACGAAATCGCTGGCAGCGGCTTGTTGCGTGATGGAATCGCCACTTATAAGCAGGCTTTGGCGCTAGGTTTTGTGCTGATTTTGTGTATTAGGAGCAACTTATTTCCTCTTGTGCGGATTTTAAACTAAATGTTGTTTTTTTTTAACATTCGATGATTTTTCATTATGAGTATTTTGCAGGTTATTGATATAAATCAATTTTTTTAAACAAAAAAAATAAGCCTAAAACTTGTAAGGCCGGGGTTTTGCTGCTAGTATTGCCTTCGTAGAAAAATACTGTGTTGCCTTAAAGCTAATAGCAGACTATCTAACAACAATAACCCTTGGGGAATGACAATGATTTTGAACAAAACACAATTAGCGCTGGGTATCGCCGCAGCGTCTTTAGCCATGGCCTTTGTTGCCCCGGTACAAGCGGCGGACACCAAAGCCGAGCGTGTTGCCGATGCGGCGGCCAGAAAAACCGAAGCGCTGGAATCTCAAATGCAACAAATGGCTGACCAAATGCAAGCCATGCAAGCCGAATTGAGCCGCGTCAAAGCCTCTTCCGCGCAAGCATCCACCGAATCCGCCAAGGTTCAAGAATTGGATAGCTGGATGGCTTCGATGAAGTCGGCGCCCGCCGCGACAAAAACCAAAGACAACATGGTGTTCTTCCGTGGTGGTTATGCAAATCCTGATAACAAACGCGGCGGAACTCTTGATCCAACTTCTGTTGCAGGTGTTGCCACCAATAGAAACGGTGTTACAACAGGTGCGATTTCAGATAGCGACGCTTGGTATTTCGGCGCTGGTTTCGACTTTAGCCTGAGCGACGATTTGTTCGGTATTTGGGATGGCACCGAGGTGCTGGCCGAGTTGAATGTAGAATACAAAGAATTGGCTGATAAGAAACCTAATGGTCTTTCCGCGCAAGAAGTTGCTGTTGTGAATAGTTTGGGCTTTAATATGCCTAATGCCAATACCGAAAGTGCGACTGTAAACCAGTTGTCTGTTTCCGCTTCGCCAAAAATCAAATTCATGAAAGGCAGCAAATTCCGCCCATGGTTGATTCCGGTTGGTTTTGACATCAACGTCATCAGTCCGCCATCCGATGCGATTACCGTGTTGAACACCGGAATCCAATTCGGTGCCGGTGCGGATTACAACTTGTGGAAAAACCTGTTCGTGGGCGCCGATGTGCGTTATCACTATTCTACCGACGATATCGATGGTGTTCGTACCGACGGTATGACTGCCGGTGGTTACTTGGGTATTGGTTTCTAAGCTTAGAAATCAAGCTTAAGTCCGAAAAGGGGAGGCGAAAGCCTTCCCTTTTTTTATGTCTGTTGGTTGGTGATATACTCAGTTGCTTTGTAAAGCGGGCGTTGTATCGGTTTTATCGCATTTTATTCGCTTGGTGAGTAATGCAATCTCTTTATCCTGACATTTCACCCTTCCACACTTTCTTCCTGGAAACCGACAGTATTCACCAGGTTTACGTTGAACAATCCGGCAATCCGGCCGGCATTCCGGTGATTTTTTTGCATGGTGGTCCTTGTTCCGGCACCAAGCCGGATCATCGGCGTTTTTTCGATCCGGAACGGTACCATATTATGCTGATGGATCAGCGCGGTTGCGGGCGTTCGCAGCCGTTTGGCGAGTTGGAGTCTAACACCACGCAGGATTTGCTGGCGGATTTGGAGGCGATTCGGAAGCAATTACGCATCGATCAATGGTTGTTATTTGGCGGTTCTTGGGGGGGTACGTTGGCACTGTTATACGCCCAGGCCTATCCGCGGCAAGTATTGGGGATGATATTGCGTGGCGTGTTTCTGGCGCGTCGGACAGACATGGAATGGTTTTTACAAAACGGCGCGAACCGCATTTATCCGCAAATTTGGAAGGAAATGCTGGATGCAGTGGGTGCTGAGTCGGGGGAGCAGATTTTGCCAAAATTATGTGATGCGATATTTGGCGATGATCAATCCGCGGCGGAGCGTGCCGCATTGCATTGGCAATTATGGGGAGGTCAAGTGGCCTTGGGTGCCGACTTTTTACCCAATGATCTGGCGCTGGATTCACGGGCGGTCAAGCAGGTGCAAATGGAACTGCATTATGCGCGCAACGCTTATTTCATTGCCGAAGACCAGATTCTGCAAAATTGCGCGGCATTACGGGATATTCCGGCTATCATTATCCATGGGCAGAACGATTTGACCTGTCCGCTGGAGGCTGGTTGGCTTTTACATCGGGCCTTGCCGCATGCTGGCTATCGGGTTTTACCGAATGCTGGCCATGTTGCCAAGGGCGAGGAAATGATAGATGCCTTGGTCGCCGCCAGTGATCAAATGGCAAGGATTCTGTCTTAAATATCAGGATAAACATGGCAAAGATAAAGCGACTGGTCATTGCAATGACCGGAGCTACCGGTGCGATTTACGGTGTGCGCATGTTGCAAGTGCTGAAGGAGTTGCCGGAATGGGAGACACATCTGGTGATTTCATCCGCGGGTTTGGTCAATTTGAAATACGAGCTGGATATGGATCGTGCGGCGTTGTATCAATTGGCGGATGTCACGCACGGCATTAACGACATTGCGTCGTGTATCGCCAGTGGTTCGTTCAAAACCGAGGGGGTGGTGATTGCGCCGTGTTCGATGAAGACGCTGGCCGCGGTTGCGCATGGGTTTGGCGATAATTTGATTTCTCGTTCCGCCGATGTGGCGTTGAAGGAAAGGCGAAAAACGCTACTGGTTCCACGAGAAACGCCGTTGAACTTGGCGCATATCCGTAATATGGCGGCCGTTACCGAGATGGGGGGTATTATTTTTCCGCCAATGCCGGCGTTTTACAATAAGACCGACTCCGTCAAGGCTATGGTGGACGAAGGTGTTGGGCGCATCCTGGACATGTTTGGGGTGGCGGTAGAGGGGCTTTACACGCCGTGGAATGGTTTGACCGGCGAAAAATGAAAGTGACTGAATATTTTGATGGATTCGCCGCGTATTTCGAGGTGAGTTTGAGTAAAAAACAATCAAAAAAGAAAATTAGCGGTAAATGGCAGGCTTTCAATTGACAGGGTACCTTGTTCTGATTTAGAGTTGCTGCCAGCTTTTTTATTGCCCATCAACCACGGTTGTTTCCTTGCCTACTTTGGGTAAGGTTTTCCAAGTGTTGATCGGCGGCCCTTATAACAATAACTGTAACTGTAACAATCGGAGCACATCTCATGGCAAGACCATTAATTCAAATGGCGTTGGACTCACTGGATTTCGACCAAACCGTAGCATTGGCTGATCAAGTAGCGCCTTATGTGGACATTTTTGAAATTGGTACCCCTTGCATCAAATACAACGGTATCAATCTGGTAAAAGAACTGAGAAATCGTTTCCCGGACAAACTGTTGTTGGTTGACCTGAAAACCATGGACGCTGGCGAATACGAAGCTGGCGCTTTCTATGCTGCTGGCGCGGATATCTGCACCGTATTGGGCGTATCCGGACTGGCAACCATCGCCGGCGTAATCAAAGCGGCTAAAAAACATGCCGCCGAAGTTCAAATCGACTTGATCAACGTGGCCGACAAAGCAGACTGCGCAAGAGAATCCGTGAAATTGGGCGCGCAAATCGTCGGTATTCACACTGGTCTGGATGCACAAGCGGCTGGCCAAACACCATTCGGCGACTTGAATGACATCGCTCGTCTGGGTCTGGGCGTTCGCATTTCCGTTGCCGGCGGTATCAAACCCGCAACCGTTCAACAAGTCGTTGAGGCCGGTGCAAACATCATCGTTGTTGGCGCGGCTATCTACGGCGCGCCATGCCCCGCAACAGCTGCTCGCGAAATTCGCGAACTGGTTGACGCTGCAGCTGCATAAGCCTGCTTTGGCATCACCTAGCTTTTCTTAAGCAAGCCGAGGACGAGTGGCAAACGCCACCCGTCCTTTGTTCGTTTTAAAAACCAGAATTATTAGCGGCAATTGCGCCGCACACTCAGCATTCATCACACGTTTAAAAAGGAGACTAACATGCCTTCGCGTCGAGACTTAGCGAACGCCATCCGCGCACTCAGCATGGACGCCGTACAAAAAGCCAACTCAGGACACCCTGGAGCCCCGATGGGGATGGCTGACATTGCGGAAGTATTGTGGAACGATTTTCTGCAACACAACCCTAGCAACCCAAAATGGGCCAACCGCGACCGTTTCATCCTGTCCAACGGTCACGGCTCCATGCTGATTTATTCCTTGTTGCATTTGGCCGGCTACAACCTGCCGATCGAAGAATTGAAACAGTTCCGCCAACTGCACTCACAAACCCCAGGCCATCCTGAATACGGTTATACCGACGGCGTTGAAACCACCACCGGTCCTCTGGGTCAAGGCATCACCAATGCCGTGGGTTTCGCCCTGGCGGAACGCACCCTGGCCGGTCAATTCAACCGTCCCGGTCACGACATCGTCGATCACCACACTTACGTATTCATGGGTGACGGCTGCCTGATGGAAGGCATCTCCCACGAAGCCTGCTCACTGGCCGGCTCGATGAAACTGGGCAAACTGATCGCCTTCTACGACGACAACAACATTTCCATCGACGGCGAAGTACGTGGTCACGGCAACGTTAACGGCTGGTTCCTGGACGACACTCCGAAACGTTTCGAAGCCTACGGCTGGCACGTCATCCCCAAAGTCGACGGCCACAACCCCGATGCAGTCAAAAAAGCCATCGAAGAAGCCAAAAAAGTCAGCGACAAACCGACCATCATCTGCTGCCAAACCATCATCGGTTTCGGTTCGCCGAACAAACAAGGCAAGGAAGAGTGTCATGGTGCCGCGCTGGGTGAAGCTGAAATTGCACTGACCCGCGAACAACTGGGCTGGCCGCATGCGCCGTTCGAAATCCCCGCCGACATCAAAGCGGCTTGGGATGCCAATGCCAAAGGTGCACGTCTGGAAAGTGCCTGGAACGACAAATTTGCTGCTTACCAAGCCGCTCACCCCGAATTGGCTGCGGAATTTAAACGCCGCATGGCCGGCGAACTGCCAGCCGATTGGGCGGAAAAATCCAATGCCTTCATCGCCGAAGTCAATGCCAAAGGCGAAACCATCGCCAGCCGCAAAGCCTCGCAAAACACCCTGAACGGCTTCGGCCCGTTGTTGCCGGAACTGCTGGGCGGCTCCGCCGACCTGGCCGGTTCTAACCTGACCTTGTGGTCAGGCTGCAAAGACGTCTGCGCCCCCGGTCATGACGGTAACTACATCTACTACGGCGTCCGTGAATTCGGCATGAGCGCCATCATGAACGGCCTCGTGCTGCACGGCGGCTTCAAGCCTTACGGCGCCACCTTCCTGATGTTCTCGGAATACGCCCGTAACGCCCTGCGTATGGCGGCACTGATGAAAGCACCGACCATCTTCGTCTACACCCACGACTCCATCGGTCTGGGCGAAGACGGTCCGACTCACCAACCGATCGAGCAAACCGCTACCTTGCGCATGATTCCCAACATGCAAGTCTGGCGCCCCTGCGATGCGGTCGAGTCTGCTGTCAGCTGGAAAGCCGCGATCGAACGCAAAGACGGTCCCAGCACCCTGATCTTCTCGCGTCAAAACCTGCCGCACATGGCACGCAGCCAAGCGCAGATCGACGCGATCGGCAAAGGCGGCTACATCTTGAAAGACAGCGACGGTACACCGGATGCGATCATCATCGCCACCGGCTCCGAAGTCGAACTGGCCGTGAAAGCGGCGGAAGCCTTGGCTGCCAAAGGCAAGAAAATCCGCGTGGTGTCCATGCCGTCGACCAACGTGTTCGAAGCGCAAGACCAAGCTTACAAAGACAGCGTATTGCCGCCTAGCATCGGCAATCGCGTGGTGGTTGAGGCTGGCGTCACCGATAGTTGGTGGAAATATGCCGGCAGCAATGGCAAAATCGTAGGTTTAGACCGCTTCGGCGAATCCGCGCCAGCCGGACAGCTGTTCAAGGAGTTCGGCTTTACCGTGGAAAATGTCGTAGCCAACGTGGAAGCAGTGCTGTAATTAAGACGGTGATAACCGGTTCTTGTTGGGGTATCCGGCAAGGACCGGTGTTTTAACTATGTAGAGTAAGGTGAACAATATGAAAAAAACGCAATTGAACCAAGGAATACTCGGTGGGTTATTATTAATCGCTTCGGCTGTGAATGCGCAGGATTATCCGGCAGCGGATTTTCAGCCTAAAGTGATATTCAGGGATGAGTCGGTTATTGAGTCGGATGCGAAGTCCGCATCGGTTCCTTGTGTAAACAAGGAAGCCGAATCCAAATCAGAACAGGTTGTAGCGGAAGTTGATGCTAAATATCCGGCCAGCAGTTTTCAGCCTAAAGTGATTTTTAGCGAAGCTAATTAGAATAAAAATTAAGCGATTGTGGCCTGTTTTTGTTATGGGCGCGTTACGTTAAAAGAAGGTGTAAACAGCCAAGTGCTTGTTGTGCACGACATTAATTCATTCAGGAGTATTCTCAAATGAAGAAAAACAGTTTGATGAATAGCTTATTCGGCATATTGCCGCCCTTATTTTTCGATAAGCCTTCTGTTGGCCGTGTCGTCGAAAGTAGGGGCGATGCCGGCGGAGAAGACGCGCAATTGACCGGCGTCGCCCGTTATTTACAAAAGCTTGAGCCAAAAGTAGAAGAAATCATCGCCGATGACCAGTTGACCGGCGTGGCAAAATATTTAGCACGGCAGCAGGCGTTGGAAGAGGCGCGCAAGCCAGAGCCGGTTGTTGAAGAATCAGAACCGGAAGTTATAGAAGAGATTGTCGAGTCCGCGCCCGAGCCAAGCGGGGTTGAGAAATATCTTTCTCATCAGAATGAAAATCCGATCACTCGGGTTGCCAAATATTTGCTGAAGCAATCGATTTTATCCCGTGAAATTCCGGTGACCGGTGTTGCAAAATACGTCACTAAGCAAGAGCATGACGGTCATGTAGTGACCGGCGTTGCCAAGTATGTGACCATGCAAGGCATGCGTGAAAGTGCGGCGCCCGGCGTTACCGGGGTGGCTAAATATGTGCTGAAAAATCAGCTGTTGACCAAGGAAGCGCCGGTTGTAACCGGTGTCGCCAAGTATGTTAGCAAGCAAACCCTGTTAGCCAAGGATGCGCCCAAGATTACCGGTGTGGCCAGTTATATCAAAACCTTGGAAAAGTTGGAGCATGAACAGGTGCCTGCAACCGGTGTGGCCAAGTTTTTGGCCGAGCAGTCCGTGCAGGCGAAAAAAGCGGCCGCGGCCGCTTTGGTTGCCCGCTATGTGGAACAGGAGGCCAGAATGCAAGCGGAAAAAGCTCAAGCTCAAGCGAATCAGGCAGAGGAGATTCAACCCGAAGCAGTATCGAGTGAGGCATTCGAAGGCTCTCGAGTGGCTATATACATCGCTAAGCAAGCGGCTGCCGCACAGGACAAACCCACCGGCGTGGCTCGTTATCTGGCCAAGCAACTTCAATTGCAAAGTCAGGCGGAACCCGTCAGCAGTGTTGCCAAATATCTGGCAAAACAAGCGACATTGGCCAGACAGCAGCCACCACTGACCGGCGTCAGTAAATATTTGGCCAAACAGATTTTGGTCGCCAAGCCCGTGGCTGAAATCAGTTCCGTCAGCAAATATGTAATGCGTCAGGAACTGCTGAACAGGGACACGGCGGAGTCGACCGGTGTGGCTAGATATGTTTCCAAGCAAACCGTATTGACCAGGGATGTGGCGCCGGTTTCCGGGGTTGAGCGATACATGGCAAGACAGTCCGTTCATGCCGATGACGCCGGTTATGTTAGAACCACCGGAGTCGAAAAGTATTTGCGCAAACAAGCCTGATTAGATAGGCGAGTTCGAGGAAGGCCAATACTCCTGTTCAAGGGGTATTGGTTTTTTTTCGGCCGTAAGAAGTCGGCTTGGATTGTTTTATAGTCCACAACTATTCCGAAACTGGTTTATTATGCCTACCCAACCTGACTTTTTTAGAGATTCGAATGTTTCGCCAGTTAAGTTTTAGTCTGCTGTTTCTATTGCCGGTTATGGCTTGGTCGGAACAAGCATTGGAAGAGCCGCCTGCGGTTCCCGAGCCGCCTGAATTACCGCCACGGGTGCAGTCCGGGGAAGAGATGGAGCCTGATATTACCATTATCCGCAAGGGCAAGGAGACTATTCAGGAATACCGCAGAAACGGTCAGCTTTATATGATTAAGGTCCAGCCTCAAGTGGGGCCACCGTATTATTTGTTGGACACCAATAACGATGGGCGTATGGATGTTAAAAAAAATGACCTGGATAAAAACACCAACATCAATTTATGGACGATATTCGAGTGGGATTAAAACCAGGGGTCGCCGCTTTGTCGGTTTAATCAAAGCGGCGGATTGAGCTATTCAGATACTTTCAGCAGCCAGCCGTCCTCGGCGTCGCATTTGCTGACTTTTGATTTCAGCATGACGGATATGCGTACCACGGTGTTTTTAATGCCATCGGGCAATTTGCCTTTAACCAGATAAAAAGTTTCCTTGTCTTCAAAAGTGACATCAATGGGTTGTTGCTTGATGCTGACATGGATATGTCCGGGGCCATTGCTGCCGGACGCGGCAAATGAAAACTCGGATCCGGGCGCGACGGTGGCTAAGTGCTCGGGTTTGAAGCGGCTTATTTTGGCTTTGATGCAAGACGCGCCATCGCTACCTCCACCGTGTCCGATATGGCCGGTCGATTGTGCCCAGGACATGCCGCAAAAGCCAAGCACGAATACGGCCACCAGAGATCTAAATGTCTGCACGGTTTTCTCCTTATTATTGTTAATCGTGAAACGGCTAGGGATTATATGTCCTCGGCATATAACTTTGAAGCTTGAAAAATCAAACCATACTCCAAGGCAGGTATTTTCGGAGCCATTTACTGGCGGATTGAATTGTGGCAGCGTAAGTGTCAAATAATCGATTTGGTTGATGTTTGCAGGGATTTTGATTAAATTGGATTTTCCAAGCATGTGCGTGGTTTTAAAACAATAATAAGAGGATGGGGTTATGTTATTTCTGGCTAAATTGTTCGGCATTCTTACCTTGGTTTGGTTTTATTTGACAGCTAAAAGTCATAATGCGCCGCTAGTAAACTGGTCCGTGATCGGGTTAATTGGTTATTGGTTGACTTGGTGGTTGTCCAAAATGTTGATTGTGGTGCCATTAGCGGGCATGGTACCCAAACATTCCGTGATGGAGTTTTTGTTGACTCAATTGCCCGTGGTTTGTGCGGTAGGCGCCTGCTTCCTGATCAGAAAGAAACTGATCGCGAGTGTGTCCGCAGCTTAATTATTATCTTTTTGAATGAGTAAGGTTGCGCTGATAACCGGAGCGGCCAGGCGCATCGGAGCGGCCTGTGCTCGCTTATTACATCAGCAGGGCTATAACCTGATTCTGCATTACCGCACCGCGCTGCGGGAGTCTCGGCAACTGGCCGAGGATTTAAATGCGATACGCCCGGATTCTGTATGCTTAATTAAAGCGGATTTGTTGGAATTGGATCAGGTCAATACGCTTGCCGAACAAGCATTGGCTTTTTGGGGTGAGCTAGATGTGCTGGTCAATAATGCCTCGTTGTTTTATGCCGGTAAGATTGGTGATGTTACCGAGCAAGACTGGAATGACTTATTGGGTAGTAATTTGAAAGCGCCCTTTTTTCTATCTCAGGCATTGGCACCGGCATTGGTGCGGCGTGGTGGTTGCATTGTCAATATCGCCGATATTCATGCTGAAAGAGGTTTGCAGGGCTTTCCTGTTTACAGTATTGCCAAGGCCGGGGTGGTGGCAATGACCAAGTGTCTGGCCAAGGAATTGGCGCCGAAAGTGCGGGTTAATGCGGTGGCTCCGGGGGCGATTTTATGGCCGGATCATCAGTTGAGTGATGAGCGGAAAGTCGAAATATTGCAAAAAGTGGCCTTGCAGCGTTGCGGACATGCCGATGATATTGCTCGCGCGGTGCGGTTTTTAGTTGAAGAGGCCGATTATATTACCGGCCATATTTTAACGGTCGACGGCGGCAGAATGCTATTTAGCTGAGCTATCGAGTTTTATTTTGGTTTGTTTCAAGCCTTGTTTGTTGAAATTTTGCCAGAGTTCTTGATAGGTTTTTCCGCTCACTGGGTGGCTTTGGTTCGGCGCTATTTCGGCCAAGGGTTCCAATACAAAGGCATAGCGTTCGATTTCGTCGCGCGGGATTTGCAAGCGGCCATCGCTGATAATCTGGTCGCCATACAAAATCAAATCCAAGTCCAGGGTGCGAGCCGAGAATTTTTGTGATTCACGGCTGCGGCCATGGTCCAGCTCTATTTGGCGCAATAGGCGGGCAACATCCTTTGCGGGTAATTCCGATTGAAAGCCTACCACCAAATTGTAAAAGCTATCGCCGACAAAACCGACAGCTTCGGTTTCATAAATGCTGGAGGTCGATAACTCGCCAAATACCTGTTCCAGTGCTTTCAGGCTGGAGGGGATGTGGGCTTCCTTGTCGATGTTGCTGCCGATGCTGATGTAACCGGTAGGCATGTTATTTGTGTCCGCGTTCGATAATGATGCCGACGTCACGCGCTTTGCTGATGGCGCCTTTCTTGTTTAGGACGATTTTTACCCAAGGAATCGGGAATTCGTTCAGTAAAATTTTGGCGATTTCTTCGATCAGAGTCTCCACCAATAAAAATTCGCTGTTTTCGACAAAAGTGACAATCCGGTCGGATACGGTCTTGTAGTCGAGGGCGAAGGCGATGTCGTCGGTGGTTGCGGCTTTTTGAATGTCAAAAGCCATTTCGATATCCAGTACGATTTTTTGCTTGATCGTGCGTTCCCAATCGTAAATGCCGATGACGGTTTCAATTTCAAGGCCGCCTAAAAAGATGATGTCCATTGTTGCTTTCCGGTTATTATATTTTTGTTATATCAGTATCGAGTAAATGGCTCGACTGCACAAGTTTTGATGAGAGAGGTTGATTGAATGATGGAATGGTTGCTCGTACCCTTGGCTTATTTAACCGGTTCGGTGTCCAGTGCGATTATTGTCTGCAAGATGATGGGGTTGGTCGATCCTAGGGAGAATGGTTCGGGCAATCCCGGCGCAACCAATGTCATGCGCATAGGCGGTAAAAAGGCCGCGGCGATCACCCTGGCGGGAGATGCGTTGAAAGGTTTGGTGCCTGTGTTACTCGGTCAGGCGCTGGGGGTGGATAGCCTAGTATTGTCGCTAATCGTGTTTGCGGCTTTTTTGGGGCACTTGTATCCGGTCTTTTTTGGATTTAAAGGTGGTAAGGGCGTGGCAACCTCGCTTGGGGTTACGTTGGGAGTGCATTGGCTATTAGGTTTTGCGGTCTTGGGAACCTGGATTGTGGTTTACAAGATCGGCAAGATTTCTTCGTTGGCGGCATTGGTAGCCGCAACCTTGGCGCCGGTTTTTGTCTGGTTGATAGTGGGCGACGTCAGTTTGCTGGTAACTTTTGTGCTGATTTCCTTGATTTTATTGTGGCGGCACAAAGGCAATATCCAGCGTCTTCTAGCGGGGCAGGAATCTTAATCTAGTCCCAATAGTTCATCTATTGGCCAGCGAGGGCGGGCGAAAATGTCCAAAGGCTGGCTCTGTCCGGCCCGTAGGCGTTGACAGCCGGCATAGGCGATCATCGCACCGTTATCAGTGCAAAACTCCGGGCGGGGGAAATAAACACTCGCCCGTTCTTTTTGACTCATTTGTTGCAGTTGCCTGCGGATTTCCTGATTGGCGCTGACACCGCCGGCTACGATTAATCTGTCCAAGCCGGTTTGTTGCAGTGCCCGTTTGCATTTGATCGCAAGGGTTTCCGCCATGGCTTGCTGAAAGGCAAAAGCAATGTCGGCTTTGTCTTGATGCGTTTTAGTGCTGGTGTTGAAGGTGTTCAACGTGAAGGTTTTCAGGCCGCTAAAGCTGAAGTCCAGTCCTGGTCTGTCGGTCATCGGGCGTGGAAATTTATAGCGGGCTTGGCCTTGTGCTGCTAGTTGTGCCAGGGCCGGGCCGCCGGGATAGTCGAGTCCGAGCAGTTTGGCGGTTTTGTCAAAAGCTTCGCCGGCGGCGTCGTCGAGCGATTCGCCGAGTAACCGGTAGCGGCCAACGCCGGCGACTTCGATTAGTAAAGTGTGTCCGCCTGAAATCAGCAGGGCCACGAATGGAAAAGGTGGTGGCTCGTGTTCCAGCATCGGCGCCAGTAAGTGGCCTTCCATGTGATGCACGGCTATTGCCGGTACTTGCCAGGTCCAGGCCAAGCTGCGGGCGGTGGCGGCTCCAACCAGTAGTGCTCCCATCAGGCCGGGGCCAGCCGTATAGGCGATGCCGCCGATGGCTGAAGCAGTTAGTCCGGCATCCGCCAAAACTTGCTTGATCAATGGAGTTAATTTGCGAATATGGTCGCGTGAGGCCAGCTCCGGCACTACGCCGCCGTACTCGTTATGAGTCTGTACCTGGCTGTACAATGTATGAGAAATCAGTCCTTTGTCGGCATGGTAAATGGCAACGGCGGTTTCGTCGCAGGAGGTTTCTATGCCTAAAACGTACATTAATTTTTTGAATAAAAGTATTTTGTCGGTATAATCGGGCGGTTTTACAGGGCTGGTTTCTTGCCTGAAGATTTTTTGAAATACTAACACAATTCGGATTATTGATAATGCCATCAGTTAAAGTTAAAGAAAACGAACATTTCGACATCGCAATTCGCCGCTTCAAACGTGCTTGTGAGAAAGCCGGCGTATTGGCCGAAGTGCGTCGTCGCGAGTTTTATGAAAAACCAACCACCGAGCGTAAGCGTAAAGGTGCCGCCGCAGTTAAGCGCCATCTGAAAAAATTGGCGCGCGAGCGTTATGCGTTGAAAAACCTGCGTCGTGGTCGCCCGCAAGCATAAGGTTGTTGAATATGGATTCGTTAAAGGAGCGTATCAGGGATGATATGAAGGCCTCGATGAAGAGTGGTGCCAAAGCCAGATTAGGCGTTATCCGCATGATACTGGCCGCCATTAAGCAGGTCGAGGTGGATGAGCGTGTCGAGTTGGGCGATGACAGGGTTATTGTCGTGCTCGATAAAATGCTCAAACAGCGTCGTGAATCGATCAGGCAGTACCGCGATGCCAATCGTAACGATTTGGCCGAGATTGAGGAGGCCGAGATTCTGGTCATACAGGATTTCTTGCCGCAAGCGCTGACCGAGGCCGAGATTGATCAAATGGTGATCAAGGCTATCGCCGAAACTGGTGCAGCTTCGATCAAGGATATGGGGAGCGTGATGGCGCTGCTGAAGCCGCAAATGCAGGGTCGGGCCGATATGGCGGTTGTCAGTGCAAGGATTAAGGCTGGTTTTTCCGCATAAATCGCGCCCCCGTTGTCGGTAAAATGTCCGGCAGAATCCCCAGGCAGTTTATAGATGAATTATTGGTGCGGGTCGATATTGTTGATCTGATCGATTCGCACGTCCCTCTTAAAAAAACAGGCAGTAATTTTGTTGCGCGCTGCCCGTTTCATACCGAAAAAACGCCTAGTTTCTCCGTTAACCGTAATCGGCAGATGTATCACTGTTTCGGTTGCGGTGTCAGTGGTAACGCAATTAGCTTTTTAATGGATTATAGTCATTTGGGCTTTGTCGAGGCGGTGGAGGATTTGGCTGCCTTTGTCGGTGTCGATGTGCCGCGCGAAGATGGCGGTGAATCCGATGAAGTAGTCAAGGAAAGCGCTTCGCACTTGTATGCGGTACTGGAAGAGGTGACGGCTTTTTATGCCGAGCAATTGCGTGGCGCGGAAGGGCAAAAAGCGGTCGAATATCTGAAGGGGCGTGGCGTAACGGGCGAAGTGGCTCGAGACTTCGGTTTGGGGTATGCGCCACAAGGCTGGGATGTTCTGGTCAGTCGTTTTGATCGAAAGGCTTTGGTGGATGCCGGTATGTTGGTCGTTAGGGATGATGGTAAGGTTTACGACCGTTTTCGTGGGCGTTTGATGTTTCCGATACGGGATAAGCGGAAACGGGTGATTGGTTTCGGTGGGAGAGTGTTGGATGATTCCTTGCCAAAATATCTCAATTCGCCCGAAACGCCGGTATTTTCCAAGAGTAAAGAGCTCTATGGTTTGTGCGAGCTTTTGCAAAAAAAGAACAGGCCGGAGCGGATTCTGGTGGTAGAGGGTTATATGGATGTGATCGCGTTGGCGCAATATGGTGTTTCCAATGCCGTGGCCGCCTTGGGTACCGCGACATCCAAAACCCAGATCGACTTGCTGTTTCGTTTTGCCGCCGAGTTGGTGTTTTGTTTTGACGGAGATATTGCCGGGCGTCAAGCGGCTTGGAAGGCAACCGAGGCTGCCTTGCCCTGTCTGCGGGATGGTCGGCAAATCAAGATTATGCTACTGCCTCAAGGACATGACCCGGATTCGCTGATTCGAGCCGAGGGGGTTCCGGGGTTTCTGGAACGAATTAACGGCGCAAATGTCTTATCCGATTATTTTTTTGAATCTGTCGGAGGGTCTTTGGATTTATCGACCATAGAAGGGCGGTCGCAATTAATGACGGCGGCGCGGCCACAGCTGGAAAAGGTGCCGTCCGGGTTTTTTAAGGACATGATGTGGCGGCGTCTGAATGACATGGTCGGTGGCGGTGCGCTGGAGGTTCCGAAAAATCAGTCTACACTTAGGCCACGATTCGAAAAAAATGTGACCACCAAGGTTGGGCAAAAACGACCTAGTTTGCTTCGTCGGGTTTTGGCTTTGTTGATACAGCATCCGCATTTGGAACATTTGGTTAGTCAGCGGGATTTAGAGTGGGGTGAGTTGAGTTTTTCCGGTAAGGAGTTGCTGGAAGATGTTTTGCATGTGATTGCACTTGAAAAACCCGAAAACAGCGCAATCTTATTAGAGGCATACCGCGAGTCGTCTTACGAGAAAGCGGTTAAGGCGTTGGCGGGGATGGAGCTTGATGTGCCGGAAGGTGGCGAGGAGGCCGAGTTTTCCGGCGCTTTGACTCAGTTACTGCGGCAATCCAGGGAGGATAAGTTGACCGAGCTATTGGCCAAGGAGGGGCGGGAGGGACTGAGTATTGAAGAAAAGCAGGTGTTGCGCATGTTGCTAACGCAGCGGATATAGGTGACCTAATTGTGTTTTGTCGCTATAATGGTCTGTTGTGCGGCGCCTGGTGCTGAAACGTATTGTGAGTAAAGAATGAATCAAGAACAACAGCAATCTCAACTAAAACAACTGATCGCAAAAGGCAAGGCGCAAGGGTATTTAACCTATGCGGAGGTTAACGACCATCTGCCAAGCGATATCATCGATCCCGAACAGATTGAAGATATTATTGGCATGATCAACGACATGGGTATTCAAGTCTATGAAGTTGCCCCCGATGACGACGATTCCTTGATTGCCTCCGATACGGTGGTTTCGGCCGATGACGAGGAAGAGGTTGCCGAGGTTGCGGCATTGGCTTCGGTCGACAGCGAATTTGGCCGTACCACGGATCCTGTGCGCCTGTACATGCGAGAAATGGGGTCGGTTGAGCTGTTGACTCGCGAGCAGGAGTTGAAAATCGCTAAGCGTATCGAAGAAGGCCAGCGCCAAGTTGTGAGTGCCATCGCGCGTTCCGGTTTCATTGTCGAGTCGTTTATCGAAACATTTGCCGGCGTGGCCGATGAGGAATCAAGTACTCGTCTGGGTGATCTGGTTCAGGGGTTTGTCGATTACACCGATGTCGATGAGGTGGCTGTCGAAGAGGTTGAGATCGAAGCTCCGGCGGAAGAAGCGGACGAAGACGAAGTCAAGGCCATCGATTACAACGAGGTTAAAGACAAAGTCGATTTGGTGAAAAAAGCGTTAAAGACTGCTATGGCGGCCGTCAAAAAACACGGCTATGGGCATGATAAATCAGAAAAAGCTTTTGATGCTCTTAGTGATGTGTTTTCCGAATTCAAATGGACGCCGCAGTATCTTAAAAAGATGACCTCCGTTGCGGACGATCTGATTGCCGCTATTCGCGAGCAGGAAAAGCAGGTTATGGATGTATGCGTTAAAAAAGCCAAGGTTCCGCGCCGCGAATTTATAAACGTTTTCACCGAAAACGAAACGCAGTTGAACTGGCTGGAGCAATTTATCCAGGATAATCCTAAATATGCCGATGCGTTGACTGCCAATCAGGATAAAATTAAGCAGGCTCAGCAAAGGCTGGCGGATATTGAAACCCAGCATGGCTTGAGCATCGCTCATCTGAAAAATATTTGCCGCAACATCTCGTTGGGTGAAGCCAAGGCTAGGCGTGCCAAGAAGGAAATGATCGAGGCCAACCTGCGGTTGGTGATCTCAATTGCCAAGAAATACACCAATCGTGGTTTGCAGTTCCTCGATCTGATCCAGGAGGGCAACATCGGTTTGATGAAGGCGGTCGACAAATTCGAATACCGTAGGGGTTATAAGTTTTCGACTTATGCAACCTGGTGGATACGTCAGGCCATTACCCGTTCGATTGCCGATCAAGCCAGGACCATTCGCATTCCGGTGCATATGATCGAAACCATCAACAAGCTGAATCGTGTCTCCAGACAGATTTTGCAGGAGCTTGGCCGCGAAGCGACTCCGGAAGAATTGGCCGAGCGCATGGAAATGCCGGAAGACAAAATTCGCAAGGTTCTGAAGATTGCCAAGGAACCGATTTCGATGGAAACGCCGATTGGCGACGACGAAGATTCGCATTTGGGTGATTTTATCGAAGATTCCAAGATGCTATCGCCGGTTGAATCTGCTACAATCGCCGGCCTTCGCGAATCGACGCAGAATGTTTTGGCGGGTTTGACTGCGCGAGAAGCAAAAGTGTTACGCATGCGTTTTGGTATCAATATGAATACCGACCATACTCTTGAAGAGGTGGGTAAGCAATTTGACGTTACCCGGGAAAGGATACGTCAGATCGAAGCCAAGGCGCTGAGAAAATTGCGGCATCCATCAAGATCGGAGCAATTGCGCTGCTTCCTGGATGGCGAGTAAATACCGGGCCCTTAGCTCAGTTGGTTAGAGCTTCCGACTCATAATCGGCAGGTCGTAGGTTCAAGTCCTACAGGGCCCACCATAATACCCAAGGCCGTTTTAAACGGCCTTTTCTATATTCACACTATTTAATCGTGAGGTGTGTCACCGTGAATAAAAACTATCTTTTTACCTCTGAGTCCGTATCCGAAGGTCATCCCGATAAAGTGGCCGACCAGATTTCCGACGCTGTTGTCGATGCCTTATTGGCGCAAGACCCGCGTTCCAGAGTGGCGTGCGAAACATTGGTAAAGACCGGCATGGTGATCCTTGCGGGCGAAATTACTACCGATGCCTGGGTGGATACCGAAGAACTGGTCAGAAAAGTCGTTTGTGAAATCGGTTACGACCACGGCGACATCGGTTTCGACGGTAACAGCTGTGCGGTGTTGAATGCCATCGGCAAACAATCCGCCGATATAGCGATGGGTGTGGATGAATCCGATAATCACGAACAAGGCGCGGGTGACCAAGGTTTGATGTTTGGTTATGCCAGCAACGAAACCGACGTCTTCATGCCTGCACCGATTACCTATGCGCATCGCTTAGTGGAAAGACAGGCACAGTTAAGAAAAAACAAAACGTTGCCTTGGTTACGCCCCGATGCCAAAAGCCAGGTCACCTTCCGCTACGAGAACAACAAACCGGTTGCGATCGATGCCGTGGTATTGTCGACTCAGCATGCGCCGGAAGTCGGTGGAAAAATGCTGGAAGAAGCGGTGATGGATGAAATCATCCTGCCGACGTTGCCTGCGGAATGGCTGCATAAAGATACCAAATATTTCATCAACCCTACCGGGCAATTCATTATCGGCGGCCCGGTCGGCGACTGCGGCTTGACCGGCCGTAAAATTATCGTCGACACCTACGGTGGTATGGCTCGCCACGGCGGCGGCGCCTTTTCCGGAAAAGATCCTTCTAAAGTGGATAGATCGGCTGCTTACATGGCACGTTACGTGGCGAAAAACATCGTCGCCGCGGGCCTGGCAGAGCGCTGCGAAATTCAGGTCTCCTATGCGATCGGTGTGGCCGAGCCAACTTCGATTACCGTCGAAACTTTCGGTACCGGTAAAGTCGAGGAGGATCGTCTGGTTAAAATCGTGCGCGAACATTTCGATTTGAGACCGAAAGGATTGATCGCGCAACTGGGATTGCTGAAACCAATTTATCGCCCAACAGCGGCTTACGGTCATTTCGGCCGCAACGAAGCCAGCTTCAGCTGGGAAAAAACCGATAAAGCCGAAGCGTTGAAAGACGCGGCCGGCATTTAATTGAAGGAATTAACATAATGAGCCAAACCGATTACAAAGTCGCCGATCTGTCGCTAGCAGACTGGGGCCGCAAGGAAATCAACATCGCCGAAACCGAAATGCCGGGTCTGATGGCCTTGCGTGCAGAATACGGTGCTTCGCAACCTCTGAAAGGCGCTCGCATCGCCGGTTGCCTGCACATGACCATCCAAACCGCGGTGCTGATCGAAACCCTGACGGCCTTGGGCGCGGAAGTACGCTGGTCGTCCTGCAACATCTTCTCGACCCAGGATCACGCCGCTGCCGCGATTGCAGCAGCAGGTATTCCGGTCTTTGCCTGGAAAGGCGAAACTGAAGCCGAAGCGGACTGGTGCATCGAACAAACCATCATCGGCCCTAACGGCTGGCGTCCGAACATGATACTGGACGACGGCGGCGACTTGACCGTGATGATGCATCAGAAATTTCCCGAGCTGATGGCTGACGTCAAAGGCTTGTCGGAAGAAACCACCACCGGCGTGCACCGCCTGTATGAAATGGTGGCCAAAGGCTCGCTGAAAGTGCCGGCCTTCAACGTCAACGATTCTGTCACCAAGTCCAAATTCGACAACCTGTATGGTTGCCGCGAATCGCTGGTCGACGGCATCAAACGCGCCACCGACGTCATGGTTGCCGGTAAAATTGCGGTAGTTTGCGGTTACGGCGACGTCGGTAAAGGTTGCGCGCAATCCTTGCGCGGCTTGGGTGCGACCGTATTGATTACCGAAATCGATCCGATCTGCGCACTGCAGGCGGCGATGGAAGGTTACCGCGTGGTAACGATGGACGAAGCGGCACCGTTGGCGAACATTTTCGTCACCGCGACCGGCAACGTCCATGTGATTACTCACGAACACATGAAGGCGATGCGCGACCAGGCCATCATCTGCAACATCGGTCATTTCGATTCCGAAATCGAAATCGCCGCCATCCGCCAATACACCTGGGAAAACATCAAGCCTCAGGTCGACCATGTGATTTTCCCCGACGGTAAACGCATCATCGTATTGGCGGAAGGCCGCTTGGTGAATCTGGGTTGCGCGACAGGTCATCCTAGCTTCGTGATGTCCAACTCGTTCTGCAACCAAGTCTTGGCGCAAATCGAGCTGTGGAATAACTCCTCGGCTTACGACAATAAAGTCTATGTACTGCCGAAGAAGCTCGACGAAAAAGTCGCGCGTTCGCACTTGGCCCAAATCGGCGTAAAACTGACTCAATTGACGTCCGAACAGGCTGAATATATCGGCGTGCCGGTCGAAGGACCTTATAAGCCAGAGCATTACCGCTACTAAACTCGCTGGTGATGATTGAATAAAAGGGGCTTGAATGCCCCTTTTTTGTTGTCATAGCAAATAGAGTCAAGTGTGCGTCAATGCAAGGCAATCGCGCTATTTAGCCTCTGTCCCGAAATGGCCGTCTTGCCAGGTTTTTACCGCTACAAGCAATTTCTCGGGCTGGTTATTAATCGTTCACATACTGGATAATCTGCTTAATCTGCTGTGTGCGCTCGATGAGCGCATTAGCCTCAGCTCTGGGGATTTTTCTTCCACGTAGTGCCTTGATCTCATTAATGAAGCCATGGAGAACAATGGGGATCGCGTTATCGTTGTTTTTACGTCCATCCTCATGGTACCGTTTAGCAATGGTTAGTTTGACTAGGAGTGCTCTCTCAATTCCTTTCTGGAGATCCATGTCAACGACTTGTTTACGAAGGTCCTGCAATAGATTGGAGATAAGAGTGAACTCAATCTTACTAGCCATGATGGCATGAAAAGCTGTGGTGGGGTGTTCATTATCCCAAAAAACGTAAGAATCGGGGGTGTCGCAGACTGTGTCAGTTGGACTTGCGGGCGCTACATAACCAGTGTAGCAGGGCTCTGTTGAATTGCTTAACCCAAACGCGGTTGGATTACCAACGACTTCCCGGAGGAAAGAGAACGTATCGAACCGGATAATGTTGACATTATTGTCATTGGCAACCTCGTCCAGCATTTGATTCAAGGCTTGGTTATACCGGGTTGTCAGAGCTGTTGCAGTCTCGGATACCAAGGTGGAGTTTGGTGGATTACCTTGGACTACCCGTGGAACTATTCCCAGGTCAGGCAGATTGGGTACAAGTATGTCTCGCGCCCCAGCATTGATGAAGGCTTGAATACTCTCTCGGATCCCTTGTACCGCTTGATCGCTAAACGGTTTTGTTGCTTCGAATCCTTGAGCGATGGTGCTTCCTATCAAGTCCGAAATATCATTGGATCCGGAAAAAACGATATAGAACGCATGTGGGTCATTGATTGTCTGGTCGGTGAATGCTTGTCTCTGCAAGTTTAAAGTCCATGGGAGTAAGCCTGGGGTAAATCCGCCTTCAGTGGGTGGGTTTTCTACGATGTTGTAATTGGTTCTGGTCCCTCCATAGGCAAAGTTAGTGCCGCCCAATGATGAGGCGGTTAGACAGATCCCTAGTTTTTCTGCAAGCATGTCAGTGTAGGCTTTACCATTGGAAAAACGGCCCATGAAGTAGTGATCCTCAGCCGGTGAGCCGTATCCTGTCAAAGATGTAGTGGCTTGAAATAGATTGCCTTGGTCGGATAGGCTGTCACCTATGACATACATATTGCTAAAAGAGGTATTACTGCAGGGGTTGGCTAGGGCTGCAATTGGGACAAGAAGGGCTAAAGCTGGTAAGGATTTTAACAAACGTGTTTTTATCATCATGATATTGCTCCTAAGGTACGGATATTTGTTAGTGATATACGATAATTTTTCATGGTGTAATGTCTCCGAGGTAAATTAATTAATGTCTAATGTGGAGCTAATTTAGTGGTGCGTTGTTTCGACTAAGAGAATATGGCCGTGAATATATTGCTCTTCAGTATAAGAGCTGTTAGTTTCAGTGCGTGGATATATCTGGGTTTCGAAAAAATAAGTATATTTATCAACCGGAAGAGATTTGCAGAGCGGGCTAAAATATTGATCAGTGATGTCCGGTGAGTCATTAATTTTCAACTAACGATCAAAACTCTTCTTGTTGATTGAGTCTTAAACTCCCCGCAGAATCAAGGGGTTTAGACTTCGTAAATTGGCACTTCAAGGCAAATGCATATAAAGGAGTTTTATCTTTGTACCATCAGGATCGCTACCAAATTTCACCCCATGCTGTGTCTCTCTTGGCTGCTTTAGGTAAGAAGCAAGAGCACGAAAAGTAAATTTAGACGAGTTTTCAAAAAGTTTGACACAAGAATAGCATTTAAAGTTAAAAATGGCTGCCATATATCTCTAGCATTATAGTTAGGTTGCGCGTATGACGCGGCGTTACCAGCAGGCGATGGTGGACCGGTCTTCAGTCAATTACGGGGCAGACAAGGTTTGCAAAGCTTGTCAAAGTCGAATTCGCATTACATGCATGGCGTACAGCCTGGGTTGAGCCTTAGTTGTGACCCTTTTCAGCGTACTATATCAATGGCTTTGCTGGATTGAAGGTGTGTTTGAGCGAATGTTTGATTTTGGCATTTGTCCGCCACCAGCCACTGATTTTGGTTGGCCGAGGAAAACAGGGTTGGTTTTTGATGGTAGATCGAAACAAAATGAGGTTTTACGACAGCCTCATCTGGTGATGATGCGGTAAAGCATGAGTCGCAGGGAAGTTTGCTGGGATAATGCCCCGCTGGACGCTTTTTCCACAGCTTGAAACACGAATAACTTGAATACGAGGTTTTTAGAACCAAAGAGGCCGCAACTCAAAGTCTGCTGGATTAATTTGGCCTTTTACAATGGCCGCCGAGGTCACTCAACTCGTGACTACCTATCCCCGCTTAATTTTGAGCGGAATTATTTGCAGAATGTGGCTGGTAGGTGTGCGGTTTTGATTGATACATATAGTGTGTTCTGGGTGTGAACAGTCTTTTATATTTGCTTTGAACTTTCTCAATACTAATGAATGCCAACAATCAATATTTAATTCAGCGAGATCTCGCCGTACTCTGGCACCCTTGCAGCCAGATGAAGGATCACGAACAATTACCGCTGATTCCGATTAGATCCGGTCGAGGTGTCTGGTTGGAGGATTTCGACGGTAAGCGTTATTTGGATGCGATCAGTTCCTGGTGGGTTAATTTGTTTGGGCATTGTAATCCCGTTATCAATCAAGCGATCAAGGCTCAGCTGGATACGCTGGAGCATGTGATCCTGGCTGGCTTCAGCCACGAGGCGGCGGTGGAATTGGCGGAAAAATTGGTGGAGATTACCCCGCCGGATTTGAATAAATGTTTTTACGCCGACAATGGCTCATCGGCGATCGAAATCGCGTTGAAGATGAGCTTTCACTACTGGCGTAATCTCGGGCAGAGTCAAAAAAACCAATTCATTACCTTGGAAAACAGCTATCACGGTGAGACGCTTGGTGCGTTGGCGGTCGGTAATGTCAGTTTGTATAAGGAAACCTACGCGCCATTATTGATGGATGTAATCAACGTGCCTAGTCCGGATTGCTACCATCGTGAAAGTGGAGAAAGTTGGGAAGATTATTCCATCCGCCGTTTCGCCGATATGGAACAAACCTTGGCGCGGTACGCCGATTCGGTTTGCGCGGTGATCGTCGAACCGCTGGTGCAATGCGCCGGTAGCATGCGCATGTATCATCCGGTTTATCTGAAACTGTTACGCGAGGCATGCGACAAGTACGGGGTTCATATGATCGCCGACGAAATCGCGGTCGGCTTCGGCCGAACCGGCACCCTGTTTGCCTGCGAACAGGCGTCTATCAGTCCGGATTTCATCTGTTTATCGAAAGGATTGACCGGCGGCTATTTGCCGTTGTCGGCAGTGCTGACCACCGATACGGTTTATCGGGCATTTTACGATGACTATCAAAATCTGACGGCATTTTTACATTCGCACAGTTACACCGGCAATGCGCTAGGCTGCCGGGCAGCTCTGGCAACCATCGGTTTGTTCCAACGGCAGGATGTTCTGGGTGACAATCGTCAGTTGGCAGCGATCATGACCAAAGCCTGCGAACGCTTCAATGGACATCCCAATGTGGCCGAGGTGAGGCAGACCGGCATGATAGTCGCAATTGAATTGGTCAAAAACAAACAAACTCGTGAAGCTTATCCGTGGCAGCAACGCCGGGGGCTGAAGGTTTACCAATATGCTCTCGGTCGCGGTGTGCTGTTGCGTCCGCTAGGCAATGTCATTTATTTTATGCCGCCCTATGTGATTACCGAGCAGGAGATACAGTTGATGGCCGAAGTTGCTTGGCAGGGCATACAGCATGCGGTACAAGACTGATGCGTGTATCTCGATTATTTGTAAATTCGCCGCTGAATGTCGGCGGACGGATCGAGTTGGATGATGAGGCCGCGCATTATGTGCGTAGCGTGCTTAGGCTGAAACAGCAGCAAAGCATAGTCTTATTCAACGGACACGGCGGTGAGTATCTGAGCCGCTTTAGCGAAGTCAGTCGGAAAGCGGTACGAGTCGAAGTCGAGCAATACATTGACCGGGATGTGGAGTCGCCGCTGGCTGTGGTCCTGGGGCTAGGTATTTCGCGTGGCGACAGAATGGACTGGTCGGTGCAAAAAGCCGTCGAATTGGGTGTGACGCAGTTGACGCCTTTGATCACGGAACGTTGCGTGATCAAACTCAACGATGACAAAAAACAGCAACGCCTGCAGCATTGGCAAGCTATCATTCATCATGCGGCGGAGCAATCCGGTCGCACGCGTTCGCCGGTGATAACCGAGATAGCCGATTTGTCGGATTGGATAGTTCAACAGCAAGGTGTTTGCGTTTTTTTGGATCCGTATGCCGAGCAAAGTCTGGCCGACTTGCAGCCGGCAAATAACCAAATCACCTTGCTTTCGGGGCCGGAAGGTGGCTTTAGTGAACAAGAACGGCAAATTGCCAAAGCCGCCGGCTTCATTCCGGTAAGAATGGGGGCGCGAATTTTGCGCACCGAAACAGCAGTGTTATCGGCGCTGACTGCGGTGCAAACCCTTTGGGGGGATTTTAATTGATGCGCTTTACCGCTTATGCGTTACTACCGTAAGTTACTGCTGGTAGCTCTGGCGGGCTGCGCCAGCATGTTGGCTACGGATTGTTGCAACTAACTGACGCCATACTGCCGCAGCCAAAGTCATCTTGATCTTACTTATCCTTAGCATTGTCTCGTTGAAAAAAATCCTGAATTTCAGCTGGTCGGATTTAGGTTTTGTACTTCCCATTTGTGTCGCCGCCCTCAACACCCTGAGTTCTCTGGCCTACAATCGGAGTTCCTGCACAACCTTTTAGACAAGTTAATTGAAGATTAAAGTTTCAGAAGAAGTTGTCGATACCCCTCTCAAATCCGTCGGCTCTTAAGTTATATCGGGAAGAGCGAACTCTAACAATGGCATAATAAATTAAGGGGATTGGTCATGACTTCAATCGTTACCGGAATGACGCCAGCGCAAATTTCAGCGCTGACAACCGCCCAGATCAAGGCTCTCAATACCGCTGACTTTAAAGCAATGTCAACGGATCAAATACAAGCGATTACCAGTGATCAGGTCACCGCAATCGAAACCAGGGATCTGGTAGTGCTGAGTTCCGGGCAAATTGAAGCAATACAGACATACAGCTTACAATCGTTAGCAACCAGTCAGCTCCAAGCTCTTACTTCAAGCCAAGTTCAAGCCCTCTCAACCGATCAAATTCAAGCACTTACCACTGATCAAGTTGTTGCCTTGACAACCGCGCAGGTTAAAGCGCTGGAAACACGCGATCTGGCTGCCCTGTCGACCGACCAGATTGCCGCCATGGAAACACGGGATATCGCATCCTTGACGACCGCACAAATTGGCTCGCTGACCACCGATCAAATCCAAGCACTGAGCACTAACCAAGTTGCTGCACTGACGACCGCGCAGGCCAAGGCCTTGACCACGGACCAATTAACGGCGTTGTCGACCGACCAAATTGGTGCGCTGGAAACCCGCGACGTGGCGTCCCTAACCACTGCGCAAGTCGCGGCCTTGACCACCGATCAAGTTCAAAGCGGGTTGAGTACCGCGCAAGTTGCGGCGCTGACGACTGCACAAATTGGCGCCTTGAGCACCGATCAAGTTCAAGCGCTGAGCACCGACCAGATCGTAGCGTTGTCGACCGCACAGGTTAAAGCATTGGAAACGGCTGATTTGGCCGCGTTGTCGACCGACCAAATTGGTGCGCTGGAAACCCGTGATATTGCCGCGTTGACCACCACGCAAATTGGCGCATTAACCACCGATCAAATTCAGAGCGGTCTGAGTACCGCGCAAGTTTCCGCACTGACCACTGCCCAAATCGCTTCATTCTCCACCGATCAAATCCAAGCATTGAGCACTGACCAGATCGAAGCGTTGTCGACCGCCCAAGTCAAGGCGTTGGAAATAGCCGATTTGAAAGCGTTGTCGACCGATCAGATTGCCGCGATGGAGACTCGTGATCTAGCATCCTTGACGACTGCGCAGATTGCCGGCTTGTCAACCGACCAAATCCAGGCGTTGAGCACCGATCAGGTTGTGGCGTTGACGACCGCGCAAGTCAAAGCGTTGACCACGGATCAATTGACGGCGTTGTCGACCGATCAAATCGGCGCGCTGGAAACCCGCGACGTAGCGTCCCTGACCACCGCCCAAGTTGCCGCGTTGACCACCGACCAAGTTCAAAGCGGTCTGAGTACCGCGCAAGTTGCCTCGCTGACGACCGCGCAGATTGGCGCCTTGACCACCGATCAAGTGCAGGCTTTAAGTACCGACCAGATCGTGGCACTGAGTACCGCACAGGTTAAAGCGCTGGAAACGGCCGATTTGGCCGCGCTGTCGACCGACCAAATTGGCGCGTTGGAAACCCGTGACTTGGCGTCCTTGACGACAGCCCAGGTTGCCTCGCTGACCACCGATCAAATCCAAGCACTGAGCACTGACCAAGTTGCTGCACTGACGACCGCGCAGGCCAAGGCCTTGACCACGGACCAATTAACGGCGCTGTCGACCGATCAAATCGGTGCGCTGGAAACCCGCGATCTCGCATCCTTAACCACCGCGCAAGTCGCGGCCTTGACCACCGACCAAGTTCAAAGCGGGTTGAGCACGGCGCAAGTTGCCTCGCTGACGACCGCGCAGATTGGCGCGTTGACCACGGATCAAATCCAGGCTTTAAGTACCGATCAAATCGTAGCGCTGAGCACCGCGCAGGTTAAAGCGCTGGAAACGGCCGATGTGGCCGCGCTGTCGACCGACCAAATTGGCGCGTTGGAAACCCGTGATCTGGCGTCAATGACAACAGCCCAGGTTGCGGCGCTGACCACCGATCAAATCCAAGCACTGAGCACTAACCAAGTTGCTGCACTGACGACCGCGCAAGCCAAGGCCTTGACCACGGACCAATTAACGGCGTTGTCGACCGACCAAATTGGTGCGCTGGAAACCCGCGACGTGGCGTCCCTAACCACTGCGCAAGTCGCGGCCTTGACCACCGATCAAGTTCAAAGCGGGTTGAGTACCGCGCAAGTTGCGGCGCTGACGACTGCACAAATTGGCGCCTTGAGCACCGATCAAGTTCAAGCGCTGAGCACCGACCAGATCGTAGCGTTGTCGACCGCACAGGTTAAAGCATTGGAAACGGCTGATTTGGCCGCGTTGTCGACCGACCAAATTGGTGCGCTGGAAACCCGTGATATTGCCGCGTTGACCACCACGCAAATTGGCGCATTAACCACCGATCAAATTCAGAGCGGTCTGAGTACCGCGCAAGTTTCCGCACTGACCACTGCCCAAATCGCTTCATTCTCCACCGATCAAATCCAAGCATTGAGCACTGACCAGATCGAAGCGTTGTCGACCGCCCAAGTCAAGGCGTTGGAAATAGCCGATTTGAAAGCGTTGTCGACCGATCAGATTGCCGCGATGGAGACTCGTGATCTAGCATCCTTGACGACTGCGCAGATTGCCGGATTGTCAACCGACCAAATCCAGGCGTTGAGCACCGATCAGGTTGTGGCGTTGACGACCGCGCAAGTCAAAGCGTTGACCACGGATCAATTGACGGCGTTGTCGACCGATCAAATCGGCGCGCTGGAAACCCGCGACGTAGCGTCCTTGACGACAGCCCAGGTTGCCGCGTTGACCACCGACCAAGTTCAAAGCGGTCTGAGTACCGCGCAAGTTGCCTCGCTGACGACCGCGCAGATTGGCGCCTTGACCACCGATCAAGTGCAGGCTTTAAGTACCGACCAGATCGTGGCACTGAGTACCGCACAGGTTAAAGCGCTGGAAACGGCCGATTTGGCCGCGCTGTCGACCGACCAAATTGGCGCGTTGGAAACCCGTGACTTGGCGTCCTTGACGACAGCCCAGGTTGCCTCGCTGACCACCGATCAAATCCAAGCACTGAGCACTGACCAAGTTGCTGCACTGACGACCGCGCAGGCCAAGGCCTTGACCACGGACCAATTAACGGCGCTGTCGACCGATCAAATCGGTGCGCTGGAAACCCGCGATCTCGCATCCTTAACCACCGCGCAAGTCGCGGCCTTGACCACCGACCAAGTTCAAAGCGGGTTGAGCACGGCGCAAGTTGCCTCGCTGACGACCGCGCAGATTGGCGCGTTGACCACGGATCAAATCCAGGCTTTAAGTACCGATCAAATCGTAGCGCTGAGCACCGCGCAGGTTAAAGCGCTGGAAACGGCCGATGTGGCCGCGCTGTCGACCGACCAAATTGGCGCGTTGGAAACCCGTGATCTGGCGTCAATGACAACAGCCCAGGTTGCGGCGCTGACCACCGATCAAATCCAAGCACTGAGCACTAACCAAGTTGCTGCACTGACGACCGCGCAAGCCAAGGCCTTGACCACGGACCAATTAACGGCGTTGTCGACCGACCAAATTGGTGCGCTGGAAACCCGCGACGTGGCGTCCCTAACCACTGCGCAAGTCGCGGCCTTGACCACCGATCAAGTTCAAAGCGGGTTGAGTACCGCGCAAGTTGCGGCGCTGACGACTGCACAAATTGGCGCCTTGAGCACCGATCAAGTTCAAGCGCTGAGCACCGACCAGATCGTAGCGTTGTCGACCGCACAGGTTAAAGCATTGGAAACGGCTGATTTGGCCGCGTTGTCGACCGACCAAATTGGTGCGCTGGAAACCCGTGATATTGCCGCGTTGACCACCACGCAAATTGGCGCATTAACCACCGATCAAATTCAGAGCGGTCTGAGTACCGCGCAAGTTTCCGCACTGACCACTGCCCAAATCGCTTCATTCTCCACCGATCAAATCCAAGCATTGAGCACTGACCAGATCGAAGCGTTGTCGACCGCCCAAGTCAAGGCGTTGGAAATAGCCGATTTGAAAGCGTTGTCGACCGATCAGATTGCCGCGATGGAGACTCGTGATCTAGCATCCTTGACGACTGCGCAGATTGCCGGATTGTCAACCGACCAAATCCAGGCGTTGAGCACCGATCAGGTTGTGGCGTTGACGACCGCGCAAGTCAAAGCGTTGACCACGGATCAATTGACGGCGTTGTCGACCGATCAAATCGGCGCGCTGGAAACCCGCGACGTAGCGTCCTTGACGACAGCCCAGGTTGCCGCGTTGACCACCGACCAAGTTCAAAGCGGTCTGAGTACCGCGCAAGTTGCCTCGCTGACGACCGCGCAGATTGGCGCCTTGACCACCGATCAAGTGCAGGCTTTAAGTACCGACCAGATCGTGGCACTGAGTACCGCACAGGTTAAAGCGCTGGAAACGGCCGATTTGGCCGCGCTGTCGACCGACCAAATTGGCGCGTTGGAAACCCGTGACTTGGCGTCCTTGACGACAGCCCAGGTTGCCTCGCTGACCACCGATCAAATCCAAGCACTGAGCACTGACCAAGTTGCTGCACTGACGACCGCGCAGGCCAAGGCCTTGACCACGGACCAATTAACGGCGCTGTCGACCGATCAAATCGGTGCGCTGGAAACCCGCGATCTCGCATCCTTAACCACCGCGCAAGTCGCGGCCTTGACCACCGACCAAGTTCAAAGCGGTCTCAATACAGGTCAAATTGCTGCGATGCTTTATACTCAAGTTGCGGCATTAACTACTGATCAAGTCCAAGCCCTGAGTACCGACCAAATAGTGGCGCTTACCACTGCGCAGACTGCTGCGCTGGAAACGGCCGATGTGGCCGCGCTATCGACCGACCAAATTGGCGCGCTGGAAACCCGTGATCTGGCGTCAATGACAACAGCCCAGGTTGCCTCGCTGACCACCGATCAAATCCAAGCACTGAGCACTAACCAAGTTGCTGCACTGACCACGGCACAAGTCAAAGCCTTGACCACGGACCAATTAACGGCGTTGTCGACCGACCAAATTGGTGCGCTGGAAACCCGCGACGTGGCGTCCCTAACCACTGCGCAAGTCGCGTCCTTGACCACCGATCAAGTTCAAAGCGGGTTGAGTACCGCGCAAGTTGCGGCGCTGACGACTGCACAAATTGGCGCCTTGAGCACCGATCAAGTTCAAGCGCTGAGCACCGACCAGATCGTAGCGCTGTCGACCGCACAGGTTAAAGCATTGGAAACGGCTGATTTGGCCGCATTGTCGACCGACCAAATTGGTGCGCTGGAAACTAGTGATTTGGCGTCCTTGACGACAGTTCAGATCGCGGCATTGACCACTGATCAAGTCCAGGCCCTTAGTACTGATCAGATCGCCGCGCTGACCACCGCGCAGACCAAGGCCTTGACCACGGACCAATTAACGGCGCTGTCGACCGATCAAATCGGTGCCCTGGAAACCCGTGACCTGGCGTCATTGACCACCGATCAAGTCGCGGCTTTGTCAACCGATCAAGTACAAAGTGGATTGAGAACTTCGCAAATCGCTGCGATGCTTTACACTCAAATTGCGGCATTGACCACTGATCAAGTACAGGCACTCAGTACCGATCAGATCGTGGCGCTGACCACCACGCAAGTCAAAGCGATAGAAACCGCCGATCTGGCCGCGCTATCGACCGACCAAATCGGCGCACTGGAAACCCGCGACCTGGTGTCATTGACCACCGATCAAATCGCCGCATTAACTACGGATCAAGTACAGACCGGTTTGAGTACAGCGCAAATATCCTCGCTGGCAACCTCGCAAATTGCGGCGTTGACAACCGATCAGATCCAGGCATTGAGCACAGATCAGATCAGTAGTTTGACCACAAGTCAGGTTCGCTCGTTGACATCGGATCAGATAGGCGCTTTGTCAACGGATCAGATTCAGTATCTGACGTTCTAAGTATAGAATTTGAACTGTTCTTATAGCGTCTCCTGTGTGATGAATAATCGCACAGGAGACGCTATGGGCGTCTTTTCGAGGATACCCGATGTTGCTTTATCATTCCTTAACGTATTTCCGTGTCATTTATTGAAGTTGATTTTACCTCTGCGTTACTACATGCTTGGCAAGGAGAGCTCGACTTTGGTCAACTGATCAATTACGCGAACGAACTGCAAGCAAATGGTGAAACACCGCTTGCCGCAGTACTTTACCAAACATGGTTGCGACGAAACCAATCACCACACAACCATCTGGTGTGTTTTAATTTGGGCACAGTGCTTTTCAATCTAGGGGATTTTCCTGGTGCGAAGGAGATATATGTCCAGGCCATCCAACTAGCGCCTTTATTTGTGCAGCCGCGCTTTAATCTTGGTTTGACTTACGAGCGCCTTGGACAGGTCGAGGATGCGATTGTCGAATGGCGTTGGATCGATGACAACGTGGGTCCCAATATCGCCGAATACCGACAGATATTACTGTTAGCCCTCAACAATCTTGGCCGCATCCTCGAAACCCGTAAGCAATATGCTGGCGCACTGGATTATTTGGCAAGAAGCCTAGCAATCAATCCCAATCAACCGGACGTCATTCACCATTGGGTTTATTTGCGGGAAAAGCAATGCGCCTGGCCCATTTATGGGCCTATATCAGGCATCAACTCGGAGTTGATGCGTCAGTCGACTTCGGCCCTAGCGATGCTCAGTTTGTCGGACGATCCGGAACAACAACTTACGGCTGCGCGTAATTACGTAAAAAATAAGATTAATTCTAACGTTCCAAAGCTAGCTCCCGTAAAAGCGTACGGGCATCAGAAAATACGCATCGGCTATTGTTCGTCAGATTTTTGTTTACACCCGGTCGCCATGTTGACCGCTGAACTGTTCGAACTGCATGATAGGAAAAATTTCGAAATTTATGGCTACTGTTGGACGCAACAAGGCCATTCGCCGCTACGCCAGCGAATAATCGATGCGATGGATTACTTCGAGCGCATCGATACCATCAGCGACGAAGTTGCCGCCAGACTGATTCGAGAACAGGAAATCGATATTCTTGTTGATCTGCAAGGTCAAACGTTGGGAGCTCGTGCCAATCTGATGGCTTATCGACCGGCGCCGATACAGATTACCTACCTTGGTTTGCCGGCAACCACGGGGCTGCCTTCAATCGATTACGTTATCTCTGACCGTTTCCTGATTCCGGAAGAATATGCCCATTATTATTCCGAAAAACCATTGTACATGCCCGATGTATACCAAGTGAGCGATCGTCGGCGGCAATGTGCCTCTATTCCTAGCCGAGAAAATTGTCATCTGCCGGTGGAAGGCTTTGTATTTTGTTCGTTCAATAACAGCCACAAGTACACTCCGGAAGTTTTCAGTATTTGGATGAATATCCTGCGGCGTGTCCCCGGCAGTGTGCTGTGGCTACTTGCCGACAATCCCTGGGTCGAAATTAATTTGATAAATGAAGCTAAAACTTGCGGTATCGATCCGAATCGGCTCATTTTCGCGTCTAGGGTTGAGCCGGAACACTACTTAGCTCGGTTTGCGGTGGCCGATCTGTTTCTAGACTCTTTTCCGTTCAATGCTGGCACTACCGCCAATGATGCCTTATGGATGGGCTTGCCAGTACTGACCAGAAGCGGACGCTCCTTTGCGTCCAGAATGGCCGGTTCTTTGCTTACGGCGGCTGGATTACCCGAATTGATTACTTATAATTTGCGGGATTACGAAGACAAAGCCGTGGCCTTGGCTCAATCTCCGGAGTCGTGCTTGCAACTCCGGGAACATTTGCAAAACATCCGTAATAGCGGCGTATTGTTTGATACGCCGCGTTTTGTAGATAACCTTGAGCGGCATTTCAAACGTCTCATTGCTGAACTGAGTTGAGTGTTGGCTGTTCTTTCATACCGCTACGGCTCGTACCACATATTGAAAGGCCATGGCGTCCTTTACAGCCTGCTCTGGATCGGCGCCGCTGGCAATCGCCATTCCCCGGATATGTGGCAGATATTTATCCGCATCCACTCCCGGAAAATTGAAAATTCTGGACACAGCCGTTTCAATATGAAAACCGTTGGTTTCAAACATTTCGAAAATGGTCTTGCGAGTAAAGAAACGCAGATGGGTTCTATCGAATAATCCGCTATCCTCGTATCTGAATTCGCCGATATTGAGCCGAGCTTGGAAACTCCAATGTTGCGCATTGGGTATGCAAGCGATCACTTGATTGCCAGGCGCCATTCGAGACTTAAGTTTTCGCAACAACTGCCAAGGGTCACGCAAATGCTCCAGCACATCGCCAAAGACCCAGACATTGGCGGGAAACAAAGCATCCAATTCCGCATCGCGCATTGTTTCGATATCGGCGCAAAATGCTTGCGTACATTCCTGGTTGGCAATTTGAATGTTATCTTCATCAATGTCGATCCCGACCCATTGGCAATTGGGGGTGTTTTTGAGATATTCCCTGGCCAGAGTTCCGCGCATACAGCCGACTTCCACCACTTTTTCCAGGTTAGGAGCTAGCATCGCCAATATCGAATCGTTGAATAAGTCGTGCGCGGGTGTTTGTTTCATAGTGGTCTCTTGCGGCTTGTGGATGGGCGGTTTCGGGAATACTTGCTGACGAATTTGATTATAAACGGCTGCATATTCCGGAAAATCTTGTTGAGTCATCGCGATTTTAAGCGCATCGGCGATGACCGCCTGTTGCTTGAATTGTCCCAGTTGGCTGGACCAATTCATGATAAAGGGATTATAAATTTCGGTTTTCCATGAGTTTTGGCACAGCAGCAGTGATGCGATCCCTTCTATCACAAACACTTTGCGAGCTACCGCGCCAGGGTAAGCGGTTTTATGAGATAGTTGTTGGGTTAACTCATCGTCGTTATTCTGTTGCTCGGCTATCGCGAAAAGTTTTTCGGTAAGTTCCAGCCAAGCTCGCCAGAAACACGGTTTGGCTGCGAAATAATTACTGAAAACAATGCTCCGAGAGTCCATGACCAATGCCTTCAGGTCTATAGCGAAGCCAATCCGGTCGAAAAACTGCTGGCAAGTTGCCATGGCTCCGGGATCAGTTACATCACTACCTTCGAAGATATTCTTAAAAAAAGCGCCGATATCCGGCTGAGGGCTAAAAAGAAAAACATCCGTCTGGCTATCTTTGGATTCGATGAACGCCATCACGTCACTGTAAGATAGGCGAGTCTTATCTCGAAAACGGGGTGAAAAAAAGCCGTAATAAGCGGATTCGTCTAAAGCTGGTGATTGTCCGAAGAACTTGCGTATCGGCCAGTATTCATACCAATCCGGGCGTTCGTTGTCGGTGTTATCCAGCAGCAAATAGCCGTCTTCGATGGCATTTAAAGTCTCGGCGGAATAAGCAATGTGATAGAGAAAAGCTTTCATTTGATTCATAAGCGATGTATGTTGAGATTTGATGGTCCGGTATTGGTCTTTCGGCATTCATACCGGTTGCGGCAAGCTCTAAATCTACGATCCCCATTTGTCAAAATATAGCGTTCGCCCACTTTCCCACTCCGGTGTTGCGAAAGCGCCGCCGCTCCGATGCGTGAGACAAATGGGCCATGTACCGATCTTCAATCCGAAATTCGCCGCGCTACGGCAAAAGTCCAGATCGTAAAAATGAAAATTAAAGCGCTGGTCAAACAATACCCCATGCTTTCGCAGTGTGTCTTTCGATGCAGCCAGAAACAGGCCATCCAATAATTCGCAAGCCGCCGGAGCCGGACCATAGATATTGATCTGTCCAAAAGCCTCGTTTCCATGCGCCACGGAACCGCTAAAATTTTCCGGAGTGTCGACTTTAAGTCCTCCGCCGTGTTGCACGAATGCCCAGCTCGGTTGGTATGGTTGTCTTCGCTTGTTGCCGGCCACGCCAATGATGTCGTAACTTTGCAAACCTTCGATGACGCGATTTACCAAAAAAAAATCGTCGATCCAAACATCGTCATGCACAAACACTAAATAATCAGCCGCATCATCGACCTGAATCCGGCGATTGTAAATCTCCGGCAAACCGAGCCGATTTTGATAGGTGATGTGCGTTCGCAGGCGTTTATCTTGCTGCAAGCGTTTTAAGGAAAGGCCCAATGCGGAATGATTCCAAAAATCATCTTCGGTTTTTAGGGTGGCGCTGACTATTTCAATAATTGGGTCGGCCTCGCGCTTGGGCAAGGTAAGTTGAGCGTAAACGTCCAATAGAGCTTGTTCCAGGCTGCGGGCGAAACGTTTCGAATCAAACAGAGGTGTTTCAAGCTTATGGCTGCGCAGATAGGCTTTGTAATTGGCAATGTGTTGCGGCTGTTGTGCAAGCATCACCGCCCGTTCTTCATAGGCATGCCAATTCGGCATGATCAATTCGGGTAATCCGACAGCGTTCAGTAAACTCCCTGCCATACGGGAGGCAAAGGTGTTGCCTGGGCAGGTCAGTACCGGTAAATCCGCCCAAAGAGCATCGCTGGCGGTCGTTCCCGCGTTATAGGGGCTGGTATCGAGCAGCAAATCCGCTAGCCGATAACGCGCGAGATATTCCATGGGGGCGACTTTTTGCGCAAAGATTAAGCGCTCCGAATCGATTCCGTGTTTTTTTGCTTGGTTATGTAGATTGGCTTTTGCAATTTCATTGTCCGCGACCAGCCACAAAACGCTGTTTGGAACCCGGTTAAGTATTCGCATCCAGACAGCGAACACGTCGGGATTGATTTTGTAACTGCCGTTAAACGAGCAGTAGACAAAACAATCCTCCGGTAAGCCGCACGCGGCCCGGCTAGGCGTTTCTCCAATCACGCGCTGGCTATCGTTCACCTGATAGACATCGGGCAGGTACAAAGGCTTCTCCATAAAGTGTTGTGCCAACGCCTTGGGAAAAACGAATTGGTCGGCCAAGATATAGTCGATTTCCGGCATGCCCAGTGTGCCGACAAAACCCAGGTAGGAAACCTGTATCGGCGCGGGTTTATACGCCAAAAGGGTTACCCTGGCGCCCGATGTCAATCCGGTCAGATCGATCAGCACATCAATTTCAAGCTCGCGAATTGCCTGTGCCGCTTGTAGATCGGACAAGTCATGAATCGGGACATGACGGTCCATCGCCCGCAATACTCTCTGTCTGAGGGCGCCGCCGTCGTCGACGCTATAATCGATGGCATAGATCTCAAAGTGCTGCCGATCATGTAGTTCGAATAGTTCAACTGCCAGGATAGACACGGCGTGCCAGCAAAAGTCGCCTGACAAATAGCCGATACGCAATTTGTCGTGCCGGTATCCCGTGGCTGGGGACAAGCGCGGCAAGTTTCTCGGAATTTTACGCTCGACCCAGGAAGAAATGACTCTTAACTGTACCGCCGGATCGTCGGTAAGCGCTAACACGCCTAATGGGCCGCAGTGATCGAGTAGTTTCTGTTCGGAAATGCCGGCGACGGCTTCGAGAATGGGCCACTGACACATTTTTTGCTGGATATGCAAGTAGTGTTGGATGACGTCCGCTTGTTCGGGATTGGCCATCAAGCTTCGCTTGAGTAGCATTTGCGCTTGATCGTAGCGTCGTGCGTTTTCATGCACACGTCCGCTGTGATTCAACAGCAGAGTTTGTGCTTCTATTGGTTGCATGGCGCGTTGCCATGTGTCCAGAGCTTTTTGGGTGTCCCCCGTGGCTTCAAAAGCTAGGCCCAAATTTACTGCTGCTTGGTAAAAATCGGGCTTGAGTTGTAAGGCTGATTGATAAGCGGCGATCGATTGGGGTAATTGGCCCAGCAAGCGTAGTAGGCGTCCCATGTTATAAAATGCTACATAGCGTAGGTGAGCGTCCTCACTATTTGCGTTAGCCAGCCATGCCTGGTAAATCTCAACAGCGTTAATCAGCTGGTTTTGATTTTCAAGTTGTTGTGCCTGTTCCATGACGGAGGCTAGTGGGATTGATTTCATTGTAATTGTTACTGAACGTCGAAGTTTGCAGTGTTATGCGAATCAATTTAGCATCGATTTTACTTGGCGCGGATTATTTTTTCCCACCGAAGAATAGAACAAAAGAGAGTTGGGCCTTTTGGGGAAGGGGGACAAATTTTTCAACTTTCTAAAACTGTAAAATCTTTGATGGCGGTTTGTTAAGTTGCAATTCAGGCTAAAGACAGTGTTCAATGACGGGCACCGTGAGCGACCATTACATTTCAAATCTCCAGTGAACAAGCAAACCCTGCAATATTTAGTTGGCATCGACCTTGGCACCACCCACACCGTGGTAGCGTATGTCGCTATCCATGACCCTGATAAATTCATTCATCTATTCGAAATCCCACAGCTCACCGCGCTCGGCGCAGTGGCGGCTAGGCCGTTATTGCCCTCGGTGCGTTATCACCCCGCCGGCGGTGAACTCAGCGATGATGCCGGATTTTTAACCACGGAAGACGGGGCGATATTGGGCGAAGCCGCGCGTGTACTCGGCGCCAAAACGCAAGGCCGCTTGGTGACTAGCGCCAAGAGCTGGCTGTCGCATCCCTCGGTTGACCATGGTGCGGCGATCTTGCCGTGGGGTAGTGACGAGTCGGTATTCAAAGTCTCGCCCTTGGAAGCCAGTGCCAGTTATCTGCGCCATGTGCGTACGGTCTGGGAACAACGTTTCCCGGATGCGTTGTTAGGCAATCAAAATGTAGTGATTACGGTGCCGGCCTCGTTCGACGAGTCGGCGCGCTCGTTGACGCTGGAAGCGGCCAGAATGGCAGGGCTAAGCGATGTGCGCTTGCTGGAAGAACCGCAGGCGGTCTGTTACGACTGGCTGCGCCGGCATGCCGGCAGCATTGCGCCCAGTCTGGCCGGCAGCCGCTTGTTGCTGGTCTGCGATGTCGGCGGCGGTACCACCGATCTGACTCTGATCAAGATCGAACATGGCGACGGCGAGCCCAAGCTGACGCGGATCGGTGTCGGCGACCATTTGATGCTGGGTGGCGATAATATCGATCTGGCGTTGGCGCACTTGGTCGAAAGCAGGTTGCGAATCGGCGACAAGAAACTGTCAACCGCCGATCTGTCGCAATTGCTGGAACAATGCCGGATCGCTAAGGAACGCTTGTTGGCCGTCGATGCGCCCGAGCAAATCGCCGTGACCTTGCTGGGTGGCGGCTCCAAACTGATTGGCGCTAGCCGGGGCACGGTATTGACGCGTGAAGAAGTTAGACAAATTGCGCTGGATGGTTTTTTGCCGTTGTCGGGATTAGACGAGCTTCCCGATAAGAAACGTAGCGGAGTAGTGGAATTCGGCTTGCCATATGCGGCGGAACCCGCCATCAGCAAGCATATTGCCGCATTTTTGCAATTGCATGCCCAAGCGGCTAAAGCTGCCTTATCTGATGAGGATATTGTACCCGATGCCTTATTGCTGAATGGCGGGGTATTTCGCAGCCCGGCGATGGTACAGCGGGTTATCGATCTGCTGGCCAGCTGGCGCGGAGGGCAAACACCGTTGTTGCTGGATAACCGCCATCCCGAACTGGCGGTGGCTTATGGCGCGGTCAGCTACGCCGTCGCCCGAAAGGATAAAAAGCTCAAGATTGACGGCGGCGCGGCCCGCGGGTATTTTCTGCTGGTCGATACGCTCAAGAGCACAAGTAGTGGTGGTGCCGATCAAGCTCGGCGCGGCGTCTGCATCCTGCCAAAAGGTAGCGAGGAAGGGCATGAAATCTTATTGAGCGATCGCCAGTTTGGCTTACGGGTCGGTCAGCCGGTGCGGTTTCATTTATTGTCCAGCAGTGGCGACGGTAATTACCAGCCGGGCGACATCGTCGAGATTGACGACGAACGCTTTCATAGCCTGCCGCCGTTGGCCGTGGCCTTTGTGGGTCAGCAAAAAACCGAAGTGGCCGTGCAATTGCTGGCGACCTATACCGAAGTCGGCACCTTGCAGTTGCAATGTGTGGCGGTCGAAGACGCGGCTCAGCGTTGGGACGTGGAGTTTCAGATTCGCAAAAAGACATCGGCCACGGTTGGCGCCGACTTGCCGGCGCAGTTGCCGCAAGCGCTTGAAAAAATCCAAGCCGTGTTCGGCGCTAAATCCAAGCAGATCGATCCGCAAGCCGTCAAAACTCTGCGCGCCGATTTGGAAAAAACTTTGGGTACTCAGAGGGGCGACTGGCAAACACCGCTGCTGCGGGAATTGTTTGGTGCTCTGCTGGAAGGCGGCAAATACCGGCGCCGTAGCGAACAGCACGAACGCCTGTGGCTGAGTCTGTCCGGCTTTTGCTTGCGACCGGGTTTCGGTTATCCGTTGGATGATTGGCGGGTCGAGCAACTGTGGAAGTTCTATCCGGAAGGCTTGCAGTTCGTCAATGAAAAGCAGAACTGGACCGAATGGTGGACGCTGTGGCGCCGCGTCGCCGGCGGGCTACAGGCTGACGCGCAGCAACGCATTTTTAACGACATCGCCAAATTCATCAATCCGGCCGCGGCCCGGCAAGCCGGGGTAACCAAGCAACTGGCGATGCGCGGCTATGAAGACATCGTGCGATTGGCGGCGGGGCTGGAACGCTTGCCGATTGCCGACAAGACTCAACTCGGCGAATGGCTGTTGAAACGTCTGCAAAAAGCCGGCGAACCCGAGCAAAGCTGGTGGGCGTTGGGGCGTATCGGTGCAAGGATTCCATTTCACGGCAGCAATCACGACGTGATTCCTCCCGCTACGGCAGCCGTCTGGCTGCAACAGTTGCTTGAGGTCGACTGGAAAAAACAAGCGCAAGCCGGTTTTGCCGCTACATTGTTGGCGCGTCGTTGCGACGACCGTGCCCGCGACATTGATGACGATTTACGTTTGTGGGTATTGGATAAACTGAAACAAGCCAAGGCTCCGGCTTCCTGGCTAGAGATGGTCGCCGAGTTCAAACCGCTGGACGAAAGCCAGGAAAAACAAATATTCGGAGAGGCCTTGCCGCCGGGTTTGCGGTTGATTTAGGACTTGGTCGGAAACGAGTAAAATGCCGCCCATCTATTAACTCTACTCATCATGGACAACGACATTTACCTTTACGACACCGACCGTTTGCACGGCATCGCTTCGGATGAGTTGGTCAAGCAAGGCTTGAGTTATTTCACCGACAACCGGGTTATCGGGGTGGCACTGGAAAATGGCTCGGTGCTGGCACAAGTCGAGGATGAGAACGACGAGCAGTATTGGCTGGAATTGTCGGCGGAAAGCGATGGCGGTTTGGCCGTGGCTTGCGACTGCCATTTAGGATCGGATGTTTGTGTGCATGCCATCGCCGCGCTTTACGCCTATGCCGATCAGAACGCACCCATAGATACTACCGGTCTGGGTAGTGCGGTGGACGAGGCCATCCAGGAGCGAGTCAAGAAGGGCCGCAACGAGGTTAGGGTCAAACTGTTGAGCGGTAATCTCGGCTTTGGCACCTGGCAGGCGACGTCCTTGGTTTCGGCGACGCATTGGCAGCGTTCGTATCAAGTGCAAATCCGCTCGCTGGACCAAAGCGTCAATTATTGTACTTGCCCGGATCTGGCCAGCAATCGGCTGGGCACCTGTAAGCACATCGAGGCGGTTTTACATCATGTCAAAAAGCAGCCGGAATACAAGACGCTGAAGGATCAAGGTTCGCCGGTATCTTTCGTTTATCTGGCCTGGGAATCGGCCACCCGTCCGCTGATCCGTTTGCAGCGTCGAGCCGAACTGGCGGATGATCTGGCGGCGCTGCTGACCGAGTTTTTCAATGAGCACAATGTCTTCACCGGCCGCTTGCCCGAAGACTTTTTTCGCTTCTCGCAAATAGTCTACGGCCGAGAGGATTTTTTGTTGGGCGACGATGCCGTGCAATATGCTCAGCAATGCGCGGAAGATGCGGCGCGGGCTTTGCGCGGGCAGGAGATCAAACAGGCTATCAGGCAAAGCAACGGCGTGTTGCCGGGATTGAAGGTCAAGCTGTTTCCGTATCAGGTCGAAGGTGTGGCCTTTCTGGCTTCGCGCGGCCGCGCCTTGCTGGCCGATGACATGGGCTTGGGCAAGACACTGCAGGCCATCGCCGCCGGCACTTGGCTGGCCGACAACGCCGGCGTCAAACGTATCCTGATCGTCTGCCCGACCTCGCTTAAATATCAATGGGCACGGGAAATCGCCAAATTTACCGGTCGCGGTGTGCGGGTTTTGCAAGGTGGTCCCGAACAGCGCGGCGTGCAATACCGGGACGACGCGTTATTCTTCATCGTCAATTACGAGCTGGTGCTGCGCGATTTGAGCATCATTAGCGAAAACCTCAAGCCTGATTTGCTAATCCTCGACGAAGCTCAGCGGATCAAGAATTGGCGCACCAAGTTGTCGTCCACCGTCAAGCTGATTCCTGCCCGTTATGTGTTTGTGCTCAGCGGTACGCCGTTGGAAAACCGGCTGGAAGATTTGTATAGCCTGCTGCAACTGGTCGATGCCCGCGTGTTGGGACCGTTGTGGCGCCGTATTGCGCAGTACCCGCAGTCTGGTCTCCGATCAATTGCCGGACAGGACCGAGGTGACGCTGGATATTGCGATGGACGTCAAACAGCAAGAATTGCATGGATCGGCATTACAAGCAGCCGGTCTATTGGCGCAAATCGCCAAGCGCCGGCCGCTGATGCCCGGTGAGAGTAACCGGCTTCTGGCTGCGCTTCAGGAGGCGCGCATGGCATGCAATGCCGCCGGTTTAGTGGACAAGGAAACTCAAGGCTCGCCCAAGCTGGAAGAATTGGCGCGGCTGTTGGACGAGCTTTGTTTGCAAAGCAACCGCAAAGCCGTGGTGTTTTCGCAATGGGCGATGATGACCGAAATGGTGGAGGTGCTGGTGCGCGGCATGGGCTTGGGTTGCGTGCGCCTGCACGGTGGCGTGCCTAGTCATAGGCGCGGTGAATTGATGGAGCAATTTCAAACCGACGATGCCGTGCAAGTATTCATTTCCACCGATGCCAGCGGCACCGGCTTGAATCTGCAATCGGCCACGGTTTTAGTCAATCTGGACATGCCCTGGAATCCGGCTATCCTGAATCAACGCATCGCTCGCATTCACCGGCTGGGACAGAAACATAAGGTACAGATATTTCTGCTGCTGGCCGAGGATTCCTACGAGCAGCGCGTTGCCCAATTGGTGAAAGGTAAACGCGATTTGTTCGATAACGTCATCGATCCGGCCGCGTCTGAGGATACGGTGGGTGTATCGAAGAAAATGCTGGAGACTTTGATCGATGACTTGGCGGGTAAGCCCGCCGAGGATGCGGCAAAGGTCGAAACCTCGACAACGCCGGAGCCGAAGATGCAGGAGTCTGCCGGCGAAAGGCCTGCCGCCAAACCTGCCGCGACGGTGGACTATGAAGACGATGAATCAGTGCGGCGGATTGTGAGTGGCATTCAAAGCGAATTTGGCCCACGGATAGAACGGGTGCTGGCCAAGGCCGGCGGTTTGCTGGTGGTGGTGGAGCAGTGGCGGGACAGCGATGAACAAACGGCCCAGAAATTATCCGCCGACGATTTACCGGTGGCGGTGATCGATGGCCGCACCTGGCGTAGCCTGAAACGCTTGGGGAGTGCCTCGCCGCTGGCTGAAACTCGCACCCTGTTTGAAGCGGCAGAATCCGAACAGCCTCAACAAAACCCCTTGCATGAGCAGGCCGTGCAAAAACTGCGTTCGGCCGAAGTGTTGCTGGAACAACAATGCACCGTCGGCGTGATGGATTTATTGGCGTCGGCGTTGTTGTTGAAGCTGGCGGCCTTGAATGGGCAAACGCAAGCTCCGGCCGTTACGGAAGCCGCTGCATGGCTTTATACCGACATCGTGCCGCGCGGTATTTTGACCGGCGAACAGGCGGCGCAGGTGGTGCAAGTCGTGTCTTTGAGTTTGAGTAGCGCGTTACCCGACGTGTTGATACGGCAAGCCGAGAGCGATGTGCGGCAATTATTTGCGGCTTGGTCCTGATCGGCTATGCCGGCTTTTATACCGGCCAAGCAGCATGAGTGACGGCTAACGAGATTATCCTGCCATCGAATATTCACGGCGTCGAGAGATTGGTTTTCGAGTTCGCCGTGGATAAGGTGAGGACTTGGTGCACCATTGTCCGGTATCTGTGAACGATCGAGTACTCGTTGGGGCACAAATCGTTTTATCCGCGTAAAACCAGTGTCATTGGTGATCAAAGTTTAGGTGCCGGGAAGATTGGGCGATGGCTGAGGTTTTAATTAAACAGGGCTTGGTGTAATGAAAAAGGTTTTGGTGACAGGGGCCGACGGTTTTATCGGTTCACATTTGACGGAGATGCTGGCTGGCAGTGGATTGCAAGTCAGGGCTTTGGCACAATACAACTCATTCAACAGTTGGGGGTGGCTGGATCATGTGAACTGTAAGAACGATATCGAAGTGGTGTGCGGCGATGTGCGTGACCCGCATTTTTGCAAATCTATCTGCAACGGTGTCGACACGGTGTTTCATCTGGCCGCGCTGATTGCCATTCCGTATTCGTATCAGGCGCCGGACAGCTATGTCGATACCAATATTCGCGGTACTCTGAACATTTGCCAGGCTGCCCGCGACAGGGGCGTTCAAAGAGTGATTCATACCTCGACCAGCGAAGTTTATGGCTCCGCGCAATATGTACCGATCGACGAAAAACACCCATTACAACCTCAGTCACCATATAGCGCATCAAAAATAGCTGCCGATGCAATGGCTATGAGTTTCCATAACGCCTTCGACTTACCTTTGACCATTGCCCGTCCGTTCAATACCTACGGTCCCCGGCAATCGGCGCGCGCGGTGATCCCGACCATCATTACTCAGATAGCCAACGGCAAAAAGCAGATTCAGCTCGGTGATGTATCGCCGACCCGCGATTTCAATTATGTCGAGGATACCTGCTGCGGATTCATCGCCTTGGCCGAATCCGACAAAACCATAGGCGAGACCGTCAACGTAGGTTCGAATTTCGAAATTTCGGTTGGCGATACCTTGAATTTGATCAAAAACATCATGGCTAGCGATGTCGAATTCTTGGTCGACGAACAGCGATTGCGCCCGGAGAAGTCGGAAGTGAACCGTTTGTGGTGCGATAACGGCAAGATCAAACAACTGACCGGTTTTGCGCCACAAGTGAGCTTGGAAAACGGTCTGCGCCGCACCGTGGACTGGTTTTGCGATCCCGATAACCTGAAAAAATACAAAGCGGATATTTACAATGTTTGATGGGTTCATTGGCTTGGTTAGGGATATTTATAAGACCGAAGCGTTCATTCCATTGCATGAGCCGCGTTTTGTCGGCAACGAAAAACAGTATTTGTCGAATGTGATCAACAGCACCTTCGTTTCCAGCGTTGGACCTTACGTCGCGGAATTCGAGCATAAAATCGCCGACTATTGCGGCGCCAAACACGCCATCGCCACCGTTAACGGCACAGCAGCTCTGCATGTCGCTTTACTATTAGCTGGTGTCAAGGCAGGCGAAGAGGTGATTACTCAAGCGCTAACCTTTGTCGCCACTTGCAATGCGATTCATTATTGCGGTGCCGAACCTGTGTTTGTCGATGTCGATGGTTCAACGCTGGGTTTGTCGCCGCAAGCATTGGCGAATTTCCTGGATGAATTTGGCGAGCGCCGTGACGACGGCCTCTGGAACAGGCTTAGCGGCAAACGCATTGCAGCTGTTTTGCCTATGCATACCTTCGGGCACCCCTGCGATATGAAGGGTTTGATGGCGGTTTGCCAACACCATGGTTTGCCGTTGGTGGAAGACGCCGCCGAGGCCTTGGGGAGCCTATGTACTCTTTCTCCTGACGACGCGGGGGAGGAAAATGTAACCAAGCATTGCGGCACTTTCGGCAAGCTCGGCGTCCTCAGCTTCAACGGCAACAAGATCATCACCACTGGTGGCGGCGGCATGATCTTGACCGATGATGCCGAATTGGCGCGGCAGGCCAAGCATCTGACCACGACCGCCAAGTTGGCTCATGCCTGGCGCTTTGCCCATGACCAAGTTGGATTCAATTATCGAATGCCGAATCTGAACGCGGCGTTGGGATTGGCGCAATTGGAACAGCTGCCAGCCTTTGTCGAACGCAAGCGCGCACTGGCCGATCGTTATTTGGGCTGGGCGGAGGCCAACGGCGTCCAAATGATCAAAGAACCAAACGGTGCGCAAGCCAATTACTGGCTCAACACCTTATTGCTGGATGACGCCTTGCAGCGCGACGCCTTCCTGGAGTTTAGCAACGCTCAGGGCGTGATGACCAGGCCTCTCTGGGAACTGATGCCGGATTTGCCTATGTACCGAAATTGTCGGACAGACGGCTTGAGGCAATCGCGGTGGCTGGCCGACAGGCTGGTGAATATTCCCAGCAGCGTGGTATTCTGAGCCAAATTTGTTGCTGACAAGACCTGGGAGACGGGATGGAAAACCAGAAAGCCGAGTGGGAGCGCTCTTATCAAAACCGAGATAATTTCGTGTTTTATCCGCATGAGGAGGTGATTCGCTTTGTTTCTCGGCATATACGCAAGCGAACCGGGTTGGATGAGTTTCGTGATGTTGCAGCCGAGCCTGGAAAATGCAATATCCTGGATTTGGGCTGCGGTATTGGCCGCCATGTGATTTATTGTCATGAAATGGGCTTGAATGCCTATGGCGTCGATTTATCGGATGAAGCCGTGAAAGTGGCCGTTGACTGGGCCGGCAGCAAAGGACTGGCAGACGCCGAGCAAAAAATTCTGCAAAGCGATATTCGTACACTGCCGTGGCAGGACGGCTTTTTCAATTTCGTCGTCAGCCACGGCGTGCTGGACAGCATGGCGTTTGAAATTGCCCGAGCGGCTTGCGTCGAGCTTGCCAGAGTCATGGCGGATGGCGGATTGTTTTACTGCGATCTGGTTTCCGGCGACGATTCAAAGCATGCCCGCGAATATTCTGGCGAGGAAGTCGTCGATACCCGGCATGAGCAAGGCACGATACAGTCTTATTTTAATCTCGCCAAAATTGAACGGTTAATAGATGGGCTGTTCGAGATAGTCGAATGCGTGTTGATTCGCCGCGAAGAGGTCGTTACAGGCGGATACATTTCGCGCTACCACCTTGTGCTCAGGAGAGCTTGATGCAGTCGTTGATAGAAAAATACCCCGGGCCCATCAACTCGAAACTGGATAATTTCGAAAAATATGTCAGACGCCAGGTCATTTCAAGATTTCTGGTCAGGTACGAGTTGTTCCAGATGCAGCTTGGCATCAAGGGCAGCATCATCGAATGCGGTGTTCATCACGGCGGTGGTTTGATGGCATGGGCCAAGCTTTCGGCAGCGCTCGAGCCGTTTGCGCTGGATAGGCGCATCTTCGGTTTCGATACCTTCGAAGGATTTCCATCGGTAAACGACAAGGATATTGGTCAAGCGGCCAACGCACAAACCAAAGTCGGTGGGCTCGCCACTGGTTACGATGTCTATGCCGAATTGCAGGAGCTGATCGGCGAGTACGATGACAATCGGGTGCTCAATCAATTCGAAAAGGTGTTCTTGGTTAAGGGAAACGCCATGGAAACCATTCCTGCGTTTATGGAGCAAAATCCCTACCTTCTGATTAGTCTGCTGTTTCTGGATTTCGATCTTTACGAGCCGACCAAGGTGGCATTGCAGCACTTTCTACCGCGCATGCCTAAAGGCTCTATCCTGGCATTCGATGAAATCAACAATCCCTGGTGGCCAGGCGAAACCACGGCCATGCTGGAATTGCTCGACATCAGACAAAAAGAAATTCGGCGCTTCTCGTTCGACCCGAATATTGCTTATATCGTCATTTAGGAAGCTCGATGCGCAGGAGAATTCTTACCGAGGCATCGGGTAGTCTGGTCAGCGGCTATCTGATCAATGCCATCAAAGATGCCGGTCATATCGCCGTCGCTTCAGATATTGACGATCAGTGCGTCGGACGCTATTTGGCTGACGATTTTGTGCAGATGCCTTCGAAGCACGATCCGGATTTGTGGCCGAAAGTCGCGGCTATTCTTACCGAACATCGTATCGATGTCGTCATTCCATCGCTGGACGAAACGCTGTTGGGCTGGGCAAAGAACAAACCTCAGTTTGCCGAGCGAGGTGTTGAAGTCATCATCTCTGATCCGCCGGTGATCGAAACCTTTGTCGACAAGTGGTTGGCTTACCGGTTTTTTGTCGACAACGGCATTCCCACGCCGGCAACCAGTCTCAGTCAGGATTATCCTTTGGTCAAACCCCGTAACGGTAGAGGCGGGCAGGGTGTCGGCGTGGTTCATGAGCGGATCGACATGGCGGGTATGTTGTCTCAGGCGTTGCTGGAAGGCGAGGAATATACGGTCGATGTATTGTGTGACAAGGCATCGCGGCCTTTGTATATCGTGCCTCGCCGGCGCATCGGCGTGAAGGACGGCAAATCGACTCAAGGCGTCGTCGTCCGCCACGAAAAAATCATTGAGGTCGTCGGCGCGTTATGTAAGGCCGCCCAATTTATCGGTCCCATCAATGTCCAGTGCTTTTGCTGTAACGACGGTACGGTGAAAGTCGTTGAAGTCAATCCGCGCATCGCGGGCGGTATGGCCTTGGGGTTTGCGGCCACGGAAAACTGGATCTCGGTTTTATGCGATAAGTTGACGGACGGTCAAGTTTACCAAACCAAGCCGATCAAATATGGGCTTAGGATGATGCGCTATTATGCTGAAGTCTTTGTATCCGACTGTTGATTGGCAGGATGTGAAGGCCGTCGGCTTTGATCTCGACGGCACGCTTTACGACGAATTCGATTTTATTTCCCAGGTGTACGGGCCGATCGCGGACAAAATTGCGGCTGCGGCCGGCTCGGATTACTCGTATATGTATAACGTGTTGCTCAGAAGTTGGCTCGAGAAAGGTAGTTCCTACAACCGGATTTTTTCGGACGTGTTATCTGCTGCAAAGGTAGAGCAGGAAACAGCGGATCGCGTTGTCGGCGACTGTCTTGGCGTGTTCAGAGCTTTTCAGCCGGCTTTAAAGTTGAGTGCCCGCGTCGCTGCGTTGCTGGCGTTTTTCGCTGAGCGCTATCCGTTGTTTTTGGTTAGCGATGGTTCTTGTGAGCTTCAGCGCGCTAAAATCGAAGCGCTCGGCTTGAATCGATGGTTTCGCCCGGAAAATGTCGTGATTTCGGGGTGTTTGGCCAGCCGAGTCGAGAAGCCGTCCACCGTTGCCTTGGATAGCATCGCGATTTTCAACGACGGCTTCGATCCGGGCACCGTGGTTTTTTTCGGTGACCGGGCCGTCGACCGATTGTTTGCCGAGGCGGCGGGATTTAGGTTCGTCGGCGTTAAAAATATGTGGGCTGTTTGAGGTTGGATGTGAATGGATAAAAGGATAGTGCTGGGTGTTACAGGCATTCGTTCCGAATACGATATTATGTCTTCGGTGTTTAGCGCCATAGCTGAGCACCCCTCGCTGGCGCTGGAAGTTGCGGTGACCGGCGCCCATCTGGCCGATGCCTACGGTTATACCGTGGACGAAATTCGTAAGGACGGCTTTAAGGTCGCTGACGAAATCGAGAGTCTGGTTAACGGCGATAGGGCGTCATCGCGAGTCAAGGGCTTGGCCTTTCAGTTGCAGGGTTTGGTGCAAACGGTATGCAGAATCAAACCGGACTTTCTGTTGGTTTTGGGTGACCGCGAAGAGGCCATGTCGACTGCCCTGGTGGGCGCGTATATGAATGTGCCGGTGGCGCATATTGCCGGCGGTGACCGGGTCATAGGCAACGTCGATGATCAAGTGCGGCACGCCGTCACCAAGCTGGCGCATCTTCATTTCGTAACCAATCAGGAAAGTTACCAGCGGATTATTCGTCTCGGTGAACAGCCGTTTCGGGTGTATGACACCGGCAATCCGGGGCTCGATCGATTGCTCGAGGTGCCGGTTTTGAATGCTGAACAACTGTCGTCGCGCTTGGGATTTGTGCTCGAGGATGGCGAGCCGCTGATTTTGTTGATACAGCATGTCATTTCCACCGAAATCGAACAAGCGTATTGGCAAATGCGGCAAACCTTGGAAGCCGTCAAGGCCTTGGGTATCAAAACCATCTTGAGTTATCCCAACTCCGACGCCGGCGGCCAGCAGATCATCAAGGCGATCCGGGAATACCAAGACCTGCCCTGTCTTCATACGGTGAAAAACATGCCTAGGCTGGAATTCGTAAACGTCATGCGCAGAGCAGGCTGCATGCTCGGCAATTCCAGCGCCGGCATTCTGGAAGCGCCCTTGTTGAAGCTCCCTGTCATTAATGTCGGCAACAGGCAAAAAGGCCGTTTGCATGCCGAAAATGTCGAATTCGTGGCGCACGATGTAGATGCAATCGTTGCTGCGGTTAATCGGGCCTTTTTTGATGCCGATTATCGAAAACAAGTCGAGCGCTGCAGCAATCCCTACGGCGACGGACATTCCGCCCGGCGGATTGCCGATATTTTGGCGACAGTGCCTATCGATCAGGCCTTGCTGATCAAGGATATAACCTACTGATGAAACACGTGATAGTCGTAGCGCCGCATCCCGACGACGAAACTTTGGGCTGCGGTGGAACCTTGCTCAAGCATAGGCAGGCTGGAGATCAAATTCACTGGTTGCTGCTGACCGCGATGACGCCGGAGCGGGGCTTTACCGAGCAGAGGATTTCGGCGAGAGAGGCGGAAATTGCCGAAGTGTCGCGTCGTTATGGTTTTGCGTCCGTCAATGCGCTCGGTTTTCCTACCGCTCGGCTGGATGCCATCGCCAAGGGCGACCTGATTGCCGAAATCGCAGGCGTATTCCAGACTGTGAAGCCGGAGGTCGTTTATTTGCCGTTTAGAGGCGACGTACATTCCGATCATGCCGTCGCCGCGGATGCGGTGATGTCGTGTTGCAAGTGGTTCCGCAACGCATCGGTCAAGCGCATTCTGGCTTACGAAACCTTATCGGAAACAGAATTCGGCATCAGCCCGGATACGCAGGGTTTTCGGCCTAATGTGTTTGTAGACATCGGCGCTTATCTGGAGCAAAAGCTTGATATGCTGCATATATTTGACGGAGAACTGGGTGAATTTCCGTTTCCGAGAAGTGATGATGCGGTATGTGCGTTGGCTAGGTTCAGAGGCGCGGCCTCCGGTTGTCAGGCAGCGGAAGCTTTTATGTTGTTAAGGGAAATCATCTAACCGCTTTATTGTTGCCGGCTTGGTCGGCCCCAACTAAAAATGTAATAACACAGCATGAAAATCATCGCATTCATACCGGCTCGTAAAGGAAGCAAGCGGCTGGCGGATAAAAATATCAAGCCGCTTGCCGGCAAACCCTTGATTGCCTGGACGATTGAGGCGGCATTGGCGGCTGGGTCGAATATGGATGTGATTGTGTCTACCGATTCCCCTGAAATCGAGGGCATAGCCAAAGCTTACGGCGCCGAAGTGCCTTTCTTGAGACCCGAGAGTCTGGCGGGCGACAATATCCCTACCTTCGATGCTTTGGAATATACCTTGGACCGTTTGAAGAAAGCCGGCAGAGAGTACGATACGGCCGTGTTGTTGCAACCAACCTCTCCGCTACGCAAGGCAAACCATATAGCCGAGGCGTTGAAGCTGCTGGAGCAACCGGATGTGCGCTCGGTAGTATCGGTGTCGGAGTTTGAGCATCCGGTCGAATGGACGATGCCTTTGCCGGAAAATCGCCGACTGGATAGCTATATTTCGGAGCATGAACAAGTCCTAAGGACCCGGAGTCAGGATTTGCCCAAACGCTATCGATTGAATGGCGCCGTTTATTGCGCCAGAACCGCCGATATTTTGCAATACAAGAGCTTTTATATGCCGCAAGGGACCTGTGCCTATATCATGGATAAGGTGTTTGCGACCGATATCGACGATTTGTTCGATTTTGAATATGCGGAATTTTTAATTAGCAAGGGTAAATGAATGGACAGGCGCATTTTTGTGATTGCCGAGGCCGGCGTTAATCATAATGGTAGTCTGGAAACGGCGATGCAATTGGTCGATGTGGCTGCAGCAGCCGGAGCCGATGCGGTGAAGTTTCAGACCTTTAAGGCCGAGAATCTGGTGACTCGAAAAGCGGTAAAGGCTGCCTATCAAATCGTCAATACCGGCGGCGAAGAAAGTCAGCTGGCCATGCTGCAACGCCTGGAACTCAAGCACGAATTTCACTTTCGGCTGCGGGACTATTGCCAAAGCCGCAACATCCAATTCTTATCGACCGCTTTCGACTTCGACAGCCTTGGGTTTTTAGTCGAAGAGGTTGGTGTCGAGCAACTCAAAGTCCCCTCGGGAGAAATTATTAATGGCCCCTTTTTACTGGCCCATGCCCAAACCGGTAAAAAACTCATCGTTTCCACTGGGATGGCAACCTTGGGGGAAGTGGAGGCGGCGCTGGGGGTATTGGCATTCGGTTACTTGGATTGGGAGCAACCGTCACCGGCGGCCTTTCAGCGGGCTTACAGTTGCGAACAAGGCCAAGCCTTGCTAAAACAGAAAGTGACTTTGCTGCATTGCACCACCGAGTATCCGACGCCGATGGCACATGTCAATTTGCGCTCCATGGATGGTTTGCAGCATGCATTCGGTTTGCCGGTTGGTTATTCCGATCATACCGAAGGCTTGGCGGTGCCGATAGCCGCAGCCGCTCGCGGAGCGACTGTCATCGAAAAACATTTTACCTTGGATAAAAAACAACCAGGCCCGGATCACAAGGTATCCTTGGAGCCGGATGAACTGATGCAGATGGTGACGGCGATTCGAGACGTCGAGCAGGCGCTGGGCTCGCCTTGTAAAAGGCCGCAGACTGTTGAGCTGGAAAACCGCGATGTTGCCCGCAAAAGTTTGGTGGCTGCTACGGCTATTGCCGCAGGCGAATGTTTCAGTGTCGAAAACTTGGCAAGCAAGCGGCCTGGAACCGGACTTAGTCCGATGGAATATTGGCGCTTGTTGGGGCAAACCAGTCATCGCGCTTATCAGTCGGATGATTTGATCGAATGAAACCGGTTATTTTATTGGGTAGCGGTGGGCACGCACGAGTGTTACTCGACATGCTGCGGCGCTTGAATGTTAAAGTGCTGGGTATTGCCGATCCGCATCGCCCGATTGGTAGCGATTATTTGGGGGCGAGAATACTGGGTGATGATGCCGCAATATTGAGTTATGTGGCCGATCAAATTGAACTGGTGAATGGAATAGGCTCCTTGCCGAGAGATGTTGGTTTGCGTTCGGCCCTGTTTCGGCAATTCCGGCAGCAGGGGTTTCGCTTCAGAACTTTGATCGATCCCAAGGCGTTTACGGCCGCCGATGTCGAACTGGCGGAGGGTGTACAGGCGATGGTCGGTACCATTATACAGGCAGGCGCAAAAATTGCCGAGAACAGCATAGTCAACAGCGGCGCGATTGTCGAGCACGATTGCAGTATCGGTAGGCATGTGCATATTGCTCCTGGCGTGGTACTCAGCGGTGGCGTCGAGGTTGGCGATAACGTCCACATCGGCACCGGTGCAATGGTCATTCAAGGTATTCGAATAGGCGAGGGGAGTGTGATCGGTGCTGGCAGTATAGTAACCAGCGACGTTGCTTGTCGCCAGATCGTCTACCCGGCGCGTTCGCATCGGCGGGATTTGGAATAGGATTATATAGATGAAACAGCATTGGCGGCAGGTATTGATTCGGACGGAAACGACATTGCGTTCGACGATAGAGGTGATAGACCGTGCGGCTTTGCAAATCGCGTTGGTAGTAGATGAGCAGGAAAGACTGGTCGGGGTTGTTACCGACGGCGATATTCGGCGAGCCTTGATTCGCGGTTTGTCGTTGGAAACTGCTGTTGGCGAAGTGATGAACAAGCGACCTAAGGTCGCCTCATTACGAGATAGTAAGGCCCAATTAATTGCGATGATGGAAGGGCATCATCTATACCAATTACCGGTCATCGACGACCAGGGTCGGGTAGCACGATTGGAGTCCTTGCAGGCCTTGTACAAACAGCCATCGTTTCCCAATCCCGTGTTCCTGATGGCGGGTGGTTTCGGCAAGCGTCTGAGACCTTATACCGACGAATGCCCGAAACCACTGTTGGAGATCGGAGGCAAGCCGATTTTAGAGACTATTATCGAGAACTTCGTCAAGTCCGGTTTCCGGCGGTTTTATATCGCCGTACATTATCGTGCCGAGCAAATTAAGGATTACTTTGGTGATGGCGGGCGCTGGGGCGTCAAGATTGATTATATTGACGAAGTTGAGCCAATGGGCACAGCTGGCGCTATCGGTTTGTTACCAGATTATTTGCCGGACGTGCCTGTGATCGTGATGAACGGCGATATTTTGACTCAAATCGATTTTGCTCGGTTGCTGGCTTATCATAACGAGCAACAAGCTATCGCGACGCTGTGTGTGCGGCAATATGAGTATCAAATTCCCTACGGTGTGGTGAACCTGGACCAGCAGAGGGTAATCGGTATCGAAGAAAAACCGTTACAAAGTTGTCTGGCTAGCGCTGGAATCTATGTGCTGGATCATAGCCTGATCAAGGTCATTGCCGAGCAGAAACAGTTGGATATGCCGACACTGTTAAATCAGCAAGTCTCCCGGGGTGAGCAGGTGGCGATGTTTCCGATATACGATTATTGGTTGGACATTGGTCGAGAAGCCGACTTTTTGCGGGCTCAGGGAGAATTCACCAAATATTTTTGAGCAAGGGTTAAAGTAATCCAAGCCTGGGCCGATAAAATCAACGAGTTTGAAATAAACCTTTTACTTAATTCAACAAAACTAAAAATTACTGAGGCGCTGAAGGCACCCAGAATTTGGAGGATAACATCATGGCAATGGTAATCAATACAAACGTCGCATCGTTGAATAGTCAACGGATGCTGACCAAAACAAACACATCGCTGAGTACATCAATGGAGCGTTTGTCATCCGGTTTACGCGTGAATTCCGCGAAAGATGATGCAGCGGGCCTGTCGATTGCCGATAAAATGACTTCGCAGATTCGTGGTATGACCGTAGCGATGCGAAACGCCAATGACGGTATTTCGATGGCGCAAACGGCCGAGTCCGCAATGGGATCGATCACTGAGACGTTGCAGCGTATGCGTGATCTTGGGGTTCAAGCTGCTAATACAGGTGCGGTATCTACAGGGGATCGGCAAAAATTGCAGACCGAATTCAAACAGCTCAGTGAGGAGATTGGAAGAATAATTAGCAATACCGAGTTTAACGGTAAAAAAATCCTGAACGGCAGTCTGACTGGAGCGATGTTTCAAGTAGGGGCCGGAACTTCAGCTAATAATCAAATATCGATTACTGTTTCAGATTTGGAAACAGTTTCAGGGATTGGTTCTCTTGGTTCCGCTCAAGTATCTATAGGTAGTGATGCTACGTCAGCGCAGATATTGGCCGCTGTCGATACTATAGATCTTGCAATTGGTAAAATTGATGACTTTCGTGCTAAATTGGGCGCCGTACAAAATCGTTTTACTACTACCATCGGTAATTTGCAGTCTTCTATCGAAAATCAAAGTGCTGCGCGTTCACGCATCATGGATGCTGACTTTGCAGTTGAAACTTCTAACTTGAGTAGGTCACAAATTCTGCAACAAGCGGGTACAGCGATGTTGGCACAGGCTAATCAGTCCGCCCAAGGCGTGCTTAGTTTGCTCGGGTAGTATTGATGGGAGGTTACGGAATCCATAGCCTCCCTTTTATTTGATTTGGATGGTGCAGGGTGAGTGTCATGAATAGCGAGATTCCCAATCTGTTGAAACTATCTCCGATTAGTGTTGCCAAACCCAGCCATCAGGCTTTAGTACCGCAATCTTCGGGGGGGGCGAGGAGGCTGGCGGGCTAGTAGTATCTTTTGTTTCTTCGCCTCAAGACAATAAGCCAGTTTCTACTGTTAATCAAAATGAAAAAAGTGAGCAGGAGACTTCTCCCGAGTTGGTCAAGGAGGCTGTTGATCAAGGAAATAGTTTGCTGCAAATGGCCAAGCGAAATTTGCAGTTTAAAGTCGACGAAGAAACTAATGAGCAGGTAGTTAAGATTGTCGATAGCGATAGCGGCGAAGTGGTGCGGCAAATACCAACGGAAGAAATGTTGGCGTTTATTAGGCGCATGCAAGAATTGGAGGGGTTACAGGGATCTGTACTTCAGGACCGTGCATGAGCTGTTGATTTGATGAGGAGTGTGTCATGGGGATTGTATCTTCAGTAGGCTTGGGCAGTGGAATCGACATTCAAACCCTTGTTTCCCAGTTGTCGAAAGCCGAATCACAACCAGCCTTAAATGCTATTAGTCGCCAAAAGACCATCGCCGACACCCGGCTCAGTGGATTGGGAACGTTGAAGAGTGCGTTGTCTGATTTTCAAAAGGCAGTAGCCAAGTTGAAAGACAGTAGTTTATTCAAAACGCATAAATCCAGTTCTTCCGATGAATCCATTTTAAAAGTCACTGCAGGTACTGGTTCGGTATCTGGATCTTACACCATAGAAGTCTCTCAGCTGGCCAAGGCGCAAAAATCAATCGCAAGCTCGGAATTTACTAATGCTTCGGCTTTGGTGGGAGCTGGTACCGTAACCATCGAAACCGCATCAGCATCGTTTCAAGTAACAACTGACGGCTCCACGACTTTAACTGGTTTGAGGGATGCCATCAACACCGCTTCAGATAACAGTTTAGTTACTGCCAGTATCATAAATGTCGATAATGGAGCCGGTACTGGTACCATTTCCAAACTGGTGTTGACAGCCAAAAATACGGGTACTGAAAATGCATTCGCAGTCTCAGTAAACGATGATGACGGTAATGATTCTGATACATTAGGATTGTCTAGGTTTGCTTCGGTTAATTTTGATGCGTTATCTCAGGTGGATGCAAGCGATGCCAAGATAAAAGTCGATGGTCAAATAGCAACTCGAAGCAGTAATACCATAACCGATATTATGCCAGGGGTTACGCTTAATTTGAGCAAAGTAACTGCGGCAGATCAGACTATCAATGTGGAGATCAGTCTTGATAACGACGCGATCAATACTGTTGTTAATGAATTTGTCACGGCCTATAACAAATTAAGTTCTACGACTCAGAGCCTAGGGAAATATGGAGGTTCTACAGACGGTAGCGGTTCTGGCAATGGCCCCTTGATCGGCAATTCAACTTTACGTTACATAAGTAGTCAACTGCGTCAGACCGCCATGAATACTGTGTCATCGGTGGTAGGTAGCTATAATTCGCTGGCGATGATGGGTATCTCTATCAAGGATGGTTCCATGTCCCTGGATAGCTCGAAACTCAATGAAGTATTAAGCCTTGATTTGCAGGCAGTCAGTGATGTTTTTACATCTACCGAAGGGGTGGCGACCCGGTTGCATGAGCGTTTGAGCTATTTTTTGCAGTCGGGTGGCCCTTTAGATAGCCAGCAAAACTCACTGAAGAAGCAATTATCTGCTTTGGATAGTCGGAAACTTGACGTCGAACGACGGCAAAGTAGTGTTGAGGCGATGTTGTTGAAACAGTTTACTGCGATGGATATTTCAGTTGGCACTTTTAATTCGACAGGTACTTTTTTAAGCAATTGGATCAATAATCTAAATTAAGAGAAATTTTCATGTATGCCACCACATATAAGAAGGGCGCCAGTCAATATGCCAGTGTGCATAATGTTGGCGGAGTAGGTGATGATTCTCCTCATCGTTTGATACAAATGTTAATGGAAGGTTTTTTGGCGAGAGTCAATTCGGCAAAAGGGGCAATCATTCATGGAGATATGGAAACCAAAAGTCTCTATATATCGAAGGCAATTGGCATCATAGGCGGTCTTGACGAAGCCTTGAATGTTGAGCAAGGTGGGGAATTGGCTGTTAACTTACGGCAGTTATATGTTTATATCAATAATTGTTTATTACAAGCCAGTCATGAAAATAGTGTCGAAAAATTGGATGAAGTAGCGGGTTTAATGAAAGACATTAAGGAAGCATGGGATGCTATCGGCTGATGATTTGGATTTTATTGATGGGGATTGGATAGAGCAGCAAAAAAATGCTCTGCATACTTACTCCGAGAAAATTGAGTCTTGTATCATTTCTTCTGAATGGGAAACTTTAGCGATGGTTCTGGAGTCACGCTATGCCTTCATTCGGCAATTATTCTCTTCCGAGCTTAGTGGGCAGAGACGGGCAGTTCTTAAGCCGCTCGCCGACGCTGTATTAGAGCAAGATGCGCTGTTTCAGGCCAGAGTCGAAGAGCAAAAACAGATTGCTGTCCAGCAGCAAATGACCATCAGACGGGCGCGCCTGGCTGTCAATGCCTATAATAATCAATAGTGGTTTTTCTTGAAGTTGCCCCATATTGTAGGCAACTCTTCTCGTTCATCGGTAGTGTCGATTTCCTTTAGAAATCTCATTCTGACTGCATTCTTTTGCTATCTTTGAAATAAGGAATTATGCAGAATGTCTGGATTCTTTCAAATATTTTGAATTGTTATTCCTGCGGAAGGAGAAGCGTTTTGCTGTTGTTTAAGACGTGACGGCGCGAAAACTTTGTCACTTGAATATTGATAGTAAGGGTAAAAAATTAAAATGGTAAAAAGTCAAAAAATTGTCAAATAGAATGCTTATTTTGTTAAATTATTGATATTTAAGTGGTAGTTTGGTCTATGGCATGAAAAGTGTATGAAATGGGTTGTTGGCGATAAAGCCTATTTCATCAAACACTTACGGGGAGAACCGTCATGCCATCATCAATGGTTATTAATACCAACATTGCATCACTGAATAGCCAGCGGATGCTCAGCAAAACCAACGAAGCGCTACAAACTTCTATGGAAAGGTTGTCTTCAGGGATGCGGGTAAATAGTGCAAAAGACGATGCTGCGGGTTTGTCCATCGCCGACCGCATGACCTCTCAGATTAGAGGTATGACTGTGGCGATGCGGAATGCCAACGACGGTATTTCCATGGCGCAGACAGCGGAAGCGGGTATGGGGAATATTACTGAAACTTTGCAGAGGATGCGTGATCTGGCCATACAAGCGGCAAATTTTGGGGCCGTAAGTTCAAATGATCGGGAAAAATTACAAACAGAATTTAAGCAGCTTGGCACGGAAGTGCTGCGGATTATTGAAAACACTCAGTTTAATGGTAAGAAAATTTTAAATGGGTCGTTAGCCAGTGCGATTTTTCAAGTTGGCCCCAATACCAGCACCAATAATCAGATCAGTATCACCGTGTCTAATTTAGAAACACTTTCCGGTTTGAGTTTGTTATTTGGTGATGCGGCATCAATCGGCAGTTTGGCGACATTTTCCAATGTTATGTCTGCGATTACGAATATCGATACGGCCATTGCCAGGATCGATGACTTCCGAGCCAAACTTGGTGCCATCCAGAACCGTTTTACGGCGACTATCTCCAACTTGCAATCGTCTATCGAAAACCAAAGTGCAGCCCGCTCAAGAATCATGGATGCGGATTTTGCATCGGAAACGGCACAATTGAGTCGAGCGCAGATTCTGCAGCAAGCTGGAACGGCTATGCTTGCGCAAGCCAATCAATCAACCCAGGGCGTTCTGCAGTTATTGCAATAAGCGTCTTTAATTAAATAGCAAAATGGATAGTGGCGAAACTCTGGTAGGCGAACATCTGTTAGGTCCTTTGTCTAGTAATGAAGCGGGCGAGACCTTTCTGTTCAATTTAAACCGGCACGCTTTCGATAAGGTGAGTGCGTCCGCATTGTTTGATGCTAGATTTGGAGATGCGTTGTTCAAGGAAAATACCTTGAACATCATTGTCGGTACCGATTCGGGACTATTGTTGCGCTATTTACAAAACCGAACCTTGCCGAAAGGGACGCGCTATATTTTCATAGAGCCTGAAATCGTGTTGCAAGCGCTACGGGAATATCGATTGCTGGGCGAATCAAACGATAGGATAGTTTGCATTAGTTTGTCGGATTGGGACAGGGCGATTAGGGGGTTCAAAATATCCGATTACCTGTATATCGGAGCGGTACGGTCTTTCAACGCCATTTGTGCGCAGGATGATTTTATCAACGAATATGCTGAATTGAGCTGGGGAATTGTGGAAGTTTTGTCGCAATTGCATTGGCAAAACAACATGGCGATCGGGCAGGAGGCATTTATAGACCGGCAGATTAACAACATTGCCGAAAACAGATTGCCTGCGAAATTATTGCAAAACGCTTTTCGGGGGCAAACGGTCGTGATTTTAGCGGGAGGCCCATCGCTGGATGAGGCGTTGCCGTGGATAAGGATGCATCGGCGAAAGTTTGTACTATTCGCAGTTTCTAGAATTTCCCGGCAGCTGCTTGCTGCGGGGATAGAGCCAGATTTTGTATTTTCGGTGGATCCACACGAGGTCAGTTTTGATGTCAGTAAGGAAATGCTTAACTTTGGCCGAAAGACAATATTCATCGCTTCTTATCATGTCGTGCCTACGTTGGCCAATCAATGGCCTGGCTTAATGTTATACCTAGGGCATCGATTACCGTGGGATTCTGCGTTGAATGAGGCTAATTTAAGTGGAGCCGGACCCACTGTGACCAATTCTGCAATGAATGTGGCTCATGATTTTGGCTTTAGGCGTGTTATCTTGGCTGGTGTCGATCTCTGTTACACTCGCGATGGCTTTACTCATGCTAAAGGTAGTAACGAGCAATTGGCGGGGCCAAAACTCGATTTGACGTCGTTACAAGTTGAAACTAACGGCGGCTTCATGGCTCCAACCGGTAATGATTTTGCCATGGCGATCAAGAGCCTGAGTATGCAGGCTAAGCGCATGGTCGCGGAAGGTGCACAGGTAATAAATGTCTCCTCGGGCGCGGCCAGGATTGAGGCTGTCGAGTTCATGCCATTCGGCGATATTCACCTTGATGAATCTTGTATGGAGACTTCAGCAGTGGTCGACGCCAGAATCAAGAATACGGCGGATACCGATCAATATTTACAGGCCTCGCTGATCGAATTGAAGCGTGCTCAATTCCAGATTCGAGCCATCGTCCGTTTGGCTATACAGGCGCGCAGTATCAATGATGCTATGTATAACGCATCGGGCGTTTTGGAGAATTACAAAGACAAGAAGTTGCTTGATCGAATCGAGAAAAAACTCAAACGCGAGCATAGACATTTTGCCAAGTTGGTAAAAAGATTCGGTATCAGGCGCTTTATGCAGGTGATGAAACCATTCAATGATGAAGATTGGACTGCGGAAGAAGCCAGGCAGCTGGGTAATGTTTATTATGACGCTTATCAAGAAGGCGCCGCGAAATTATTGCAAATAATAGAAGAGGCTATTGAACGGCTTATTGTGAGACGACAAGAAAATCTTTCGGAACCCAATTTTGATCGTATTTTCGAGCAGTGGCGGCAAGACAAGAGTTTTGGACGGGTCAGAATTTGGCGTGCTGCACACCCCGATCGGGTAGTTTCGTCGGAAGCGGAAGCGGAAGCGGTTTTTGACGAATTTGAAAATAATTTCGTGCAGATACTTAATCATAAAGACACCCGTCACTTGGCTTTGATAAAAAGGCATAGTAATTTGGCTATTGTTAGGCAAAGAGCTGGTCTGCTGTTCAAACATAAGAAAACTGAAGGATTGCGTGACTTGTTAGTTAGTTTGGACGGACACGAACAGCAACAGTTGGTAGCGCCTTATCGGTATTTGGTTAACGGCTATTTAGCTGAATTGGAAGGCAAGACTGAGCTTGCATTGATTGCTTACCACCAAATTATAGATGGTGGTGACGTTTTGCTGGAAGAAGCTTTGCTTAGAATTGCCGCGATTGGTATTGAGCTTGGCGATGCAGACAACGTGAATTTAGCATTACAGTGTCTGTCGCAATTAAATCCGGTGTTTTTACCTTTTTATGCGGAAATACAGCGTTTGCATGGTGATGTAATGCTGGCCATCGACGCGTACAATAGTTATGTTGGTCAATTCCCCGGTGATACGTTGGTGCAAATGAAGCTTGCGAGGCTTTATATGGAGTCTAATGTTTACGATGCCGCAGAGATGATGCTCGATTTTATTCTACAGCAAAAGCCCGACTACGAGGCTGCTATCAGCATGAGGCGGCAATTGTTAGCTGGTAGAGGAAGTTAAATATTGGTTGATAATTGTCGATAGCTGCTGGGTTATTTATCGTTAGGAGGTGTGTTATGGTCGATTCAGTTTCAAGTGGTAATGCCGCCGGATTGATAACGGCTCTGATGAGCGAGGTGGCTGCGAAACAGAACCTTCAAGTCGGTTTGGTGAAGAAGGCTCAGGATGTCGAAAAAATGCAAGGAGAGGCCGCTTTAAAATTAATAGAGGCCGCGGGAAATGTTGCCGATGCCGGTAAAATAGATGTTCGTGCTTGAATCAATAACTTCAAACTTTTTTCAAAATCAATTCCAGCACCAGTTTGCTGCCGAAATAGGCCAGTAACAATAAAACGAATCCCGTCAATGTCCATTGGATGGCGGTTTTGCCTCGCCATCCATATCGCACTCTACCAAGTAACAGGCTTGAAAAAATTATCCAGGCGATGATGGATAATACGGTTTTGTGTACAAGATGCTGGGCGAATAAATCTTCAATAAAAATAAAGCCGCTAAACAAAGATGCGGTCAAGAAAAACATTCCCGTGCCTATCATTTGAAATAGCAGTGTTTCCATGGCTTGTAATGGTGGCAGGGCAAGGATTAGGCGCTTGGGGTGGTGGCTTCGAAGTTGTTGGTCCTGGATGGCAAGTAATATGGCTTGCAGGGCGGCGATGTTGAGTAGGCTGAAGGCGATAATGGAGGAGAGGATGTGAATGCTCATTTGCCAGTCGTGTGCGGCGACAGAATGGTTGTTTTCCGGTAGGCTCATGGCCAGGCCGAGCATAATTGCGGCTAGCGGAAAAATGGCGATGCCCAACTTTTCAACCGGTTTGTCCAGTGCCGCAAACAATAGCAATAAAACGATGAATAGTGCTACTAATCCGGCTGCATTGAAAAAACCGAAATTAAAGCCGTTGTTCTGCAGAAAAATTAGAATGATATAGGTGCAGTGCAAAGCCGCGCCAAGCCAGGCCATGCGAATGGAATTGCGGTGTTGTTCGCACTGGCTGATTAATTCTCGAATAATCAGTGTCGATGCGAAGGCGTAGCTTAAAACCGAAGCGATGCCGACAAAAGTGCTGTTCATGACTGTATGGTGGGAAATAATCAAAAAGGCGTTGCTAATGGCTTATGTTAAACTAAGCGGCCGGATTGTTCTAACCTGTTTAATGTTAGACCCTGTCAGCCTCAATCATAGAAAAACAAAGACGCAGATATGTTTGATAATTTAACCGACCGCCTGAGCGGTACCCTGAAAAAACTTAAAGGCCAAGGCCGTCTGACCGAGGCAAACATTCAAGATACCCTACGTGAAGTCCGTATGGCGCTGCTGGAAGCCGACGTTGCGCTGCCGGTGGTGACTGATTTTATCGGGCAAGTCACGGAGCGTGCCTTGGGGCAGGAGGTGCAGACTAGTCTGACTCCGGGCCAGGCGCTTATCAAGGTCGTGCAGGCCGAATTGGTCAAGGTGATGGGGTCGGCCAACGAAGAGTTGAATTTGCGTACACAGCCGCCGGCGATCGTGTTGATGGCGGGTTTGCAGGGGGCCGGGAAAACGACCACGGTGGCAAAATTAGGCCGCCATCTAAAGGAAAAGAAAAAGAAAAAAATCGGCGTAGTCAGTGTCGACGTTTATCGGCCTGCCGCGATCAAGCAGTTGCAAACCTTGGCCGAGGATGTCGGCCTGAAGTTTTTCGAAAGCGATGCGTCCGAGAATCCGATTGATATCGTCAAGCGTGCTGTGGATGCCGCTAAGCGTCAATTTATCGACGTGTTGATTGTTGATACTGCGGGCCGGTTGCATATCGATGATGAAATGATGGCTGAGATCAAAGAACTGCATGCGGCGATCAAGCCGATCGAGACCTTGTTTGTGGTCGATAGCATGACGGGTCAGGATGCCGCCAATACCGCGAAGGCGTTTCATGATGCCCTGCCGCTGACCGGTGTGATTTTGACCAAGGCCGATGGCGATGCTAGGGGTGGCGCGGCGCTGTCTATTCGTCATATAACCGGTAAGCCAATCAAGTTTATCGGTGTGGGCGAAAAAACCGATGCTCTGGAGCCGTTTTACCCGGACCGGTTGGCTTCCCGTATTCTGGGCATGGGCGACGTGTTGTCGCTGATTGAGGATATCGAAGATAAGGTCGACAAGAAAAAAGCCGAGCAACTGGCGAAAAAGATTCAAAAAGGTAAGAGTTTTGATCTGAATGATTTGAAAGAACAGTTGCAGCAGATGCAAAACATGGGTGGCATTAGTGCCATGATGGACAAGTTGCCCGGCATGGGCAGTGTTCCGAAAGAAGTTAAGGATAAGGTCAATGACAAGGACTTGGCTCGACAAATTGCGGTGATCAATTCCATGACGCCGCAAGAAAGAAAATTTCCGGACTTGATTAAAGGTAACCGAAAACAGCGTATCGCCGATGGTTGTGGCTTGGATCTACAAGCGGTAAATCGGGTTCTGAAACAGCATCAGATGATGGAAAAGATGATGAAGAAGTTCAGCAAAGGCAATATCACCAACATGATGCGCGGTTTGAAAAGCAATATGCGCGGCATGAGATTGTAAGTTTTGTAATTTATACTTCACTTATGCGAAAAATCGCGTAGAATAGTTTAATTAAATTTTGATTCAATGTTTAAGGTATTCAAATGGTAAGCATTCGTTTGTCCAGAGGCGGCGCTAAAAATCGTCCTTTTTATCACGTTGTCGTTACTGATAGCAGAAGTAGTCGTGACGGTCGTTATATCGAGCGCGTTGGTTTCTTTAACCCTTTGGCGCGTGGTAACGAGCAAAGATTGGTTCTGGATACGGAACGCGTTCAATATTGGCAATCCAACGGCGCTCAGCCGTCGGATCGCGTAGCCAGATTGATCAAAGACGCTAGCAAAGCAGCCGCTTAAGAGACCGTTGTCAAATAGTGATTATCTAAATGCCGGGCAAATATCCGGCGTTTTTGGTGTAAAAGGCTTCGTAAAGGTCTTCTCGTTTACTCAGCCGCGCGAAAACATATTGCAGTATTCACCATGGATTTTGCGGAAAAATAACCAAGTCAGGGAAATCAAGGTTATAGGTGGTCAGCGCCAAGGTAATGCCGTGGTGGCCGAGCTTGAAGGTATTGTTGATCGGGATGTTGCGTTAGCGCTGATGGGTTCCGAGATACTGATCCTCAAACAGCAGTTGCCAAAGCCGCAGCCGGGCGAATACTATTGGGCCGACTTAGTGGGACTCCAAGTTGAAACTCAGACAGGTGTCAAATTGGGCCAGGTTGACCATCTGCTGGAAACCGGGGCAAACGACGTATTAGTGGTTCTGGATGGGGAAATCGAACGCTTGATTCCCTTTTTGCAGCAACAGATAGTGTTGAAGATCGATTTGGAAGCCGGTTTGATGGTTGTCGATTGGGATCCTGACTTCTGATCCGGGATGCGATTTGACATCATCAGTCTTTTTCCGGAAATGGTGCGGGATGCCGCAAGTTATGGCGTTACCGGAAAGGCAATCGAAAATGGCCTAGTCGGGCTGTCGGTTTGGAATCCTCGCGATTATACCCATGACAGGCATCGAACCGTCGACGATCGGCCTTATGGCGGTGGTCCGGGAATGGTGATGAAGTATCAGCCCTTGCTGGATGCGGTCGATGCCGCTAAGTGCCGGACAGCCTCGGCGGAACGTCGGGTGATTTGTCTAAGTCCGCAAGGCAAATTGATTTCCCAGCCGTTATTGCAGGAAGCCAGTCAACTTGAACAATTGATTTTGATTGCCGGACGCTATGAAGGCATAGACGAGCGTTTCATCGATCAGGTGTGTGATGAAGAATGGTCTTTGGGCGATTATGTGATTAGTGGGGGTGAGCTGGCTGCGCTGATTGTGATTGATGCGGTGACTCGATTGATTCCCGGTGTATTGGGTGATGAAGATTCGGCCAAACAGGATTCTCACGCCGATGGGTTGCTGGATTGTCCGCACTATACCCGACCGGAACAAGCTGATTTCGGTGGAGTACCACGGGTGCTTTTGGGGGGTAACCATGCCGAAATCAAACGTTGGCGGATGAAGCAATCGCTAGGGCGGACTTGGTTGAGAAGACCGGATTTGCTGGAAAAAATACAATTAACCGCAGAGCAAAAGGCTTTGCTGAGTGAATTTAAAACTGAAGTTGATAAATTAGGGTGTGGTAATGAGTAATATTATTGAAGAATTGGAAGCGGCTCAGCTGAAACAAGACGTGCCGAATTTTGGACCGGGCGATACCGTGGTTGTGCAAGTACGGGTTGTCGAAGGTACACGGGAAAGATTGCAGGCATTTGAAGGTGTTGTGATTGCCAAGCGTAATCGCGGTCTGAATTCTGCTTTCACCGTCAGAAAAATTTCTCACGGCGTAGGCGTCGAGCGTGTATTCCAAACCCACAGCCCTTCAGTTGGTAGTATCGAAGTTAAGCGCCGAGGCGATGTGCGCCGCGCCAAACTGTATTATTTGCGCGAACTGACCGGTAAAGCCGCTCGTATCAAGGAAAAACTGTCTTGATATAGGCGATAGACAGGTTCGTGTAACTGGCGAATCGATCCAAAAAAGGCGGCTTCAAGCTGCCTTTTTTTTGTCCTGGCATTTAGAACAAATATGTCTCTACAGATCATTTGGCAAACTGTTGCGGATGGCGTTAAGACGCAACTGACTGTGCCGCTATTGGAGGCGGAGTTAACGATCACCCTGCTGGGTGATGTCATTGTCGATGCCTCATGGGTTATCCCGGACAGTCGCCCGTCGCTAACAGATACCGAGTTAGCCGTTCAACTAAAACGTTATTTACTCGACCCCGACCGCAATCGTCTTCAGGTTAGCTTGCTCAAACAGGGAAGCGCTTATAGTCAACGTGTTTGGCAAGCGCTTCTTGAGATTCCGCTGGGACAAAAAATGAGTTATTCGGCGTTAGCCAACAAATTGGGTTCAGGTCCGCGCGCCGTCGCGCAAGCTTGCCGAAATAATCCTTATGCCGGTATTATTCCTTGTCATCGCGTGGTTTCCAAATCCGGTCCGGGGGGGTTCATGGGGCAGAGTCGTGGTGCCATGGTCGACTTGAAAATACAGTTGCTCGAATATGAAAGTGAAATTGTAATGAATCGGCCATGAGTGGCTCGGCGAAGATCATAGAATCTTTTCTAAATGACCTGTGGCTGGAGTTTGGTCTCAGCAATAACACATTGGCTGCGTATGGCAGCGATCTAAATCAGTTCGACAAATGGCTTGAAAAAAAGACGTTGATCGAGGTCGGCGCGGAGGATATTGCCGTTTTTTTACAATACCGGCAGAAGCAAGGGCACAGTAGTCGTTCTTCGGCCCGGTTGCTGTCTTGCTTACGGCGATTTTATCGATATTTGCTGCGGGAAAATAAAATTAGTACGGATCCTTCCCAGTTGATCGATGCGCCGCATATCGGCCGCTCATTGCCGCATTCCTTGTCGGAAACCGAGGTCGAGCTGCTGTTACAGGCTCCTGAAACCGTGCATGCCTTGGGCTTCAGAGACCGAACCATGCTGGAGTTGTTGTATGCCGCCGGTCTTAGGGTATCGGAATTGGTGGAAATTAATTTTCAGCAGGTAAATTTCCGGCAAGGCTGCATTAGAATAGTCGGTAAAGGCGAAAAGGAGCGATTAGTGCCGGTGGGCGAAGAGGCCATGGTATGGTTGGAACGTTATCTGACAGGACCCAGGCAGGATATTCTCGGTAATAGGCAAAGCAATTTTCTTTTCGTCACCGCGCGAGGCTCCTGTATGACAAGGCAGTCGTTTTGGCATATTATCAAACGTTATGCCAAACAGGCCGGCATCAATGCGCATTTGTCGCCGCATACCTTGCGGCATGCGTTCGCCACGCATTTACTCAATCATGGCGCCGATTTGCGGGTAGTGCAATTATTGCTGGGGCATTCGGATTTGTCGACTACCCAGATTTATACGCATATTGCGCAACATCGCCTGAAAGAGCTACATTCAAAATTTCATCCCAGAGGATAATTCATGACCGTTCAGTTCCACCCTTCCGCCTTTATTGCGCCTAACGCCAAATTGGGGGCGAATGTCAGTGTCGGTCCGTTTGCGGTCATTGAAGACGGGGCGGATATTGGCGCCAATAGTCAAATCGGGGCGCATGCGGTGGTTCATGGCCATGTAAAAATGGGCGAGGGCAATATACTGCATCCTCATGCGGTACTGGGTGGTTTGCCGCAGGATGTCGGCTTCAAACCCGAAACCGAATCCTGGTTGGAGATTGGCGACGGTAATGTGTTTCGCGAAGGTTTCACCGCGCATAGGGCCACGGCCGCTGGCGGTTCAACTAAAATTGGTTCCGGCTGCTATTTCATGAATAACAGTCACGTCGCGCATGATTGCTCGGTGGGCGATAAAACCATCTTTGCCAATAATGTAGCGATTGGTGGTTTCGTGGAAGTGGGTAATAACGTGTTTATGGGAGGGGCTGTCGTGGTACATCAGTTTTGCCGGATAGGCTCTTACGCGATCGTGCAGGGCACTACCGGTATCAATATGGATGTGATTCCGTTCATGTTGATTGGTGGCCGCCCGGCTAAACATTACCGGCTTAACATCGTCGGCTTGAGGCGGGCCGGTATAGTTGGTGCGGATTACAAAGTCTTATCTTCCGCCTTTCGTTTGCTAAAAAATAAAAAAAGCCTGGATGAATTGCAATTAACCAAAGAGCTGCAATACTTAAAGGATTGGTTGGCTGCGGATTCAAAACGAGGCTTGCACGGTTTTGTCGATATAACCGCTGACTAGTGTGTTCCTAGGATAATCCTTGAGTTTTCGCTTTGGATTAGGCTGCAAACCAAGTATCCGCTACCCAATGGATTCTATAACCATAGCTACTGGTATTTTGTTGAAAGCCAGTCCATAGAAATTTGAATATGCCTTATCCAGATGAAAATTCTTGTAATAGATGACACCGGACAAATAGCGACAATTTTAGTGGCTATCGAAGCTGAGGTGGTTTGTATTACCGATGAAATCCGAGCCTTGAATGTTGCTCAGCAACAACAACCGGAATTGATTTTACTGGACTATGGTCTGCTAGGAGGACAAACGCCTGACTATATCCGTTTGCTACTTGCCGCAACGGCTAGGTCAAATCTGGTGGTTATTGGCGAGGAAATGAGTGAGGAGCAGATTTTTCGCTGTTTATTGGCGGGCGCCAAGGGTTATCAGGAAGGGCGGCAATTATCGGACTATATCGGTAGGTTGATACCCGCGGTGACTCAAGGAGAAGCATGGCTGAGCAGAAGAATGGTGGCTCACTTGCTGGATGCGATCAGGCAACAGCTTAACAGACAAGCTATCACCGCCTAAAAATGCACTTGGGCCTCGAAATAAAAGCTTTGACCGGCAATGGGCAGGTTATCGGGGTAACTACTGACTGCCGGTTCCTTGCCGTTACTATCGAACAGGTTACGAACCGAGGCGGTTAAATCTAAATACCCCATCAGACGTTTGGCATTTATGGTCAGGTCGACGGTTTCGTAATCTTCCAAAATCCGTCTGTCATCCGAACTGCTAAGACGGTGTCCCAACCAGTTAATTTGGGTTTGAATTTGCCATTTCGGTGTGAAATTCCAGGCTAGAGCGTTATAAACATGATGCTCAGGTACGTTGCTGACCCGGCGTAAACTGGCTTCCTGGCGAGCATATTGCCAAGCATAATTGCCGCGCAAACTCCAATCCGGATGAAATTTCCAATCCCATTCAAATTCACTGCCGTAAGCGTGTTGGCCCGGTGTATTGGTTTGGGTTAAAGGTGCTCCTTGGGTGACAAATTCACCGCCGATTAGATCTTCTATTTTGTAATAAAACAGATTTAGACTGGTTCTAAGCGTCTTGGTAGGGCGGTAATCGAAAGCTAGTTCGGTTGTTTCAATGGTTTCCGGATGAAGTGAGGGGGTGCCCGTGAATTGAGGGCTGTTTTGTTGGTATTGCTCCAGAAAACTGGGAGCCCGATAGGCTCGGCCGTACAATATTTTGCCGGTTAATTCAGGATTGATGTCCCAAACCAGAGCTGCTCTCGGATTTAAGGTATTGCCAAAATCCGAGTAATGGTCGTAGCGCAGGCCCGTGGTCAACTGCCAGTCCGCTGCGATTTGCCATTCGTCTTGTACGGCCATGGACCAGATGTCCCGATGATGATCGCCGAGAAAAGCTAGGGGAGTACCGGTAACATTTTCCAAGCCACCGGCCGTGTTGATAGCGGGAGGTGATCGTAAAGTGGAAGCGTTGATAATACCGCTGCCAAAATTGCGGTCTTCATGAGTATTCAATTCTTCGTAGCGAAATCCGGCAACCATGCGTAATAGGTGATCGCTGAAGCCGTTATAAATGCTGGTGAACTCGAAGCTGGGTACGGTATTCTTTCTACCGGAGATGAAATGCATGCCATCCGGGAAGGCAACCAAGCCGACCGGGGTTGTGCTACTCAAATTACCGTCAGCGCCCATGGGCACTACAGAGCCGGCTGGAAGGCTATAGACATTCGCTAATACGTCGGTATGCAGCAAACTGGCATGGACCTGAAGTTCCCAATCATCAATGCTATCCTCGCTGGAATAGCGCACATCAGCTAGATAGTTGCTGCCGTTGAGCTTGCCGCGGTTATCCAGCGCGCCGCTGGATCCGGCCCGAAAACCGGTATCGGCTTCGTTGAAAGCCCAGAAACTCAAATCCCAATGCTTGCGCTGTAAATTCAGATGCCCATTCCAGCGCTCGTTTTGGGTTTGCATCGGACCGGGAGCAAGGGAGGCTTGGGTGTGTAATAGGCTATCCAGTTGCGTTTGGGCATCGGAATAAATGATACGATCCGGGTCGACGCCATTATGGCTGTATTGCAGGCTGGTGGCCACGCTCCAACCTTGCCATTGCCCGCCATATTGTCCCCAAGCGCTTTTGCTGTCGGCATTGCCGCCTCGGGCGCCGACAGTGACACCATCCAGGTCGGCGGCCTTTTTGGTGACGATGTTAATCACGCCGGCAAAGGCGTCGGCGCCGTAAAGCGCCGAACCCGGCCCTCTGATGACTTCAACTCGCTGAATGTTTTCGACCGGGATGATCATGCCTGCCATATGGGTACCTTGCTGAGGTACCGAAAAGCGGGTGCCGTTCATCATTAACAACACCTCGGCATTGGTATCGTTGCGCATGCCGCGCATGGTATAGGTGTAATCGTTGGTGACAGGTTGGATGGTGACGTGGATGCCGGGTACGGTTTCCAGAATTTCATGCAGTTCGGTGGCGCCCATCGTGCTGATTTGTTCCGCCGTGATGACGCTGGTGACTGCTGCGGAGTGCGATAGGGCTTTGGCGGTGCCGGAGGCTATGCTGACGGAAATATCGCCGAGTTCCGCCGGTGATAACTCCATCAAATCGTCCATGCTGGGTTGCGCATAAGCATAATTTCCAATACAACTTAGCAACAGGGTACGTCTTAATTGTAACTTTAGACGATTTTGCATGGCGTTTCTCACAGTTCTCGCAATGGTACGGGTTTGGCTATTCCATAGCCTTGGGCGTAATCGACGCCTAGTGTTTTCAATAATTCGAAGATATTTTTGTTTTCGACGAATTCGGCTATGGTTTTTTTGTGCATTACATGGCCGACTTCGTTAATGGCTTTGACCATGGTCCAGTCAATCTTATCTTCCAGAATATCCTTGACGAATAAGCCGTCGATCTTCAGAAAATCCACGGGCAGGTTTTTCAAGTAAGCGAATGATGACAAACCGCTGCCAAAATCATCCAGCGAGAACAGGCAGCCTTTTTTGCGTAGGGTGTCGATGAAATGCTTGGCATATGACAGATTGCTGATTGCCGCGGTTTCGGTGATTTCGAAGCAGACTTTGTAGGTGGGTATCTGCCATTTGCGAAATTGCTCGCCGATGAAATCCAGCATGGTTTCATCGGACAACGATAAGCCGGATAGATTGACGGAACATAGCTCCAGGCGTTCGATAAATCCGGGGGTGGTGCCTAGATATTCGAACAGGTTGCTGATGACCCAGCGATCCAGGGCCGGCGCCATATTGTAACGTTCGGCGGAGGGCAAAAACGCACCGGGCGGAATAATCTTTCCCTGTTCGTCTTGATAGCGTAGCAAGGTTTCAAAATGCAAGCCTTCTTCCCTTTCGGCGATAGGCACAATTAATTGCCCGTACAGTTTAAAACGATTTTCATCAATGCCGACCCGGATTTTTTCCACCCATTGCATCTCGCCTTGCCGTTCGGCCAACTCGTCATCGTTGCTGCTGAAGACATGTACCCGATTGCGGCCTTTTTCCTTGGCCGCATAACACGCTGCGTCGGCTTCTTTCAAAATGTCGACGGCATTGCCGCTGCTGCGATTGATGGGGGCTATGCCGATGCTGACACTGATGCTGAAGCTGCGATTCTCCCAGGCAAATTGAAAATCACAAATCGCGTTACGAAGTTTGTCGCCGGTCAGCAAGGCTTGCTCCAGGGAACAATGCGCCATCAAAATCCCAAATTCATCGCCGCCCAAGCGAGCCAATATGTCGGTTTTTCGCACCTGTTGTTTTAATAATTCGCCCAGTTGCCTGAGCAATTCATCGCCCGCTAGGTGGCCGCAGGTGTCGTTGACTACCTTGAATTGGTCCAAATCCAGATAACACATGACATGCGAGCTATTATCGGAATGTGCTTGCGAGACTAGATCTTGAACATGAGTATCAAAATGGCGGCGGTTGGTCAAACCGGTGAGTTCGTCATGGCTGGCTTGGTAAGCAACTTTGTCGGCCAGGCGCCGGGTTTCGGTGATGTCTTCACCCACCAGTAAAACGTGCTGATGGTCATTTCCGATATCCACCAGTCTTGCGGTTTCTCGTACCCAGATAATATGGCCATTATTGCAAATGAAGCGTCTTTCCTGTTTATGGACCTGCTGCGGATATTTTTGGCATAGTTGGAAAAACGTCCGGCTATTGGCTAAGTCTTCAGGGTGGGTAAAGTTGAAGATGGAGGTGTGCTGCAATTGGTTGACGCTCAAACCGATCTGTCTGGCACCAAACTGGTTGACCGACAGGATTTGCCCTTGCAGGCTTAGATCGAACACCATGGTTGGGTTATTGTCATACAGTGTTTGGTAATTGTTCTTCAGGGCGACCAGGGTTTTGTTTTTAGCCTCGACTGTTTCCAACATGCCGTTGAAGGCGTCCACCAAAATACCGATTTCGTCGTCGCTGCATTTATGCGCGCGTATCGAATAATCGTGGTTTCGGCTGATTTTCTCAGCGGTTTTAGCCAGGAAGGCGATGGGCTTGGCTACGCGGTTAAGTAGCGGTATGGTCACCAGAAAAGCCGCAAATAAAGCGATAAACAGCACGATTAATACCACGCCTACAAATTTTACTTGGCGCATCAGCGCCGAACTCAAATCGGAGATGATCAAGACGCTACCGATCGGCTCCTTGTCCATCAGCATCGCTTCAAAAACGTAGATAGTTAGTTTGTCGGTATGCGTCCGCATTCCGGACGAGGATGGCGGACACGGTGCGTCGATATGGTCCAGGCTCGTAAACAACAGTCCTTGTTTATCATAAACACAGGCGTTTAATAAATCGGGCAGATTAGCCAGCGATGTCAGGTTTTCCTTGGCCAATCCATGGTCGTCAAACATCACCGCGGCAACGCTTCGGTTGGCAATCAGAGTAGCCGCGGCCAAAAAGTCATCTTGTGCCTTACGTTTAACCTCGGTGATATTGATGATGACCAATATTAGTAAAGCCAGTAGCATCGAGAAGAAACTGGAGGCGAGCGCAATCGAAAGTAGTTTGGATTTGATGGAAAAACGCGAGAATAGATTACTCATGTTCATCCTCTTTGACTAAGGTCGAGACTTCGATCAATTTAGCGCTAATCTCGAGACCGGATAGTTTTAAAGCCTTGAGATTAATATGTAATTTTATTTTTTCCTGTTCAAGGACAAAACCGATCATCCCACCGGATTCGGCAAAAAAAGGCTGGCTACCGACCGTCAAGGTGCTGGGCAAAGCGCCTACGATTAATGAATTCGGTGCCGAAATGCTGGTGACATCCTCGATTTTGTCAAAATAGGCAATGTGGCAATCTTTCGCCTGTTTTATGTGGGCATAACGAAATACCCGGATCGGCTTATCGAACGCCGTTTTGCTTTCCAGGTTATCGAGCAACTTTCGAAACGGGTCACCTCCAACAATGCAAATATTGAAAGTCGTGGCATGGTTTTCCGGCCAGGTGATGAATTTGGTGAAATTGTAAAGATAGGCGGCCTTGATTTTGTACTCAAGGCTTTCATCGCCATACGCCACGTTACAAATCAGGCAAAGTGGCAAGATTATTTTGCTAACGGCGGCTATCAGACCAGCAGACGAACCGTCATGCTCGAAAAATACCAAGCTTAATTCCTATCAGATGGGGTCATCGGACAAGGATAGTCTAAGTTTTTTCTTAAAGCTATATGCTCGAAAAAAAGTAGTTCAATACTTTGATCATATAGGTATGATCTTGCACGCCGGCGCTTTCGCGCGCACTATGCATGGCCCACATCGGGTTACCGACATCGACCGTGGCCATGCCCAGCTTAGCCGATGCGATAGGACCAATGGTACTGCCACAGGGCAGATCGCCGCGATGGGCATATTTTTGGAAAGGCACTTCGGCTTGCCGGCAAATCTGCATAAAGGCGGCTTCGGATAGACAGGTTGAGGCATACCGGTGATTGGCATTAATCTTGATGACCGGTCCCCGATTAACGATGATTTTATGACCAGGTTCATAAGCGTTAGGAAAATTGGGCTGATAAGCGTGGGCCATGTCGGCGCTGATCATCAGGCTGTTGGCGAGTGCGCGGTGATAACCCTGTTTATCCAAATCCAGTGCAAGCGCGACACGCTCCAGTACATCCGGTAAAAAGCTGCCGGCCGCGCCCTTGCAACTCTCGCTGCCGATTTCTTCATGATCGAAAAACGCGCAGACCAATGTATTGCCGCTGTTGAGGGCGGATTCGTTTAATAAGGCAGTCAGCCCGGCATGGCAGGAGGCCAGATTGTCCAGTTGGCTGTCGGCATAAAAAGCCTGATTGTCACCCCAAAATACGCCTTTTTGGGTGTCGTAGATGTTGAATTCCCAGCTCAGAATCTGTTCGACGGCCAGCCCGGCCACTTGAGTCAGCAGTTCGATAAATCGATCGGATGCCAGTTGCTGTTGGGTTGCATTGGCGAACAGTAACGGCAGCTCGGTTTGTTTGTTCAGTTTTAAGCCATCTTCGTTGACCGACCGGTTCATGTGTATGGCAAGGTTAGGCAGCCTTAATAGCGGCTGCTCGAAGCGCAACAGGCGGCTGGCGATAGTACCGTCGTCGGTTCGATAGGCAATCCGGCCCGCCAGGCTTAAGTCGCGGTCGCTAAATGTCGCCAGGATCGGGCCGCCGTAGACTTCCACACCGAGACGAAGTAGTTGTTCGCTATTTAGCACCGGATTGGGTTTTAGGCGTAAACCGGGCGAATCGGTGTGGGCACCGAGTATTTTAAAGCCGGTTTGAGCCAAGTCTTTGTGTCCAGCCACGAACATGACGATGGAAGAATCGTCGCGTACCACATAATAACGCCCGCCAGCGCTCAACGACCAGTGCTCTGTTTCGTGCAGACGCTGAAAGCCGAAATCCCGTAAACGTTGTTCCAGGCTAGCAATTACATGCCAGGGGCTGGGGCTGGCATCGATAAAATCCAGACAATCTTGTACTTGTTGCCGAGCATTCATGCTGGTTTCTTCAGGTCCAGAGCCACGGAATTGATGCAATAACGCAGGCCGGTCGGTTGCGGGCCATCGGGGAAGACATGGCCTAAATGGGCGCCGCAATGGCTACAAGTCACTTCGGTGCGTTGCATGCCGTGACTGGTATCTTCGTGTTCATCCAGGCTGCTTTCGTTCAAGGGTTCCCAAAAGCTGGGCCAGCCGCAGCCGGAGTGGAATTTATGGTCCGAGGCAAATAAGGCCTGGCCGCAACAGACGCAATGGTAAATGCCCTCAATGTTGCAATCGGTATATTTGCCGGTAAAGGGCGGTTCGGTGCCTTTTTCGCGACAGACATGAAATTGTTCAGGTGTCAGTTTTTCCCGCCAGGCTTGTTCGTTGTCGGATTGGTCGTTCATCTGTGATTCCCGGATTTATACATATTGGTTTATTGTACGCGCTGCGACTTTTTCTGCATAAGGGACTATATTGAAAAGGCAAGAAAAATTTAGTTGCAAATATTATCAAATGCTAATATTCTGAGTTTTCCAGTTTTTGAAGTCGATAAAAACATAATCACGTAGCATGGGCACCACTTCAAAAACAATACCTTCAAGTAAAAACAAGAGGAGATAGTCATGGCTAGAATCGTTGTATTGGGTGCGGGTATCGGTGGTGTGCCGATGGCTTACGAAATGAAAGAAATTGTCGGTAAAGAGCATGAGGTGGTAGTAATTTCCGATTCGCCCACTTTTCATTTCGTGCCGTCTAACCCCTGGGTGCCGCCCAAATGGCGTAAACCCGAGGATTTGAAAATCGAGCTGGCGCCGGTAATGGCGAAAAAAGGCATCAACTTTATCCAAAAAGCCGCCACCAAGGTTGATCCGGCCAATAATAAGGTCGATTTGGCCGATGGTTCCTCAGTTGATTACGACTATTTGGTGATTGCCACCGGTCCACGCCTAGCCTTTGACGAAGTGCCGGGCATGGGGCCGCATGGCGGTTATACCTCGTCCGTCTGTCATGTTGATCATGCCGCGGTTGCCGCGCAGGATTGGGACAAGTTCATGCAAGAGCCAGGTCCGATCGTCATTGGAGCGGTGCAGGGCGCGTCCTGTTTCGGTCCTGCTTACGAATATCTGATGATTCTGGAAACCGAACTGCGTAAACGCAAAATCCGTGACCGAGTACCGATGACGTTCGTTACCTCGGAACCTTATATCGGCCATCTGGGCTTGGGCGGTGTCGGCGATACCAAGGGGTTGCTGGAAAGCGCGCTACGCGACAAAACCATCAAATGGATTACCAATGCCAAGGTCGACCGCATTGAGCAGGGCATGATGTACGTCACCGAAGTCGACGACGACGGCAACGAAAAGAAAAAGCACGAAGTGCCTTTTAAACATTCCATGATGCTGCCCGCATTCACCGGTGTCGATGCCGTGCGTCACTGCGGCGCGGAAGGATTGACCAACCCTCGCGGGTTTGTGATTGTCGACCAGCATCAGCGTAATCCGACTTATAAAAACATTTACTCGGTCGGCGTATGCGTAGCCTTGCCGCCGGTGGAAAAAACCCCGGTGCCGACAGGTACGCCGAAAACCGGTTACATGATCGAATCCATGGTGACGGCCACCGCGCACAATATTCGCGACGAACTGGCGGGCAAGCAGCCGTCGGATATTCCTAGCCTAAGTGCATTATGTCTGGCCGATCTGGGCGACACTGGGGTAGCGTTTTTGGCGGTGCCGCAGATTCCGCCGCGCAACACGACTTGGGCCAACCATGGCAAATGGGTGCATCTGGCCAAAATCGGCTTTGAAAAATACTTCATGCGCAAAGTCAGAAAAGGCATCAGCGAGCCGTTTTACGAACGCATGATGCTGAAACTGATGGGCGTGGTGCGTTTGAAATAGGAGGCAACGATGTCTATCGATCGCATGGTCATGGCGTTTGCCGGATCTTTTATTTTGCTCAGCTTGGCATTGGCGCATTGGCACTCACCAAATTGGCTGTGGTTTACCGCTTTTGTCGGGGCTAATTTGTTACAGGCGTCTTTTACCGGCTTTTGTCCGCTGGCTATCATCCTGAAAAAATTAGGGGTAAAACCCGGTTGTGCGTTTTAAAAAAAATTGATTGTTGACTGAACTACTAGGTTGCATAGCTGTCTATTACAACGGAGATAGTAGAAGGTCCGGTAGCGCGGAAAGTGATCTTGATGTGCTGCCGGATTTTTTTTGCCCGTCGTTTTAACCATCCACCGGCTGCTGGCTGATTCTTAAATTGTTTCCCGCCGAAAAGTCCGCTCATCCCAGCACAGGCATTCCGCGCTGTCTTTTTTCCAATCCCCCAGCACGATGCGTTGCGCGGCGGCGCCATCAACCGTTAGATCATGCATGGCCGGTCTATGGGTATGTCCGTGGATCAATGTGCGGCATTGATATTTTTGCATCGTTTCGATGACTGTTCGCGGATTCACATCCATGATGTCTTGCGTCTTTTTGCGTTTATGCCAATAGCTTCGCAAACGATACCAGCGCGCCGCCAGCAACCGCAGCCATAACGGTTTGGATAACACGTTTTCCTGCCATTCCGGGCTGTGCGCTTTTAGTCGAAAGGCTTGATAGGGAAGGTCGTCTGTGCACAGCAGGTCGCCGTGGGTCAGCAGGACGCGATGGTGATTGAGTTCGACCACGGCGTACTCGTCTAGCAAAGTAATGCCGGTTTCGTCGGCAAATCGTTGGCCGATTAAAAAATCCCGATTGCCTTGCAGCAAAAAAACTTGGGTGCCGCTGTCGGATAATTGTTTAAGCGCCTGCTTGATGGTTTTGTTGGGCGGAGTATTGTCATCGTCGCCTATCCAGGCATCGAATAAGTCACCGAGAATATACAGCGCTTGAGCCCGCCGGGCGCGGTTTTGTAGGAAATCCAGGAATCGCCGGGTGATCTCGGTTTTTTCCAGCGAGATATGCAGGTCGGAGATAAAGAGTGTGTCTTGTTTCAAGAGATAAGGGTTCCGCCTGGCGGCGGAACCTTGCCCAAAATTTACTCGATGATTTCGGCTTTTTCGATCACGATGTCGGTTTTAGGCACATCCTGATGGCCGCCGCGATTGCCGGTGGGTTGTTTGGCCATTTCGTCGACAACTTCCATGCCTTCGATGACTTCGCCGAAAACGGCATAACCCCAGCCGCTGGGGGTCGGACTGGTGTGATCCAGAAACGAGTTGTCCTTGTAGTTGATGAAAAACTGAGCGGTGGCCGAATTCGGATCATTGGTGCGGGCCATGGCTAGTGTGCCGCGTTTGTTTTTCAGGCCATTGTCGGCTTCGTTTTTGATCGGCGCCTTAGTTTCTTTTTGCGCAAAGCTGGTGTCGAAACCGCCGCCTTGCGCCATAAAGCCCGGAATCACCCGGTGAAAGATGGTGCCGTTATAAAAGCCGCTTTTGACATATTCGGCAAAATTGGCGGCGGAAACCGGGGCTTTGGCATTATCCAGCTGGATCACGAAAGTGCCCAAGGAAGTGGTCATTTTTACTTTGGTTTGGGTGTCGGACATTTGTTTTTCCGTTGCAAATGAAAGGGTTGAAAACAAAAACAGCATCAGGTAAACAAGTGGGTTACGCATGCATGGCTCCTAAAATCGCTGCAAGCCGGCAATTCTAGGTGTTTTTATCTTGAAAGAGAAGCCGAAATCTTGATAGATTGCTCGGTCTTTAGCCGTATTCACCTGATCCCGATGCTGAAAATCTACAATACCCTGACCCGAAGCAAGCAAGAATTCGTCCCCAAACAGCCTGGCAAAATCGGCATGTACGTCTGCGGCATGACGGTTTACGACTATTGCCATATCGGCCATGCCAGGGTGATGGTGGTGTTTGACACGGTGGCGCGCTATTTACGGCATTCGGGCTACGAATTGACTTATGTGCGCAATGTCACCGACATTGATGACAAAATCATCCAGCGCGCCAACGACAATGGCGAAGATTTTTCGGCCTTGACCGAGCGCTTCATCGAAGCAATGCATGAAGACGAGCGCGCACTCTCGGTGTTGCCGCCGGACATCGAACCTAGGGCCACCCGGTCGATCACGGCTATCATTAATATGATCCAAAAGTTGATCGAGCGCGAATACGCCTATGTTGGCGGCAATGGTGACGTGTTTTATGCCGTCAATCGTTTCCAAGGCTACGGCAAATTGTCCGGTAAAAACATCGAAGACTTGCAGGCCGGCGAGCGGGTTGATGTCGATATCGCCAAGCGCGATCCGCTGGATTTCGTGCTGTGGAAAATGGCCAAACCCGGCGAACCTTACTGGGATTCGCCTTGGGGCCAGGGCCGTCCCGGTTGGCATATCGAATGCTCGGCGATGTCGACTTGCTGCCTGGGCAATCATTTTGATATTCACGGCGGCGGCATGGATTTGCAATTTCCGCATCACGAGAATGAAATTGCCCAGTCCGAAGGCGCCACCGGCGAGCCGTTCGTCAATTACTGGATGCACAACGGTTTCGTGCGGGTCAACGAAGAGAAAATGTCCAAATCATTGGGTAATTTTTTCACCGTGCGCGAGGTGTTGAAGCAATTCCGGCCGGAAGTGATCCGTTTCTTCATCCTGTCCAGCCATTACCGTAGCCCGTTGAATTATTCCGACGAACAACTGGACGATGCCGGTGCGGCACTGACCCGTTTGTATACCGCGTTAAGAGGCGTGGGGATTACCGATGTGGCTATCGATGCAGAATTCAAACAGCGCTTCGAGCAGGCGATGGATGACGATTTCAATACGCCGGTGGCGTTAGCGGTGTTGTTCGATGTGGCTCGAGAATTGAATAAAGCCGAAGATAAGCAGATTTTGGCGGCAACTCTGAAACAGTTGGCGACGATCCTAGGTTTGTTGCAGGACGACCCTGACAGCTTTCTGAAGGGTGGGGCAAGCACCGATGGTCTGACCGAAGTCGAAATCGAACGATTGATCGAAGCCAGAAAAGCCGCAAAAGCCAACAAAGACTGGTCTCAGGCGGACAGCATACGGGATCAATTAAAAGCCCAAGGCATCTTATTGGAAGATATTGCTGGCGGCCTGACTAGCTGGCGCCGCGAGAATTAAAGGCACAGTATGACTGAAATCAAAGACAAATCGGTGGAAACCTTCCTCGGTGAACTGGCCAGCAAACAAGCCACGCCCGGCGGCGGTAGCGCGGCGGCGGTGATGGGGGCTCAGGCAGCTGCCTTGGTCAGCATGGTCTGCAATCTGACCCTGGGCAAACCCAAATACGCGGCAGTCGAAGCCGACATGCAAGCCTTGTTGGCCGAATCCGAAGCCTTGCGAGTGACATTGATCGGCATGATCAAGGCCGATGTCGACGTATTCGATAAGTTGATGGCCTGCTACGGTTTACCGAAAGCCAGCGATGAGGAAAAAGCCCAACGTAGCGCCCAAATCCAGTGGGTATTGCGGGAAGCCACCGAAGTGCCGCTGGCTTGCGCCAAAGCCTGCGCCAAGGCCGTCGAATTAAGCCGGGTGGCGGCGGAAAAAGGCAACTTGGGCGTGATCAGCGACGCTGGTGTGGCGGTGATGGCGGCTTACGCCGGTTTGAAAAGCGCGGCCTTGAACGTGCATATCAATGCGGCCAGTTTAAAGGACCGTGAATTTGCCGAAGCTAAATTGGCGGAATTGCAAGCCATCATGCAAAACGCCGATACGGAAGCGGAAGCGATTTATCAAATCGTCCAAGGCAAGTTGTAAACAGGCCATGGGTTTGGCGTATACTGATAAGCAACACTCGGCGTAAAGGTTAGCCGCTTATCGGCATCCGCCGATTGCAACCTATTCATCTGGCTGTTCCGGTTTCAGTTTTTCCAAGATACCCTGAGCATCGATTAAAGCCACTTGACTGATCTCGCTGCCGGTCATACTGGCGGCGACACAGACGGAAAAGGCGCTATCCAGCGCGCTTACCACTTCGCCCAAACCTCGGCACAAGTATTGGTTGCAGACGTTCGAGCGGATGTTTCTCGGCAAGCAACAGCCGTTCTCGGCATGGTAGATACAGCTGTTTTCGTGGCTGATTTCGGGCAGGTAAGACAGGTAGGTTTCGACGATGCTATCTTCATTTAGGTCGGGAGCTTCCCGTTGCCTGCGGACTATGGTGGCGGGCTCCAGCCAAGCCGCATTGCCTCCGGTATTGCAGCAGTGGCCGCCGCATAGTCCGCAAATGCTCCCAAGCACCGGGAGGGTGGCTTGGCCCGGTGAAACTCCGCTGGTCGTGGCGCGGGTTTCCGTGGCTATCGATTCGTCCGCCTCCCGTTGTTCCCGTGCCTGTCTTACAACCTGCTCCAGATGCCGGCGGTGGGCTTGGATGCGTTTGCGGCTAAGTGGAATCAGGCTCTGCTGGTTGCGAGGCAGTAGCGCGATGGCCGCATTTGGAGGCCATGATTCAGGCAGTGACTCACGAACCCGCTGCAAAGTCGATTGGCGTCTCAGATCTTCCTGGTAAGCGACATCCTTGCGCCGGCATTCCGGGGCGTCGCATAAGCCGCGCCTGACTTGTAAAACGGTCAGCTTAACGCCACAGCCACGGCATCTGCCGGGTTTTATCATCGGTTGAGGCGCAAACTGAATGACCATAGGCTGTTCAGGCGCGCGCAGCTCCGGAATTGAGCGTTGATTACCGCTTAGCCATGATGGTCGACATGGTTTACCAGCGCGGCCAGCGCACTGGTGTAATCCGGTTCGTCGGCGATTTCACTGACCAATTCGGTGTAAGTGACTTGATCGTTTTCGTCGATGATCACGATGGCTCGCGCGGTCAGGCCGGCCAAAATGCTGTCCAGCAGCTCGACGCCGTAATCATGGGCGAAGCTGGAACGGAAGCTGGATAGGGCCGTGATATGTTTGATGCCTTCGATTTCGCAAAAACGGGCCTGGGCGAAGGGCAGGTCGGCGGAGATGGTTAACACCACGGTATTGTGTAGATGCGCGGCCTTTTCGTTGAACTTGCGGGTTGAGGTGGCGCAAGTCGGCGTGTCCAGGCTGGGTACGATATTCATCACCTTGCGTTTGCCGGCGAACTCGGCCAGACCGACGTCCTGCATTTTACGGTTAGTCAGTTTGAAGTCGGGGGCTTTACTGCCGATAGCCGGCAGATCTCCAACGGTACTGATCGGTTTGCCTTGGAAAGTGATGGTTGCCATAACGATGCTCCTGAGTGGGTATGATTTTTAGGCACAAGGCATAAGTTGAGTTAGCATTTACCGAATCGCTATAATTTTTCGCCTTTCGCCGTTCTTATTTTTTCCGTTTGCTGAAATCGATCAATCGTTTGCGCTTTTTGACCTGCCGATCGCTCAACTTGTTTTTCTGGCCGTGGAAAGGATTTTCCGGCGACTTGAATATCAGCCTGACCGGCGTGCCTTTCAGTTGCAACTGTTCTCGGTAATAGTTCATCAGGAAGCGTTTGTAAGCGCCCGGCAGGGAGTCGGTTTGCACGCCATGGATTACCACTACCGGCGGATTTCGACCGCCCTGGTGGGCGTATTTCAGCTTGATGCGGCGGCCGCCGACCAAGGGTGGTTGGTGCGAGGAAACGGCATCGTTCAAGATTCGGGTCAATACCGGTGTCGACATGTCTATCATTGCTGAATCGTACAGGCTATGCACCACGTCGAACAACTTACCGACGCCGCTACCGTGCAAGGCTGAAATCGGATGTTTCTCGGCAAAGTCCAGAAAAGTCAGTTTAATTTCGATCTGTTTTTTGACGAAGGCCCGGTGTTCGGCATCCAGGCCGTCCCATTTGTTCAGGCCAATAATCAAGGCCCGGCCGGCTTCCAGCACCAAGCCCAGAATATGGGCGTCCTGATCGGTGACGCCTTCGCGGGCGTCGATCAAATAAATCACCACATGGGCTTTTTCGATGGCTTGCAGCGATTTGATGATGCTGAATTTTTCCACCGTCAACGATACCTTGGCGCGGCGGCGCATACCGGCGGTGTCGATCAGGGTGAATTTTTGGCCGTTACGTTCGAACGGGATATAAATACTGTCGCGGGTGGTGCCGGCTTCATCGAATACCACCACCCGTTCCTCGCCCAGCAGGCGGTTGACCAGGGTCGATTTGCCGACATTGGGACGGCCGACGATGGCGATGGCGATGCCGGGATCCTGTTCTTCAAATTCATCTTCAACCGCTGGTATCAGGTCGTCGATACGGCCCAGCAGTTCATGCACATTACGGCCATGGGTGGCGGCAATTGGCACTGGTTCGCCCAGCGCCAGACTGTAAAAATCGTGGGTGACGGTGTTGCTGTCGATACCGTCGATTTTATTCACCACCAGCACCACCGGTTTGCCCAGTTTGCGTAGCATGTCGGCAATGGCTTCGTCGGAGGCGTTGATGCCGTCGCGGGCATCCACCATGAAAAACACCACGTCGGCTTCCTGCAAGGCGATCTCGACCTGCTTCTTGGCGAAAACGTCGATACCTTCCAGGTCGTCGGTGATGCCGCCGGTGTCGACCACCAGGCAATCGCGTTCACCGCGCTTGACTCGGCCGTATTGGCGGTCGCGGGTCAGGCCGGGATAGTCGGCGACCAACGCCTCGCGGCTGCGGGTCAGATAATTGAACAGGGTGGATTTGCCGACATTGGGTCGGCCAACCAAGGCGATGACTGGTAGCATAAGTTATCTCGCTTTCAAGGCCGCGAGGGTGCCGTCTTTTGCGTAAATGTACACGGTGCCGTCGACGATAACCGGTTTGGCTTCGATCGGCGAACTAGTGAGCTGAGTGCGACCGAGCTGCCTGCCGTCGCTGGTGGATAGCCAATGCACATAGCCTTCAAAATCGCCGACCACGACATAATTGTCGTAGGCCACGGCGGCGGTGAGCTGGCGGTTGTGTAGGTCTTTTTGTTTCCACAACGAGGCGCCGTTGCGTTGATCGAGTTGCGACACCTCACTATGAGTGTCGCTGAGATACAAGTATCGCCAATCGGTGCTGATGCCGGTATAGGATGAAATGTCCGGGTTACGCCAGATCACGTCGCCGTCCACTTCCGACACCGACGAAGTGCCGCCCTGGAAGCTGGAAATATAGATGGCGCCACGGCTAGCCACCGGATCGACGTCCAAATCCACCAGACGTTCGACTTCGGAGCGGCCCGTCGGCATGGCGATGGTGGCTTCCCACAGGCTCTTGCCGTCGCTGAGTTGCAGGGCTTGCATCTTGCCATTGGCCGAACCGATGATAACGGTGTCTTCGATCACAACCGGGGCGCCGGCTCCGCGTATGCTCAAGGCCGGTACGCTGCCTTCGGAGAGCCATAACTGGCTGCCGTCTGCTTCGCGCAAGGCTATGACCTTGCCGTCAGTGGTGCGGACGATGACCATGCCCTTGGCAGCCACCGGTACGGCTTGCACTTCGCTGGGTACCAGTGAAATCCACTTTTGTTCGCCGCTGGCAATATCGTAGGCGACCACTTCACCGGAGGTGCAACCCATGATCACGGTTTGCCTGCCCAGACCGGGGCCGGCGGAAAATTCGTATTCGCTTTCGGACTCCCAAACCAGGTCGCCGTTAACGGTGTTGCGAGCTTGCAGCGTGCCTTGGCGATCGGCGGCGAAGATTCTGTCGTTTTGAACGGCGGGTATCAGTTTCAAAAACTGCTTGTCGGCGCCGTTGCCGACCGATTCCTTCCACAGCACGTCGATCTGCACTTCTGCGGTGTATTCGGTTAAAAGCGCGGGCGGATCGGCGGTATCGTCCTCGCCGAATATCGTATCCGACAGTCCCGAGATCAAATCGCGTCCCGCATCCAGCCCCGCGCAACCCGAGAGCAAGGGCAGGCAGGTCAGTAACATCCATAGTGCGCGAAATTTTTTGGGCTCGGTTATCAGCATGATGGTGGTTTGAATGGCGATGATTATTTCGCGGCTTCCGGGTTAAAGCCCGGTGTGGCAATGTCGTCCAGTTTGAACTGGGTCAATGGCGTTGCCTGTCCGCTTCGGATGGCGCTTTGATAGGCGTTGCGGGCTTCGTCCAGCCTGTCCATCGCCACGTACAAATCGCCTTCCAGTTCGTCATAACTGGCGGCGAAGCCTTCGGCGCTGGCCGGGTCGACTTCTGCAATCAGTTTCAAGCCGGGTTCGTATTGACCGCTTGCCAGCATCAGCTGAATCAAGCGTAGGCGGGCAACATGCTGTAATTCCTGACTACCCGGATTCTGCAGTTGTTGCTCCAGAATGGCTTTTGCCGCTTCCAGATCGCCCTGTTGTACTTTGCTTTTGGCTTTTTGCAGCGCCGCGAAATGGCTATAAGCCAAGGAACCGTGCTCGACGGCCAGTTGATCCGCCAATTTATCGACGGAGGCGTTATCGTTGTTGGCGCCGCCGACCAGCAACTGCTGATACATTTGCGAGGCTTGGCTGCGTTGTTCCAATTGATGGTTTTGCCAGAAATTCCAGCCGGCCACCAGTACGACGGCGGTTGCCACGCCGGCAATCAGCGAGCTGTTATTGGCTTCCCACCATTTTTTTAACTGTTCGACTTGTTCTTCTTCGGTATCGTAAATTGCCACGGTATGTCTCGCTTAGTTTTTATGCAAAAGAGGTTTGTCGGCGTGCCATTGCTTTAGCGTTCGCAATAAATCGTCATGGCTCAAGCTGATTTGTTCTTGTTCGATACGTAACGATTTTAACGCCACTTCGCCGCGTTGGGCTTCTTCATCGCCTATGATAATCGCAAACGCGGCGCCTGACTTATCGGCTTTTTTAAATTGGCTTTTGAAACTGCCGCCACCGCAATGGACTTGGAGTTTCAAGCCGTCTATCGCATCACGTATTTGTTCGCTCAACAGCAGACCGGCTTTTTCGGCCGCCTCGCCGACGCGTATCATGTAGACATCGACAACTGGTTCGATGGCTACCGTATCGAGTTGTTCGACCAGTGCCAGTATCCGTTCCATGCCCATCGCAAAACCGATCGCGTGATTGGCCTTGCCGCCCAGTTGTTCGATCAGGCCGTCGTAGCGGCCGCCGGCGCAGATGGTGCCTTGTGAACCGAGTTCGTCGGTGACCCATTCGAACACGGTTTTGCCGTAATAATCCAGGCCGCGCACCAAGCGGGTATTCAATTCATAGCAGACGCCCAGATCGTCCAGCATGGTTTTCAAGCTGTCGAAGTGCCGCAGGCTGTCTTCGCCCAGATGATCCAGCAGCACCGGCGCCTCGCTCAGCATCAGTTGCATGTCCGGGTTTTTGCTGTCCAGGATGCGCAGCGGATTGGTCTCCAGGCGGCGTAAACTGTCGTCGTCCAGCACATCGATGTGCTGTTTGAAATACTCGACCAGTTTTTCCCGGTAGGCGGCGCGTTCCTCGGTGGTGCCGAGCGAATTCAATTGCAGTTCGACTTTATCGCGTATGCCGAGTTTTTTCCAAAGCCGGTCGGTCAGCAGGATCATCTCAGCATCGACGTCGGGGCCGGGCATGCCGTAGGTTTCCACTCCTAGTTGATAAAACTGGCGGTAGCGGCCTTTTTGCGGGCGTTCGTGCCTGAACATCGGCCCGTAATACCATAACCGGTGGCTTTGGTTATGCAGCAGGCCGTGTTCCAGGCAGGCCCGCAGACAGCCGGCCGTGCCTTCCGGGCGCAGGGTCAATGAGTCGCCGTTGCGGTCGTCGAAGGTGTACATTTCCTTTTCGACGATGTCGGTGACTTCGCCGATCGAACGTTTGAACAGTTCGGTTTTTTCCACGATAGGCAGGCGGATTTCCTGGTAACCGTAAGCGGCCAGGACTTGTCGGGCATGTTGTTCCAGCCACTGCCAGTACGGGGATTGTTCGGGCAGAATGTCATGCATTCCGCGGATGGCTTGGATAGCCTGTTGTTGTTTTGCCATAAATGTTTATCGATGCCGGATTATTTGCTGATCGCGGTTTTGACTTGTAGCGCCTCTTTGGAGGTCGGAAAAGCGGTGAGTAATTGTTCTTTGTAACTGTCGGCGCCCTGTTGGTTACCCAGCGAGCGTTCCGTTTGAAAAGCAAACCATAATGTCTCCGGGCTGTGTTTGGCAACCGCCAGATAACGTTCCAAAAACGCGCGCGCCGACATGAACTGCTGTTTGTTATAACTGATTTTGATCATTTCCAGCAGGGCCGGCGAATATTCCGGGTTGCCCTGTAAGGCTCGGCGGAAATACTCCTCGCCTTGCACTACGTCATTTTGTTGTATCAGACAGATGCCGATATTGCTCAACGCCAGCCAGGGCCGTTTGTTCATCGGCGCATCCAACGATTCCCGCAGCATCGCCATGCCTTGTTCATGTTTACCGCGTTCGCATAAAAAACGGCCGTAGTTGTTTTTGATACTGAAATTGTCGGGGGCTTTACCGATGGCCGATTGATAATAATCGGTGGCCTGTTCGTCGTCCTTCATGCGCTCGTAAAACACCGCCAGCGCATTCAGGGTTTCAGGGTTGCCGGAATCCAGGTCATAGGCTATTTCCAACTTTTCCTGGGCGACGTCCAGCATGCCCATATCCAGATAACGTACGCCCATTTGCAAATTAAGCGTGGCTTTTTCACTATTGCTCATGCTGCTGCCGCCGAAGTCGGGTATGAATGCGCAGGCACCAGCTAAGGCGCAGGTGGCGGCAAAAACGAGCAGGCGCGCGCCATGCTTAAATAGCATGGGGGGCTGTCCTTGCCGCTTGCAATTTTAGATGGCGGCGGCTTTTATCCCGTACTTGACCGACCAACTGACCGCAGGCGGCGTCTATATCTTCGCCGCGGGTCTTGCGGATGGTGGTGACGATGCCGGCGTTATGCAGCACATCCCGAAATTTAAGGATGGCCACGTTTTTTGAGCAGCGGTATTGCGATTGCGGGAAAGGATTGAAAGGAATCAGATTCACTTTGGAAGGCACGTTTTTCAGCAGTTTTACCAAGGTTTTGGCGTCTTCCTCACTGTCATTGATACCGTCCAGCATCACATATTCAAACGTGATGTGCTTACGCGGGCCGTTTTGGGCATAAGCGCGGCAGGCGTCCATCAATTCCGCCAGCGGATATTTGATGTTGATCGGTACCAATTGATTACGTAATTCATCATTGGGGGCGTGCAGGGATACCGCCATGCTGACATCGCAAACTTCGTTCAGGCGGTTCATGGCCGGTACCACGCCGGAGGTGCTGATGGTGACCCGGCGTTTGGACAGGCCGTAGGCAAAATCGTCCATCATCAGATTCATCGCCGCGACGACATTGTCGAAATTCAATAACGGTTCGCCCATGCCCATCATCACCACATTGGTGATGCGGCGTTCGCTACCCAGGCGTTGCTGGGCCAGATACAACTGGCCGATGACTTCGGCCGTGCTCAAATTGCGGTTAAAACCTTGCTGGGCGGTGGAGCAAAAGCTACAGGCCAAGGCGCAGCCGACTTGCGAGGAAATGCAAAGCGTGGCCCGGCGTTCTTCCGGGATGTAAACGGTTTCCACCTTGTTGCCGCAATGGGTTTGCATGGCCCATTTGCAGGTACCGTCGGAGGCCAATTGTTCGGCGACGATTTCCGGTGGTTGGATGCAGCAGTTTTCCTTGAGATAGCCGCGCAAGGATTTGCTCAGATTGGTCATTTCGTCGAAGTCGACCACGCCTTCCTGATAGATCCATTTCAGCAGCTGGGTGGCGCGAAACGGTTTTTCGCCCAGACCGACAAAAAAGGTCTGCAGACCTTTCCTGTCGAAATCCAGCAGATTGATCAGCGCCGGTTTAACGGATGCGGTCGCAGAGTTCATCGGCGGAGAAGAAGTAAGCGATTTCCCGAGCAGCGGATTCTGGGGAATCCGAGCCGTGCACGGCATTTTCGTCGATGCTGACCGCGAAGTCGGCGCGAATGGTGCCGGCCGCAGCTTCTTTAGGATTGGTTGCGCCCATCAGTTCGCGGTTTTTCAGGACCGCATTTTCGCCTTCCAAGACTTGGACAACGACGGGGCCGGAAATCATGAAGCTGACCAAGTCTTTGAAGAAACCGCGTTCTTTATGCTCGGCATAAAAGCCTTCGGCTTGTTCTTGGCTCAGTTGCAGCATTTTGGATGCGACTACGCGCAAACCATTTTTTTCGAAGCGGCTGACAATTTCTCCAATCACGTTTTTAGCGACAGCGTCGGGCTTGATGATAGAGAAAGTACGTTCAATTGCCATTTTTTAAAACTCCAGTTGAGGTTAATGATAAAAATTTACTGAATTATAACCTGTTTAGATCGACAGTTTTTCGACCCGGCGGTTGTCGCCGTAAAACCAGTTCACCAGCATGCGGGTGCCGGTAATGGCGGTGAACATAGAGGTCAGGATACCCAGGCATAATACCACCGCGAAACCCTTGACCGGGCCGGTGCCGAAGCCGAATAGCAACAGCGCGACCAACAAGGTGGTGACGTTGGAGTCCAAAATAGTGGCGAAGGCTTTTTCATAGCCGACGAAAATACTGGCTTGCGGGCTGTTGCCGTTGCGTAGTTCCTCGCGTATGCGTTCGTTGATCAAGACGTTGGCATCCACCGCCATACCCACGGTCAACACGATACCGGCCATGCCCGGCAGGGTCAGGGTGGCTTGCAACAGCGACAGAATGGCGATCAACAGCACTACGTTGAAGATCAGCGCAAAGTTGGCGATCAAGCCGAAGGCGCGGTAATAGATGATCATGAACACCACCACTAGCAGGAAGCCGACTTGAATCGAGGTCATGCCTTGATCGATATTTTCCTGGCCCAAGCTAGGTCCGACGGTGCGCTCCTCGACGATTTCAACCGGGGCCGCCAACGCGCCGGCTCTCAGCAATAGCGCCAAGGTGCGAGCTTCCTGAGGACTATCCAGGCCGGTGGTTTGAAAGCGTTTGCTGAAAGAATCGCGGATGGTGGCGACGCTGATGACTTTTTCAACTTTTTCTTTATGTTGAACTTTTTTGCCGTCGACCACCTTGGTTTCCGATTTGTATTCGATGAATACCACAGCCATCGGCTTACCGATGTTTTCCTGGGTAAACTTACCCATTTTTTTGGCGCCAACGCCGTCCAGCGTGATGAATACCGCTGCTTGGCCGTCCTGGTCCAGGCCGGAAGAGGCATCGGTGATTTGGTCTCCGGTGACTATCACCGAACGTTTCAACAGTACCGGAGCACCGTTTTTATCCTTGTATAAACGGCTGCCGACCGGCACATGGCCTTCAATGGCCGACTTGACGTCATGTTCGACATCCACCATGCGATATTCCAGGGTGGCGGTGGTGCCCAGCAGTTCCTTGGCGCGCGCGGTGTCCTGCACGCCGGGTAATTGCACCACGATACGGCTGCTGCCTTGTTGCTGGATGATAGGTTCCGCTACACCCAGTTCATTGACCCGGTTGCGCAACGTGGTGATGTTTTGGTCCAGCGCGGATTTTTTGATCGCAAATATTTCGCGTTCGGGCAGTGTCAGCAAAAATTCATTGGGCCCGGTTTCGGTCAGGTCCAGATTATGGAAGTCCTTGTTCAGCACTTCGGCCGCCGCCACACGGGCTTCCTCGTTTGGCACAACGATTTTAATACCGTCGGCTTCCTTGCTGACAGATTGATAGCGGACCTTGGCGTCTCTGAAAGCGCTACGGATGTCATTGCCATAACGCTCATCGGCTTGTTTCAACGCGGTATCCATGTCGACTTCCAGCGTGAAATGCACGCCACCGCGCAAATCCAGGCCCAGATACATCGGTTCCGCGCCGAGTATGCCGAGCCAGGCGGGAGTAGCCGGCGCCAGATTCAGCGCAACAGTAGCGCGTTCGGACATTTTGTCGCGCAGCATGTCCGCCGCTTTCATCTGCTCGTCGGTATTGTTAAAACGCGCCAGAATTTTGCCGTCCTTGAATTCGAACGATTTCAGCGTATAACCGGCGGCTTTGATGCTGGCGGCGACTTCGTCGGCTTGACTTTGTTGCAGCGGAGTGGCGTTGCTGGAAGCAAGTTGTACTGCCGGATCGTTACCGTAAAGATTGGGTAAGGCATAAAGAATGCCGAAAATCAGAACGGTCAGGACTAGAATATTTTTCCAGAGCGGGAAATGATTTTGCATGGGTTTCCGTTAAAAGCAGTGACAGCCTTGCTGCGACTAAGGATCGGGGGTTCGATTGTTATGCGGGTTCGTGAAAAAACTTAAACTTTCGGTTTTTTGTTTAAGGTTTTATAAGTGCCCTTAGGCATCATGTTGGCGATGGCATGGCGTTGAACCTGAATAAAGCTGTTGTCGGCCACTTCCAATTTGACGAAGTTGTCGTCCAGTTCCGCCACTTTACCCAGAATGCCACCGGTGGTGACCACTTCCGAGCCTTTGTCTAGCGCCGCCAACATTTGTTTTTGTTCCTTGTTGCGTTTGGATTGGGGGCGAATAAACAGAAAGTAGAAAAATATCAGAATACCTAATGGGAACAGCATGCCTTCAAAACCGGGTTGAGTGGCTGCTGGCGCGGCTTGCGCCATGGCATCAGAGATAAAAAAGCTCATTGTCATCCTCTTAAAATTATTATCGTCGTGTTGTAATTCGATTCCGGTACCTAACCGGACAGCGTGGCATTATGCCACACTAGAAGTGCTAAACGCATTTCCGGTTGATTTTGCAAGTGTTATCCAGCATAACGTCCAATGTTTTCGCCCAATTTTACCGGTTTACCGGCAACAAAATCATCGTTCCAGGCGGTTTGGTTTTGACCAAACAACACGATGATAGTCGAGCCCATGTTAAAGCGGCCCATTTCCGCGCCTTTTTCCAGTACCGGGGCATCGGCTTGGTAATGCCAGGTTCTTGGTTCGCCAATGCTGGGCGGTGTCACCACGCCATGCCAGACGGTTTCGACGCTGGATACGAAAATCGCGCCGACCAGTACCAGCGCCATCGGTCCGGCTTCGGTATCGAAAATACAGGCGACGCGCTCGTTGCGTGCAAACAGGTTCGGCACGCCATCCACGGTGGCGGCGTTGACGCTGAATAAACGGCCCGGAATATGCACCATTTCCCTCAGGGTACCGGTTAGCGGCATATGCAGGCGGTGATAATCCTTGGGCGAAAGATAGATGGTGGCGAAGGAGCCGTTTTTAAAGGCCTGGGCGCGCTCGGCATCCCCGCCCAATAATTCCAGCGCCGTATAATCGTGGCCCTTGGCTTGAAAAATCCTGCCGTCTTCGATAGGGCCGGCCTGGCTGACTACACCGTCCGCCGGGCAGGCAAGCGCATCGAGGGCGGGGGCGATCGGGCGAGCGCCGTCTTTTAATTCGCGGGTAAAAAAATCATTGAAGCTGGAATAGTGATCCAAATTCTGGAATTTGGCCTCGTTCATGTCGACGCCGTATAGACGAATGATTAATTTGATGAACAGATTTTTCCATGCCGGGTTTTGGCAATGGGTCAGTTTGGACATCAATCCCGACAGAAAATGATGGGGCAGGACGTATTGGGGTAGAACGGTAAAAATATGTTTCAAGGTCATGATTCGGAGTCGGGAGTTTTTCCGCTGATAAAGTAGGCAAAGGCGATGACTTCGGCGACGGCGATATACAACTGCTGCGGAATTTCATCGCCGAGCGGCACTTGCGCCAGTATTCTGGCCAGTTCCGGCTCGTTTTGCAGCGGGACGCCGTGCTTTTCGGCAATCGCCAGAATTTGTTGAGCGGTCAACCCTTCACCCTTGGCGGTGACTTTCGGCGCATTTTTGCCGTCGTATTTCAGCGCGACGGCAATGTCGGCGTTATAGTAGGTTTTGCCGCTCACGGTCGCTTAGGGCAGGTTGACCAGTTCTGGCGGCTGCCAGGCCGGATTACGGTGCTCGGCAATCACGGTGGTGTAAATGCCGCCACGTACGTTGAACTCGGCCCGCAAGCGCATGAAGTTGGGTGAAATCGCCGCGACGATATGGTCGAGGATTTCGTTGGTGACGGCTTCGTGAAACGCGCCGCGTTCGCGGAAAGTCCACATGTACAGTTTCAACGACTTCAATTCGACACACAAATGGTTTGGAACATATTCGATTACCAATTTGGCAAAGTCAGGCTGGCCGGTCATCGGACACAAGCAGGTGAATTCCGGAATGTCGATCCGGATGGTGAAATCGCGCGCGGGTCTGGGATTTTCGAACGTAGTCAGGTCGGAACTGGGTTTTGTGGTCATTGCTAATTTGTGGTTAAGGTGAATAGTTTAAGCCGGCCCGGTTTTAAACCCAAAGCCGCTGGAGATGAATTTTAACAGCTAACAAACCGGAAAAAATTAAAGTTTAACTTCAAGGGCTTGCAAGGCTGTGGCGGATTTGTGCGCCAGGTATGTTTTTTAAAATCTTTTGGCAATCATGCCTTGCTAAATTGGAGTAGAATCAAGCCATTAATTTGAAATGTCTGACTAACCAAGAGGAGTCGACCATGGACATCAACAGTGTAAATTTAAAGCAAAATAGGATAGCCAACCAGCCCGCGCCAGCCAGTCCCAAGACGGTCGGAACCGACAAACCTGACGACCGGAAGGGCACGGATAGTAGCGCGGCTAGCGACAGCGTCGAGCTATCCAGTGAATCACTCAGGCTAGCGAGTTCTACAGGCGTAAAAGACATGAATAATCAAATTCCCGATCAACAACAGGCTCGGAAGTTGGTGGATCAAATGGTGACGAGTATCCGGAGTCAGCCGAATCAAGCACAAAATGCCTTCGGAACTATGTCACAAGCCCAGGTCGGCGCGTTATTGGCTTAATTTTGGGGCTAATCAAGAGCCGTCAATCGACGCTACAGGTAATTTCTCCTAATTGATCAGTCAATATCAGCATCCCGAAAAGGAACCATTCGAATGCGGGACTTTCATAACAGCCAGGGCACTAATTTCCAGGTGCCCTGGCTGTATTCGATATAAGCCTCGGCAAATTTCTGTTTTAACATCCGCTCTTCCAGTTCGATTCGAGAATTAAAAGCCAGGAAAGTCGGCAGGCTGGTGCAGGCCACGGCCATGACATCGCCCATCGCCAATCCCGCCGCCGCCAAGGCCAGCAATAAACCGGTATAAGCCGGATGCCGAACCCAGCGATAAGGGCCGTTCGTGATAAGTTTGTGCTGCCGTTGGATAGTGACGTGGCTAGTGAAAAAACGTCCAAGTTGCGCAATTGCCCAGTATCTGAGACTTAATCCGCCGGCGAACAGCAGCATCGCCAACAGCTGTCTGGGCAAATAGCGAATCGGGATCGGCAGCCAGGCCAGTTGTTTAAACCAGAACGCAAAACCCAGGCCGGCCAAAACACTTAACCATAACAGCCATTGCGAACGCCGTTCGCCGGACACGATAGTCTTGTGGTTTGGTCGCAAGTTGCGCGCCAGCCGGATTTCCGCAATCACCCAAAGCAGACAAAGTATTAGCCAAATGATGCGTACCGATGTCATGAATTGCCCTCCGGCACGGGTTGATTTGATGGGCAGGCGGTCGTGGCCGCTGCTCGTGTAAAATACCTCAATTTGCCGGTTGTCATGGAAAAAATCATCGAACTGAAACAGGTTTACAAAGCTTATCCGCAGGCCGGCGGTTTGCAAACGGTGTTGCATGACATCAACTTGGATATTTTCCCCGGCGAGTTCGTCGCCATAGTCGGCCCTTCCGGCAACGGCAAATCGACCCTGCTGAATCTACTGACCGGTATCGATCATCCTAGCCAAGGCGAAGTCGTCGTCAATGGGGCGGCCTTGCAAAAATTAAGCAACGAAAAGCTGACCTTGTGGCGCGGCGCCAATGTCGGCATCGTGTTTCAATTCTTTCAGTTGCTGCCGGCCCTGAGTCTGTTGCAAAACATTGTGCTGCCGATGGATTTTCTCGGCAAACTGAATAAACGCCAGCGCCGGGATCGTGCCCTGCAACTATTGGAGCGGGTAGGGCTAGGCGATGAAGCGCATCGTCTGCCCAGCCAGGTGTCAGGCGGCCAGCAACAGCGGGCCGCAATTGCCCGCGCCTTGGCCAACGATCCGCCGTTGATCGTGGCCGACGAACCCACCGGCAATCTGGATGCCGCCACCGCCGAATCGGTGTTCGATTTGTTTGCTCATTTGCGCGATCAGGGCAAAACCCTGGTGATGGTCACCCATAACGAGGCTTTGGCCGATGCCGCCAGCCGCAAGTTGGAAATCCGTTCCGGCCGCATTCATGCCGACACCTCGCCGGCTTTCACCGATCCGGCGGGCATTTGAATACGCTGTGGCATAAAGTCCGGGCCGACTTATGGCTGTCGAAATCCCGCAGCCTATTGGCCATCGCCAGTATCGCCATCGGCGTATTTTGCGTCGGTACCTTGTTCGGCATGATCGATCTGCAATTAAGCAAGATGGACGCCGCCCACCGGCAATCGCAACCCTCGCATATCAATCTGATATTGCGTGGCGATGCGGACAACGGCTTATTGGAACGGATCAAAGCCTTGCCCGGCGTGGCAGGTATCGACAGCATGACGCCGGTGACGATGCATTTCAGGCGATCCGGCCAAACCGAGTGGACGCTGGCTACGCTGATGATCCGGCCCGATTATACCGATCAGCGCTACGATCAAACCGGCTTGGACTCGGGTGCTTGGCCGTCATCCGGCCAGGTCGCCGTTGAAAACTTGTCGGCGGCATTCGGCGGTTTTAACATCAGCGATCAGCTCGAATTCCAAACCGTTGAAGGGACTAAGACCTTGCCGATAATCGGCATTGTTCGCCATCCGTTCGTCAAACCGCCTAAATTCGGTGGCCAGCCGCACTTTTTTGCCGATGCTTCTTCCTCGGCATTATTTGGTGTGCCGGCCAATAGCTTTCGGCAACTGTTGGTGCAAATCACGCCGCCTTATAGTGCCGATCGAGCCCGTGCCGTCGCCGTCGATATTCGTAACTTACTGGCACGGCATCAATTGGCCGTTAATGTCAGCCTGTTGCAAGACCCCGATAAGCACTGGGGGCGGCCTTTTCTGGCCGGCGTCAATGGCGTGTTGAAAATCATGGCGCTGGTTTCGCTGGCCTTGGCCAGTGTGCTGATATTGAACACCATCGCCGCACATATCGCTCAGCAAACCGACCAGATAGGTGTGATGAAAGCACTGGGAGCCAGAACAAGCACCATAGCGGCCGTTTATTTCAGCGAAACCCTTTTGCTGGCGCTGGTCGGGGTTCTATTGGCTTTGCCGTTCAGTCTGGCCGCCGCCTACTTCAGTTCCTGTCAATTGCTGGGCTTGTTCAATATCGATTGCGGCAGGTTCGAGGTGTCGAAGCGCGCTATTTACTGGATGGTGCTGGGAGGTTTGCTGGCGCCTGTGTTGGCGGCGGTGGGGCCGGTTTTGCGCGGGGCCTCCATGACGGTGCGCGTGGCTATCGCCAGCTACGGTTTGGGCGCTGATTTTGGCTACAGCCGCCTGGATTCATGGGTGGAACGTTTCGGCGCCCGCTTTCTGCCGACATTGCATGCCGCCGCGCTGGGTAATTTGTTTCGGCGCAAGGCCAGGCTGGTGCTGACTCAAGGCGTCTTGATCCTAGCCGGCGTGATGTTTTTAGTGTTGATGAGCCTGATAACTTCGCTGAATTTGACCCTGGACAATGAAATGGCGCGAAGCCGTTACGCGGTATTGCTGGGTTTCAGTATCGACCAGCCCGAATCAAAGGTGGTCGAAATTGCCGGACAGATCGCGGAGAGCGGAAAAGTGGAAGTTTGGCGGCGCTTACCGATGGAAATGTCCAAAAACGGCCGGGCCTTACGGCAAAAAGGCAGTTTGGGTGCGCAATTGTTGGCGCTTCCGGCGGATTCTAAGCTATACCGGCCCTTGATCGAAGCCGGCCGTTGGCTGAACGCCGACGATGCCGGGCAACGGCGATTGCTGATCAGCGCCGATAGCGCCGAATTGAACGGCATACGGGTTGGTGACTGGCTGGATATTACGATCGGAGCCGCCAGTCAAGCCTGGCGGGTGATTGGCACCTATCGCTGGCTGGCGGGCGGTAATCCGACGGTCGAGCCGGTTTATGCTAGTTTGGAAACGCTAAGGGACATTACTCCAGGTCCTGAAATGGCCTCGTTTGCCTTAATCGACGCGCCGATTACCGATTTGAACCGGGAAGCCGACTATTTGCGGCGCTTAAAACAAGCTTTCCAACAACAGGGCATCGAGCTGAATGCCTACGCCACTCAGGCCAAACTGGCCCAGCGCCAATTTGCCCGTAACCAGTTCAATCCTGTCATCGGGACTCTGTCCGGGCTGGCCTGCATGATCGCCGCCGTCGGCGGCATCGGTTTGTCTGGCGCGCTGGCCATCGGCGTGTTGCAGCGTACCCGCGAGATCGGCGTGCTTCGCGCCATCGGCGCCTCCTCCAAGGCGGTATATCGGCTGTTTATGCTGGAGGGACTGTTGCAGGGTATCGTCGCCTGGCTGCTTAGCCTACCGTTGGCCTATGTTGCCGCCGAGCCGGTTTCCCGCCAATTAGGCGAGATCATGCTCGGAATACAACTGGATTTTGCCTTCGACTGGTGGGCGGTCGGCTATTGGTTGGCCATTTTGTCAATGCTCGCCTGGCTGGCTTCCTATTGGCCGGCGCGAAAGGCGGCCGGCTTGACGGTGCGGGAAAGTTTGGGCCATTGAGCCGCCGCATGTCCGGCACCGATTACGGGTGCTCGGTAAAAAACGGCCGAGTCGCAAAAAGTGTGTCCGCGAAACGCTGACCTCGCCAGGACAGACTGCGTTTCAGCACGAAATCGAAGCGAAACGGATGGTAATCCTGCAGGACCAACAGCGGCTCGACGGCGTCTTCCGCCAGCAGGCCTGCCTCGGCCAGGGTTTTGGGCGAGATCAGCGGCAAAATGCCAGTCAACGGATAGTCTGAACCGTACAACAGGCGGCTGTGCCAGCCGGTTTCGGTCAGCAGGGTTTTAATCACTTCGGGGTCGCGGTTGCGTAATACGATCGCGGAAATATCGCCGAACAATTGCTGCCGCCACTGCTTTTCCGCCATCAGTTGGGTGAAGATGTCGAAGCTTCTGACTTCCCGCCCGTCGTCGGCAATGTCGGTGCCTATGCTCGCGCAATGGGCGATCACGACTCTTACTCCGGCATCCAATGCCCGCCTCAGGCGCAATGGATTGCCGAACAGAGGTTGGTTGGCGCCATGAACGGCTTTTTCCTCGCCGCCATGGCTGATGATCGGAATGTTCAGCTTGGCCGCCGCCTTATAAAACCGGTCGCATTGCGGCGAAGCGGGATCGATGCCCATCGCCGGCGGCAGCCATTTCACCGCCCGCGCGCCGTTCGCGGCGGCCTGTTCCAGAACCGCCACGCAATCGGGCCGATAAGGATGGATGCTGGCGACCCACTCGAAACGATCCGGATACTGTTGCGCCAGCGCTCGGGCATATTCGTTGGGTACGAAAAACGAGGTGTTGGCATGGTCGGGATCGCCGCTGGCGCCGTGCGCGCGGTCGAAAGCAAACAGCATGGCCTTGGCCCCCTTGGGCAGGGTATCCAGCAATGCTTGGAGGCGCTCGACGAAGGCAATATCTTGTGCGCCGACATCGCCGATGCAGGCGGCGTTGGCGTAAGCCCAGTGCTGTAGGGTTTGAATCGGATGCCGTAGCGGTGCGTGCATGTCCGGGCTTTGAGTAATGCCGCTGCCGCCATCGCCGGAACCGACGATGTGGGTGTGGCAATCCCACCAGTCGGCTGGGTCGATGCCTTGCCAGGCGGCCGATTCCAACGCCGATACGGGGGTGGCGGCCGGGTCGAGGCAGGGATTGGTCAGCCGAAATAATGCCGAAGCCGGGGGGCTGGCCGTCACCAGGCCGGCGGCGGTCAACTTTAGAAAGCGGCGGCGCGAGCCATTGGCGGGGATGCTGGAATTGCTGCGGGAAAATGATTTCATGCCGGCGAGGGTGTTTTTACGTTATGGCGCTAGGATCGGAGAAATGATGCCGGCTGTAAAGAACTAAGATGATTTTTGAGAAAGTCTGTACTCATTGTCAATGCCAAATATGTTGATCGCGAGCGGAGTCGAAGCGAGCGCTTGACTTTGGTTTCACTCAGTAAATTGTTTGGATTGGGTATATTTATTGCCAGAAATCGCTATCTAGCGGCCCGATAACATAAATCACAGGAACCGATTACAACCGTTTTTCGAGGCCACGTTTACTGAGAGCGACAAAAGTACACAAATACGAGCATTATCTGGCTCATTGTGATCAATGATTAACCGTATTCGACCCGTTGCGGTCTATCGTTCATTCTGATTCAATGGGCAATAGTCAGATGATCATCAGTCATAACCTCCTACCGCCGATGATATACAGAAGGGAAAATCATATGCCGATGCGAAAGTATGCCGTCATTGCAGTTACTGCGCTGATTTTGATTTCTTGCGTCACCCCGCGTGTCGTCGAGAAACCGGCGGTGCCAGTTGACTTCTCGCGATTCAAAAGTGTCTCGTATGTCGTTCACGACGCACCCGACACCGAATATAGCTCAAACCGGGACTATGGTAAGGAAATACTGACCATTTTTGATGCAATGCTTGGCAACAAGCTTCGTTCAATGGGGTTTAACGTGGTCGATCCGAAGCATTCGCCCGAGTTATCAATTGACGTGACAGTCAAAGCTGTTAAGCCTGGTAGCGCCGCAATGCGGTTTATTATAGGATTCGGGGCTGGCCGAGCCGTCCTGCTCTACGACGCACTATTTCTTGACGCAAGAGGAAATCGGTTGGCTCTGCTCGAAGGGGGCCGGTCTCACACAGGAATGGAGTTTGGGGAGTCATTTGCGGGAGATGGGCAAATCCAAGCTATCGCGGTCTCACAATCTATACATCAGATAGAAGAATTCATCCGAAACAATTGTTCGTTACCGTGAACAATGAATGGGCGAAGGATTCAAGTTTTGCAATCACACATCGATCCTGCCTAACATTGCGCTAAACCGGAGCGCGGTTATATTACGTTTTTATTCTTCAGCTTCCCGTGCCGCACTCGGTTAGCTCTGCGTCAAGCGGCTGCGTTTTGGTCCTGACCTACTATTATTGGAACGAGATCGATAAACAGCTTCTGGTCGAACTTGCTCTGTCAGAATTGAAGGAGCAAAACCGACCCAAAAGAGACTATTGCTTTAATTATGTCAACGACCGCAAAGGGATAATAAGCCGATGTTGGGTTTGCAGAAGTAGACTGGGTTGAATGATAATGAAACCCAACTTCGAAGCTGATAAATTTTGTCATCCAAGAAGCATTTTGCATGAAAAGAACTCGGTAATTTCAGAGCATCTGTTGGGTTTCGCGTTGCTCTACCCAGTCACGACCCTGTTTTGAGAGTAGCCCTCTCCTGAACGAACATTAAAAGCGGTTGCAAAGATGATACATCATCCAAATATTCCAGAATCAGCTCGACAATTTCTTGAGCACATATCTACAGATTATGTAATCGAGTCGCTTATCCTCTTTGGCTCCCGTGCTATCGGAGACCACGACGAACGCTCTGATGTCGACATTGCGGTATGCGGTCCGGCAATCAGTCGCTTGGAGTGGGCAAGACTTCGTGCGGCAGCTTATAAAGCAAACACGCTCTACTGGGTATCGTTGGTTCACTTCGACAGGAATCCACCATCATTGAGGGCAAGAATAATAGAAACAGGAGTAGAGATATATGTCCAAACGAAAACTACAAGATAGCTTAGACAACTTGGAGAAAGTGCTAGAAAACCTCGAACGCGCTGTTCTGATCCCCAAAGACAGAGAACTTGTTGCAGAGGGTACAATCCATCGGTTCGAGATGACCATCGAGTTATTCTGGAAGACACTCCGGCGTGCAATTCAGTATGAAGGGACACGCGTTCAGACTTCTCGGGAAAGCTTGCGCGAGGCTTTCCGTTTGGGCTGGCTTCACGATGAGCAGGTGTGGTTGGATATGCTAGATAGCCGTAACACAACGTCCCATGAGTATCTCGCTGAGCAGCTTGCAGAGGACAACTACGATGATGTTGTGAAGGTAACGCCAATCATTCGACAGGCATTTAACCTACTACGGTCTCGATACCCAAAGAGCACCTAACGAATATCATCTTGGGATGGAGCGGGAGGTGTCCTTTTTTGCAGCTCCCTGGCGTCCGGCCCTTAAAGCTGTTGTTAGCGCTACCAAATCTATATCAATCACAGGGAAATCAGTATGACAGATGTGAAGTTGCCCGCCATTATCGGAAACACCATGCTAGCGCTCGATCAACTTACGATCGCACTTGGTGTTCCACGAGACATTCTTGCTTCTGCGGGTGAAATAGAAACTGCATGGAACAATCTTCCAGGTGTATTGAAGAAGATTCCTCCTGCTTTACGCACCGAAGGTATGGCGCGAATGTGCGTTGCAGTCGCCTCTGGCCTATTTGATAGTGCAATCAACTACATCTGGAACTCATCAATAATTGAGCTGCGAGAAAAGGTTAAGCGGTTTGGCTTAAATGTCGTTGAACAAATCACGGGAAAATCTAACTTCGACGACCAATCGCTGTTGGATTTAAAGGATGCTGAGCTTCTCAGTCTTTGCTTAAAACTTAATCTCATTACGGAGGATGGCTACTTCTTTCTTGACCACTGCCGGGATATAAGAAATAACTTCTCCGCTGCGCATCCGGTAGTCGGAAAGATCGATGATCATGAGTTCATCGGCTTCGCAAATCGCTGTGCAAAGTACGCGCTCGGGAATGAACATAACCCTGTGGGAGTTGATATTGCTGCCTTTATGGTGGCAATAAAGGGCGGGAAATTTTCCGTTGAGCAGAAGAATCAATGGGTGCAAAGAATTGGGAAAACTCATGAAGCGCAGCAATATCTTCTCTTTGGTTCCCTGCATGGAATATTCAGCGATCCGAGTAGCAATGAAGAAGCACGAGTTAATTCTCTTTCAATCGCGGCTGAATTTGCACCTAACTTCACCCCGAAGGCAAAATCTGACTTAATAAATCGGCATCACGACTATATTGCCAAGGGTGATGAAAAGCGACATAAAGCATCGCAGCAATTCTTTGAAAAGCTAGGTATGCTTGCGCTGCTTGGTGAGCATGAAGTTCATTCCCTGTTGTCGAATGCGTCTAAACGATTGATGGCTGTTCACCAGGCATTCGATAATTTCTACAACGAGCCGCCGTTCGCCGAACGCTTGTTGCAACTATCGCAACAGGCAGCGATCCCCGATACCGTAAAAGAGGAGCTCGTCACCACTGTAGTCACTTGTGCAATCGGCAATGCGTATGGCGTGTCTAACGCTGCTGTTCCCTACTATCAAAAGATGGTCAAAGGGTTTTCACCAAGTGAAGTTGAAATCATGTTGAACTTGCCGAATGCAAAGACAATCGCGGGAGAGCGAATAAAACATTATGCCTCCTGTAAGAATCGTTTTAAAGGTCTCGTTAACTTAATTGACCCATCTACAGTTCCAGCTAAGGCAGGTGCAGCATACAAGCTGTGGACAAAATAGCGCTAAATAATCATTCCAACGGCTTGCACGAAAAGCCGTGCAAGTCGCTTACTTCAATTTAGAGCAATTTCGAACATAAACCGGCCATTTAAAAATCAACATCGACGGTCAGGAATTGGCCGGTTTCGAACCTTCGACGTACCTACACCTGCGGTGTGTTTAAACAAAATTCAAACGGGTTCCAACTCTATTTATACATTTTTCCCAAGAGCGGCGATGCCGAGCCTTCATGAAGGTACTATAAGGAAAAAGGTATGAGCAGCAAAGCTGCTGTAGCCATTTTCACTTAATCTGGTTCCTGGCGCCTGGATATTCCCAGCTAATGTGGTCCCGAAAATAGGATGTAATCGGTTTCTGTGGTTTATGTAATTGGGCCGCTATAGCTAACGCAATCAAAACAAAGTCGCGGTATGCGCCGCAATCATTATTCAACGGGGACGACAACATCCGCTGGAACCGCGCAAAAACCGGCCAAGGCCAAAGGCATCGCTTATAATTCGACATTTGCTATTTGAGATGAGCTCCGTGGTAGATGAAGCCTTAATTTCTCGTGTGTTGCTGGTGGAAGACGAACCGGCGGCGGCCAAACAGCATTTGCAGGCCAATCAATTGTATGCGGTTTTGTTGGATTTGCCCCTACCTGACTGTTTCGGATTGAATGTAGTCGAAGTTTGTCGCCAGCATACCGTTCCCTTACCGATGACAGTGTTGGCCAAGGGTGCACAGGTTTGCCACGTCACGGGCCAATCCAGCACGGCCGATTTCGGCGACAATATCAGGATGTCATGAAGCCTAGATTACTCGCAGCCATGCTGGCACTGCTATTTTTTTCCGGCATTGCTGTGGCCGCAGAAACGGTCAGGATAGGCGTGCTGGCGTTCCGCCCCAAGGATCAGACACAGAGGCAATGGCAGCCATTGGCCGACGGGTTGAAGCGCAAATTGCCGGATCATGAATTTGTGATCCAAGCGCTTAATTATCATGAACTCAGACGGGCAGTAACTAATAACCAGTTGGACTTGGTTTTCACCAATCCGGCCTATTATATTTTTCTGAAATACCGGCATGGTTTATCCGCGCCATTGGCCACACTAGTCAATTATCAATCCGGCAAACCGATTTCCGGTTTCGGCGGGGTGATTTTTACCAAGGCCGATCGTGCCGGCTTGAACCGTTTGGCTGATATTCGCGGTAAGACCATTGCGGTTACCGAGAGGGGGTCGTTCGGCGGCTACCAAATGCAGGCTTATGAATTGGTGCGGCATGGCGTGAACATCAGCCAGGAAGCCAAGCTGTTGATCACCGACATGCCGCACGACAAAGTGGTTCGCGCCGTTTTGGATGGCCGCGCCGATGTCGGTTTCGTCCGTTCCGGCGTGCTGGAAGCCATGGCGCAGGAAGGCAATATCAATTTGGCGGATTTCAAGATACTGAATGAACAACGCCAACCCGGGTATTCGACTTTGTTATCCACCCGTGTGTATCCGGAATGGCCCATCGCCGCGATGCCCCATGTCGATATTGGCTTGGCCGGCAAGATAACCGCCGCGTTGCTGACGCTGGAGGATGATCCGTCACTGACGGCCGCCATCAAGATTCAGGGCTTCGTGATTCCGGCCGACTACGCGCCGGTGGAAGAAGTGTTGCGCAGCCTGCGAGTTTCACCGTTTGATGCGTTGCCTGAAATCACCATTGCCGATTTATGGCAGCTGTACCGCTGGCAAATTATGGGCGCTTGCGGGGCCGCGCTGGTGATTGTTTTTCTGGGCGTGCGCTTGCTGCGGGTCAATCGCCAACTCACGGTCAAGCAGCAATTAATCAAGGATCAATCTCAACGTATCAAGGCCAGCGAACAACTGTGGAAATTTGCCTTGGAAGGCGCCGGCGATGGGGTTTGGGATTGGCAAATCGAGACCGGTAAAACCTATTTCTCCCCGCGCTGGGTTGAGATGCTGGGCTATCAACCGCATCAGTTCGCCAACGACTATGATACCTGGTTCGCCCACATCCATGCCGATGATGTCGATATGGTGTTGGCGACCTTGCGCGAATATCTGAATGGCAAGACCGCGTTGTATCAGGTCGAATTTCGAATGCGCTGCAATGACGGCGAGTATAAATGGATACTGGCGCGCGGCATGGTGGTGGAACGCGCGGCGGACGGCAAGCCGTTACGCATGATAGGTACCCATAGCGATATCAACGAGCGCAAACAGTTTCAAATTACGCTGCAGAGCAGTTTCGACCTGTTGCACAATCTGGCTCGGCAGATTCCCGGCTTTATTTATCAATACCAACTGTACCCCGATGGACGCAGCTGTTTTCCGTTTGCCAGCGCGGGCATAGAGCAGATTTACGAAGTGAGTGCGGAGCAAGTGCGCGAGGATGCCACGCCGGTCTTTGCGGTGTTGCACCCGGACGACGTCGATGGGGTTTGGGCTTCGATTCAGGCCTCGGCGCAAAACTTGCGGCCATGGCATCACGAATATCGGGTCATCCTGCCTAAAAGCGGCTTGCGTTGGTTGTTGGGCAACGCGCGGGCGGAACGGCTGGCGGACGGTAGCGTGCTTTGGTACGGCTATGTGTCCGACGTGACCAACCGCAAGGACGACGAACTGCGTTTGCAACGGCAAACCGAAGCCCTGCAACGGTCCAATGCCGATCTGGAACAGTTCGCCTACAGCGTATCGCACGACATGCGCCAGCCGCTACGAACCATTGCCGGCCATTTGCAATTATTGGAGCGGGGCTTGAAAGACAGCATGGACCAGGAAAATCTCGATAATTTGAATTTTGCACTGGATGGCGCCAAGCGCATGGACGCGATGATAGTGTCGTTATTGGAATATTCGCGCGTCGGCCGCAAGACCGAGCCGAAGGCGGCGATTCCCAGCCGGGAGGCGCTGGACGAGGCCTTGTTTTTCCTGGGACCGGTGATCAAACAAAGCGGCGCGGCGGTCACGCCGCATGGCGAGTGGCCGCAAATTTTCGCCAGTCGCGACGAATTGACCCGCTTGTTCCAGAATCTGATCGGCAATGCACTGAAGTACCAGGCTGTGGGGAGCACGGCGAGGATCAGGGTCAACTCTGAAATTAATAACGGTCTCGAGTGGCGGGTTGCCATCGAAGACAACGGCATAGGCATAGCCGCCGGGCAAAGCCAAAGATTGTTTCAGTTTTTCAGCCGGCTGCAAGCGCGTAGCCGGTACGAAGGGACCGGCATGGGACTGGCATTGTGCCGGCGTATCGTCGAGCACCATGGTGGGCGCATTTGGGTTGAATCGGCGGGCGAGGGTCAGGGTTCGACCTTTATCTTTGTCATTCCGCTCGAACAAACAGCGGTGGCGGACTCGGCGAGCGGCAGCCCATGACTATCGCTACTTCAGCTAAAGGTCGGAACCGCTCGGCGTATTCGCACGGGTTGACCTTTTTGGTGTTGTTCATCACCCTGGCCGCCACGGTGGCTTCATGGCATTCGGCCCAGCGTGATTTGCAGCGCGAAACCCGGACTTATTTCGATTTCAGGGTACGGCAGCTGTTGGAAAACATGCAGGAACGGTTGGCGGCTTATCAGCAGATGTTATATGGCACACGCGGCCTGTTTGATGCCTCGGATACGGTCAGCCGCGGCGAGTTTCGCGATTATGTCGCCGCTTTGCGTCTGGAACGGCATTATCCGGGCATACAGGGCGTCGGTTTTTCGTTGCTGATTCCGGCGGCCGACAAAGCAAAACATCTGGCCACGATCCACAAACAGGGTTTTGCCGATTACAACCTTCACCCCGACGGCGAGCGCGAGATTTATACCTCGATTATCTATCTGGAACCGTTCGAGGGCAGCAATTTGCGTGCTTTCGGCTACGACATGTTTACCGAACCGGTGCGCAACCGCGCCATGGCATATGCCCGCGATTATAACGGCATAGGCATGAGCGGCAAGGTGACGTTAGTTCAGGAAAGCGATAGGGATGTGCAGGCCGGTTTTTTGCTTTATTTGCCGGTCTATAAAACCGGTCTACCTCACGACAGCGAACAACAACGGCGCGAAAACCTGCTGGGCTGGGTCTACTCGCCGTTTCGGATCAATGATTTCATAGCGGGCGTGGGCGGCGAGCGTTCCGGCGATTTGGCCCTGGCAATTTACGATGGCGATGGCATCGGCGAACAAAGCCTGATGTACGGCCAGCCGGTTTCAGAGCCTGAAAGTCAATGGCTGAATACTATTCAACGCCTTGACATCGGCGGCCATGGTTGGACATTGGTGGTGCGTGCCGGCAGTGATTTTCAGTCAAGGTTGCCGCATGATAAACCCCGGTTAGTGGCGGGGATCGGCTTGTTGATGAGTTTGCTGTTGACCGTGTTGACCTGGCAGTTGGTCAACGGCCGCGGCCGTGCCTTGCTGTTGGCCAGGCAAATGACTGAGGAATTGCGCGACAGCGAAAGCCGCTTTCGATTGATGGCCGATTCGGCGCCGGTATTGATCTGGGTGTCAGGTACCGATAAGCTGTGCTTTTGGTTCAACAAGGTTTGGCTGGATTTCACTGGCCGTACTCTGGATCAGGAATTCGGCAATGGCTGGGCCGAAGGCGTGCATCCGGATGATTTGCAGCATTGCCTGGATATTTATATCGGCCATTTCGATAACCGGCAGCCGTTTAGCATGGAGTACCGGCTGAAGCGGCATGATGGCGAATACCGCTGGTTGTTGGATAACGGTATTCCGCGTTTCGACCATGAAGGCCATTTTGCCGGTTATATCGGTTCCTGTATCGACATCACCGAGCGCAAATTCATGCAAAGCGCCCTGGAGGCGCGCAACGCCGATCTGACGCGGTTCGCCGAAGTGTCCGCCCATCATTTGATGGAGCCGACCCGGCGGTTTGCCAGCTATACCCAACGCTTGAAAAAGCGTTTGTCCGCTTATCCGGACGCCGCCGGGGACGAGGAAGTTCTTATCGATCTGTCCACGTTGGAAGGCGATGCACTGTTGTTGCGCAGCTTGATTCTCGATATTCAACGCTATCTGTCAGCCGCCGAGCCGCGTGGCGAAGTGCGATTATTGGACAGCCGGGCCATTATGGCGGAAATAAGTAGAAAAATGGCGGCCAAACTTCAGGCGCTAGGCGCTACGCTGACTGTCGAGGAATTACCGCCGGTAATGCTGGACCGTCCCCGCTTGGCCGACCTGTTCAGCCTGATTTTGGATAATACTCTTCGGCATGGGGTGCCGGCCGAGAGCCGAAATCCTCTGCATATCATTCTCGGCGGCCAACGCGAAGGACATGTCAGCCGCTTTTTTATCAGCGATAATGGCCCGGGTATTCCTGCTAAGTACCAGACGCGGGTGTTCGAGATTTTCGAGCGGCTGGGGCCGCGCACGGCCGATAGCGGCACCGGTATCGGTTTGGCGATTGCCAGGCGTATCGTCGAAAGCCGCCATGGCAGGATAGGCTTTAAACATTTACCGCGGGGCGGCACCTGTGTCGTGTTCGAACTGCCCGATGGAGAACAACGTGATACATGACAATACTCCCCCATTTGACATTTTGTTGGTGGAGGATGAGCTTTCGGATGCGCATCTGATCAAGATGGCGATTCGAGAAAACAAGGTCTGGTGCCGGTTGCACCATGCTATCGATGGAGTCGAGGCCCTGGCGTTTTTGCGGCGGGAAGGCGAGCAATATAAGCAGGTACCGCGTCCTGACTTGATTCTGCTGGACCTCAACATGCCGCGCATGAACGGTCGCGAGTTTTTGGCCGCCATCAAGGCCGATGACGCGCTGGCAACGATACCGGTGGTGGTGTTGACGACTTCGGAAGTCGAACGCGACATCGTTGCCTCTTATAAGCTGGGCGCCGCCAGCTATATCACCAAACCGGTCGACATCGAGCAATTCATCGATGCGATCCGACAACTGGACAGCTATTGGTTTACCTTGACCCGGCTGCCGAAAAAAGAATGACTATGAAAAGTGACGTGCCTTGCCGGATTTTGTTGGTGGAGGACGATCCCGCCGATGCGAACCTGGTCAGGCTGGCGCTAAGAGCGTCGTCCCGTGTTTTCCCGATAGAGCTGGATTGGGTCGGTAGTCTTGCCGAAGCCAGGCAGCATTGCCAACAGCGTTTGCCTGATTTAATGCTGCTGGATTTGTCTCTACCCGATTCTCAAGGGCTGGAAAGCTTACACAGCCTGAGGCAATGGCTGGTTGCCTTGCCTATCATCGTGCTGACCGGTTACGACGATAACGAATTCGCATTGCAAGCGTTGGCGCAGGGAGCTCAGGATTATCTGGTCAAGGGCCGGTTTGACGATGACGGTTTGGTGCGGACGATTCGCTATGCGCTGAGTCGAGCAGCCTTGGAGGCGCGGCTGCATGATTCGGAAATGCGGATGGCATTGGCCCTGGACGGCGCCAAGCTCGGGCTTTGGGATATGCATGTTGCCAGTGGCCGGATGGTCTTCAATGTCTATTGGGCTCAAATGCTGGGTTACGAACCATCGGAGTTAGCGCCAGAATTGTCGACTTGGGAGGGACTGGTGCACCCTGACGATAGTGCGAGAGTCAAGGCTGCGCTGGAACCTCACTTGCAGGGAAAAACCGCCCAGTACGAAAGCGAGTACCGGCTGCGGCATAAGGACGGGCATTGGGTCTGGATTTACAGTACCGGCCGGGTCATGGAACGAGATAGCGAAGGACGCGCCATACGGGCCGTGGGGATTCACCAGGACATCAGCCATCGCAAGCAGGCCGAAGCCCGCGACAGGTTGCTGGTGACCGCGCTCGAGGCTGTGAGTCTGGGCGTGATCCTGACTGACACCGAGGCGCGAATCGAATGGGCCAATCCGGCCTTTGCCACGTTAACCGGCTATACGCTTGAGGAAACGGAAGGGCAAAGGCCGGCTGAGTTGATCAAGTCCGGTTGCCAGGATTCGGCTTTTTATGAGGCCATGTGGAAAGGCATACGTAGCGGTAAGTCCTGGCATGGCGAGTTGATCAACCGGCGCAAAAATGGCGAGCTGTATCATGAGGAGCTGACCATTGCGCCGGTGCCGGATGAAAACGGCATCATTCAACATTTCGTTGGGGTCAAGCAGGATATTAGCGAACGCAAACGCATGGAAGCCGAACTGCTGGAGATGGCAACCACCGATCCCTTGACCGGACTATACAATCGCCGTTATTTCATGACCCGGCTGGAGGAAGAGTTATCGCGCATGCAGCGCTACGATAGCCATCAGGCCTCGGTGTTGATGCTCGATCTGGATCATTTCAAGCTGATCAACGACCAATACGGTCATGCGATTGGCGACGAGTTGCTCAAACATTTTGCCGGATTGATGCGGCAGGAAGTGCGAAAAATTGACCGAATCGGCCGGATGGGCGGGGAGGAGTTTGCCATATTGATGGCGGATACCGACCTGACCGCCGCCCGTTCCTTTGCCGAACGTTTACGTCAATGCCTAGAACAGGCGCCACTGCAAACCGGCGGGCAACGTATCGGAATAACCGTCAGCATAGGCGTCGCCGCGCTCAATATCGGCGATGTTGATCCCGATGGCGTGCTGATTCGCGCCGATCAGGCCCTGTATCGCAGCAAGGCTTGCGGGCGAAATCAGGTGCGGGTATTCAGTGCCGGCCTATAGTCTTATGGCCAACCGGAATCCCTCGTTCAACTTCTACAACCAGCCCGCCCGCCTCAGTCGCCAATACAGCAACAAACTACCTATCAACACGCCGATTACGACTAGAGGATAGCTGTATTCCCAATCCAATTCCGGCATATGTCTGAAGTTCATGCCGTAGAGGCTGAACAACATGGTGGGAATCGCCAGGATCGCGCCCCAGCCGGCCAAGCGTTTGACCACTTCGTTTTGTCTGACGGTTTCGAAGGTCAGATGTACCTGCATCGCGGCGATCAACATTTCGCGCATGCCGTCGATCGCCCGATCGATGCGGGTGATGTGGTCGGCAATGTCCCGAAAATACAGGCGTACATCCATCGGGATGTTGATCTCATTCGAGTGCATCAATACGTTGCAAATATCGGTTACCGGCATAATGACGCCCTGCATTTGAATCAATTCGCGTTTCAATTCGTACAGGCCTTCCATGGTTTGCCGGCTGGGGTGATGGGTGAAGATGGCCGATTCCAACGCATCAAAACGCAACTGCAAGCCATCCAGTATCGGCATGTAGTTATCGACGATGAAGTCCATGATGGCATACAGTGCAAAGCCGGGCCCTTTGGCCATTTGATGCGGCAAGGCTTCACAGCGCGCCCGCACCTTGCTGTGGCTTAACGAGGCACCGTGGCGGACCGTCACCAGAAAATGATTACCGACGAAAAAATGGGTTTCGCCAAATTCAATACCTTCATTAACCAAGATGGCGGTATGCAAGACGATAAACAGCGAATCACCATATTCCTCGATTTTTGGCCGTTGATGGGCGGAGTGGGCATCTTCCACCGCCAGTTCATGCAATCCGAAGACGTCTTGTATTTTGGCCAGCAATTGCGGGTTTGGTTCACGTAAACCCAGCCAGATAAAACTATCTGGCTGCTTGATGGCATCGCTGATGTGTTCAATGTCGACGTCGCCCGCGCTGATTCCGTGTTGATAAGCCACGCCTTTCATGATCATGTTGTTATCGCTAGTGCTTGGCAAGAGTTAGCTCCTGAGTTTTGGGGTTGTTCCGGCCGAGAAAGCTTAGGTTAGAACAAATGAAGCTGTCAGTATGGAGAAGGATGAGTGGCAAAGTCAAAAACCGTGCGGTATTTGATGTGTTGTTGGCTAGAGGTTTTTAGAACCGCAAGGCGGGCGGCAATCTTGGGGACGGGGTGGTTTGAGGATGATGAGGTTCAATCCTTGCGGTAATGAACGTGATTTTATGTGGTTATCGCGACGGATAGCGTAGGAATTGGCTCTTGCGTCGGAGGGCAGGTATCTTCGACAACCGGTCATGGTTTTCACCCTTTCGGCCAACCGTAAGCTGTTCAAATTCATTCCCGGCGAATTTGTGCTTGGTCAAAGAGAAAGTATCTAAAGAAGGTCACTCGAATGCCCGCAAAGTACTGGCGGTTTTGTGGTGGGGGACTGTAGGGTTTTCCTTTCCCTACAGGCCGGTGGTTATTTTTCAATCGTCCCTAAAGCTAGGCCAATCCCGAGCCAAACTCCCGGGTAATGATTTCTTTATGTTCTAGCAAGAAATCTCTGTGCCTAGACGATTTCTGCGCAGCAACGTGAATAAGCCAAAAGCGGAACCAATCAACCATCCAGCGCCAGGAACGGGTACGGTCGTAATAGCGCTTACTTGAATGGGGCTTGTGGTAGCAATCAGTGAGCCGGTTCCAAAGCCGAGAGAATTTGCCAGTCCAGCCGCGGAAAAGTAAACACTCTCATTACCTAACGGGTTAAATAATGAGCCAAAGCCGCTTAACTGTAAAGTGGTAAAGCCTAGTGTGTCGGCGTCAAAGGCAAAGTTTTCTAGTTTTGCAGTCAACAAGTCTCCACTTATATATACGCCTGGTAGATTTGCAAAGGGATAAGGTATTTCTCCTGAAATTGATAAAGTGCCTGTATTGGCTTTGTAAGAGCCGTCAGCCGAAAAAAGCGCCGTTAAAATAAATGTAGCGGGATGAGCGGCAGTAGATGTAACACTAGTAGAGCCGTTATTGAAGGTTATGGGCGAGTCGGCATTGGTTGCGGCGAATAAATAATTGTCACTACCGATGTTAAATAGGTTGATTTGCGCGTCGTTGGTGAAATTGGGGTTCCCGGAATCAGGGATGCCGGGTAAGCTAATCGTTGAGGCGTTGCTCAATGGCGAATAAGAAATCAGTAATGCCACTGCGCATGCTGCAAATTTTTTGAATATAATCATAATTACCACCTTAGTTAGTTGAACAAAAAGCTCCCTCTACCGGCAGGGTAGCCGTGCTTAAATTTTAATCATTTAAAATCAATATGATGATAATTTCTATTTCATGGTTTATTAATTAAATCCTAAAATGCGAAACGGCCGCATATTTAACCAGTTGATAGGCATATAGATTATAAGGATCAAGCTAACTTTAAGCATGAATGCCCTGCCTCTCCCGGATAAAACTATATATCAATTATCAACCTGCATGTAAGATAAGGTGACTTTTAATTCAATTTTAATTCAATTTTAATTCAATTTTAATTCGCGGTTTGTTTTTGTTGGTATTTAGTTTGCTAATCTTTATATTGTTGGCTGTTTTTGGTGTGGTTTTTAACTAAAATTAATTAATCAATATTGAATAACGTGTATTTATTTTGGATTGATGTTAATGTGGTCGGTTTGAATGTGCTAGACAAGATTAAGACAGTCGATTTCGACTTAAGCTGTCCATAAATTACTCAATCACTTCTGCAAGGGAATGGAAGTTATGCCATGCTGGTAGTCGAAAGGCGAGGCAGAAGGATATAACGAGCCCGGCGGCCTTGTAGGCGTGCTTTCTCGTAGCGTGTGTGGCGCGGGGTTCACCTTCGGCAAGCGCCAAATCGATGGGACACAAGGGCTTAGGCGCACTGGTTTAAGCGGTTCCTGTTTCAAGGTAATGGTCGAACACCGGCTACAAATGACAGTTGTCGACGCAAAGCGAAAGGCATGAAGCAGTTTCGGATTCATGAAGGCGCAAATTAACAGGAATAAAAAAGACGTAGTTTGCATTCTAGGTGTTCGGTTTGAAGCTATCGTATGTCATAAAAATTACTGTGAAAGTAAAAAACGGGAGGGTGCGGTTGCTTGTTGGACGGGCGTCGGCGGCAAGGATGCGGCTCGACGCCTCTCACGGCTCGTGTCCAGCAAGCAAGCGTGACCCTGGGACGCTCTCTTTCATGGACTAGGGTGATCTGAGTTTTCATGAGCGTTAGGCTGGGGAATACTCAATGGCCTTTTGACATCAAGGTTTTTCAAGCAATGTGCTGAATAAATTCGAAAATAATCCATTCAATATAGCCCAGTGGTCGCCTTCTCAAGGCAGGTTGGCCACCTTACTCCAGCAAATCGAGAAGCCTATGGGGAAAACCATGCGATCCAAACATCACACCACTTATGCCGCCATCCCTTTTCTAATCTTCGGTATGATTCTGATAACGGCATTTTTTCTGAAGTATTTTCAGCCAAGGCTCCCGGAGGTGTTACAGCACTGGGCGGAGCATCTGTCGATTGCGTTGATAGTTGCGGTGGTCATCGGTTTGACCTATGAATATACCTCGCATTTATTTCGCGAGGAGATACTGAAAAATCTGCTGCACGATAGCCAGGAGCAGGTCTACCAAGCCTTGCAAGCCTATAGCGTGCTGACGCCGGTTGAAGTATTCCGTTTATTGAAGGAGATAGCCAGCCAGATTAACCAGACGCCGACGCTGATGTATCCGGCGCGGCCGGAAAGCAACGAATACACGTTCACCGAAAGCATGGATTTTTTCGACACGTTGGTCAATATGCGGCCCAAGGAAATCGTCAATATTCTCGGTACCTGGATAGAACCCAAAAGCCACAAGAACCTGAAATATTTGGCCAGCGATTTCATCGGCAAATACCAATTGACCGAAATCGCCGAGGAACTACGCCGGCAAGCGGAACCGATATTACAGATGGGCAATCTGACGGAGGATGATAGAGGTTGGGTGTTGAATTACGTTTGGGCCTATTCGCGTTGCGAGAAGCCCATGTATAAAACTTTGGGAGATGTGATGCGCACCACTTCCGATCATGAAATCGAAAAGTGGATTTTGTTTCTGCCGGTGCAAATGCCGTCGCTTGAGCTTGCCAATATGGTCAACGATTATCTGGAGCGGGATACTTCCATCGCCGACGATAACTTGTTGTTGGTGATTCAAGCGGTTGCTTCCTTGCATCGCGCCGAAATGACCAATGGTGTAGCCTTGCTGAAGAAATTTCCGAACCGTTTCGGCCCTCATCATCAGGACGATGTAGAACGGATTTGGCGGAATTACGCATTGGAGCCCGAGGAGTTGAAAGGCATTTTTTTGCAGGCGTGATTTTGGTCGAATTATCCTCAATCAACTCTCTTGGCATATTCCCTTTGCCTTCGCTCATCGTTGGCATGCATCAAAATCGTGCTGGTGTAGTGATAACCAAAATGAATGTAATCAAACAGCATTTAAGTCCGCCAAAATTTTATCCCCGACCAATTGTCCCGACAGCGTCACCATCGGCATGCCGCCGCCCGGATTGACACTGCCGCCGACAAAATACAAGTTCGAAAACCGGCTGCTACGTTGCGGCGCCTTGAAGCCGAGATTTTTAAACCGGTCCGCCACCACGCCGTAAATCGAACCCTGGTTGGAGTAATACTTGGCTTGAATGTCCAGCGGAGTCCAGTATTCCTCGGTGACGATGTGTTGCCTAAGATCGCTCAGCCCCATGCGTTCCAGCTTGATCAACACCCGCTCGCGCAGAGCCAGATAATCTTCCGGCGTCAGCGGTTTATCGGGATCGATGTGTGGGATGTGCGGCAGGATTTTGATGATCTCGCAACCTGCCGGTGCCTGTGCCGGGTCGGTTTTGCACGGGGCGACCAGATAAATGGTTGGGTCGTCGGACAAGCGGTGGTGTTTGAATACCGCATCGAAGTGTTGTCGCGGATGGTCCGAATAAAAGAAGTTGTGGTGCGCTAGTTGCGGGTAAATACGGTTCACGCCCAAATGCAAGACCAGGCCCGAGCAACTCGGTTCGAAACGCTGCATTTTTTTCAGTTCGGCGGCAGAACTGTGCAGCAGCTTGTCCATGGCCGGAATCACTTCCATGTTCGACACTACGATGTCGGCCGCCAATACCTCGCCATTCCGCAATACAACAGCGCTGGCGCGCGAAGCTTGGGTTTGAATTTCCACGACTTCGGCGTCCACGCGGATTTTTACGCCCAATTCCAAGGCCAGTTTTTCCATGGCCAGCGCCATGCCGTACATGCCGCCCTTGACGTACCATAGCCCATATTGGTATTGAATATACGGTAACAGATTCATCAGCGCCGGCGCGTCGTAAGGCGAGGAGCCGACGTATTTGATGAAGTAATTCAGGATGTCGACCAGCTTGGGATCGGAAATAAAGCGGCGTACGCCTTGGTCCATCGAACGGAATACATCAAAATTCAGGCTGCGCAGCGGGCCGTAAAATTTGATTAATTCCCAAAAGGTATCCAGGCCCTTGGCGAAATAGCCGGCTTCGGTTTCGCTGCCGAGTTTTCGCGAATACGCCATGAAGCGTTCAAATTCAGCTGCGGCATTGGCTCCCAGTTTGTCCAGTTCCCGGCGTTGCTTATCGGCGTTCTCGCACAGGTCGATCACCGTGCCGTCCTCGAAGAAGTTGCGCCAATGCGGCTCGACTTTTTCGATGCCGACATAATCGGCCATGTTTTTGCCGACCCGAGTAAACAAGGTCTCAAAGACATGCGGCATGGTCAGGATCGACGGCCCCAGATCGAAGGTAAAGCCGTCCTGGGTCAGGATGTTGAGCTTGCCGCCGACCTTGTCGTTTTTTTCCAGCAGTTCGACCTGAAAGCCTTCGGCAGCCAGCGAAATGGCGGCCGACAGTCCGCCCAGACCCGCGCCGATCACGACGACTGTTTGGTTGTTATTATTTTGCTTCATCAGTAATCCCGTTTCCATGACAACAATATTTTTAAGTTTTGCCAGCGTTGAGTTAGATCGAAAGCCGAATATTCCTTGAAGGCTTCCAGTGCCGGCCAGTTGCGTTTGATACGCTGAAACAGCGAGCCGCCGCCGTAGACAAAATCGATGAAACCCTTGAACTGTTTATAGCTAGTATCCGAATAAGGGAACCAATTCGGTTCCTTCGCCAGACTACTGCGGCTGGTTAAACCGGATACCGGATAAGTAAAGTTACGCAAGCCCTCGGCGCCGTGATAACGGCCGAAACCGCTTTTTTTGACACCGCCGAATGGCAGTCCTGCGTGACCAATGTTTTTTAGCACATCGTTAATCACCCAGTTACCGGTCTGCAATTGCGCGGCGATGCGTTCGGCCTTGGCTATGTCGCTGCTCCAGATGCTGGCGTTCAAGCCCAATTCGCTGTTGTTCGCTAGGCTTACCGCTTCGGTTTCATCGCTAAATCTCATCAGCGGCAGTAAGGGGCCGAAGGTTTCTTCGCGCATCACTCGCATGCCGTGATGAACATTCCATAACACCAGTGGGTTTACATAATTGCCATTGCGTTGCAACGGGCCGGAAGCTTGCGCGCCTTGGGCGATGGCGTCGTCGTAATGCGCTTGCACGATGTCGAACTGCTTTTGGCTCGTCATTGCCCCCAAATCGCCCCGCGAACCATGGCCGACTTGTAATTGTTTTAAGCCATCCAGCAGCATGGGTAAAAACTGGTCGAAGCAGTCATTTTGTACATACAGGCGTTCGATTGAGACGCAGGCCTGGCCGCTGTTACTGAAAGCGCCATATAAAGCCGCATCGCGGGCGCGGGTTAGTTGGGCGTCGGCAAACACCAACATCGGATCCTTGCCGCCTAGTTCCAGCATTACCGGGATAGGATGTTGCGCGGCGCGTTGCATCACGGCGCGGCCACTATTCAAGCCGCCGGTGAAAAATACCAGATCCGGGCCGGCGTCTATCAGTTTCTGGCCGACGCTGCCATCGCCCACTAGCCATTGCACCAGATTGGGCGGCAGCTCCAGACGCCGGCATAAATCGACGATCAATTGGCCGATCGGCAAGCTTAATTCGGATGGTTTCAAAATCACGGCATTGCCGGCATATAAAGCCGTCAGCAGTGGCGCCAGTGATAATTGAAACGGGTAATTCCACGGGGAAATCACTGCCACGACGCCGTAGGGTCTTCGCTCAATTTTGGCGGTGGCACCGGGAAAGGCGAATGGCGAAGTGGCTATGTCTTGCGTTCGCAAAATCGAGGTTGCGTGTTTCTCGTAATATGTTGCCAAATCCAAGATTGGGTAAATCTCGCCCAGCAAGGCTTCGGTCCGCACCTTGCCGGTGGTTTGGACGATGATGTCGCAAAGGTTGTCCAATTCCGACAGCAGCAGCGGCAGCAATTTAGCAAGGATTTTTACCCGGGATTCGGTCGGGACACGCGCCCAATTGTCGGCGGCGGTTCGGGCGGCCAGCATCTGCCGATGAATCGTGTCGCTGGTACTCACCACAAATTCGCCCAGCAGCCGGCCGTCGATAGGCGAAATGGCCCGCAGCATATTCACGCTCAAGCCTTGGCTTTTTTCAGCCAGGCAGTCGGATTGATCTGTTTAAACGGCACCCGGTGTTTTTTGGAAATCAGATTGGATGAAATTCGCGCCGATTCGTAGATGGTCGGCAAGCCACTGCCGGGATGGGTGCCGCCGCCGACTAGGTAGCAATTGTCCAACTCTTCGAAGCGGTTATGCGGTCGCCAATACAGCATTTGGCTGAATTTATGCGACAGGCTGAAAGTGGCGCCCTTGTAAACATGTTCGTCGCTTTCCCAACTGCCGGGCGTAATGATTTTCTCGCATTCGATATGCTGGCGAATATCGGTCAAGCCCAGGCGGGTGCCCAGTGTATCCAAAACTTGTTCTCGGACCTCCTGGCAATGCGTTTGCCAGTCGATGCCGCTGTCGTTGTTGGGCATCGGTACCAGCACATATAGCGCCGATTTGCCGGCGGGCGCCAGGCTGGCGTCGCTTGCCGTCGCATTCTGCACGTAAAACGAAAAATCCTGGGTCAATGTCTTGTTGCGGAAGATGTTGCGGATATTGGTGGTGTAATCCTTGGCGAAGACGATGGTGTGGTGCGGCAAGTCGTAGACCGTGTCCAAGCCCAGATAGAGCATAAAGGTGGAGCAGGAATATTCGCGCTTCTCCAGCTTTTGCCGGTCGTATTTTTGTAAGGTGCCGGGTTCGACCAAGTGGGTCATCGCGTGGGCAAAATCGGCATTGATGATCACTTCGTCACCGCGTACGTGTTCGCCGTTTTGCAGTTTCACGCCTTTGACGCTGCCGTTTTCGACGATCAAGGATTCGATTTCGGCATTCAGGTGAATTTCGCCGCCGGATTCTTCAATCACTTTCGCCATCGCCGCCGCGATGCGGTTCAGGCCGCCGGCGACATGATAAATACCGTAATCGTGTTCCAGATAGGGCAGCATGGTAAACAGGGCAGGGCAGTCCCAGGGCGACATGCCCAAATATTTGGATTGAAAGCAAAACGCCAGCCGCATTTTTTCTTGATCGAAATATTGGCCCAGATTGTTGAACACGCTTTTCGGGAAGGCCAGCCAGGGCAGGGCTTTGATCAGGTCCAATGATAAAAATGAGGCCAGGTTGGAATAGTCGCGGGTGATGCAGGGATAGAGCCGATTGAAGCGGTTGCGCTCGTTGTCCATGAAACGGTCGTAGCCGCCGGTGCCTTCGTCGAACACCCGATTCAATTCGGCCCGCATGTTTTCCCGGTCTGAAAACACCGACAATTGGCGGTCGGCATAGACCAGACGATACATCGGGCTGAGCGGCATGAATTCGAGGTAGTCTTCGCTACTCCGTCCGCACAATTCGAACATTTCGTCCAGCACGCCTTTCATCAACAAAAAGGTAGGGCCGGTATCGAAGCTAAAGCCGTTCATCCGGATCGCCCGATTACGGCCACCGACATCGGGGTGTTTGTCGAAAACCGATACCTTGAAGCCACGATGGCTCAGTAACATTCCGGCGCATAACCCGCCAGGTCCGGCGCCGACGATGATGATGTGTTTTGAGCTAGCCATACTGTTGATGTTCCGGTAATTTGCCAAGGCATTGACTAAAAAATTCCTAATGTACCAGCAAAACCCGAAACCGCCATTTAATGTTTGATGCTCCGCCGAATTGATCGGATATCGATTGAAACATGTGGTCCGGCCATGCGGCCTAGCCAACTCTCATTTGTCGGAATGATCTGGCTAAATTAAGCAATTGATGTGAAGATTGAGCCATTCAAAATTGCCTTAAGTTTTATTCGATTCAAATATGCCCGATATTTCAGAATACGGCCACAGCAGCAACTTAATCGGTGTGGCGACGCCGTGCATTGTTCACCATATTTTTAATGAAAATCCCAAGCCGTTGCATATAGCCGGTACCCGCGAAGCGGCGCCAGGCCTGTTCGATCAATTGGCCGAACAGACCACGGTCGAAGCTTGCGGCCGGATATTTCAGGACTATATGTGCGTGGTGTTCGGTTTCGAAACCGAGCAAAGGCTGCGCGACGACCCCCAAGGCAGGCGCCGCTATCGCAACAGCTATCTGAAATTGATTCAAGATTGGGGGCTGGATTCGAATAACGCCCAGGGCGCGGTTTTGAAGGGCTGGGTGGAAAGCCGCTTCGGCCTGTTTCCCAATTATCATAAACAACAGATCACCAGTTTCCTGAGCCGGGACTGGGTTATTTATATCGAAGAAAAGATGAACAGCCGTTATCACAATAATTGCATCTATATGCAATTGGATCTGCTGTACGAATATTGCCAGTGGGTCATCGAACGCTTCCGAATTCCGGCGGCAACCCATAAAACCCTGTATCGGGGCGTCAATTCCCTGGATGATTGGGTGGTAAAGGAGCAGGATAAAACCCATAAAATCGTCCGATTCAACAGCATAGTTTCGTTTACCGATGACCGCTGCATCGCCAGCGAGTTCGGCTCCTATATTCTGGAAGTGGAAGTGCCCATGGTTAAGCTGATATTTTTTAACGATTTGTTGCCGCATCATGCCTTGCATGGCGAGTCGGAGTATTTGGTAATCGGCGGCGATTATCGGGTCAAGGTGCAACGGTAATGTCGAGAGAATCGGTTTCCAATAGGGCATTGGGCGCGTATCTGGGCTTTGCTTGCGGCGACGCGCTGGGAGCGACGGTCGAGTTTATGTCAGCGAAACAAATCCAAAAACGCTACGGCGAACATCGGGATATGGTGGGTGGCGGATGGTTGGCGCTGGATGCCGGGCAGGTTACCGACGACACCCAGATGTCGCTGGCGCTGGGGCAAGCCATCATCGATCATCAGGGTTGGAATCTCCGGGCGGTGGCCGATAATTTTCTGGCCTGGCTGGACAGCGAGCCGCCGGATGTCGGCAATACCTGCCGGCGCGGAATTCTGCGCTATCGCGATAGCGGTTTGTTGTGCGGTTCACCGAGCGAGGATGAGGCCGGCAACGGCGCCTGCATGCGTAACTTGCCGGTGGTGCTGGCGACTTTGAACCGGCCGGATCTATTTGAACTCTGGAGTCTTCAGCAAAGCCACATCACGCATCACCACCCGCTATCGGATGCCGCGACCTTGGCGCTGGGGCGAATGGTTAGTCTGTTAATTAACGGGCAAGGCCCGGATGCCTGCCTACTGGAAGCCGAGCGTTTAATCGCGGTGCACGCCGAATTCGCTTACAAGCCGTATCCGGAAAAAGCCTCGGGCTATATCGTCGACACCGTACAGACGGTGCTGCATTATTTTTTCAATAGCGACAGTTTCGAATCTTGCCTGATAGCCACCGTCAATCAAGGCGGCGATGCCGACACTACCGGCGCGCTGGCGGGAATGCTGGCGGGTGCAAGATACGGCGTCGAACAAATTCCGCCGCGCTGGCTGGAGCGGTTGGATGGCGTGGTTGTGGAACGGATACGGAGGCAAGTGGAGGAATTACTGCGGTTGGCGGAAATAAGTTAATGACAACATAAATCTAAGCCGCGGTTTCCGGGCGGCTTGGCTGTTGGAACTAAAAAAACTCCACGCCGCCTTTTTCCCGGCCATTCGTGGTTTTTTCGATTAAACCTTGCTCGATTAGCGATTCATAAATACAGACCTGGTTTCTGCCATGTTCCTTGGCATAATACAGGGCTTGATCGGCGCAACCGATCACATTATCCGAACCTTCTTGGCTGGTTATCTGCACCACGCCGATGCTAACCGTCACATGTCCGACTTGGGGTAATTCATGGCCCTCGATATTGTGCCTTAAGCGGTCAAATGCCGCTTTAGCGGCATTCAATCCACACGCTTGCAGCAGAATGACGAATTCCTCGCCGCCGTATCGATAAATAAGGTCTTCGTCGCCGCGAATAACTTTTTCCATCTGTCTGGCCACCAAGATCAAAACCTCGTCGCCAAATAAATGCCCGTATCGGTCATTGACGGTTTTAAAGAAGTCAATATCAATAACGCCTAGCCAAAAGCCCATGGGATCTTTTTCGCGTCTTAACAGGCGGCGGCAATTGGTTTCATTGTTTTTAATCAATAGGCGGGTTATTTCCTTGTCGAGAGTTTCCCTGTTTAATAATTGGGTTAACTTATCTCGCTGATAATGCTCGATTAATTCTAAATAATTGGAGTAAACCTTGAGCAATCCATGCGCGGTGCGCAGGATGTCGAAGTCGGGGCTTTCTCGGCATTCTTGAATCAAAATGGCGAAAGCGCCGTTATTATGGTCCAGCGCCGGATAAATCAGATGCGTGACTTTTCCGCTTGGGTCCGACACTTGTTCCAGTCCTCCGGACAAAACGGCGGCTTTAATGCCGTTTTTCAGATGTTCGGAAATAACGTGCTGTTTGGCATGCGTACCGGTGGTTTTGATTACGCCGTTAACCGAAAACGCCAATAAGCCAACCGTAATGACGGGTTTGGTTGAAATCACTTTATATAAGTGAAATTCTTGGCCGACAGCCAGTTCATTAAGGGTTTTTAATAAACTTTCCTCAATAATTTCCGGGTCATAATGGCGGGTGATTTCGGCCAGGCTATCAATAATATGAAGGGTGCTAATGTTTTTCATCGGTAATCTGATCAGTGTGCGCCGAGACCTTCGATATAAACCAAACCTCATCCGAAACGGTAAGCAACGAACCGGAAACGGCGTTGCTTGCAGGTTTTTCAGTGATGTTTTGCCCTATAAGCAATACCGGATAACCAATGGCACAATGCCGTTAATGATGCCTGTTGCCGAGCGGTTGCTCATGTAGCCGATTTACCTACTCTGAACGAATTGTAGATGATTTTATCGCCGCCGCCCGATGAGCATTAGACGGCGACTCCAAATAGGGCGCCGACAGCCGCGGTTAAAGCCATGGCCGATGCGCCCCAAAAGCCTACCCTTGCGGTGGCGGCCAGCAGGGAGGCGCCTCCGGCGCGGGCGGACAATGCGCCCAAAAATGCCAGAAACAATAGCGAGCCGCCGGGAACGCTCCAGAGTAATGCCGGCGCCGGAGCTAGCAGCACTATCAGCAGCGGTAATCCCGCGCCGAGCGCAAAACTAGCGGCCGATGAAAATGCCGCCAGTACGGGGCGGGCGGCCGATGTATCGGTAATGCCCAGTTCATCCCGGCCATGCGCGCCGAGTGCGTCATGCTGCATCAATTGGGTGGCGACTTGCGCGGCCAATGCGTGATCGAGCCCGCGTTCGACGTAGATAGCCGTCATTTCCGCGTGTTCGTGTTCGGGGTCGGCGGCCAATTCCTTGCGCTCCCTGTCTAAATCGGCGCGTTCGCTATCGGCTTGCGAACTGACCGAAACGTACTCGCCGGCGGCCATCGACATGGCGCCGGCTACCAAACCGGCGATGCCGGCGATTAAAATACTGTGTTGAGCCGCACCCGCGGTCGCCACGCCCAAGATCAGGCTGGCCGTGGAAACGATACCGTCGTTCGCGCCGAGCACTGCCGCGCGCAACCAGCTTATGCGGTGAATTCTGTGTCTTTCGATATGCATGGCGCCGCTCCGGCTAAGATGGTCATGGCTGGATTATCGGTGAATTTTCGCCGGCTAAAAAATAATTTGACATTTTTGATTGTCAGGGCATACATAATCAGTTTAACGCAATCGCTTTTCGGAGGAATTGTTATGTCTCAACCAACTTATCTGGATTCCGTGGATCATCCCGTTATTGCAATCGTGTCAGGCGTCGATCGAGAAGTCGAACGGGGCGAAGATATTTTGATGCTGGGCTATAGCCTGGTGTTGATGGCGCCGATTTTCGCCCCGATTGCGCCGCCCAAGGTGCTTTTACCGTTGATGGCGTTGGCGTTTGTCATATCGGTCTGTCTGGCCAGGATGAATTTTTTGGGAATAGGGCGAAAATTATCCGCCGCGATGGCTGTTCAGGAAGGCCATGACTTATCGTTGTTGCGCCCGATTACCGATATTTTTGCCGAGCATCCCAAAACTACATTGACCGATGGTTTCAATCCGCTGAAAAATCCGATGCGTACCGCCAAAAGTATCCTGGGGGCGATGATGATCAATCCGTTCTGGATGCCGATTTTTTATATGCTGGGTTTGCAGTTCGCGGAAGATAAACAGCTTAGTTTGTTGAACCAGGCCGTGATCGACGTGGAACAAAAAACCGCTCATTGGCGTTAGGCACAATATTTCTCCGCTATTTGCCGCCGGCAGCGGAGGCTGGAAACTCCGGTACCGGCGGCCGATTTTTAGTTTTCTGGCGCCAATCTAATCGGAAGCAAGCCGTCATTTATTGCACTCTGATCAAGTAACCGTCGGTTTTTTCACAGCCGGGTTTGCTATGCGCGGTGACGCTGATACGGACGAAGCCGTGTTGAAAGGGCCGGTCCAATTTGCCGGTTACTTCCAGTCGGCCGCTTTTCTGCGGGGTAATTTCGAGTTGTTTCGCGCTGAAGTGTTCCTTGGTCTGGCCGGTACTGATGTTGACTTCAACCGATGTGGGAACGGTATTGGACGAGGCTACAAAAGAAAATTCGCGAAAGCTTTGCAGATATTTATTGGTCGCCGGCTGAAATTCGGAGAAAGTTGGTTTGACGCAGCTGCTGGAGCTCGAGCCGCTACCGTAGGCGTGAGCGGCATCGATTTGTAAGCTCAGTAAAACCGCGGTGGTGGTTAAGTAGAGGTATTTCATGGCTTGCTCCGCTGTGGGTTATTATTATAAGAGCCCTTAAGATACCAACAATTTGTCAATATGTGAGGAATACCGATGCCATATTTAAAGTTGAGTACCAATGTCGAGATCAGCTCGCAACAAACGCCGAAATTGCTGGCCGATTTTTCCCAGCTATTGGCCAAGGAAACCGGCAAGCCGGAGCGTTATGTGATGGTTGAAGTCACCGGCGGTAAAACCATGCTATTTGGCGGCAATGATCAGCCGCTGGCCTATGTCGAATGCAAAAGTATCGGTTTGTCGCCGGTGCAGGCCAAAACCCTGTCGGCCGCCATTTCTCGGGTATTGACCTCGCAACTGTCGGTGGCGGCCGATCGGATATATATCGAGTTCAGCAATTGTCCGGCCGAATTTTGGGGCTGGAACGGTGCGACTTTCGGTTAAGTCTTGGGCGCGGTTAGCCATAATCCGCGCGCCACGCCTTAAACCACGCCTTAAAAAGGTATGAACAATAGAGCCATGACGTCATTCCGGTAGCCGTCGGCGGTTTTATATTCCCGATAACCCTTGGATGCCGCCATCCCGAGTACGTAACTTTTATCGCGGAATTGGATAATATCCGAACTGCGTTGGCCGGTTTTTAGCGCAAAAAAACTGTCGTCCAAATCCAGGGTTTCTCCCGCGTGTAGATCAGGCCGATTGGCCACGGCGATGATGGCTTTTTTTCTGTCGGCGAACACGGCAAAACAGTCCGGCAAAATTTGTTCTTCCTCGTCTCGCGGCAGAATTTCCAGCAACATCGCTTCAAATTGCGGTTCGCTATCAAATACCAGGCCAATCCCACCCAGCACTTTGTTCGAGTCGGCCAAATCGGTTATCGCCGCGTTGTAAATGTAGGTATGGCGTTGTTGATACAGATGAGTGCGAACAAACGGCGACACGCTGTAACTCTGGCTGTCGCTGTTTTGCAACGCGGCCTGGGCGCCGGTCGAGTGATCGACCCGAGTGCCGATCAAATTGGCCAGTTTGTTATTTGAAACAGCCAGAATTTCCCCGTTCAAATCGTAGACATAGAGATTGGTATACACCGTATACAACGCATTGATATATTGCAAGATCTCGCTGATCTGGTGTTTATCGCCAAGCGAGATGTCCCCATGGGCCAGATTGCGCCTGAATGCCGAGGTCAGCGCCCACCAGCGGCAATCGTTGGCTCTTTCGTACAAATTGCGATCCATGATGTCGACCGCCAGGGCAGCTAGAAAGCCGGCATTATTCAGATGCGACGACATCACCGTCACTTCCTGCAGACTGTTGACCGACGCGGTAAAAATGCTGGCGATGTCCGAGCCGATTTGTTTGATGGCTTCCAGAACCGGCATGAATTCGGCGGCATTCTTGCGGGCCGAGGCAATCTGGCCGTTCAGTACCAGCAAACCCAGGTCGGCGTTGATGTCGGCCGAGGCTTTGCGAATGTCGCGCAACTGTTGCGGAAAGGAACTGGCCTGATCGATGATGTCCGCGTAATCGCTACGGGAGGTTGCCGTCGGATCGGGGCAGAAGGCCTTATCCAGCGGTGTCATCATTTGTCCCCGCCAGCCCAGGCCGTAGAAACCTTGATAACCCGCTGTACGGCGGGTATTGGTGATAAATTCCCGCCGTTGGTGCGGGACGATACGGACGGCGTCCGCGGGACTAAGTTTGGTTTGCAGCGGCAGGGATTGTTCGTCGCTGCTGGCTATGACCTTGCCGTCGGCGCCCAATATACTGATGATGCCGGCATCGCCGCGATCGAGCAAATTAGCGAAAATGCCCTGCATCTCGTCGTCGAATCGAAAGCATAGGCATAACACGCCCAAGGCTTTTGAGCCCTTTCGATCGGTTTCGCTGATTTTGCTGGAATAAATCAGCGCGTGGCGCCGGTTGGGTTGTAGCTCCGAATATCCGAAGCTCTCTAGGTAGTCGCGGTCGCTTGCCAGCGTCTCCGCCAGCAACGGATCGTTGGAAAATTTGACCGGGTTGGATTGATCCAAATGGGCGCGGAGTTGGCCCTGGGTGTCGAACAGCATGATTTCATCGTATACGCTGTATTTTTTGACGTATTCCCGCAGGCGGTTTTCGATGAACTCAATCTGTTGCAGGCTGGGACTCGGTTCGCTCAGAAAAACCCGAATGTCGTCATCGGTCGCCAGGAAACCGACGTCGGCGGTGCGTTCGAATAAATTGCGGATCAGCAAGTCGATAGCCACTTGCGCCTTGGATGAATTATCCAGAACCAGCTTCTGTAAATTTTCGAACAGCAGGTTTTGAGTCAGTTTGCGCTGCAATTCCCCAAATTTGCTTTGGGTGCGATTCATGTCGTCCAAAATGGTGGGGGCGACATTGTGGCTGTTGATTTTGCCGATCAGGGTGATCTTGCCCCACCAACCGTTCAATTGCGCCAATCGGCTTTCGAAGCTTTTGACATCCGGCATGGCCGTCAAAAGTTTGGATTCATGAGATTCCAGGAGTGTAATCATGGGCTGTCTATCGTTAACAAGTTAAATGAGCGGGATGGATGGCATGAAGCGTCTAAGGCTTTCGTTCAAAATAATTTTCTGAAATTGTTTGGATATTTCTTCTCCTTAAATCCCAATGCCATTTTTGCTGATCGAGTATCGCTGGAGGGGCTTTAGCCGCGACCAAGGCTTATCTCGTCGCGGCTGAAACCCCAACTACGCAGCCCAGTCCGAAAACAACTTTCCAAATGGGGCAAATCGAGTGCTTACCGCTAAAAATTTCGCGTTTGATTCGTCTAAGCAGGATTTATACCAATGGCCGCGTTCAGGCCTTCCGTTCAGTGGCGTGCCGAATAGATCAATGAATGCACCAAAAATGCACGTTATGCGCTGATATGGTGCTTGATGGACGGGTTTTAACGGCATTTAGCCGTATTTGGGTTATGCCGCGAAAGCGAAACACTTTGTTTGCGGCTTGCGCTGGTTAGGCGGTTGTGAGTGTGTTAATTTGACGCGATGCCGCTTTCTGCCGACATGCTTATATTTTCCACATTCAATCATCAGGAGATTCCTATGCAAGGCGATAAAAAAGTCATCGAATATTTAAACAAAGCCCTGGAAAACGAGCTGACCGCCATCAATCAATACTTTTTGCATGCGCGCATGTATAAAAACTGGGGTTATCAAAAACTCAACGAAAAGGTTTATCACGAGTCGATAGACGAAATGAAGCATGCCGATAAACTGATCGAACGGATTTTGTTTTTGGAAGGCCTGCCAAACCTGCAAAGTTTGGGCAAATTGTTGATTGGTGAAAATCCCAAGGAAATGCTGGAATGCGACCTGAAACTGGAAAAACTGGCCGAACCCTTATTGCGCGAGGCCATTGCCTATTGCGAAAGCGTCAGCGACTATATCTCCAGGGAATTGTTCGAACATATCCTGGAAAGCGAGGAAGAACATATCGATTGGCTGGAAACTCAACTGGGCTTGGTAGAGCAAATCGGCATTCAAAACTATCTGCAATCGCAGATGTGATTGTTAAGCGATTAATCAAAATTAACCGGCTAAGGATCTGGTTGGAAATAATTTCCCTGAATTGATTGTAGGGGCGATTTTAATCGCCCTGGGCGAATGAATTCGCCCCTACAAGATATTCAAATATCAGGAACTTATTTTTGACGAAATCCTTGGCAAGAATTTTTGGCTAGTGTCATGCAGGCATACATACCCCTAGGACAAATGGATTTCCAGGTCACCGGAATGGAGCGTTCTTGCTTCCTAATTTGGCCTAATAATGCATTCAAGCGTGGAGGTAGCTATCGTGCCAGATCCCTACACGTGATACGTTAAAGTCATTCTTCGAGTCATATGATTAGTTCTGTATACGCTGCCTTGTCGGCACTAGTGATCGTATGGTTATCGCTTCGCGTGATAAATCTACGCCGAACAAAAAAGGTTCGCCTGGGCGATGGGGGAGAACAGGAACTTCAAATTGCTATTCGAGCACAGGGTAACGCCACCGAATACATCCCTATCTCAGTTATCCTGCTGTTACTTCTGGAGCTGAATCATGGCCACATGGTCTTGATTCACATTGGTGGCATTGCGGTCCTGGTTGGGCGTCTGATACATGCACGCGGTTTGTTGACCGAAAATCTTGGTTACCGCGTCCAGGGAATGCAAGTGACTATCTTTACCATAATCGGCTTGGCGCTGGCGAATCTGGTTTATGTTTTGGGTAATGGCTTACAGCTGCTATAGCAAGATGCGCCGGGTTTCAACGATACCTGATAGGTTTCATCGGTGGGAGGATGAAGCAGAGTCGCCCACGCTGTTGTTGATGCGCAGAGTCTGGAACTTTATCCGGTCATGAAGGCCAAGGCGTCTACCCGGCAAGGGCTGTTTTTCGATAAGGCCCGAAGATCGGTGCGGTCGAAGATTCCATCCTGATACAAGCGTTCCTGCCCCGTCTTGATTTCGACAACGGCAATCAGCAGGCCTTCGCAAAGAGCGGGGGCGCCGCCAAACAGGACAGATAACGCGGGGTAAGTATTTCGTTCGTGCGATTGCAAAAAAATCAAGTATCAAGAGGCCGGAACGGTAGAGATATGGAATAGTTCATGACAGGCTGTGCAGGTGGCATCCATTTGTTTCAACGTGGCCGGAATATCGTCCAGCTGATAGATTTGGTTCCGAGACCTAAGGGTTTTCGCTTCGTCGCGGAGCTTGTCGGTTAGAGATCGAACCATCTGCTGTTTGTCCGCATCCAGATTCAATTCCGGTTTTACCGCCACTATGCAGTCCACTATGTTTTCGGCGCCATCGGCGACCTCCAACACTAGCGAACTTGCCTGCCGACGTTGACTGTCCATTTCCGGTTCGGTCAATCTTCTCTCAAATGTCAGATTGTGCAGTCGGCGAATCAAATTCGTCAATTTAGTGCCTTCGATGGCGTGCAATAGGTTCTGGCGGTCGTGGGTGGCCGCCGGTGGTTGTTTCGTGGAAACACAACCGGTCAAGGCCGGTACCAGCAATAGTGCAATGATCCGTGAAGTTTTTTGCATGATTTTCTCCTGGTAAAGTTTATCGCTGGTCGTGGCCGGTGAAGTATGAAGGTAGCGCATGGGCCATGCCCAATCCCAGCTTTGCAGGACTTACACCGGTAGGTAAAAATAATCCAGGAAGCCGGAAGGCGTGGTTTTTAATTTTCAATCGTTTCGGCGACCCTGACCAAAATTATTTTATATACAACATAACTTAGTTCTTTGGAATCAACCTAACCAGAATTGCCGTAAATCGTATTGGCTCAAAAGTAAAGGAATTTGATGGTTATTGTTTGCCGTCAAAAACTAAGACCTATTTTATTGGCCTATGTTGGATAGCGCATAGACCGCAATCTCCCTACTGTATACCCTGAATTTAGGATCAATCGGCGCTAGAAGCCTTGTAAAAAGGCGCGCGACGATAAATATGAGAAGTAGTCAACGGTACCGCAAATACATGACAAATCACCCAGAATCAAAATCTCCAGTTGAGGCAGCGCAAGCCAAACCACTTGCCAAGGTTCTTGAGCAAAGTAGGCAGGCAAAAGATATAGTGGCGGCGTGTGCCGAAGAATTGTCGTCGGTTAACACGGTGCTCAAAGACGAACTCGCGGGTCAAAATCAACCGTCAGGCCTTGAAGAAGCTCTTGAAAAGAATGAGTCGATCGAGTGCGAGGTACAGGCAGTGGACGACCATTTGTCAGCCGTGAACCACGCACTGGAGATAGAGGCCGACTTGCGCCAGAGGCTGGAGCAGCAACTGGTCACTGTCACGCATGAAAAAGCAGTGGCCGATCATGCCGCCGTTCACGATCCTTTGACTGGTTTGCCTAATCGCGCACTGTTCGACGATCGGCTGAAACACGAAATCGCCCAAGTTGAACGTCAGGGCGTGACTTTGGCTGTGATGTTCATGGACCTTGATGGTTTCAAGAAGATCAATGACACACACGGACACGATGTCGGCGATGCCGTACTGAAAATCGTGGCCGAACGTTTGAAACAGGCTACTCGCGAAGGCGACACCGTCAGCCGTCAGGGCGGCGACGAGTTTGTATACCTAATGATGGGCATCGCAGGTGATCGAGACACCATTCCCCTCGCGGAAAAAATCTTGAATTCCATTCAAGAGCCCTGTCAGTTCAGCATAGGCGAACTCATTATCAAGCTGAGCATTGGCATCTCAATATATCCGAAAGACGGCACTACCGGTCCCGACCTGATCAAGAGTGCCGACAAAGCTATGTACGAAGCCAAACAAAAAAAGTCTGGCTACGCATTTGCCCATTGAGTCTGAGTCCCGTTTTGTTTGGTATTCTGAGTGTTAAAGGTGGCATCGTTAAAGCTCCACCAAACTTCCAACAATAGTCAATACACCCCGGCTGGCAATGGTGTAAGCGACTGTTACAACAGCTCATGCCTGGCAATGCTCACAAGTTTTTCAGCGATATTTTCCGGCGAAAGCACAAAATCGATGCAACCACTCGCAATTGCCGTCTCCGGCATGTCCGGCTGAATGGCGGTATCGAGCTTTTGGGCAATGGTGATGCCGCCGGCTTCCTTGATGTCGTAAAGCGCATCGGCACCGTCGCCATCATAGCCGGAGACAATCACGGCAACCAACTTACCGTCCCAGTGTTTGGTCAACGAGCGGAGGAAAACCGTGATGACATCGGGCCAGCCACGAGGCTTCGATATTGGCTTTAAGTGAAACTGGCCATCGGTGACGTGTAAGTCCCGATTGGCTGGAATGATAAACACGTGGTTCGGTTTAATCAGCAAACTTTCCGTGATGAGCTCAACCGGCATGGCGCTGTAGCTCGGCAGCACTTCATGCAGCATGGTCGGCATCTTGGTGATGTGATTAACAATGACTATAGCCACACCCAGGTTAGCCGGTAAATTTTGCAATAACCTAATGTAAGCGTCGAGCCCGCCCGCCGAACCGCCCACACAAACCACGGGAAAATCGTTCACCAAGGCAGCCACTTCGTTTACCCCCGGCTTTTCTAATTCATTAACGGCTTCGTATATATCGCGGACCATGCACGCCTCCTTAACTGTCGATAGACGGCCATCCTATACCTAGCTGATCATCACAACAATGCGCTGGAAAACATTGCACTGTTTTGACTTACACCCAGGATATGTTCGTAGTCGTACAGACCGGCTTTAACAGACGCAGGTATAGTCAACTTAAACCGGAAAGCCTTCCGGATATAACAGAGAACATGACTATGGAAACCCTGGATAAAGCATCGCACTACGCTCACGATACCTTCGATAAGATTGCCCATGCGGCGAACCAGACAGCGGAAGTATTGGGAGAAAAAAGTGAAGACATACTGGATGCCGAGCGAAAATTGATGAGGAACGTACGCCATGTTGTGCGTGATAATCCCATCACCGCTTTGGGTATCGCGGCTACCGCCGGTTTTCTGCTAAGCCGTTTGCTTACTCACCGTCGTTGAATCGACAGACGGTATGATCCCGGCGTGCGCGAGCCAATGCCGTTAATTGATTGGAAGATATGATCGAGAACGGCGCCAGCCCTTTCGGATTTTCGCCGCAGCTGATAGTTGAGAACTCGATACCGCCAAATAAACGCCGCTGGCTGTAAACAGGATTGCAGAGATCCGGCGCGGAACCGCAACTTGTTGAAGCTGCGGATACGGTCGTAACCCTGGCCCAAGCTGCCGATAACATAGGCGGCGATCCAAATAAACACGACTCGGTAAACCTGTCGCCAGCGCTATAGGCTGCAATAGCTTCAGCGTATTGCGCTTTATCGAAGCTCTCAAACGCTGTAATACCCGCTATCGATTATTACACCTATTTCTCACAAGCTGTTGCCGAATGGTCGGCCCTAGGTGTTTGCGAAATTGTTCCGATTGCTGGCGGACCTAGGCAAAAGCCATCGGCGATAATCCGGTCTTGCGCCTTGGCCAACAGCAGAGATGAACCCCATATCCCGAGCTTTTACGCCAACGGTTGGCTCTCGGTTTGTTCCAGGTTCAATACGTCAATTTCAATACTTCGGTACCCATTTCCTTTTTAAAGCTGTCTTCCAAATAAACTCCGGGCAGCATCACCCGTATTGGCCGGAAATAATCTCGATTATGGCGGCCAATAACTCTGCTCTCAAGCATAGACAGTTTGGCAAATCAAGGGCGTGGACATAAACTGTGAAACTTAATTGTATAAAAACGAGGCACCTTGGAGAATCTGATGGCCCCCGAAATTTTGATCACCGTTGCGGCTACGGCCATCCTACAGACCTTGTTCGGAGCGGGCGTGCTGTTGTTTGGCACACCTATTTTGCTGCTGTTTGGCTATGAGTTTGTCGATGTGCTGGCCGTCTTGCTGCCGATTTCACTGAGTATCAATTTAATGCAAATCGCCAAACATCGGGCGCACATCGATTTTTCGTTTTACCGCAACGTGTTGCTGTTGACATTGCCTCCGATAGCCATTTTCCTGTTTCTGGTGACGCATGCCCGGATTAACATCGGCATCGTTATCGGGGTGTTTTTGTTGCTGATTGCGTTGAAGGAATTCTCGGAAAAAATCGCCCGCATGATAAACAGCGTGATGGAATACGAAAAGCCGTATTTTGTGGCGATGGGCGTGATTCATGGCCTCAGCAATCTGGGGGGATCACTGTTGACCGCGTTGGTCCATCATAAAAACTATAGCAAGAATATTGCCCGTGCGACGGTTGCGGCCAGCTATGGCACCTTCGCCTTGGTGCAATTGCTGACCCTCTGGCTGTTCAGCAGCGGGCAAATCGATATATCGGCTAACGAAAATCTGATCTATTTGGTGATAGGGGTGTTGGTATTTGGTTTGACCGACGAAGTGCTGTATGCGCGGATCGATCGCGAGAAATATCGGTTGATATTTTCGGCGTTTCTCGCGCTTTCCGGCTTGGTGCTCATCATCAAATCGGTGATATAAGCAATGAATCAGTTGATCGCTATCGCTTTGGGTGGTTCGGCCGGTGCCGTGGCCCGTTTTCTGGTGGCCAATGGTATTTATGCCTGGCTGGGGCGTAGTTTTCCGTTCGGCACCTTGTTCATCAATGTGTCCGGCTCGTTCTTGATGGGTTTTTTGACGGTATTGCTGATGCAGCGTTTCACGGTGGCCGTGGAATATCGCGCCGCCATTTTGGTTGGTTTTCTCGGCGCTTACACCACGTTTTCGACCTTCGCGCTGGAATCGTTTTATTTGTTCGAGGAAGGCGATCTACGAAAAGCCGCATTGAATATATTCTTGAGTGTCGTGCTGTGTCTGGTGGCTGTCTGGTTCGGCATGCTATTGGGGCGAACAATCCTCGGCGACGGCGCCTATCCTTGGCTGGATGATTTGCCCTATGCCCGGATGATGTTGGGCATAGGGATGGCGTTCTTATTGGCCGCCTTGGCGCAATTCATGTTCCAGCGCTTAAGTATGACGGCCGAGTGGCGCTTGATTACGTTGATTCTGTTGCTGGGAGTATTGACCGTTTCATTGACGCTCTGGCTGGCGTTCAAGCTGTTTCATTTTCAGCTGGAATTGCATGAAATCTTAGGTATTTTTATCACCACCAATCTATTGGGTATGTTGGTGATGTGGTTAGGTACATTATTTGGAAATTGGTTATGGCAACTCAATCTATTACGGTAGCTCGCATTTATCTTCGGGAAGGCGAGCATCTTCTGGCTAAGGTCATCCAGTTCTTGCACGACGAGGAGAAAGTTTCCGGCGTTACGGTTTTACGCGGCGTGATGGGTTTTGGTCCCGATGGCGAAATTCGTACCAGCCACTTAGTAGACTTGAGTTTGGATTTGCCGCTGATCATCGAATTTTACGACCTGCCCGAAAGGGTCGAGAAGGTGATCGACCACCTACAAAACCACATGGGGCTATCTCATGTCGTGAGTTGGTCGGCGGCTAGCCATATTAGAAGTCTTTAAGCACTTGCCGGGCTGAAAACGGCCCGACATGGCGGTAGTCCCGTCTATAAGGCAGGGCAATCGCGCTATGTAGCTTCTGTCCCAAAAAGTAACTTGAAGCGATAGTTGTCGTTTAGACAGGCCCGCAGTTTACGGCGCTTCAAGCTATCTTTAGTTGGACCGTTGTTCCTGAGCAGATTCAAGGCCATCCGTCGCATCAATGCCAGATTTTCGGCGGAATGATCAGTTCTGGCTCGATTGGCGTCTTCGCCAAATTGCACATCCAACACCCAGTGCTGTGAGTTTTCAATCGCCCAATGTTGTCGGACACCTTTGGCAAAGCGCGACAAATCGGTAAATGAGCACAAATAGTAACGATGCTCGACCGAGGTTTTATCGCCGATGATGCGCGTTGATTCAACCCTTCCAACGGCTTGTAGTCCGGCCCAGTCTGGCTTTTGCGTCAACCAATCAATCTGGGTACTCAAGCTATAGCGGCGTATTTCGATGCGCCCGTGACTTTTGTCGATCGTTTCATGGATGGGTAATCGACTTTGGGCATTTTCCGTATCCAGCCAGAGTCGAACGTCTTCGCAAAGCAAGGCGTGATTATCCTTGAGAGCCAACACATAATCGGCTTGCGCCGCGACGATGGTTTGGGCAATGGCTTTTTGGCAGCCCATGGCATCAATCGAGATCAAGGCGCCTTGAATATCCAACATCGACAACAAATCCGGAATGGCCGTGATTTCGTTAGTTTTTTCGCCGACCGCTTGCTGCGCTAATACCCAGCGCGCTTCAGCGGCAAAAGCACTCATCAAATGCACGGCTTTATCTCCTTCACGACTGCCGCGCAGGGTTTTACCATCCAAACAAACTTGCTGACCCGAAAGGCTGGGCAAGGCCGCCCGCACCCAACACTGAAAGGCATCCGCAAAGGCTTTGGGATTCAATCGCCCAAATACATCGCTCAAGGTATCGTGCGAGGGAATGCCGTTCGGTAGTGCCAGAAATGTCCTAAGCCAATCTTCTTTTTCTTCGGCAAACTCTTCCATGCCTACCCAGTCTTCAATGCCACTCAACACCGCGCACAATACAATCATGACAATATCGCCGAGGTTGTGCAGCTTGTTTTTGGTTTCGCGCCGCGGGTCTTCAAGATTAGCCAAATAGGGCATTGGATCAGGTAACATCTGCGTTTTGGGGCAAATCACTATACTAAACGATAGGATCGGGCAAGTGCTACATAGCGCGATTGCCCTGGTCTATAAGGATAGAAAGCGGAAATCCTTTAGCGATTCGAGTAAAATCTCGCTCATTTACCTTCAATTAACTTACAGCTTCCTCCGAGGTTCACCATGCCCCAGTACCGTTCCCGCACAACCACCCACGGCCGCAACATGGCCGGCGCAAGATCACTGTGGCGCGCCACGGGCATGAAAGAGGAAGATTTCACCAAGCCCATCATTGCCGTTGCCAATTCGTTTACCCAATTCGTGCCCGGCCATGTACATCTCAAGGATATGGGCCAACTGGTAGCGCGCGAGATCGAAAAGGCCGGAGGCGTGGCCAAGGAATTCAACACCATCGCCGTGGATGACGGTATCGCCATGGGCCATTCCGGCATGCTGTATTCACTGCCCAGCCGCGATCTGATCGCCGACAGCGTGGAATACATGGTCAATGCCCACTGTGCCGATGCGCTGGTGTGCATCTCCAACTGCGACAAGATTACCCCCGGCATGCTAATGGCCTCTCTGCGCCTGAACATACCGGTGATCTTCGTCTCCGGTGGCCCGATGGAAGCCGGTAAAGTGAACTGGAACGGCCAAACCCGCGCACTGGATTTGGTCGACGCCATGGTGGAAGCCGCCGATGACAGAATCAGCGACGAACAAGTCGCCGCCGTGGAACGTTCCGCTTGTCCGACCTGCGGTTCCTGCTCCGGCATGTTCACGGCCAACTCGATGAACTGCCTGACCGAGGCCTTGGGGCTTAGTCTGCCCGGCAACGGTTCGCTTGTCGCCACACACGCCGATCGTGAGCAATTGTTTCTGCGCGCCGGCCGCACTATCGTCGAATTGGCCAAACGTTATTACGAACAAGACGACGCTTCGGTTCTGCCGCGCTCCATCGCTACATTCGAAGCTTTCCAAAACGCCATGAGTCTGGATGTTGCCATGGGCGGCTCCACCAACACCGTGCTGCACCTGCTGGCGGCGGCGCACGAGGCCGGCGTCGACTTTACCATGTCGGATATAGATGCGATTTCGCGCCGGGTGCCCTGTTTGTCCAAAGTCGCGCCGGCCACTCAAAAATATCACATGGAAGACGTGCATCGCGCCGGCGGCGTGATCGGCATTTTGGGCGAATTGGATCGCGCCGGGATCATCAATCGCGATGTGCCGACGGTGCATGCGCCGACCATGGCGGCCGCGCTCGATCAATGGGACATCCAACGTACCCAAGACGAAAGCGTCAAGGAGTTCTATCGTGCCGCGCCCGGCGGTATCCCAACTACCATCGCTTTCTCGCAATCGGTGCGCTATCCGACGCTGGACGACAACCGCGCCGAAGGCTGTATCCGCGACAAAGCCAATGCCTATTCTCAGGACGGTGGTTTGGCGGTGCTGCATGGCAACATCGCCTTGGATGGTTGCATCGTCAAGACTGCCGGGGTGGACGACAGCATCCTCAAGTTCACCGGCCGCGCGCGCATATTCGAGAGCCAGGATGACGCAGTCGCCGGTATTCTGAACGATAAGATACAGCCGGGCGACGTGGTCGTGATTCGTTACGAAGGCCCCAAGGGCGGCCCCGGCATGCAGGAAATGCTGTACCCGACCAGCTATCTGAAGTCCAAGGGGCTGGGCAAGGCCTGCGCATTGCTCACCGACGGGCGTTTCTCCGGCGGCACCTCCGGCCTCAGTATCGGCCACGCCTCGCCCGAGGCCGCCGAGGGTGGAGCCATCGGCCTGGTGGAAGAGGGCGATACGATAGAAATCGACATTCCCAATCGCCGCATTCATCTGGCGGTGTCGGTGGAAGAACTCGAACGCCGCCGGGCCGCGATGCTTGCCAAGGGGCCTCGGGCCTGGAAACCGGTCAACCGTGAAAGAACGGTATCGGCCGCGCTCAGGGCTTATGCCGCCATGACCACTTCGGCCGCGAAAGGCGCCGTGAGAGACGTATCCCAGGTCGAGCGATAGTAAGAGGCTTCAATCCCGCTGGGTTTCGTGGTCGCGGTTCAAGCCGACGTGTATATGATTGAAACGTTACGCGAAGTTAATTTAATATCGGTTCTCGGACCGACAGCCGTGTTTGTTGCTTTTGCGCGGCCCCAAAAAAGAAACCCAAGAAAAGGCCGACCCGACACCGCCAGTTTCCCGTGCTTCTTGCCAAACACTGCGCTGTTCGGGGCGGTATAGGGGGGATAACAGTATTACTTCGGTATTATTCCGCTTCGCCAACAATTGCGGGCAAAACCGAGTATCCCTAGGGAGCAAAGACGAGGTTTTTGCTACCTCGAAATCGCTTATTCGGACAGATGCATCACCAATCCGTATAACAAGCCGCAGCCGGTCGCCATCACAATCACCAGTGATACAAAGGCAACCGTCTTGGTGGTGCCCAGTATGCTGCGGATCACCAGCATGTTGGGCAGCGACAAAGCCGGTCCGGCCAGCAACAAGGCCAGCGCCGGGCCTTCGCCCATGCCGCTGCCGACCAGGCCTTGTACGATAGGGACTTCGGTCAGCGTGGCGAAATACATGAAGGCGCCGGCGAAAGCGGCAAAGAAGTTGGCGCCGATGGAATTTCCGCCCACCGCCACCGACACCCATTCGGATGGAATCAGACCCTCGTGGCCGGGGCGGCCGAGTAAGGCACCGGCGATCAATACGCCGATCAACAGCAACGGCAAGATCTGCTTGGCGTAATCCCAGGCGGCGCCAAACCAAGCGCCGCCTTGATCCTGATCGGTGCTGGTGATCCAGGATAGGCCGATGACGGCCGCAGCAAAAGGCAGCAAGGGTTGGCTGCCGAACAGCAGCGCCGCCGCGGCAGTCACCACGGCCACCAAGGTCAGGCGGCCGCTCGGCAATTGAAACCAGCGGCTCAAGATGATCGCCAAGGTGACGCCGAACAAACCGGTCAGCCACCATTTGGCCGCATAAATCGCATGCCACAAGCCTTCTGTGTTATCCGATTTGGCCCAGTTGGCAAACACCAGAATCAACACCAGCGTGGCCAAAAACAGGCTGTTTTGCCAGAGCGGGCGGCTGGGTTCTTCTTCCGGCAGCGCGACTTGCTTTTTGATCTTTTCCAGTTCTTCCTTGCGAAACAGATAAGCCATGATCAGGCCAATCACCACGCTGAATAACACCGCGCCCAACGCGCGGGCGATGCCCAATTCCATGCCTAGAATCCGCGCCGTCAAAATGATCGCCAACACGTTGATGGCCGGCCCGGAATACAAAAAGGCTATCGCCGGCCCCAGCCCCGCGCCCATCCGGTAAATGCCGGCGAACAACGGCAACACGGTGCAGGAACAAACCGCAAGGATGGTGCCGGACACCGACGCCACCGCATAGGCCACGCCCTTGGGTGCCGTGGCCCCCAGGTACTTCATCACCGCGCCCTGGCTGACGAAGACAGCGATGGCTCCGGCGATGAAGAAAGCCGGAATCAAACACAGCAATACGTGCTCTTCGGCATACCAGCGCACCAGATACAAGGCTTCCCAGAAGGCATTGTGCAAGCGTTCCCAGCTTTGCAGGGCTTCCACCGGCAGGTAAAAACACACCAGGAAGCCGGCGACGATCAGTAATAGCGCCTTCCATTCGTCACGCCAAAATGAAGTGTTGTTCATGGTCGTTTTCCTCTGGGTTTTTGCTCGAGCCGGAAAAGCGCTTGGCAATTTTTGTAATTGAATGGGTTACCAATGCCACTCAGGATGTAGATGTAGGGTACGCATTGCGTACCTTGTTGGGCGTTCCAAATACCTAGGCGTTAAAAAGGTACGCGGTGCGTACCCTACAAGACTCGTAAGGCGGATTCGCCGATTGGCAATCCGCCATAGCTTTGAAGAGCGTTGGCGTTTTGCTATCGCGAAAACGCCCTACGATCTCCGGTTTTAAACGATCAGGATTGCTTTGGCTCCGCAGAGGCTAGTCGAACGGTTATTGCCAACTACCGTCAGATATCCGGCAGGCGGTTCTTGTCGAGCCATCGAGTAAACGACCGCTTTGAGTCAACTGGTAACTAAATTCGCGGCACCAGTTGCCGTCGGGATTCTGGAAACTACGTAACGGGACGATACGGTATTGGTTCGTGCCGTTGTTCCAGTCGATTGGCCGTTGATCATATCCGTACTCCAGCGATTGGCTAAAACAAAAACGATCCCCGTCATCCATGCTTTGCCCGATTTGATTGCCCAGCATTTGATTAACCATCGCACCGGCAATGGCTCCCATCATGGAATTACCGCCTCCTACCATAGTGCCTATGGCGCTACCTATCGCGTTTCCCATATTAGGTCCGCTGTTATAAGCCGACTGTGGGCGATTACAGCGTCCCTGGCCAATGCCATAGGTGTCGGCACCGTAACGGGAGCTGTAACGAGTATCGTATCCTCCCCAATAGCGATTGTTAGACCGAGTGCCTCGGTCGTAATCACCAGGATGTTCTTTTTTATATTCCTTTTGCATTTCCTTATGATCTTTTCGCTCCTCGCGCTGCATTTCTTCTTGATGCTTGCGAGTTTCCCGCTCCATTTCCTCCCAGTGTTTGCGTTCTTCGCGATCGATCTCTTCCTGATGTTTTTGTTCCTCGCGCTGCATTTCTTGATACTTTTTTTGCGCTTCACGTTGATGCTCCTGGAAGTCTTTTCTGGCCTCCCAGTCATCCTTATTGGGAGGATCGGCAAGACAGGGCGAACTCATAAGAGCGGTGGCTAAAATGACTTTAAAACCAGTGATGAATTGGATATTCATAATACTCCCTCGTTTTATATTTTTTAAAAAACTGCCGATGGCGGCTTATGCCGTAAAACGCAGATCAAAACACGAAAAAATGCATCAGCATCATAAGTTCCGCACATTACCTGTAATCGGACAAGGTTTCTATTTATCTGAATGATTGTCTGCTGTTTTGCGGAAGCAGCAGTTCGCAACTGACGATATTGGGCTTCCGATTTAGCGGGAGAGACGAACGTGAAATGTCAGAGGCTCCGATTGGTTGCAAGTTGGCTTTCCCTTGTTCCATCCGCTCAACCCAAATGGGCGGCGATTTCATCGGGCGTTAAAATCTTGCCCTGGCTGACCACCTCATCGTTGACGACCAAGGCCGGAGTTGCCATTACTCCCCGCTCGACGATTTGCATCATGTCGGTGATATGTACTACTTCAGCGGTGAGATTTCGCGAGGCAACCGCTTCCCGTGCGTTGGCTTCCATCTGCTGGCATTTCTTGCAACCCATTCCAAGAATCTCGATTTTCACTGTGTCGGTCATGGCATATTTCCTGTGGTTGGTAAAAAACATTCTGTCGGGTGGTCGCGTTTTAATGCACTCTCGAGTGTCGTTGCAACTTATCGGATGCCTGGCGCTTTGGCGATGGCCACGAAGTTTCCTTCAAAATTGCCCGCCGGCTGCCCCTCGTAGTCAAGGATAGCTGAAATCGCAATTCGGGCGCGGCCTCTACGGGAGAGCGTGCGCATGAAAACATCCCACGCTTCCGGCTGCTTGATGAACGAACGCGCCGTAAATGTGCCATGAATCGGCCGTTCATAGCTCATGGTATTGTTTTGAATCACGATGCCACTGGTGATACCTGCGCTTTTCAGGCGAACATGCACCAGTGACCATGCCGCCAGGGTTGCTACTGCCGAGGCGCTGCCACCGAACACGGATTCGGTGTGATTGATGTTGGGCGCCAACGGTGCGCTCAGAATAACCCTTTCTTGGTTTGCTTCGAATACGCTGACCTGCATGGCTTTTGACAGCGGGATATGGTCATGTAGATACTGCTCAAGTGTTTGCGGATTCACGGGCTCATTCCTTCGTGGCGATTGCGTAAATGACGTTGGTCTCAATCGCTGTCACTCGCTCTTCAAAAAGACGGGACAAGTTGCCTTGGCGCACACGCTTGAAAGTATCCGGGGCCAGTTGCTCAAGCGTGCCTCGATAGCCGCTGCCCATCGCGATCTTCCACCAATCTTCCGGCTCGTTCAAAGGATGTGTGCCAGATTCGGCCAGGATATCGACAATTTGCACACCGGCTTCCGCCAGCATCTGCCTGAGACCGTCCGGTTCCGAGATGCGCTCCCATGGATTGAAGGCTCGGTGTAAATCCGGGCGTTCAAGATGGATGGCTTCCCAGAAGGCGCCGTTGGCCGGCTCGAACAGATTCGGTCCCCAGGTGGTGATGGCCAGCCGGCCGCCGGGTTTCACCATGCGCCATAATTCCCTGACCGCCGCGTTCATGTCCGGCACGAAAAATATGCCGAACACGCAAACCACCGCGTCGAAGCTGTGATCGGGATAGCCCAAGGCCAGCATGTCGTCGACCCGGAATTCGATGTTGGTCATTCGCTGGGCTTCGGCCTTGGCTCTGGCCAGAGCTATCAGACGTTCGGCGAGATCGGCGGCCACCACGTAGCCTTCCGCGCCAACCCTATCCGCCGCCGGTAGTGCCGAACCGCCGCTGCCGGAACAAACATCCAGCACCCGTTCGCCGCTTTTCAGTTCGAGTCGTTCGATAGTTCGCCGGCCAAAGCGATGCCAGAACGAGCTGACCGGATGGTCGAAGTGGTCGGCGGCGGCGTTGTAGGCCATCGCGGCTTTGGCATTGGCTTGCTGATGTAGGCTCATTGGATTACCCCACGGCGTAAATGCGTTTCCTGAAGAAAAACGCCGCGTTCACCAGTGCAATCATCACCGGCACCTCGATCAACGGCCCGATCACTGCCGCAAACGCCGCGCCGCTGTTGATGCCGAAAACCGCAACGGCCACCGCAATCGCCAGCTCAAAATTGTTGCTGGCGGCAGTGAATGCCAGTGTCGTGGTCTTGCCGTAATCGGCGCCGATGGCCTTGCCCATCAAGAAACTGACCAGAAACATCACCACAAAGTAAATCAACAGCGGTATCGCGATGCGCACCACGTCCATCGGCAATTGCACGATCAGATCGCCTTTCAAGGAAAACATCACCACGATGGTGAACAGCAGGGCGATCAGCGTCAGCGGGCTGATTCTGGGTACAAATTTTTGCTGATACCAGTCCTTGCCCTTGGCTTTGACCAACAGCAAGCGGGTCGTGAATCCGGCGATGAACGGAATACCCAGATAGATGAACACGGTTTTGGCGATTTCGCCTATGGTGATGGCCACCAGGCTGCCTTGCAGCCCGAATAATGGCGGCAGCACGGTGATGAACAGCCAGGCGTAGACACTGAAAAACAGCACCTGGAACACACTGTTGAAGGCCACCAATGCGGCGCAGTATTCGTTGTCGCCGCGCGCCAGTTCGTTCCAGACGATCACCATGGCGATGCAGCGGGCCAGGCCGATCAGGATCAGGCCCGTCATGTATTCAGGATAATCGCGCAAAAAAACGATGGCCAGCACGAACATCAACACTGGGCCGATTATCCAGTTTTGCAGCAGCGAAATACCCAGCACCCGCCAATTACGGAATACATCGCCCAGTTCTTCGTAATGCACCTTGGCCAGCGGTGGGTACATCATCAGGATCAGGCCGATGGCGATCGGGATGTTGGTAGTGCCGACCGATACCGCGCGGTTGAAGTCGGTGACTTCGGTTGGAAATGCAAAACCGATGCCGACGCCGATCGCCATGGCGATGAAAATCCATAACGTCAGGAATCGATCGAGAAAGGATAAGCGGGCATTGGGGCAGTTGGGCGTACTCATTAAAGTCTCCTGATGGTTAACTTACCTGTTCGGGCGCAGAGGGTTTGCAGCAAGCCGAAGCTTGCTCCAGTTTTATGACTTGGTCTTCGCCGAACATAGGAATCGAACTCAAGGAATGGAAAGCCTCCCAGGGAATGCCTTGCGGATCGACGCTCCAGTATTTATCCGATTGCACGTAGCAACAGGCGGCTTGTTTTTGTTCGGTAACCGGCAAGGCGGCTGCGGCAAGACCGTGCTGTACGGCCTCCAGTTCATCGCTCGATTCGACCTGAATACCAAGATGATCCAGTCCCGGCTGGCGGCCGCGACTAGAGATGGCAAAGTTGACCCGCGGATCGTCCAGCAGCCATTTGGCGTAATCGGCTTCGAGAACCGTGGGCGTGCTCTGAAGCAGGGCACTGTAAAAATGAATGTTTTTCTCAAGGTCATCGACGGCGATGTGGATGTGTAGGCGTTTCATGGCGATGGCTCCGGTTGGGCTAGGGTGAACGATGTAGTCTCGGTTTGTTGAGCCCGCGCGATGTCGTCGAGCCGGTAGTTCAGGGTGGCGGCATCCAGTTTGGCTAGCGATAAGCTGCAAAATAGTTCGATGCGCCGTTTCAACAAACAATAGGTGTCGAAAAACAGTTTTTGCATACGCTCTTCGCTGGCATACAGCATGGCCGGGTCTGCTATGTCCCAATGCGCCCGCACCGGTTGGCCTGGCCAGATTGGGCAGGCTTCGCCGGCGGCTTTGTCGCACACGGTAAACACAAAGTCAAAGCGCGGCGCGGCCTCGGTTGCGAATTCGTGCCAATGTTTGCTGCGCAATTCGCTGGTGTCGTGATGGAAGCTTTTCAGCAAACGGATGGCGAGTGGATGTACTTGGCCGATGGGTTGGCTGCCGGCGCTAAGGGCCCGAAATCGGCCGCCGCCGATCTGATTCAGTATGGCTTCGGCCATGATGCTGCGCGCCGAGTTGCCGCTACAGACAAATAACACGATGTAGGTTTTTTCAGTCATGCTGCATCGGGGTGGGTCACGGCTTGCCGGCCAGTTTTGATAAACGCTCGACTCCCACCGGTTCTTCATGCATCAATGGCACCACGGCATAACGCTGGGCGTGTTGGTTGGCGACCGCTTCGATTTCGCGTAGCTCATTGGCGGCGCGTTGTCGCAGCAAGGGCGAATGCACGGTCGTGGCGGCAATGCTGTGGTTGATAATCCAGGCCCAGGGTTCGATGCCGGCCCGGAGCAAGTCGGCTTGCAGATTGGCGGCCTCCAGCACCGGGGTTGTTTCCGCCAACGTCGCAATCAAGACCTTGGTTTGCTTGGGGTCTTGCAATTGCATCATCGGCGTCAGGTAATCAGCGCCACTGGCCATTTGTCGCGACACTTCGCGGTGATAGGCGCCGGTGGCATCCAGCAGTAGCAAGGTATGTCCGGTCGGTGCCGTGTCCATCACCACGAACTTGCTGCCGGCCTCGCGGATGATGCGTGAAAAGGCCTGGAACACGGCGATTTCCTCGGTGCAGGGCGAACGCAAATCTTCTTCCAGCAAGGCCCGGCCTTGATCGTCGAGCTTTGCGCCCCTGGTTTCCAGCACATGCCGGCGATAGTTCTCGGTTTCGACCCGTGGATCGATCCGGCTGACGCTCAGGTTTTCCAGCGCGCCATCCAATGTTTCGCTCAAATGCGCGGCGGGATCGGAGGTGGATAGATGCACCGGCAGGCCACGCCGCGCCAAGTCAACGGCAATCGCGGCGGCCAACGTGGTTTTGCCGACGCCGCCCTTGCCCATCAGCATCAGCAGGCCATGACCGTCTTGGGCAATCTGATCGACCAATTGGGCGAGATTGGGTTGTTCCAGTTCTATAGGCGAATCGACACGGGTTTGCTCTTGCGCGGGTGATTCCAGAAATAGCTGGCGTAGCGCGTCCAGCCCCACCAAATTGAACGGTTTCAGCATGACTTGATCGCGAGGCAGGCCTTGCAACACTTCCGGGATGGTTTGCAACGCGTTTTGTTCGCGTTGATAAATGGCGGCGGCCAAGGGATCGTTGCCGGTTTCGCCATGAGGCAAAATACCGTTGATGACCAGGTGCTGCTTCCTCAGTCCAAGCCCGGCCAGTTCTTGATGAGTGCGGGCGACTTCGCGCAAGGTGGCTTGCTGGGCGCGCGCCACCAGGATCAACCGCGTGCGGGTTTGGTCGGCCAGCGCGTCGACCGCCGATTTGTATTGTTCGCGCTGTTTTTCCAGGCCGGCCAGCGGCCCCAGGCAGGAGGCGTCGCCTTTACCTTGTTCCAGAAAGCCGCTCCAGGCGCCGGGCAGTTGCAACAGTCTTATGGTGTGGCCGGTCGGCGCGGTGTCGAACACGATGTGATCGTAAGCCGCGGTCAGCCCGCTATCGGTCAACAGTGCGGTGAATTCGTCAAACGCGGCAATCTCGGTGGTGCAGGCGCCGGACAATTGTTCTTCTATGCCTTTTACCACCGTTTCCGGCAGCAGGCCGCGCACCGGGCCGACGATGCGGTCGCGGTAGGCTTGCGCCGCCGCTTGCGGATCGATTTCCAGCGCCGCCAGGCCCGGCACGGCCGGAATGGCGGTAATCCGATTGCCGATGTTTATGCCGAATACCTGGCCCACGTTGGAAGCCGGATCGGTGCTGACCAACAATACTTGCCGGCCGCCACTGGCCAGTTGCATGACCGTGGCACAGGCGATCGAGGTCTTGCCAACACCGCCCTTGCCGGTAAAAAACAGAAACTTGGGCGGGTTGATCAGAAATTCCATGGTTGGGTCTCCGGCTTTAGTCAACATTAACGGCAGCAACCGCCGCTTTCGGCCGGCTTCTCGGCGGACGAGACGCCGCAGCAAGCGGAAGCCGTGCTATCGGTCGAGGGTTTATCCAAGATGCGGCTGGCCAGTTCCAGCATGTTTTTGGCGGAGGCCTGTTTGACCATGTCGCCGATCTCGACCGCCTGCTGCATGGCTTGGTTGTCGACCCCGAGTTTGCGGGCTTTGTCGTAATGGAACTTGAAACAGGGCTCGCAGCCGGCGGCTATCGCCGCGCCCAGCGCGATCAATTCCACTACTTGTTCGCTTAGTTGAGACGATGCCGATGCGTTGATACCTGCCCAATGCGCCAGTTCGTCTCGGCTAGGATAACGGCCGGCCAGCATCAGCGCGCCGTCGACCAGAATTACGGGCAAGGCCTCCGCGCCGGAATTTTCCAGAAATGTCTTGACTACCGGGCTTTCGGCAAACGCCATCGGTTGCTGGGCCAGGTTGAAGCGTTCCACGGTTGCCCCGTTTTGCTTGGCCCACTCCACATCGGCGGAAAAGTCGACCAATTGCTGGTCGACGTCCACGCCGCAGACACCGGTGCTGCAGCATAGGGCGGGGTCAAATATTTGTATCGTTGTCATGACGGGACTCCTAAAATTAAGGTAACAGGTTGCCGATGCGGTCCAATTCGACTTTCAAGCGCTCGCGGTCGTTGGCCAATTCGTTCAAGGGCAAGGCCAGAAAGGTTTCGATGCGATGGCGCAAAATGGCGTAAGCGGTCTCGAAAGCTGCTTTGATTTCGGCTTCGCTGCCTTCTGCGTGCGCAGGGTCTTCCACGCCCCAATGAGCGCGCAACGCAGGGCCGAGGTAGGCGGGACATGTTTCGTTGGCTGCGTTGCCGCAAACACTGATAACAATATCCGGCGTCAAGGGCAGATCATTCCAGGATTTGCTGAAATAGCCCGAGGTCGATATACCTTTCTCTTCAAGCAAGGCCAATGCTCGGCTGTTCAGTCTGCCTAAAGGCTTGCTGCCGGCGCTGAGCGCATGCCAGCCTTCACGGGCCAGGTGGTTGAAAAGGGCTTCGCCCATCAGGGAGCGGCAGGAGTTACCGGTGCAAAGAAACAATACATTCATAGTCAAGAGTCCGCTTGGGTGGATGAAGGAATGGGTTTGGTGTCGCAGCAGTCCGCTGTCGAATCTGATTCGAAACACTGCTGGGGATGGCCGGTGCAGCATTCGGCGGTCAGATAAGCGATCAAATCCCGCATCAGGGTTAAATTGGCCCTATAGCGTTGGTAACGGCCCTCGGAGGTGACGTTGATCAGCCCGGAGTAGGTCATCGCCTTCAGATGAAAGGACAGATTGGTGGGCGGCAAGCCCAGTTGCGCGGCGATTTCGCCGGCGACCAAACCGTCGGGCGCGTTTTTGACCAGCAGCCGGTAAACGTCCAGCCTTACGCCGGAGGCCAGCGATTCGAAGATTGTTGTGGCAAGTTGAGTATCCATTGGGCAACTATACAACAATTATTGAACTATTAAAACAATCGCGTGTTGTAAGGGGCCGCATCGTATTAGCTATGCTGATCGTCGGTTGCAGGCTATCTGCGGACATTCCCGCCATCGACATGGAACCAACTTGAACGACTGCTCCCAAGCAATAGGCACTCGTTCACGAATCGCACAATATTCCGGAAAGGCAAGATTTCGGAGAATTAGCGATCACCCTCGTATCCGCATTTGCGTGAAGCGTCCGTCGCCTGTGTAGCCGTTTTGCAAGGTGGGGTAGCGCACAGACGACTTTCACACTTCGGCGTAGATTTAAACGCTATCCTCTACCGGAAGTAAATCGCCATGCTTGAAGAAGATGATTCATCAACGATTAATGCCCGCCTGCCAGATCCTCAGGTCTACACTGTGGTGTCCAGCGCCCGTTCGAACGAAGCACTGTCGGAAAATTCGGCGGTATCGACGTTAGCCAAGACAAAGAGCCAACAGAATGCCGCCATTGTCCAGGCATCGCTTGATGTGTCTATCCAGTCGAAAAACGAGCCACTTGCTTTGCTCCTGAAGACGGCGATCACCGGGATCAATGAATTGCTAAAATCAGAATTTGGCGTCGATGCTATTCAGGCCGCCGCCAGTCAGGACAACACCCCCACCGGCACGGCGGGCCGCATTTTGTCGCTCTCGACTGGCTTTTTTGAGGCATTCAAGCGGAACCATTCAGACGAAAACCCTAACGACGTGTTGACCAAATTCATGGATACCATTCGCAGTGGGTTCGAGAAAGGTGCTAAAGAAGCCCAAGGAATCCTGAAGAGCTTGGGGGTTCTCGGCGGCGATATAGCCAGCAACATCGATAAGACCCTAGAACTGGTCCGGCAAGGCTATATCGACTTTGAAGACGCGCAACGTAGCAGTCTATTGCGCACCTCAAACGGGAGTCCGGCGGACCCTCAGGCAAAACCTGTCTCGACACAAATTCAATAATTCAATTTGGTTTGTTTAAACAACCGACAGAAAACCCCGCGTAGATTAGCGACAGCTTAATCGGAGGGATGTCGACTTCGAAATGTGCGATTTCTCAAGCTAATCTACATTTTGCCTGGCGCCCAAGCTCCAGCTTGGGCGCTTTATCTTGGAAGCTCTGGCTTCCCTTCAAAACAGGAAGCTGGAGCTTCCGAGCCCTGAGTTACCAACCTGGAGGTTGGTAACCAGAGAAACCCCGACTCATTTAATAAGCGCCAGTTCAGTCCTACCGATAAAGGGCTTTGCCTTGCTCAATCAGCCTGCCAACTTGCCCTCTCTGTTGCGAGAGCGACAAAATCAGTTAATTCGGAACGTCCTTATTCGATACCCTGAACCGTCACGTTTTGGCCCCACAATACCGATATGATCGTGCGCGCGTCATCGGGATCGGCGCTTGAGAAAAATCTTGCTTCCGCCGGACGGGGGTGGGGTGTCGATACACACTGGTCGCCGAGTCGGCGAGCGACTTGCCGCGCAACTGCTACGGCCGGATCGACGATCGCAACGTCCGGCCCGACGATGTCGCGGATGAGTTGAGCGAGAAAGGGATAGTGCGTACATCCCAGCACCAGCGTATCGGCGCCGGCCGCCAGCAGCGGCGAGATGTATTCGACCAACAGAGCACGGCTCGCGTCGCTGAGCAACTCAGCCTTTTCGACTTGCTCCACCAAGCCGGGGCAGGGCTGCAACAGGATTTCGATATTCTGGCCGTGGGATTGGCAGAGCCTGGCGACGCTGGGGCTGGCGATAGTCTGGCGGGTAGCCAGTACCCCGATAACGCCGGTTCTGGTGTTTTGCGCCGCCGGCTTAATGGCCGGTTCCATCGCTACCACCGGCACCGGGCACCATGAGCGAATCCTCTCGATCGCCACCACGCTGACCGTGTTGCAGGCAACTACGATTGCCTTGGCGCCCCGGGTGAGCAGAATCTCGGTAATCTTGGTGGCCCTAGCGGCTATAAAGCCAGCATCCCGGTCGCCGTAGGGCGCGTTGCCGGAGTCGGCGACGTAAATCAAGTTTTCCTCGGGAAGCTTGGCGTGGATGGCGTGGAGAACGGACAATCCGCCCACGCCTGAGTCAAATACCCCGATGGGGGCGTCGTTGCCAAGGGCTGTCATAGCTCGGTGCGAAATATCGATATCAAAAGGGCGGAAATCCCTGTTTAAACTTTTCAATACGGGTGTGTTAACCGGTTTGTGCCGAACAAAGTGAAGCGTATCAATTGCGACCGATACGGCATTTTACCTTGGTACATCCTACACTTTTACACAAAACGTGTGAATGGCCTAATGCGTCGGGGGAAGCAACTTTTCGTCAAAAACAAGTTCCCGATATTCGAATGTTCTGTAGATACTCTGTTCCAAGTCAACAAAATTCCATCACTTTTTCACTCAGCGATGATGGGTGTCGGAATGACATAAAACCGTGTGTTATCGAACGGCTGGTCGTGCTTTAGCATGCCATGGATCGCATGCAGTAATTTACGCATCACTGCGCAGACGGCCTGTAAAGGTTTCTTGCCGTTGTCGACCAAGTGCTGGAAATAAGCGCTGACATGGGGATCATGCTGTTTGGCGCTCAAGGCCGGCATATACAATGCCGAGCGAATATGCCGGTTACCCGCCTTGGACAGCCGCATTTTCTTATGTACGCTTTTGCCGGATTCAAAGGCTTTGGGATCGAGCCCGGCAAACTTGACCCATTCGCGATGCGACAGGTTGGGTGGCAATAACAGCAGTTCGCCCATCAAAGCAATGGCGCTGGTTTGGGCAATGCCTTTGATGCCGGTCAGCAACTCAAAAACACGCTTGAGTTCCGGGTGCTGGTTGATCAAGGTCATCGCTTCGGCGGCCAAGGTATCGATGCGTTTTTCCAATTGACTGATCGCCAGCTTGGCATCGCGCAGCAACGCCTTTGGAGTTTCCTGAGTCGCACTCAGTGCATGCAGATGGTTTTTCGCGGCAGCTTTCTGACCGGTCAGCGCATCAATGCGGCGGGCAAACCCGCGCAAAGCCAGGGTCTGATTCGATGGCCGGGTCCAGGCGACAAAGTCCATGCGCTCGACGTATTCGGCCAGGGTATTGGCATCAACGGCATCGGTTTTGCTGTTTCTCATCAACACCTTGGCGAAGTTATGCGAGGCCTTGGGATTGACGACCATCACGGGAATACCGGCGTCATGCAACGCAATTGCCAGGTCGAAATGGTAAATGCCGGTGGCTTCCAGGCAGACTTTGATGCCCGGCAGCTTGATCAGCTTGTTGACCAAGCGGGCACGGTCAGAGCGGGTATTGGCATATTTTTGTGGATCGAACGACTTGCCGTTCTTGCGGATCACCAGCACCAATTCATCGGCTCCGACATCCACGCCGGCAAACAGGCGGTGGATAGATTCAGCGATGGCATTGATTGGGAGGTTCGTCATAATCGTTTTTTAATTCAGTTAAAGGTTAAGTACACTATTCACCGGTTCCCGACCCTGCGCATGCACCTACCTTCCTTGTGTATGCAGGCTCTAAGCCTCGGATACTCCACGGTATGGGTGAATAGGGCGGGGGCCAATCTACAGCACAGGCTCTGGTATTTACCAGTCCTCAGGGGCGAACGGCCTCCCAATGAACGATGACAGCTTAATCGGTTCTTCTAGGCTATCGGTTGTTAAAATTCATCATACAAGGGGGCGAATTCGCTACGCGCTCTTACGGGGCATTCGCCCTGGGCGATTAAAATCGCCCCTTGAATTCAGGGAAATTATTTCCAACCAAATCCTGAGGAATTCGTCACAAATAACTTCCCCTTTGGCAACGGCTCCATGCGTTGCCCTACCATGCAGTGGTCTTTGCCAAAGAGGGGGAATAAATGCGCGATTCGGTGCAATCCGAATGACGGGAAGTTTTTGCAACCATGCCCTAAGCTACTCTCGGCATTAATTCAGCTATAGTCATGAATACTCAGCAATAGCGTAGAAATCGCTAATGCCACCCCAAAAACAGTTACCTTCCAAGCATCGGGACCGATGTTGTGTTTCAGCCAGGATAAAAACGAAAGACTTTGAGTTTTTCTTATTGCTTCAGACATTTATAGACTCCTGTGGGTTGACAACTTTTTGGGAGTCGATTCTATGTGGTGAGTTTTTCTAATTCCGTGAGCTTGATCCCGAATTAGGGTTCTACTCCTATTTCAGCACCTTCTTTACGATGCTCGGCCTCATGACGCAATCGCCGGCTTCAGCATAGAGGTTTTGCCCACCATCACATCCACCGCTTTCAGCAGGCGCTTAAAAACGGATTGTTGGCAATATGGGATATTATGCTTTTTGCACAATGCCTCCACTTGTGGCTGCAATTTCTGATATTGGCTTAACGGCATATCCGGCCATAAGTGATGCTCGATTTGATAATTCAACCAGCCATAGAAAAAGTCATTGAAATTGGACCCGGTCGGATAATTGACCGAACCCAATATCTGCCTCAAGTAAAACTCGCCCTTGCCCTTGGCTTTTTCGTCGAACATCATCACATCGTCGCCGGCATGATTGGGAATCATCACTAGAAAACTGTGCATATTGGTCAAAATTTCCGCCAGTATGGAGTTGATCAATACGCTGACGGCGGCAAATGTGCCCAATGGCAAGAACAACAACGGCAGCAGTACAAAACGATAACCGATATACGGCAAAACACTTTGCAGCCATAGCGCTCGTCCTTGTGGTGTAAACCAACTCCAGGCCCCGAGACGGGTGGTTTCTGGCGCGGGTCGGTCTTGTTGCCGGGCGGCATTGAGAACCAATTCCTTATGAGTGCGGGGGGTGTAATAAATAAACTTCCAGATGCCGGAAAATAACGCTACGATCACATAGCGTTGCCACATCGGCAGACTGGATTGTCTGAGCCATTCCATGTTGTGCTGCGCATTGTTCGGGTCGGCTTTTTCACCCAGTTTGTAATGATGCAATACATCATGTTCGTGATGCCAACCCTCCGTGGTAAACCAATCCGGCCAATCCAGGAAGCGCCGCCAGCCCCTCGCAAATTTTTTACTGGTGTAATTTTTGTCCGCGCCGTCAACTTTGTCATAGGCTCTATGTACTATTGGATGCCCCACTTGCGTCCAACGCGTGAAACTGCCTTGGCTGATGAACAGCGCGGAAATAGGATTGGGCATCAGCCAGGCCGTGCCGTAGCCGATGATAGAGCACACTTTCCCCCAGCGCTCCATGCTTTTTAAATGGTTAAAATCCTCGAGCCCAATATTGGTCAAGGCTTGTTGATGAATTTGGGTGATGTCCTTGGCTAATTGCTCGCGATCGACCGACTGGTAACTATTTAAACTCAAAACGTATTGTCTCTATGAAGTGCAATGATGGGATTTTAAAGCCCGCGCGCCCATGGCTAATAAGCCAATCGACCCAATGACTGTTAAATTTCGGTGGGGCAAAAAAAAGGCCTACGTTTTACCGTAAGCTCTCGATACATTTGATTTCCCCAGTTGGAACTCCAACCGCCAACCTAGCGCTTCACGGCGCTTTGGCCCGCGTACAACCTTGTTTGCCCGCTGATCAAGAAAAATCGTTGAGGAATCTTACACTTGATTTTGTTCAGAGACAATTCTTTTGACGGAAAAGCCGAGCCGCCATTTCCAGCGGACCAAAAACCGGCCCGGAAAGACAGGTTTTAACGTCGGCATCGACTGCTGGGCAGGGCGGTTCAGGCTATGATTGCGCGATGATCGGCTACCTTGGCGCACGGAACGGCTATTCAGCTTGCAGCGAAACGCTGATAAAGTAATACCTCTAAATATTGACCAGAATACTCGTGACCACCTTATTTCAAATCCCCCAAAATCATCCGCAACGGTTTGTCTTGCATAACGAAGTCCATGCCAGGGCATCGTCTATTTTGAGTTTGCCGGTTAGAGCCAGCTATCTTGCATTGTCGCTATCCAGCGAGGAAAAAGCACTGGAACGCCGGCATCTGAAGGCGCTGTGCGAACGATTCGGCGTTACACCGCCGGACAATGACGCCGATCACTTCAGCGCCAATTTCGATGCGTTTCAAATGAGCTGGGAGCAACACGGAGAATTCAGCACTTACAGTTTTTATGCTTACGACTCGGATGGAGAGCCGTTTTCGGACCCCGCTTTAAAAAAAGTTCCGGTTGATTGGTTATCGCGGATCAACGGGCAAGTGATCGTTGCGGCTCATGCTAGCGTGGTGTCGGCGGCGGACGTGAATTATCAGGACGAAATGGACTTGTCGCCTTTAATGGCATACTTTGCCGGCAACCCTATCGTCGGCTCCAAAGTGACCGGTGGTGCCGCCGCCGTTTTCACCGATTTCCGGATTCATGTGGATGGCTTCAGCCGTTTTTTGGTGGTGAATCATAATTTAAGAACCGCGCAGGCCGGGCGGCTGTTGCATCGGTTATTCGATATTGAAGTTTACCGGGTCATGGCGCTATTGGCGTTTCCGATCGCGCGCAAATTGTATCCGGAACTAAAGAAGGCCGATCGGCAGTTGTATACCATCACTAACTCGATGACACAGCCGGATAACGACGACGCCAAACTGCTGGATGAATTAACGGCATTGGCGGCGGAAGTGGAAAACCATATTTCGACCCATCAATTCCGTTTTGCCGCCGCCAGCGCTTACTATCAACTGGTCGGGCAACGCCTGTCGGACTTGCGTGAAGTGCGGATTCAAGGCATTCAAACCTTGGGCGAATTCATGAAACGGCGCCTGGAACCGGCCATGACTACCTGCAATTCGGTATCGCACCGTTTCACATTGGTTTCGGAACGCGTCAGCAATGCCAGCCAGTTATTGCGTACCAAGGTTGATATTCTGATCGAACGGCAAAATCAAGGCTTGTTATCGTCGATGGCCTTGCGGGCGAAAATGCAGTTGCGCATGCAACAAATGGTTGAAGGTATCTCGATGGTGGCCATTACCTATTATGCCGCAAGCCTAATCGGCAAAATCGCCGAAGCCTTGCATGGCCTGGGTTGGCATGTTGATGCCGAACTGGTTGAGGGAGTATCGATTCCTTTTATTTTGGTCATCATCGCCATCAGTACCAAACGGATTCATAAAATTATTGCCAGCACTACCGATTCGTAGGTTTTTAAGGCTGCACTAAATTAACTTTTTCGACGGGGAAAACGGTATAAGTGGTTGATTTCGTTCATGGCGAGATAGTTGAGCCATGAGTCAAATCTTTGTATGGGTTTGTTTTTTGCTGATTAAGCCGGCATGGCCTCAAAAAAAGTTCAGCCGGCCAAATTTCAAACTGAACCACGGCCTTACAGGGGTGAAGCTTGTGCGAGTGTCTCACATGCCGAAGTAAACATAGCAGGCTACCGCGGTGCTTCCCAAGCCGATAATTTTGATTTTATTTGCTAAGGTCTGTTCGCTCCAATAATAAAGGCAGCTGGATTTCTTGCGTGACCAGTATTGAAGTAGGCTGTTTTTCAACCGCAGGAAAATCGCGGGGAGCATCCGGCCCAAAAAGTACAATGCGCCAAGCCCCAACGTGGCCAGTAGATAAAATACGATCAGTTGAGTCTGATGGCGGTCGGTGTGGAACAGGTGTTCAACGATATGATCCAATCCCAATTCCAGGTATTCGAAAGCTATGTGCGATAGGTGCAAAACTATCTCAAGCAGTTGGTGTTCCACGCTGAGCAGTAGATCGAAAGCTTGGTCGGGAGCCGCCAAAATAGTCAATAATAAAAGGGCTATAAACCCGTTCAAGATCCATTGCCGTTTTTTTCTTCCGTCGACAAATCGCTTCAATAACTCGCTATCTTCGCGCGTAATATTGACAAATTGAGCACCGATTGAATAAGGGTAGCGGTCGCTTTCGAAAGGATTGCTGGGTTTGCAATAAACCACTTTGCAGCAGCTCATGACGGCCGTCATGCTGGATAGCAAAAGGATTCTGAGCATCAGAAAGTCGCCGGGTTGTAACTTGTCCTCGCAGGTAAAAGCAATGCCGCTGGAACTAATATTGACATTCAGTGTGTCGTTTTCCTTGCTTTGCGAGAATGGAAATGATGAATCGGCGGTCGAGCGGTCGGCTGATTGATGTTGGCTGTAATCCTGTAAAACGTTGTCAAACTGAGGCGGGGTGTCGGTCGGTTGATCGTGCTCAATTTTTTGGTAAAACAGATTTGCCTGTTCATATACCCGAAACGCATGCCTGCGATTTGATTTTTTGTTGTTTGGCGCTGTCGCTGGCATTGAAAATCTCGGATCCTGGTTATCACATCCGGCAGATAGTAGCTAAATATGCAATGTTAATACAATGGAACACTGGTGTTTATTTTTCAGGCCAATCGGAATAACCTATTCGGCAATAAATTTATGCAAGAGAAAAGTCATTTGCAACGCTTAATTGGGTTTCTGAGTATCATTTTTTTAGCCGGCTGCGCCACGTTAAGTCAGGAAGAATGCGTGCGCGGTGATTGGTTTGGATTGGGTATTCGCGACGGCCATGCCGGTGAAACAAATAGCCGCCTTTATGAGCACCAAAAGGCTTGCTCTGAATATGGCATTGCGCTGAATAATGAAGCGTATTTTGCCGGGCGCGAGCAAGGGCTGTGGGACTACTGTCGGCTTGATAACGCCTTTAGAACCGGTTTGGAGGGGCAACCGTATCGTCACGTGTGTCCGCCATCAATCGATGCCTTGTTTCAGCGCTACCATTCCGCTGCTTTTGCTGTTTATGCGGCGCGCGCCGATCTGGATAGGCTCGATGACGAACTTTCCAGTAGGGAATACAATCTGCAAGATAAAAAATTAACCGATAAAGAGCGGGCAAGGATTCGTCACGACATTAGGGATTTGGATCGCAGGCGCGACCAGCTACGCCATGACCTGTATTACCACGAGCGGCTACTGGATGATTTCCGCCGCGAAGCCAATTCATATCGCTAAATAACGCCGGAGCGCTGCTTTGTTCACGCGGGTCGATTTCAATCGCCACCATTGGAATCAATGGTTTGCCATTCGTCCAGATTCTGTAGAAGGATCGGATAAGGGCTGTCTTTAGTGTCGTTTAGTCGTACTTGATCGGCTATGCCGTGGCTGTTTTATTTGGCTATGTTTGCGTTAATCGTTGAAACAACATCGAAACCGGGATTTGCGCCATAAGTATCAAGGTGAAAAACCTTCGCCATCCCTGGCGTCTGGACTCGGCAGTGCATGCCGGGGCGACGCTAACTTTATGGTGGTTGTCGGGCTTAACCAGCATTCGAGGTGTGGCGTTGTTTGCTCCGAAAGTCACGCCAGTCTAGGCGTTTGCGGTGCGATCGGTTGGCGAGGTTGTCATTCCAAAAGGATAAAGATTTGAAGTAGCGTAAGTAGGGCTATAAAAAAACTATGTTATATGACATAATAAAACTGAGTTAGATAGCCTGATTTTTACGATTCTTACGGGTTTTTTATTTTTTTATCAATAAAAACAATGTCGTGAATCATGGCATCTTTTATGCCTCATCTTTCCAGTGATTTATTTTTACTTGGTGAGGTTAAAAGTATGGCTCAAGAGTTAATCGCTTCTAATTACGTGGCAACAGCGGAACAAATCAATACCGGCGCGTTGATGCTGGGAGCGGGATTGGCTTTGACATCAATGATTCTGCTGCCGGCCTTGGCCATGCGTTTGGGCTTGAGTGCGAGCCTGACCGGCGCATTGAGAATCGCCTTGATGAAGGCGTCTAGTCGTGCGGTTGCCGTCCGGGCGCCCGATCAAAATCAACAACGCTTGTTGCGTTGAGCTGATGGGACGGTTGTAGTACTCCGGGAGGTGGCTATTTTATTGTGGGCTTTGATTGATTTGGTCGGTTTGCTTTGTTGTTTTAGTAAGACGGAAAGTTATAATGCTCGCCTTATTCCGTTGGGTTTTCTTTATAAATCTGCTCTGAATTGACAATGAATGATAATAAAAAACAGTGTGATCTTTGCGGTCTGGATGTCGAAGTCGAAGGGTTTGAACTAAAAACCATTGAAGGTGACAAACGCTTCTGTTGCGAAGGATGCAAGGGCATTTATCAGATGTTGCATGAAGATCAGGTATTAGCCGAAACACCCGACGATGCAAAAAATTAAATGAATTAAGCACGAGGGTATCGTATTTATGGCACACAATCAGCAAACAAAAGATTCCATGGGCAAGCAAGTCATGGCGGGCACATTGGCAACCGCGACAGTCAATACCGGGGGAAAATTAATGAGTAAAGTCACCAAGCATCCGCTGCTGGTTTTCGGCCTGGGCATGGTTGCCGGCTATTTTGTATATAAATACCGGAAAGATATTATCGCCGGTGCCACCAAAACCATTGATGCCGGTAAGGATTTTGTATTGCATCAAAAAGAGAATCTGGAAGATTTGGTTGCAGAGGCCAAGGAAGATAAATAATTCCGCCATTGTGTGATGCGTTGATTCATCTCTACGTGTAGTTTTAATTTGAAACGGGCGCGCCTGCTTTACAGGTTCGCCCGTTTTGCTTTTGTATCGTGTTGATTATGGCTATCCAAAAAGAATTCGTATTGCGTTACCGGTCGGAGGGGCATGTTCGCTTCCAGATACCGCGGCGGGCCACTCAAGCGCAAGTCGCTAAACTGATCACCGACAACATTTTGGCGATTGAGGGTGTTTATGCCGTCAGTTTGTTTCGGCGTTCAAAAAAACTGGTGATCCGCTACCATGAAAATGTCTTGAGTTTTATCGATATGGCCAGACAACTGCATGTCGCTTTGGCGGCATTGGAGCAACAAGGCTGGTTCGATCCTCAAGCAATTGTCGAGTTATCCAAAAAACCACGGTTGGGCCTGAAACACAAGTTCAAGGCCGGTAAAATCAAGCGCTGGTTCGGTGAAAAAGTTACGGCGGCCAAGGAAACCGCGCAAGCGGCCAAATTGTTGGGCAAATTGAGTAGCAAAGGCCCTACAGCCTTGATCAAGGATCCTGAAAAAGCGATTATCGGTTTTTTAAACGATATTTTGGTGTTGTATCTGATCAAGGTGCATTGGACCCGGATCACTCAACAATGGCTGGTGAAACCCTTCGTGCATCGCTATGAATGGTTGGCTACGTTTTACCTCTTCTTCCTGTTAGTGCGTTCGCGCAGACCCAAATAGTTTTCCGATCCGGCGGCTGATGTGGCTCACAGCCGCCGGATTGGCGGATCATTGTTCAGAGGAACCCATGGACTCCGATATTCGCGATTACAAACATTTTACTATTCAGCATCAATTAACAAACCGTGTCCGCATCATTACCCCGGTGTTGAAAGACGATCCGGAGCGCGGCTATATCCTGGAAATTCTGCTGAAAAAACGCCCGGAAATCAGCGTTGTTCGATCGGTTTTCGGGATCGGTTCGGTGGTGGTCGAATTTGACTCCAGCCGCCTGCCGAAAAAAAACCTGTTGATCATGCTGGATGCGGTGTTGGGTAATATCGCTCAAAAACAGCCGACGGTTAAGAACAACAAGAAAAAGCAGTTCGAAGGCCCGGTGCAGGACATCGATTTGGCGGTGGAAGGCATGAGCTGCGCCTCTTGTGCCTTATTGATCGAAATGGTGCTGAACCGCGACGAGCGAGTCAAAACCGCCAGCGTCAATTTCGCCACCCAAACCGTCAATGTGCAGGGGCAGTTGAGCAAGGCTGATGTGGTGCATCAAATCGAAAAACTGGGCTATAGCGCCTTGATGGTGGATACCCTATCGCAAAGAAAGAAGCTCATCGAAAAGGAGCATCATCGAATTGACGCGGCCCGGCGTCGATTTGTATGGGCAGGGCTTTTGACCATACCCGTGGTCGGCGTGGCGATGGCGATGAATACCTCGCGTTGGGCGCACTGGTTGCAATTTGCCTTGACTACCCAAGTAGTGTTCGGCACCGGCAGCCAATTTTTCGGTAAAGCCTACCGTCTGGCCAAACAGCGAGCGGCCAACATGGATACCCTGATCGCCCTGGGCGTGGGCTCGGCTTATGGCTACAGCGTACCGTCCTTGTTCCGCCAACGCGGTCATGTCTATTTCGAAGCCGCCGCCGCGATTATCACCTTCGTGTTGTTGGGACGCTATCTGGAAGAGCGCGCCAAGGGCAAGGCCGGCGAGGCTATCCGTAAGTTGGTGGATCTACAACCGCAAACCGCCACCTTGCTGAAAGACGGTCAGGAAATCGTGGTCGATGTCGACGAGGTTCTGGTCGGCGATTGGGTGTTGGTGCGGCCTGGGGAACGGATTCCGACCGACGGCAAGGTAGTGTTTGGTTTATCCACGGTCGATGAGGCCATGGTCACCGGTGAAAGCATGCCGGTGGTCAAAAATATTGGCGATGCGGTGATTGGCGGGTGCGTGAACGGCAACGGCGTACTGCATGTGGAAACCACGGCGGTGGGCATGGATACCGTGCTGGCCGGGATTGTACACATGGTCGATCAGGCTCAGGCCACCAAACTACCGATACAAAAACAGGTCGATAAAATTTCCGCCGTTTTCGTGCCGTCGGTTATGGCGATTTCCGCCGCGACTTTGTTCGGCTGGATGTTGGCCGGCGCACCGTTCGCCTTCGCCTTCGGCAACGCGATTACCGTGCTGTTGATAGCCTGTCCCTGCGCGCTGGGTTTGGCGACTCCGGCGGCGATCATGGTCGGTACCGGTCAGGCGGCTAAAAAAGGCGTTTATATCCGCAACGGCGAGAGCCTGGAAGTGGCCAGCCATCTGAATGCGATCGTGTTCGATAAGACCGGCACCATTACCGAAGGCAGACCCAAAGTCAGCGAAGTGTTTAATCTGTCGGGATTTGACGATGCTGTATTGGTAACGCTGGCGGCCTCCGCCGAACACGGTTCCGAACATTTTCTGGGTAAAGCCATCGTCGAGTTTGCCCGCCAAAAAAATATCGAGCTGCGCGAGTGCAGTTATTTTTACAGTGAAACCGGTCGCGGTATCCGCGCCGAAGTGGATGGTTATAAATTATTGCTGGGTAATCAAGACTGGTTGCGTAGTCAAAACACCGATATTTCCAAGTTGGAGTTGGCGGCGGACCGGTTTGCGGAGCAAGGAAAAACTCCGGTATTTATGGCGATCAACGGCGAGGCGGCGGCGATTTTTGCCATTGCCGATAATCCGCGTCCAGAGGCCGCCGCCGCGATTATGCGTTTGCATGAATTGGGCATTAAAACCCTGATGGTGACCGGCGATACCGAAAAAACCGCTTATTACATTGCCGACCGGGTCGGTATCGCCGATGTGGTGGCCAACGCCAAGCCGGACGAAAAATTGCGGATCATTCAGCAGTTGCAGAGCGAGGGGTTTCGGGTCGGCATGATAGGCGACGGTATCAACGATGCGCCGGCGCTGGCGGCGGCCAATGTCGGCTTTGCCATCGGCAGCGGCACCGATGTGGCGATCGAGTCGGCGGATTTGACCCTGGTGCAGGGCGATATTTCCAAGGTCACCGAAACCATAGAGCTCAGCGCATTCACGATACGCGTCATCAAACAAAACTTATTCTGGGCCTTTGGTTATAACACCATCGCAATTCCGGTGGCGGCCTGGGGCAAACTGAATCCGATGATAGCATCGGCGGCGATGGCGTTGAGTTCGGTTTCGGTCATTGTTAACTCATTACGATTAAACAAATAAATGGAAAACAGTATGGAGGGCATGGATCATTCCGTGCATGCGATGAACCACATGGATCATGCGATGCACGGCATGGCGGAGGTCGCATCCGCCACCGGTTTTGACTATTCGCTGGCCTTTGTCGCCGGCTTTTTAGGCAGCGGCCATTGTTTGGGCATGTGCGGGGCGTTGGTATCCGGTTATTTCATGAAAACCGGCAAAAACAAGAGTTATTTGCCGTATTTTGCCTACCAATTCAGCCGCATCAGTGTGTATACCGCGGTTGGCGTGCTGGCGGCCTCGCTGGGAGTAGTGCTGGTGTCCAGCGGCATGTTCGGTAAGTTGCAAAGCATTTTGCAAATGTTGATCGGCTGTGTGGTGATCATCCTGGCCTTGGGCATTTTAGGCTGGATACCCTGGCAGGGCTCGATCCGTTTGATCCCGATGCAAGTGCTGCGAAAAGGCTACGCCAGTGCCAGCCAAAAAGGCCCGGTATTGGGCGCGATGACGGCAGGATTATTAAACGGCCTGATGCCGTGCCCCTTGACCTTTGCGATGGCGGTAAAAGCCACCACAGCCACCAGCTTGCTGGAGGGTGGCGCACTGATGCTGGCCTTTGGCGCCGGCACCTTGCCGATGATGCTGTTTATCAGCGTGGCCTTCGGCAAGATGAGCGCAAAGTTGCGCGGCTTTATGTACAAGTCCGCGGCCGCGATCATGATGTTCATGGGCCTCAATACCATCCATAAAGGTCTGAGCTTTTATCTGGACGAGGATTTCAGGCACAGTACCTTTCTGATGATGGTCAAAACCAAGCTGGATGCGTTCGACGTATTCATAGGTCAAACCATGGATTACATTGCCGGCATGATCAGCGCGATTCAGTCCATGTGATGAGCTGGGTTTATTCGTTTCTTCGAGGTCATTATTGGCCAGCATTCTAGTCGTCGGTTGCGGCGATGTCGGTTACCGGGTGGCGCTGGCTTTGCGAGGGCTGGGGCATCGGGTAGTCGGGCTTAAGCGACAGCCGCCGCCGGCGCCATCCTCCTTTCCCATCCTGACCGCCGATATTCGGCGAGCTTCCACGCTGACTGCTGTATCCACCGAATTTGATCTGCTGTTATTTATCGTCTCGCCCGGCAGTCGAGAACCGGATGCTTATCGGGCCGTGTACGAGATTGGCTTGAATAATCTGCTGACACACTTTGCCACGGCCGGGCGGGCGCCGAAATGGTTGATGGTTTCGTCAACCAGTGTCTACGGCCAAAATCGCGGCGAATGGGTGGATGAATCCAGCGTCACCGAACCTCAATCGGCCACCGCGCAGTGGCTGGTTGCGGCCGAGCAACGTTTATGGATGGCCGACGCCAGTCATTGTGTGGTTCGATTCTCTGGCATCTACGGCCCCGGCCGCGACTGGTTGTTACGGCGGGCGGCACTAGGCGAAAGCATTCAACAACAACCGCCCACCTATACCAATCGCATACATCGCGACGATTGTGTGGCGGCGCTGGTATTTTTAATCGAAAAACAATTGGCCGGCGCCGGCTTGCAGTCTTGCTATCTAGCCAGTGATAACGAGCCGGTGCCGTTGTGGGATGTGATGTGTTGGATCGCCGATCAATACCAATATCCCACGCCCACGGCCTTGACCATGCCGGCCGACACCGGGCAAAACAAGCGTTGTAGCAATGCGCGGCTCGCCGCGCTGGGTTATGTATTTTTGTATCCAAGCTACCGCGACGGCTATCTGAAGCCGCCAAAGCCGGAGGCTGTCTAAATTTTACACAATTCAAGATAAGGTATTGATAGATATGATTTAATCTAATCAATTCGCACATTATCTACAAACTTATCCACATGAATTGGGGATAAACCGGATTAATTCGAAATCATCTCGGGATAACTTGGGTTGTCAGTGGCTTGGCCGTGTCAATACCCAAGGCTGTTTAAAATTTAGACAATTCAAGTCAACTATTTGAAAAGTAAAGATATTTAATTTTAAATATCAGCTTGTCTACAACATTATCCACAGATTATGGGGATAACCGTGGATAGACAAAATACGCGGTTTTTTCGATGAATACGGTGAGGACAGGATGGGTTTTAGCCGTGCTCAAAAATCAACATGTTATTTAACTCATTGATATATGGATTATATATTGACTATTACGCAAGTTATCGACAATGTTGTCCACAGAAAATGTGGATAACTGTTTTATTATGTGCTCCATGTTGAAAACTATGCCGCGCTAGCGGATGTGATAACTATCGATTTAACTTTGTTAGCCGAACATGAAATCCAATACCGCCGATAAGCCTTTCCAACGCGCCGCCGTGGCGCCAGCGCTGCCAACACACACGGTCAGTTTTATTATTTTTTGTCTGCGCCGGTTTCGGGCCTTGGTTTTGCTGATGATGTTGCTGGAAGCCGGGCAGGCCGCTGGTAGTATTCTGGTGCCCTATGCAATCAAGGCCTTGATGGATGCGGTCGCGGTTCAGCCGAATACCGAGGCTTTGTGGGAAACCTTCAAGCAGCCTTTGTTGTTGCTGGCGGGGATCAATCTGGCCGAGATTCTGTTCAGCCGCGCCAGCGGCGCGCTGCTGATCATCATGGGGCCGCGCTTACGCCAACGCACCAGCCGTTTGCTCTATGCTTATTTGCAACAACATTCGCCGCGTTATTTCGGCAATCATTTTGCCGGCAGTCTGGCGCACCGGGTCAGCGAAACCGCGATGAGCGTCAATCATACTACTTGGTCGGTACTGTGCGATTTCTGGCCGATCAGCGTGACCTTTATGGTGTCGGTGGTATTGTTGCTGAATGTGCATACCGGCTTGGGTGGATTCGTGGCCGGCTGGGTGTTCTTGTACGTGGCTTCATCCTATTGGCTGGCGACCCGCTGCCAACCCTATACGCAAAATTATGCCGCCACCCGCAGCCTGGTGAACGGCAAGATCGTCGACGTAGTCACCAACATACTGAATGTCAAGCTGTTTGCTCGGCTGGATTACGAACGGGAATATTTGGACGGTATTCTGGAAACCGAAGTGCGGGAAGGTCGGCGTACCTTCTGGTATATGGAACGGGTGCGCTGGTTTCAGTTTACCGCCGCGGCCATACTGAAAATCGGCACCATAGGCTATGCCTTGATGTTATGGAGCCGGGGCGACATCAGCGTCGGCGATTTTGCGATGAGCACGGGCCTGGCGCTGCTGATCATCGGTGACGCCCGCAACCTGACCCGCCGCTTCCTGGAGTTCTTCGAATATGTCGGCAACGTCGCCAATGGGGTCGATACCATCGTCAAGCCGCATGAAATCATCGATGCGGAAAATGCCCAGCCTTTGCAGGTGAGGGAAGGGCGGATCGAATTTCGTGAGGTCTGTTTTGCCTACGAAACCGGCCGGCCGGTATTCGAGAATCTGAATGTCGAAATCCAGCCGGGGCAGCGAGTGGGCTTGGTCGGCTTTTCCGGCTCAGGCAAATCGACCTTTGTCAGCCTGATTTTGCGCAACTATGAACCGCAGTCCGGCCACATCCTGATCGACGGGCAGGACATTGTTCAGGCTACCCAGGAGTCCTTGCACCGGCAGGTCAGCTTGATCCCGCAAGATCCCAGCCTGTTTCATCGCAGCCTGAAGGAAAATATCGCCTATGGCCGCCTGCAAGCCAGCGACGACGAGATACGCGAAGCAAGCCGTCTGGCGCATGCCGACGGCTTCATCGAGGCCATGCCGGAAGGCTATGACGCCCTGGTAGGCGAACGCGGCGTCAAGTTGTCGGGCGGTCAACGCCAACGGATCGCGATTGCCAGGGTCATGTTGAAGGATGCACCGATTCTGATCTTGGACGAGGCGACTTCCAGCCTGGATTCCGTCACCGAAAAGACCATACAGGAAAATTTGGATAGAGTCATGGGGCGTAAAACCGTGATCGCGATTGCCCACCGCTTATCGACCATTGCCCATCTGGACAGGATTTTGGTATTCGACCAAGGCCGGATAGTCGAGGACGGCAGCCATGATGATTTACTGGCCAAGAAAGGCTTTTACCACCAATTATGGGCCATGCAAGCGGGCGGCTTTTTACCGGATCAGCAGGGCGAATGAGTTGGACAAAATGATTTTCGAAGATGATCCTGCCGGACCCGTTTGGGATGGCAACCGGACCTTTCGTTGAGCGGAGCCGAAACGATAGCCGGCTTCGGTTGCTTCGGCTCCGCTCAGCACTAGTCCGCTCGGCCCACGGGTTTGAAAATCCGATTTCGGCACTTGACTACGCCGCCGCGCTATTCCAAATATCCTCCAGCACCTCGGCCAACTTGCGCACGGTGTCCGACGGGAATAAGCCGTTCGGCCCATGGGGATTGATATCGATAAATGGCGATTGATAGAGCCGCTCGACCGGCATCACTCCGTTTTGAGTCAGCTCCCGCACAATATGGTCAATATACTCGATCTGGTCGGCGCTGGCGGTGGTGCCGCTGATGAAGGTGCTGAATGCCCGCGAGACGGCTTCCCGTTCCAGGCCCACCAATGAGCGGATGAATACGCCCAAGCCGTGATGTTGTGCCTTGGCCAGGCTGATCAGTTCCGGCGAGCCGCCGGCTTCGATCAACATCCGTTCCAGCTCGATCAAATCCGACGGCGTCAGCGCCTGATTTCGGCGCAGACGTTGCAGCGAAACATGATCCTGATGGGCTCTCAGAAACTGCCGCGCCTTATCCTTGAACTTCGCCATATCCATGCCGCCGCCGACTTGCGGCAGATCTATGGTCGATTCCTCGCCCAGGGCATCTTCAAAATCGGTATAGACAATTTTCCTTTTGCTTTTCTCGATCAACTTGACCAGCGCCCGCAACCGTTTTCGCGCCGTTTCCAGCATCGCCACCGTCACATCCTGCCACCACTCGTCGCCGGCAATGGCCTGGATCAACACCATTTCCGCCTTGATCGCCGGAATGGCCTCCTGCTCCTGCAAGGCATGGGCTATGGCCTGAAGGGTTTCGCGCTGGCTGGTGAAATTCGGCTTGGCTTGCAATATGGCGAGTTGAATACGCAGCACCAGCATGTCGAAGCGCTTGGCCTCTTCGTCCTCGTCGCTCAGTTCCGTCGGCAGGCCGGCAAGCTCTTGCGCCAGCGTAGTCAAATCCTGCTCGGCTAGCGACCGCCAAGCCTCGGGCCGCGCGAATCTTTCCACCGCCTGGCGTTTGGGGCGGACCACGAAGTTGTCGATGTTCATGGCCGCGACCTGGCCCCGCAGAAAATCGGCCAGCTCCAGCCGCAATTGCCGTTGATCGACAGGATAATCGGCGGTTTCGGCGATCCGCCCGTCCGACAGCCATTTCTTATCCAGCTCGGCTATCATCTCCAGCCGGGCCTTGAATAAACGGGTTCCAAGAGACTCATTAAGCGAGCCGTCGGAAAAATTCGGCTTCTGGCTAAAAAACTCCAGATTCTGGCAATAATCGAAGATGTAGAAAAACTGCTTGTCCAGGCCGGGGCCGAACAAATCGGGACAAAGCCGTGTACCGCGCCCCAGCATCTGCCAGAACTTGGTTTTCGAGCGCACCACCTTGAAGAACACCAGGTTCACCACTTCCGGCACGTCGATGCCGGTATCCAGCATGTCCACCGATATGGCGATATGCGGTCCCTTGTCCTTGTTGGAAAAGCTGTCGATCAGACTCTGGGCATAAGTGGTTTTGTAGGTCACCACCCGGGCAAACTCACCCCGGTAATGCGGATAGTTGATGTTGAAGCGTTCGGCGATGAACTCGGCATGCTCGTTGTTTTTGGCGAAGATGATGGTCTTACCCAATCGATCGCCACCGGCGACTTTCTGGCCGTTGGTCATCAAATGCGCCAGCACCTTGTCGACGGTGTCGGTATTGAACAACCATTGATTCAGCGCCGCCGCGTCGATGGCATCCGGCGTGGTGCCGTCCTCGTTCCATTCCAGCGCATCCCATTGTTCCTTTTCCTCTTCCGACAAATCATCATACTTGATGCCTTCGCGTTGAAACTTCAAAGGCACCGACACAGCCTTGGGCGGCACCAGATGGCCATCCGCCACTGCTTCATCCAGAGCATAGGCATCGGTCGGCACGCCGGTTTCCAAATCGAACAGGCCATAGGTATTGCGGTCGATTTCGTCCTTGGGCGTGGCGGTCAAGCCCACCAAAAGCGAATCGAAGTATTCGAATATCGCTCGATATTTTTGATAGACCGAGCGGTGCGCCTCGTCGATGACGATCAAATCAAAATGACCGACACCAAAGCGGCGCTGGCCATTATTGGCATCATCAATTAGCCCCATCATGGTCGGATAGGTCGAGACAAACACTCGGCCTTCGGCATATTTATCGGTAACCAGATTCACCGGCGAAGCATCCGGCAGATGCTTCTTGAAGGCATTCACCGCCTGATTGACCAGCGCCACCCGGTCGGCCAAAAACAAGGCACGCTTCACCCAGTTGCCGCGCATCAATACATCGGCCAAGGCAATCACCGTCCGCGTCTTGCCGGCGCCGGTGGCCATCACCACCAACGACTTGCGTTGCTTGTCGATTTCAAAGGTGGAAGCTATGCGGCGCACGGCGCGGGTTTGATAATAACGGCCGGCAATCTCGGCCTCGATGACGACCTCGGCCAGCGGCTTGCGGCTGGCGCGGCGCTGAATCAGCAACTCCAATTCCGGTTTCTTATAAAAACCCTGCACCGGGCGCGGCGGATACATTGTGTCGTCCCACAACCAATGCTGATAACCGTTGGAATAGAAAATGATCGGCCGTTGACCGTATTGCCGCTCCAGGCAGTCGGCATACAGCTTGGCTTGTTGCTGGCCGACACGGGCATCCTTGCGGGTACGTTTGGCTTCGATCAGCGCCAACGGTTTGCCGTCGTCGCCCCACAGCACGTAATCGACAAAGCCTTTGCCCTCGTTATTGGGCATGCCGGATATTTCAACTTCAAAGTTCAGCTCCGGTTTTAAATCCCAGCCGGCTTCCTTCAACAGCAAATCGATAAAGTAATCGCGGGTTTCGGCTTCCGAGTAATCGTGACTGTCGGGCTGGGCGGAATTGGCCTGCTTGGCGGCGGCGATTTGCTCGCGCAGTTGTTTCAGTTCTTCATCCAGCGCCACCTTGTCCGACAGCAACTTGGACAGCTTTTCGTCGCGCTCATGCAACTGGCTTTCCAGGCTTTGCAGTTGCGCCAGGGTTTGCGGCGGCACTGCGGTCGCCTTGGGCAACAAGGCCGGATTGAACAACAAGCCAGGGTCGGGCCGGGTAGTGCGGCCATACGTCCGCCCCAGCCAATAACAAACGTGAAACAGCTCGCGCGTGGCGGTAACGGCATCGGTTGCAGAGATTTTGCGGCTGCTGTGCACCGCCAGATTGCCCAAGTCCTTGATCAGCTTGGCCTTGGTAAACAGCGCCTCGCCAACCGTTTGCCGAAAACTCGGTTCGTGTATCAATGCACTCAGATGGTCCTGATACGGCAAGCGCAAGCTGCTGTCGTGCTTGTACAGCCAGGCCATCGCCATTTCTAGGCTGCGCCGGGCATAAAAACAGGAGGCCCGTGGGTCGGTATTCGCTAACTCTTCGGCCTTGGTAGCCGGTTCGCTGAGGAACAACCATTCCGGCGACTGAAGGAAGGCAAAATGGCGGGTCATTTGCTTAGCGAATCCAGTGCGGTTTTCACCGCTTCATGCAACGACGACAGGTCTCTATGTATCGTCGCCCAGACGGCTTCCAAATCGACCAAAAAATAGCCATGCGACAACACATTGCGCATACCGATCGCTTGGCCGAACGGAATCTCCGGGTGGTCTGCAACAAACTCGGGATATTGCTTTCGGATATTGTTCGAAGCCTCGCCAATTACCTCGAAGGTGCGGATGACCGCATCCTGGGTTTTGCGATCCGCCAGAAACCCCACTTCATCCAGATCTTGGACATAGTCATGGCAGCGCTCGATAGCCTCCAAGATGTGGCCAAGATAATCCGCGAGGCGAAATGGCTTGGCTTGGGTCATATCGGTTGCGCCTCTTGAAGCACAAGATGCCGAAATTTCTCCGGCAAGGCGCGCGGTGTCAGCACATCAATCGAAATCTGCAACAATTCCGACAGCTCGAATTGGATGGCGCCAATATCCATCAAGGTAGTTTCGGCGGTCGGCTCCACCAGAATATCCAAATCGCTGTCGTCGGTATCATCGCCGCGCAATACCGAACCGAATACACGCGGATTGGTGACACGGTGGCTGAGGGCAATTTCGCGGATGCGGTCGCGGTATAAGTTCAGGGCTACGGATGGGCGCATTTACAGTTCTCCACGGAAAGCTCGGTGTTGGAGGGATGAGAATAACGAATTTAACTCATTCAATGACTTCGCATGAATGGCTTTGATTTTCGAAATTGTATCCATTTGTTTAGCGAATTGTACTTGAAGCGTTATTGGTGGAACTATACAAACCAAGTTTTTCAAATCTTTCAAATATATTGCCTGTTGAGCCGACGAACCTGATGTTTTATATAAATTGCTACGCATTACTGGATGCTTTAATAGCGCGTTCAAAAATGATGGCTCTATTTTTTGACGATGAAGCTTTAAAAGTATTACCGAGCCCATCAAACAGAATTTTTCATCAATAGTAACTTCACACATCCGGCCAATAGTTGCACCGCGACTTACTACCAACAAATCGCCAATTTCAGGGTTACATTTCTTACGGAATTTTTCACCTAACCCAATTTCTACTTTCTTAGCGAAGTATGTTTCTATTGAGTCTTCAAGCACATTGCCAGCCATAACAATGGGCATGCCTTCTTCTGAAAATTCAGGATTCAAATGTTCGCCATCTGTAATCTTTAAAGTGACTTCTTCTAGTTTTTGGAGTGGCCAATTCTTTGGGTTTGATTTCGGGTCACCAAACATCTCAATAAAAATGGACTGGGTTAGGCTGTCCAGTTGCGCCAAGGCTTCCCGGCGCTTCGCTCTGAGCGCATCGGCTTGGTCCAGAATGGCGGCGATGCGGTGTTGTTCGGGGAGTGGTGGAACAGGTACGGGAAGTTCTTTAATTTTTCCCAAACTCAAAGCTGGCTGAGCCGTTTTTGATGCGCTGCTTAATAGGTAATTTTTTGCGCTGGGTGATGTAAGCCAATGGTGTAAATACTTGGTATCAACGCTTTCAGGGTTGGGTGTAATTTTGGCTAAATTGGCTGGAATAATAGCGAAACTGAACTCTTGCAATGAATCGACAATTGCCGAATAACCAATGGAACCAATTTTAACAAGTAGAATGTCGCCGACTCGAACGCTACTACGTTTTAATTCGTTGGCTTTTATTTCAGATATAAAGCGAATATCAAACCAGTCGAAAGTATCATTCGTGATGTTTTTTCCCTGTAACACAGGAATTCCGGATTCAACATAGTCACTAAGTTTCAAATTTGAGCCAAACGGCCCATCTACAATTGCGTTGGGAATAGGGGCAGCCACCTCTTTTAGGGTTTTCAACTGCCAGCTTGAATGAAGCCTAGGAGCTCTCACTGTAACATTCCTTCTAGCACCTTCATCCCCGCCTGAATCTCGCCCTCCAGCTTGGCCAGTTTAGCCAATATTTCCTTGGGTGGCAGATGCTCGACGTCTTCATGTACCACTTCCTTGTAGCGGTTGATGGACAGATCGTAGCCGTTGGCGACGATGTCGGCCAGCGGCACGCAAAAGCTTTGTTCGGTTCGGGCGCGTTGCCGCTCGCTACGGTCGCGCAGTTTCCAGCGGGTCAGCACATCCGGCCGATTGTTCTTGGCATGTTCCTCGGCATTCAGAATATGCAGGGGCGCCAATCCGAGTTTGTCTTCCGGCAGCAGCGGCTGGCGCTTGTCGTCCAGGCTCCAGCCGTCGGCTTTCATGTCGTAAAACCAAACATTATCGGTGCCGCCGGAATTGGTTTTGGTGAACAGCAGGATGGCGGTCGATACGCCGGCATAGGGTTTGAAGCAGCCGGACGGCAGGGAAATCACCGCATCCAGTTTTTGTTCCTCGACCAGCATTTGCCGCAGTTGCTTGTGCGCCTTGGAGGAACCGAATAGTACGCCATCAGGGACGATGACCGCCGCCCGGCCACCGGGTTTGAGCAGGCGCAGGAACAAGGCCAGAAACAGCAGCTCGGTTTTCTTGGTCTTGACGATGGCTTGCAAATCCTTGGCGGTGTTTTCGTAATCCAGGGAACCTGCAAACGGCGGATTGGCCAGAATCAGCGAGTATTTTTCTTCGTCGCCGGCATGGTCTTGCGCCAGCGAATCCTTATAGCGAATGTCCGGGTTGTCGACGCCGTGCAGCGCCATGTTCATGCTGCCGATGCGCAGCATGGTGTTATCAAAATCGTAGCCATGAAACATGCCGTGGTGGAAATGTTCGCGGCTGACGGCGTCGCGCAGGATTTCCGGGTGTTTTTCGCGCAGGTATTCGCCGGCGGCCACCAAAAAACCACAGGTGCCGCTGGCCGGATCGCAGATGACGTCCTTGGCGTTGGGCGCGGTTAGTTCCACCATCAGCCGGATGATGTGGCGCGGAGTGCGGAATTGGCCGTTCTGGCCGGCGCTGGCGATTTTGCCGAGCATGTATTCGTACAGGTCGCCCTTGGTGTCGCGGTCTTCCATCGGCACATGGTCGAGCATGTCCACCACCTTGGCCAGCAAGGCCGGGGTGGGTATCGTGAAGCGGGCGTCCTTCATGTGGAGGGCATAGGTAGAGCCATCGCCGCCCATGCCGCGCAGGAACGGAAACACATGATCGTTGACCACTTCGTACATTTCGCCGGCGGCGAAGTGCTTGAAGCGCGACCAACGCAGGTCGTTGTAATCGCGACCTCTGGCATCGTTGCCTTCCGGGAAAATGCGCCGTTCCATCGGTTTTTTTAAGGTCTGCGATTTGTTTTCTTCCAGCGTGTGCAGGTCGTCCAGACGGCGCAGGAACAGCAGATAGGTGATCTGTTCCATCACCTCCAGCGGATTGGAGATGCCGCCGGACCAGAAGGCGTTCCAGATTGAGTCGATTTGGCTGCGAATTTCGCCGGTGAGCATGAGCTATCCCTGTTATTTGTTTCGCCGAAAGGCGGTGTCTGAGGCTAGGGCCGCTACTATACCTCAGGATTTGGTTGAAAAAAATTTCCCTGATTTCCTTGTAGATACTCTGTTCCAAGTCAACAAAATTCCATCACTTTTTCACTCAGCGATGATGGGTGTCGGAATGACATAAAACCGTGTGTTATCGAACGGCTGGTCGTGCTTTAGCATGCCATGGATCGCATGCAGTAATTTACGCATCACTGCGCAGACGGCCTGTAAAGGTTTCTTGCCGTTGTCGACCAAGTGCTGGAAATAAGCGCTGACATGGGGATCATGCTGTTTGGCGCTCAAGGCCGGCATATACAATGCCGAGCGAATATGCCGGTTACCCGCCTTGGACAGCCGCATTTTCTTATGTACGCTTTTGCCGGATTCAAAGGCTTTGGGATCGAGCCCGGCAAACTTGACCCATTCGCGATGCGACAGGTTGGGTGGCAATAACAGCAGTTCGCCCATCAAAGCAATGGCGCTGGTTTGGGCAATGCCTTTGATGCCGGTCAGCAACTCAAAAACACGCTTGAGTTCCGGGTGCTGGTTGATCAAGGTCATCGCTTCGGCGGCCAAGGTATCGATGCGTTTTTCCAATTGACTGATCGCCAGCTTGGCATCGCGCAGCAACGCCTTTGGAGTTTCCTGAGTCGCACTCAGTGCATGCAGATGGTTTTTCGCGGCAGCTTTCTGACCGGTCAGCGCATCAATGCGGCGGGCAAACCCGCGCAAAGCCAGGGTCTGATTCGATGGCCGGGTCCAGGCGACAAAGTCCATGCGCTCGACGTATTCGGCCAGGGTATTGGCATCAACGGCATCGGTTTTGCTGTTTCTCATCAACACCTTGGCGAAGTTATGCGAGGCCTTGGGATTGACGACCATCACGGGAATACCGGCGTCATGCAACGCAATTGCCAGGTCGAAATGGTAAATGCCGGTGGCTTCCAGGCAGACTTTGATGCCCGGCAGCTTGATCAGCTTGTTGACCAAGCGGGCACGGTCAGAGCGGGTATTGGCATATTTTTGTGGATCGAACGACTTGCCGTTCTTGCGGATCACCAGCACCAATTCATCGGCTCCGACATCCACGCCGGCAAACAGGCGGTGGATAGATTCAGCGATGGCATTGATTGGGAGGTTCGTCATAATCGTTTTTTAATTCAGTTAAAGGTTAAGTACACTATTCACCGGTTCCCGACCCTGCGCATGCACCTACCTTCCTTGTGTATGCAGGCTCTAAGCCTCGGATACTCCACGGTATGGGTGAATAGGGCGGGGGCCAATCTACAGCACAGGCTCTGGTATTTACCAGTCCTCAGGGGCGAACGGCCTCCCAATGAACGATGACAGCTTAATCGGTTCTTCTAGGCTATCGGTTGTTAAAATTCATCATACAAGGGGCGAATTCATTCGCCTTGGGCGATTAAAATCGCCCCTACGGGACATTCGAATATCGGGAACTTATTTTTGTCGGCGAGTGTCGGCTTCCGGCGGGAAAGATTGCTAGCCATCCCTGGCTAGCAATCGCGCCTACACCGCCACGTGATTGCCTGCGGCGGCCCTGGCCGTCCGCGTCACCTCGCCTTTGACCCAACAAGGGGATCAAAGCCTTGGCTCTCGCATGACTCGACGCCGTTTCGCGATGCCTTGCAGTTTTTCTAGTCGAAAAACCGCCCGGCGCTACGGCTTCCAGGGACTACTCAACCTTCACTCGCTAACGCTTCGTTTCCAAGGTTTCGCAGCGACGGAATCTCAAGCGGCTCATTGGCGTATTGCAGCGGCAGAATTTGAGTCGGTTTTGGCTCTGAGTCAGGCCATTCTCGTTCGGAGATTGATTGTTCCGGCTCGAAGCCAGGCCATTCTCGTTCGGAGACCGATTGTTTCGGCTCGGAGCCAGGCCATTCTCGTTCGGAGACCGATTGTTTCGGTTCGGAGCCAGGCCATTCTGGTTCGGAGGCTGACTGTTCCGGTTCGGAGCCAGACCATTCTCGTTCGGAGACTGACTGTTCCGGCTCGGAGCCAGACCATTCTCGTTCGGAGACTCATTGTTCCGTCTCGGAGCCGGGTGATTCTCGTTCGGAGACTGATTGTTGCGGTTCGGAGTCTGGTGATTGTGGTTCAGAGACTGATTGCCATGGTTCGGAGTCTCCGGGATCAGGCTGAGATGGAGTGATTTTTGAGAAAGATCGTCCCCTTTGCCAATTCTCCGCGCAGTCAGCGGCAACCGGTTCGCATCGGACATAAAAAACCCCGCTAAGCCGGACGGGCTTGCGGGGTTTTTCGATAGCATGGGCCTGTACGAAACAGGCTTAACTATTACAAGCTGTAGTACATATCGAACTCAACCGGGTGAGTGCTCATGCGCAGACGGGTTACGTCTTGTTGTTTCAGCGCGATGTAGCCGTCGATGGCATCGTCGGTGAACACGCCGCCACGAGTCAGGAACTCGCGGTCCGCATCCAGTGCGGACAAGGCTCCGTCCAGAGAGAAAGCGACTTGTGGGATGGCTTTTTCTTCTTCTGGCGGCAAGTCGTACAAGTCTTTATCCATCGCTTCACCGGGGTGAATTTTGTTTTGGATACCGTCAAGACCAGCCATCAACATGGCGGCGAATGCCAGGTATGGGTTGGCGGTGGAGTCGGGGAAACGGACTTCGATACGGCGGCCTTTAGGGTTGGTGACGTAAGGAATACGGATGGACGCGGAGCGGTTACGCGCGGAGTAAGCCAGCATCACAGGGGCTTCAAAGCCTGGAACCAGACGTTTGTAGCTGTTGGTGGAAGCATTGGTGATCGCGTTCAGGGCTTTAGCGTGTTTGATGATACCGCCGATGTAGTACAGCGCGGTTTCGGACAAGCCGCCGTACAGGTTGCCGGTGAACAGGTTGACGCCGCCTTTTGCCAGTGATTGGTGAACGTGCATGCCGCTGCCGTTGTCGCCAACCAGCGGTTTAGGCATGAAAGTCGCGGTTTTGCCGTAAGCGTGAGCGATGTTGGCAATCACGTATTTCAGTTCCAATACTTCGTCGGCTTTTTTAACCAAAGTGTTGAATTTGGAACCGATTTCGCATTGACCGGCGGTCGCGACTTCGTGATGGTGCACTTCGATGGTTTGACCGATTTCTTCCAATACCAAGCACATGGCTGAACGCATGTCTTGGAAGGAATCGACCGGAGGAACGGGGAAGTAACCGCCCTTGATGCCTGGACGGTGGCCGATGTTGCCGTTTTCGTAGGCTTTTTCGGAGTTCCAGCCGGCTTCTTCGGAGTCGATTTTGTAAGAGCAGCTACCGATGTCGCTGTTCCAGCGCACGTCGTCGAAAATGAAAAATTCGTTTTCGGGGCCGAAGAATGCGGTGTCGGCGATGCCGGTGGATTGCATGTAGGCTTCGGCGCGTTTGGCGATGGAGCGTGGGTCGCGGCCGTAACCTTGCATGTCTTTAGGTTCGATGATGTCGCAACGCAAGATCAGGGTTTTGTCGTCGAAGAATGGGTCGATTTTAGCGGTGCTGGGGTCGGGCATCAGAATCATGTCGGATTCGTTGATGTGTTTCCAGCCGGCGACGGATGAACCGTCAAACATGTTGCCTTCTTCGAAGGTGTCTTCATCGATAGTGTGGGCAGGGAAAGTAACGTGCTGTTCTTTACCGCGGGTATCGCAAAAACGAAAATCGACAAATTTAATGTCGTTATCTTGGATCATTTTGAGTACGTTATCTACTGACATCGGCGAAGGTCTCCTACAGGATAATTGTTATGGTTTAGGTGGTGTAAAACAGCGGTAACAATAGCATCAATTGCCGTAAAGAGCTATATAAAACAAAGCTTCCAAGGATCGTTAAGCGATCTTGGAAGCCAGGATTAATTGATCTACCGGTCTAAATTATTTACCGCATCATCATTTTAGAATGTGACTACGACATCGGCCGAAACCAGGAATTGGCTGCGGGAGTTGCCGGTGTCAAACGCGTTGGCTTTGTCGGTAATATCGTAGCGAAGATTTGGACGCAGATTCAGCCATTTCGCCGGTTTGTAGCTCATGCCGGCGGTGATGGCGTAGTAACCGCTGCCGGTGGCCGGATAGCTGGCTGCATAGCCTCCGCCGCAAGCGAAATTGTCGCCTTGGTTTGCCGATGCGGCGTAGCAGCGTCCTGGTCCCCATATTCTATAGCCATTATGGTCACGGAACCATTCGGCGCGCAGGCCGGCCGATACTTTGTCGGTTACGTCATAAATCAAATATTGGTTGAGGCCGTACCACTCGGCATCTTCCCGGCCGCCATCGGTGCCTCTGGCCGCGCCATTGGGAGTCCAGACGTTATCGGCGAAGCCATGGTCATGCTGCATGATGAAATGCAATTTGTCGGTAAAGTTATGTTTGGCGACGATGCTGTACATGGCCCAACTGTCGCTGAAACTTTCCGAGCGCTCACCGGCGGTGGAGGTTACAGCCAATGAGGTACCGGCGTCGTCGCTGGTCCAGGTCACGCCGCCCAGCCATGCCCAGTTGCCCAGATCTCTATCCCAGTTGCCGTCCCAGCCGCCGGTGCTGCTGCCCGTGACGGCGCCGCCCATGACAGTCCAGTTTGGGTTGGCAACGTAGGTGGCCAGGATACCTGTGTGGGTAAACGGTTCGCCGTATTGCATGGTGTAAGGCTTGGTGATGAAGAAATTATCCGGCGCGGTGACCACTTCGTAACCGATGGGGGTGTAGAAGTGACCGGCTTTTACCGCGATGCCGTTGCCAACCGGCAGGTTGAATTCGGCATAAGCCTGTGGCAGTGCCAGGCCGTAAAAGCGTTCTCCGCGGCCGCTCAAATTCAAATCCCAGCTGCCGCGTTCGCTGGCTTCCAATGTGGCGGGATCAAAGCCTGGCGAACCGTAGGCTTGGGTGAAAATCGCGTCGGTGCCGTACATGACATCGACTCGGCCGCCAATGTCGAATGAGTCGCCGTTGACGTTGATGGCTTTTTGCAAATACAGGTACAACTGGTTCATTTGCAGTTCGCCGCTGCGATCATTAAATGTGATCGGGCCATTAAAACCGTCGCCGTTGCTGTGCATATTGGCGGAGATGCTGGAGTTGAGCCAGCCGCCCAGTTTTAGATTGTGATCCTTCATGAATTTTGCTTCATTCGGATCGGCGCCCAGTGCGCCCAATAAGCCGGAGGCTTCGGTCCAGTCGTCGGCATTGGCCGCAGAGGCGCTTAGCGCCAATAAACTTACAAAACAGGCACTAATAGATAGCTTGCGGGTGGGTGCGTTTTTTTTCATGAGTTAATCCTCTTTTTTTCAGTTACTACTGGATTCAAATATAGCACTTTGTGGGCCAGTTTCAATATCAGTGAAATCAATAAGATAAAGCCGATTCTCTGGGTGGTTTACGCGTTATTTTGGTGCGATTTTTTTGTTTTTGCACCAAAACAAAACATTTGCTCTGCCTTGTTTAAACGCCACCTTATAACGTTTGCTAGAAGGACTAGCCGGCGGTTATGTAGGCTGTGTCAGCGTGGTGCGAGACGAATTTGTTCGCACCATGGCAGTGCGAATGTGTGGCTGTTTGTGGGGTTGATTTTAATAAAGCGTTAAAAATCATGTTGATAGTTACTGGCATGTATCATGCTTGTGTTGTTGTGGGATTTTACTAACTCAAGCAACGAGGTGTTGAATTATGAAACTGATTACAGCAGTTGTTAAGCCGTTTAAGCTCGACGACGTGCGTGAAGCGTTGTCGGATATTGGCGTATCCGGGGTGACCGTGACCGAGGTGAAGGGTTTTGGTCGCCAGAAAGGCCATACCGAACTTTATCGCGGCGCCGAATACGTGGTCGACTTTTTGCCCAAGGCCAAAATCGAAGTGGCGGTCGGCGATAGTCTGGTGGAGCAAGCCGTCGAAGCCATCGTCAAAGTAGCCAATACCGGCAAAATCGGCGACGGCAAAATTTTCGTGACCAATTTAGAGCAGGTTGTCCGGATCAGAACCGGTGAATCCGGCGAAGAAGCACTTTAATCGATAAAGAGGGGAAATAATTATGAAACAACTTTTATTAGGCTCGGTGCTGTTTGCGCTACTGGGTTTCTCGGGTCTCGGCATGGCTGAAGAAGTGGCGGCTCCCACCGTCAATAAGGGCGACACTGCCTGGATGATCGTCGCAACCGTGTTGGTGGCATTGATGGTGATTCCCGGTTTGGCGTTGTTCTACGGCGGGATGGTGCGCGCCAAGAACATGTTGTCGGTGTTGATGCAAGTTTTCGTGATTTTTTCACTGACCGCGATTTTATGGGCAATCTACGGCTACAGCGTGGCCTTTACCGAAGGCAATGCCTTTTTCGGTGGCTTCAGCAAAGCCTTTTTGAGCGGAATCACGCCCGACTCGATGGCGGCCACCTTCAGTAAGGGCGTTTACGTTCCCGAATATATTTACGTGGCCTTCCAGCTGACTTTTTCAGCGATTACTCCGGCTTTGATCATCGGTGCGTTCGCGGAACGGGTTAAATTCTCGGCGGTGCTGGTGTTTACCGTGTTGTGGTTTAGTTTCACTTATTTACCGATGGCGCACATGGTTTGGTACTGGGCCGGTCCGGATGCCTATACCGATCAAGCCGCGGCGGACGCGGCCGGTGCGACTGCGGGCTTTTTGTTCCAAAAAGGCGCCTTGGATTTCGCCGGCGGCACCGTGGTGCACATCAACGCCGGGATTGCCGGTCTGGTGGGTTGCTTGATGATAGGCAAGCGTATCGGTTACGGCAAGGAATTCATCGCCCCGCATAGCGTGACCATGAATATGATCGGTGCTTCCCTGTTGTGGATAGGCTGGTTCGGTTTTAATGCCGGTTCCAACCTGGAAGCCAATGGTCTGGCGGCGTTGGTATTCGTCAATACCTTGTTGGCCGCGGCGGCCGCGACTTTGTCCTGGGTGGCGGCCGAATGGCTGGTGCGTGGCAAACCTAGCATGCTGGGCGCGACTTCCGGCGCGGTTGCGGGTTTGGTGGCGATTACTCCGGCTTGCGGTTGGGCCGGTCCAATGGGTTCTATTTTTCTGGGACTGGTGGTCGGCGCGGTCTGCTTCTGGACCGTCACTCGCCTGAAACATATATTGGGTTATGACGATTCGCTGGATGCGTTTGGCGTGCATGGCGTGGGCGGTATCATCGGCGCACTCGGTACCGCGGTAGTTGCCAGTCCCGCACTGGGCGGCACCGGGGTTTGGGATTATGTCGCCAACGCGGTGGCGGAATACAGCTTGTTTACCCAATTGACCAGCCAAGCCTGGGGCGTGGCTGTCGCCATCGTCTGGTCGGGCATCGGTTCTTTCATCGCTTTCAAGATCGCCGATGTGATGGTGGGTCTGAGAGTAGAAGAAGCCACGGAACGTCAAGGTCTGGATGTTACCGAGCATGGTGAATCGGCCTACAACCTTTGATTCTTGTTACCGCTTAGCATGATAGGAACGGGTGTCCAGTAATGGCCGCCCGTTTGCCGTTTTTGAAGCGAGTCTTCAAGCGGGCCGTAAACCGGCTAAATTGTAGGTTGCGGCGGAATTCTTTATCATGAAGGCAGTGGGCAAAACGTTTTTAACTAATCAATTGGGGAAAGCATGAAACTAATTACTGCGATTATCAAACCGTTCAAGTTGGACGATGTGCGCGAAGCCTTGTCCGAAATCGGCGTCGCTGGTGTCACGGCCACCGAAGTCAAAGGCTTCGGTCGGCAAAAAGGCCATACCGAGTTATACCGCGGCGCCGAATATGTGGTGGATTTTTTACCTAAGGTCAAATTGGAAATCGCCGTCGCCGATCATGTCGTCGATCAAGCGGTCGAGACCATCGTCAAGGCGGCCAATACCGGCAAGATCGGCGACGGCAAAATCTTCGTCACCAACTTGGAACAGATCATCCGCATCAGAACCGGCGAAACCGGAGAGGATGCGATTTAACATTTAATCGAATCAACTCGGCAGTACCAATGCAAATCGCCGGGCTTTACAGCCCAGGCGATTTTGTCGTTTTAGCCGCCGGGTTAAAAAAAAAATTTTGACCCACTATGACAATAATAATTAGAGCCTTAAAGCTCGCACTACTCACCTTTTTGTTGCCCGCTCAAGCTTATGCCGACGGGTTAAACCAAGCCAACACCGTCTGGGTTTTAACCTCCAGCGCGCTGGTGTTGTTCATGACCATTCCGGGACTATCGCTGTTTTATGGCGGCCTGGTTCGCAGTAAAAACGTACTGTCGGTGCTGATGCAATGTTTTGCGATTACCTGTCTGGTATCGTTGCTATGGCTGGCCGGCGTTTATAGCTTTGTTTTCGCCGATGGCGGCGATTGGCAACAATTTTTGGGCGGCGGCGCCAAGGTTTTTTTGCCTGGGATGGGAAGCGGAGCCATGACCGGCGACATTCCCGAAATCGTGTTTTTCCTGTTTCAAATGACTTTTGCGATCATCACGCCGGCATTGATCATCGGTGGTTTCGCCGAGCGGATGAAGTTTTCCGCCATGCTGTGGTTCAGCTCCTTGTGGTTGATCGTGGTCTACATGCCGATTTGCCATTGGATTTGGGGTGGCGGTTGGCTGGCGCAACTCGGGGTCAAGGATTTTGCCGGCGGCATCGTGATTCACGTTAATGCCGGCGTCGCCGCGCTGGTAGCCGCGCTGGTGTTGGGCCGCAGACGCGGTTTTCCGACCGTGGCCATGATGCCGCATAACATGACCATGGTGGTGACCGGCGCCGGCATGCTGTGGTTCGGCTGGTTCGGTTTCAATGGCGGTAGCGCCTTGAAAGCCGACGGTAGCGCGGGGATGGCGATTGTGGTGACTCATATTGCCGCCGCCGCCGGATCGCTGACCTGGATGACCATCGAATGGCTGCGTTTCGGCAAACCCAGCGTGTTGGGTATCGTCACCGGCATGGTGGCGGGTTTGGGCACCATCACGCCCGCCTCGGGCTATGTGGGGCCGGTCGGCGGACTGGTGATCGGCATCGTTGCCGGCGCGGTGTGTTTTTATGCCACCCAATACATCAAACGCGGTTTGAAAATCGACGACTCGTTGGACGTGTTTCCGGTGCATGGCGTCGGTGGTTGCGTCGGCTCGCTGTTGACCGGCGTGTTTGCCGCCGAAAGTTTTGGCGGACTGGGGCTGAATGGCGTCAGTATAGGCAATCAAGTCGCGGTACAGGCGCTGGCGGTTGCCGTTACCGCCATTTGGAGCGGCTTATTCAGTTACCTGCTATTAAAATTGATCGACAAGTTCATCAGTCTGCGGGTTAGCGAAGACGAGGAAGTTCAAGGCCTGGACATTGCCCTGCATGAAGAGACCGGCTATCACAACCTGTAATCAAAGGCGCTCCGGGTTACAATAGGCATTTGTTTGGCGAACAGGATGATAGCCGTCCTGTTCGCCGCTGCCATCACCCGAGAAAACATGCCAATCAATCTTGAAGCCCTGGAAAAAATCGTCCGCGCCGCCGGCGACGTGGCGATGCGTTATTTCAACGACCTCGACAAGCTCTCCGTCAGCAAAAAAAGTGCCCGCGACTTGGTTACCGATGCCGATGTCGCCGTGGAAAATTACCTAAAACAGGCTCTGGCCGAACATTGCCCGGAATACGGTTTTTGGGGCGAGGAAAGCGGACAGAGCGCCAATCAAATCAGCCGCTGGATCGTCGATCCGATCGACGGCACCCATTCCTTTTCCAAGGGTCAGTATTTTTGGGGCATCAGCGTCGCGCTGGAGATCGACGGCGAGCTGATGATGGGCGCTGTCTACGGTCCGGCGTTGGACGATTATTACTGCGCCGAGAAAGGCAAGGGCGCCTGGAAAAACGGCAAGCCGATCCGGGTATCCGACGAAACCAGTCTGGCCGACAGCATGGTATCCACCGGCTTTGCCTGCTTGCGCCAATATTTGCCGGACAACAATTTGCCACGTTTCGGGCGTATCGCCCAGGCTACCACCGGCCAGCGCCGTTTGGGTTCGGCCGCGCTGGACTTATGCACCGTGGCGGACGGCCAAGTCGATGCGTTTTGGGAGCAGGAATTGAATCTGTACGACGTCGCCGCCGGCGCGTTGATTGCCCGCGAAGCTGGTGCCAGTGTCACCGATTTCAAGGGTAACCCCGGCGTGTTTCCGAAACAAATACTGGCCACCAACGCTAAGATACTGGATCAGATTTTGCCGTTGATGTGAGCTTGGTTGAGCATGGATTGTAAACTAGCCGTTGGTTGAGCAAAGCAGAGGCCAACGGCAACATGCTGCTCGGGCTATATTTTCCGCGAAAAAGATACCCGGCCGGCGGGTCTTTTTTGTCCAATGCCGCTCGAAAACGGCGCAAGCGCGGGTTGCCGACAATACGCTAAATCACCTAATCGTCATTTAAACAGCTCGGCCATCGAAATCACGTTTTTGGCCATTTCGCCCAGCGAGACTTTCCTATCCATCGCTAGCTTGCGCAAGGCATGGTAGGCCTGATCCTCGCTGTAACCCTGGGATTTGATCAGGATTGCCTTGGCCCGATCGATCAACTTGCGTTCTTCCAGTTGGTCTTTGGTTTTTTTGAGTTCGTTCTTCAAGGCTTGCTGCTCCCTGAAGCGGGCAATCGCCACATCGATGATGGTCTTGATTCGTTTCGGCTCCAGGCCGTCGACGATGTATGCGCTGACGCCGGCCTTGATGACTTTATTGATGGTTTCGGTTTGCTGATCCTCGGCAAACATGATCACCGGCACCGAATGTTGTTGATTGATCTCCAGCATCATGTTCAATACCTTGTCATCCGGCGTATAAAGATTCAGCACCACCGCGTCGGGTTGCAGGGTTTTGACTACATCCAGCAGATTGAGCGCCCGCAATTTCAGGGTCGCCACCTGATAACCATGTTGTTTCAGGCTTTGTTCCAGAGCAAGATCGCTGTCGAATTCATCGACAACCAGGACTTTGAGCGGGTTCATGCTTATTCCAGTTCAATTCTGACGACAGTGCCGTCCGGCATGATTTCGGTGATGAAGTTTTTGGGCTCTTCAAGCGCGTAAACCAAGCCCAACAACAGCAAGCAGCACGCCCCCAGCATCAGAAAAAAACCGGTAGCGGATAGAAAGGTCAGCAATATCAGAAATACGATGGCTCCGGCATTGCCATAGGCGCCGACGATACCGGCCACTTCGCCGGTAATGGCCTGGCGGATCAACGGCACAAAGGCGAAAATCGCCCCTTCCGCCGCCTGCATGAACAGCGCGCAAATCAGGGTCACCAGTACCGCCAAGCCTATCGACCAATGCTCCGAAATCATCGCCATCAACAGATAGCCGCCCGCCAGCCCGGCGACGAATAGAGTCAGCGACAATTTGCGGCCGATTTTATCGCTTAGCCAGCCGCCGGCCGGGCGCGCGACGATATTGGTGATCACAAAGCTGGATGCCAAGAATCCCGCGTCCAGCATCGAAATGTTTTGAGTGACGCTGAAGGTGTTGAAGAAAAACATCGGCAACATCGACAGCACCGCCAGTTTGGAACCGAAGGTAATCAGATAAGCGATGGCTAGTATGAACACTTGCCGGTAGCGGTAATGATGAATGCTGGATATGGGCCGGCTTAGCCTCTCGGCGTTGTTGCTGACCAGTTGCCGGGCATGCAGTAAAAACACCAGCCAGATACCCAGATGAATCGAAAAAGCCCAGGTTTCGGACAGAATCGGCATTCGCAAGGCCGACAACTTCCAGGTCAACAGCGACAACGAGGCATACAGCGGCAATAGGCTGAGCATATATAGGAATAAATCGTTAATACTGCTGACTTCCATGGTGGTGGCGCGCTTGCTTTTTAATCCGGCCAGTTGCTTGGGCAGGTTTTCCACGTTGCGGTAATAGACCACCGAATACAGCAGCGCCAGCATCCCGGTCAGCGCTATCGCATAGCGCCAGCCGTTTTCCGCGCCGAAATACAACGCCAGACCGGGCAAAAATATCGCCGCTACCGCCGAACCGAAATTGCCCCAGCCGGCATAAATACCTTCGGCAGTCCCCATTTGGCTGGATGGAAACCAGTCGCCGATGATACGCACGCCCACCACGAAGCCGGCGCCGATGAAACCGAGCAAAAACCGCGACCAGGCCAGCTCGGCAAAATTTTCCGCCAGCGCAAACATGAAGCAAGGCAGGCTGCACACCGCCAGTAATACGCTGTAACTGATTCTGGCTCCGAAACGGTCGACTATCATGCCGATGATGACCCGGGCCGGGATAGTCAGAGCCACATTCAGCAACAGAATGATCTCGACTTGCGAATCGCTGATGCCGAGATCCTGTTTGATCAGCATCATCAACGGCGCATGGTTAAACCAGACCACAAAGCTGATAAAAAACGCCATCCAACTCATGTGCAGTATTTTGGTTTTACCCTGCATGGATAGCTGTTTAAGGGAAGCGATAGACATGGTTGATTCCGAATGTTGGCCGTATGCGCATTTATGCAGTTAGCATGCCATAGGCCCGTCACGCGTCATGAATCGATCATGGGTATGTTTGTAGGGGGGGGCTTTAGCCGCGACTGAAGTATTAATCGAGACTAAAGCTCCTCCCACGGCATTATTTAGATTCGGTATGTGTTTCAGTTGAACCAATATGGTGCAATTTACCCACAAAACTGCATTATTTGAGTGCGATACCGACCGAGGATGTCGACTGTTTTGGTATGGCGTCCCGGAAATTCGTGATCTTTAGGATTTGGCATTCATATTGCTGTTATTAAGTTAAGTCTCCCGCTGAGCTTACCTTGTCATACCTAACTGGACAAAGGCGTCCTGATTGAATGAGTTCCTCATTTCAATTCAGGCCGCCTTTTTTTTTGCCCAAAATAAGGCGAGCCATGCGGGCCGGGATTATGCGGCCGCGTCTGTCGCGGATGCGGTGGGATAAATCAATATCAGTAGAGGTCAGGCATGAATACGAAACAAACCTTGGTTGTCATCGGTAACGGCATGGTCGGTCAGCACTTTCTGGCCGAATTGGTCAACAGCCCAGCGCAGCGGCAGTACCGCGTGGTCATCTTTTGCGAGGAACCCAGAGCGGCGTACGATAGGGTGCATTTGTCGGAGTATTTTTCCGGTAAAACGGCCGAGGATTTGTCTCTGGTCAGCGATGGGTTTTTCGCCGAACACGGCATTGAAATTTTTCTGGGCGACAGGGCCGCCAGCATCGACCGTCAGCATAAAATGGTCACTTCCGCTCAAGGCCAAGTGATTGCCTACGACAAACTGGTGCTGGCCACCGGCTCCTATCCGTTCGTGCCGCCGGTACCGGGGCATGAACGCCGGCAGTGCCTGGTCTACCGGACTATCGAAGATTTGGAAGCCATCCGGGCCGCCGCGGCAACATCCAAGGTCGGCACCGTGGTCGGCGGCGGCTTGCTGGGTTTGGAGGCCGCCAAAGCCTTGAAGGATTTGGGTCTTGACACCCATGTGGTGGAATTCGCGCCGCGGCTGATGGCCGTGCAACTGGACGATGGCGGCGGCGCGATGTTGAAACACAAAATTCAGGCGCTGGGCGTCAATGTGCATTTAAACAAGAACACCTCGCTGATCGACGACGGTGAGCGTTGTCTGCATAAAATGAACTTCGCCGACGGCGAAGTGCTGGAAACCGACATCATTCTGTTTTCCGCCGGCATCCGTCCGCGCGACGACATCGCCCGTGCTTGTAGTCTGGAGGTTGGTCCGCGCGGCGGCATCGTCATCGATAATCAATGCCGCACTTCCGATCCGGATATTTACGCCATCGGCGAATGCGCGCTATGGAACGGCCAAATTTTCGGTTTGGTTGCCCCCGGATACAGCATGGCCAGGACCGTGGTCGCCGATTTGTCCGGCGGCGAAGCCAGCTTTACCGGCGCCGACATGAGCACCAAGCTGAAATTGATGGGCGTCGACGTGGCCAGCATCGGCGATGCGCACGCCAGAACCCAGGGCGCGCTGGTTTACACCTATCAAAACGGTTCCAGCGAAATTTACAAACGGCTGGTCGTCAGCCAGGACAAAAAACAGTTGTTGGGCGCGGTACTGGTGGGGGAAGCCTCGGCTTACGGCACCTTGCTGCAATATTGCCTGAACGGCATAACCTTGCCGGAAAATCCGGACAGCTTGATACTGCCGCAATCCTCGGGCGCGCCGGTGAGTCTGGGGCCGGATGCCCTGCCGGCCACGGCGCAAATTTGTTCCTGCCATAATGTCAGCAAAGCCCAGGTTTGTAGCGCGATAGAGGCCGGCTGCACCAGTATGGGGCGGCTGAAAACCGAAACCAAAGCCGCCACCGGCTGCGGCGGCTGTTCGGCGTTGTTGAAGTCGGTATTGGATTGCGAACTGGGTAAACTGGGCGTCGAAGTCAGCACCGATATTTGCGAGCATTTTCCGCATACCCGGCAGGACTTGTACAACCTGGTGATGGTGGAACAAATCAAAACCTTCGACGAATTGCTGGACAAGCACGGCCAGGGTTTGGGCTGCGAAGTGTGCAAGCAGGCGGTCGGTTCGATTCTGGCCTCATACTGGAACGATTATATTCTGGAAAAACCGCATATCGGCCTGCAGGATACCAACGACATCTTTTTGGCCAACATGCAAAAAGACGGCACCTATTCGGTGGTACCGCGCATCGCCGGCGGCGAGATCACGCCGGACGGTTTGATCGTGCTGGGCCGGGTAGCGAAAAAATACGGCCTGTATACCAAAATCACCGGCGGCCAACGAGTGGATTTATTTGGCGCCAGGGTCGAGCAACTGCCGTCGATCTGGAAAGAGTTGATAGCCGCCGGGTTCGAGTCGGGCCATGCCTATGGTAAATCCCTGCGCACGGTCAAGTCTTGCGTCGGCAGCACCTGGTGCCGGTTCGGCGTAGATGACAGCGTCGGCTTGGCCATCGAACTGGAAAACCGTTACAAAGGCCTGCGCGCGCCGCATAAAATCAAATTCGCCGTGTCAGGTTGCACCCGGGAATGCGCCGAAGCTCAAGGCAAGGACATCGGCGTGATCGCCACCGAAAACGGCTGGAATTTATATGTCTGCGGTAACGGCGGCATGAAGCCGCGTCACGCCGACCTGTTTGCCACCAATCTGAGCAAGGATACGCTGATCCAATACATAGACCGGGTACTGATTTTTTATGTGCGCACCGCGGCGCGATTGCAGCGGACTTCAGTCTGGATGGAAAACCTGGAAGGCGGTCTGGATTATCTGAAATCGGTGGTGATCGAAGACCGGCTGGGTATCGCCGGTCAACTGGAACAGCAGATGCGGCACGTGATCGACACCTATCAATGCGAATGGAAAACCACGTTGGAAGACGAGAACAGGCTGAAACGCTTCCGCCATTTCGTCAATAGCGATCAAACCGACGATAACGTGGTATTTGTGCAGGAGCGCGGCCAGATTCGTCCGGCCAATGAACAGGAACGCAAGCACTTCAAATTGATCGAGGAGGCGGCATAATATGAGTGGATGGATCAATGTCTGTGATATTGCCGATTTGCAGGACGACTCCGGTATCTGTGTGTTGGCGCAAGGCCGGCAGATAGCCATTTTCTACCTGCCCAAATTAAAGGCGGTTTATGCTATCGGCAATTACGACCCCTTCAGCCGGGCCAATGTGCTGTCGCGCGGCATGGTTGGGGATTTGGGCGGGCAGCCGATGCTGGCCTCGCCGATGTACAAGCAGCACTTCCATCTCGCAACCGGTGTTTGTTTCGAGGATGCCAATGTCAGCGTGCCCAGCTACCCGGTTAGGGTCGAAAATAACCGCGTGCTTATCAATGTGTCGGAGTAGACCATGAAATTCCAGTATTACATCGCCGACGTGTTCACTCAGCAGATTTTCAACGGTGCGCAAATTGCGGTGTTTCCCAACGCCGACGGCTTGAATGTCGACAAGATGGCCGCAATTGCCAGGGAAATGAACTTGTCGGAAACGGTGTTTATATTCCACAGGCTTCATAGCGACAACCTGCGCAGGATGCGAATTTTTTCGCCGTTAAAGGAAATCGATTTCGGCGGACATACCATCATCGCAGCCGCTTATGTGCTGGCCGAATGCGGCGATATTGGCCTGAACGCGCCTGTAACCCAGGTACTCTTCGAACAGAATGTCGGTGCCATCGAAGTCAATATTTCCAGCGAAAACGGCAAACCCAGTTTTGTGCAATTCAGCCGTAGCGTCAGCGCCATCGTCGACCGTTTCGCTCCCAGCGATGAAGAACTCTGCCGGTTTTTAGGCCTGCAAGCGGCGGATCTGGATCATAAAAAATATTCGCCGCGCCTGGTATCCTGCGGCTTTCCGTATTTGATCGTGCCGGTCTGGAATTATGAATCGGTGCGTAAAGCCCGCTTCAATTATCTGGCCTGGAGCGAATCGGCCGCGCCGCAAACCGCCGCCCAGGAAATTTTGTTGTTTGCACCCAAATCGCCTAATCCGGAGGCGGACTTCAATGCCCGGTTGCTGGGTCCCAATATCGGCTTACAGGCCGACCCTCCGGTTGGTAGCGCGATGCCGGCGTTTTGCGCTTATCTGTGTTCGTTCGAACGTACACAAAAAGGCACCCATAGCTTTTCGGTGGAGCGCGGCGACGTTGCCAGTCGGCGCAGCCTGATTCAATTGGAAATGGATAATAAGCAACAGGAAAATCTGATGGTCAGGATAGGCGGGCGGGCGGTTTTGTTTGCCGAAGGCACCATTCATCTGCCGGCTTGAGCCGCAGCTATCGACAGAATAACCCATAAACAGCGGTTGCAACACTCGGTTGCACCTTAAAAGTTCACAGCCGGCCTAAATTGCACCATAATGGAGCGGTCTGGGTGGTTTTCGGCGGTTCGGCTAGCGCCACGGCTTCCGGGCGGGTTGGCGCTTAAATTGCTAGGCAATCATTAGCCAATTTATAACTTGCTTATACTGTGTATAAAAAAATACTTGATCATCTCAACGAAGCGATCCTGCTATTCGACAGGGATTTACGCCTGACTTATATCAATCCGGCCGGCGAAATGCTGTTCGCCGATAGCGCCAAGCATTTGGTCGGCAATCCGGCCCGGAAGCTGTTCAAGACCGCTCATCACGGCCTGTTTTCCGATCTTGTGTCGCGGTTGAATCAGAACGAGCCGTTAGTGGACAGAGAATTGATACTGGAATGCATGAATCAATCGATTACGGTAAACCTGAGCGCCACGCCGATATTGGAGAACGGCGAACTGGCCGAAATCCTGATTGAATTGCAACAGGTCGACAGGCATTTACGCATCACCAAGGAAGAGCAAATTCTGGCGCAACAAAATACCAGCAGGATGTTGGTGCGCGGCCTGGCGCACGAAATCAAGAACCCGTTGGGCGGCTTGCGCGGCGCGGCCCAACTATTGGCACTCGAGCTGCACGATCCGGAGCTGAAGGAATACACCCAGATCATCATTGCCGAATCCGATCGCTTGCAAGAGCTGATGGATAAAATGCTCGGTCCCAACAAACCGGCTCACAAGAGCCCGTTGAACATCCATGAAGTATTGGAGAGAGTTAGACAGCTGGTCGCGGTCGAGGCCGGTAGCAGCATCATTCTGCAAACGGATTACGATCCCAGCATTCCCGAATTGTTTGCCGATAAAAATCAATTGATTCAGGCCTTGCTGAATATCGTCCGCAATGCGATACAAGCGATCCAAACCGTCGGCACGATCATCCTGAAAACGCGGGTTCAACGCCACATGACCATAGGCCGTAAACGTTACAAGTTGACCGTCAAAATCGATGTTATCGATAACGGTCCGGGGATCGAGCCCCGTCTGATGGGACAGATTTTTTACCCGATGATTACTGGTAGGGCCGAAGGCACCGGACTCGGCCTTTCGATCGCACAATCCTTGATCAACCAACACAACGGCCTAATAGAATGTGAAAGCGAACCCGGAAATACGGTTTTCTCCATTTATTTGCCGTTGGTGGATAGCCGCGACAACTTAATAGCTAATCACAAATAAAGTTTATTTTACCAACCCAAGTTTTGGAGACACCTCATGTCACTGCCAGATAAAGTCTGGATTGTCGATGACGACAAATCAATCCGCTGGGTTCTTGAAAAAGCCTTGCAGAAAGCCAACATCGACACCCGTTGTTTTGCCAACGCATCGGATTTATTAAAGGAATTGCATGCGGACTTGCCGCACGTTCTGATCACCGATATTCGCATGCCCGGCATGGATGGATTCGAGCTGCTGAAGAAAATCCAGCAGGATTATCCGTCGTTGCCGGTGATTATCATGACGGCTCACTCTGATCTGGAAAGCGCGGTATCGGCTTTTCACGGCGGTGCCTTCGAATATTTACCCAAACCGTTCGACGTTAATGAAGTGGTCGAAACGGTGCAACGGGCTTGCATACACAGCAAACAGCAACAAAATACGATTCAATTGCAAGCGGAACAGATCGAGGATACACCGGAAATCATCGGCGAAGCGCCGGCGATGCAAGAAGTTTTTCGGGCGATCGGCCGCTTGGCCCGCTCGCATATCACCGTGCTGATCAATGGCGAGTCCGGCACCGGCAAGGAATTGGTGGCTAAAGCCCTGCATCGGCATAGTCCGCGGGTCGAGCAACCCTTCATTGCGTTGAATATGGCGGCCATTCCCAGGGATTTGATGGAGTCTGAGTTATTCGGTCACGAAAAGGGCGCGTTCACCGGCGCGCAAGCCCGCCGCGTCGGCCGCTTCGAGCAAGCCAATAACGGCACGCTGTTTTTGGATGAAATCGGCGACATGCCGGCCGAATTGCAAACCCGCTTGTTGCGGGTGTTGGCCGACAATGAGTTTTATCCGGTCGGGGCGCATGCGCCGATCAAGGTCAATGTCCGCATTATCGCCGCCACCCATCAAAATCTGGAAGTGCTGGTGGCGCAAGGCCGGTTTCGGGAGGATTTGTTCCACCGCCTGAACGTGATCCGCATTCATATTCCACCGCTGAGGGAGCGTCGCCAGGACATCGGATTGTTGATGCGGCATTTTCTGTATCAAAGCGGCAAGGAATTGGGTACCGAAGTTAAAACCTTGAAACCCGAGGCCGAAGCTTTTTTGAGCGGCTTGAAATGGCCGGGCAATGTACGGCAACTGGAAAATACCTGCCGCTGGCTGACCGTGATGGCGTCGGGCCGTGAAATTCATATCGAGGATTTGCCGCCCGAGTTGAGCCAAAGCGTCACGGAATCCGGTGGCGATGCGGCGCATGATGACTGGGAAAGCTTGCTGCAAAACTGGATCAAGCAGCAACTGGCGGCCGGCAAGCACGATGTCGCCAAACAGGCGATTGCCACTGTCGAAACCTTATTGATTCAAACCGCGTTGACGCACACCCACGGCAGAAAACACGAGGCCGCCTTGCTGCTGGGGTATGGCCGCAATACCTTGACCCGTAAACTGAAAGAGCTGGATATACAGGAGTAAAATAACCGAGCATTTAGAATTTTTATCTGCCGAAAGCATCGGTGTATACTCCCCGCATCGAAATCAACCTTTTTTAATACGGCAGGGTTTAAATCTCATGGCAGATAAAACGGTAAGCAAGCATCTGATCAATCTTGAAAAGCAATTTGCCACGAATGACCCGGTTTTACAGAAAGCGGTAAAGGTATTTCAAGAACTGGATGAGCTGGAACATGAAATGGCCTTGGTCGATAGCGACGAAACCACCGCTCGCCAGAGTTCCTGGTGGCCGCTGATCAGTACCGTGGGCGGCTATTCACCGGCGAAATCCGAATTTTTGAATCGTTTGCTCGATGCCCAGCTGAATACCACCCGCCATAAATTCACGGTACTGCAATATACCCCGCAAGCCAACAGCGCCACCTTGCCAGGCAGCGCGCTGGACGCCGATCATCGCCTGCCTTTCTACCAGATCAGCCGCGACATCGAACAGGTCAGCCCGGGCGAAGGCAGTAAGGTCAACAGCTATCTGGAACTGGTCACTGTCAACAGTAGCAAATTAAAAAACAAACTGGTGATCGATACTCCGGTACTCAACCCGGCCGCGGAAAATGCCGTTAACGCGCTGTTACGCCAACATGTCATCGCCATTTCGGATTTGGTGCTGGTATTTACCGATCTGTTTGAAACCGATCCGGAATTCAATAAGGATGCCATTGCCAGCATCATTCAGTATCAGGATACCAATAAGTTTCTGTTCGTGATCGACCATTCCGAATTGAATCTGAACGACCATAAAACCCATGAGATCATCATCTCCTGGCAAAGGCGTTTGAACGAGTTTGGCATTTTCACCGGCCAGTTCGTGGTGTTGTCGCAAAACGGCAACGCCAGCCAGATAGAGCAACGGATCAACAATCTGAATAACGACCGCTCCTATCGGGTTTTGGAATCCCTGGAAAACAGTATACGCGCGGTGGACGACGTCATCATGGTCGAGGTGGAAAGCGCGCTGGCAACCTGGAAGGAACGCTGCAATGCCACCACGCTGATTATTCTGAGCTTCATCATCATGCTGATTCTATTCGCCGAAATCGCGGTCGGTGTGCTCGATCTGTTTTTCGACCCTATCATCGGTCCGGCGATTATCGTGGGCCTGATTGCGTTGCTGACGCCTTTACATATCGTCGTCAGCCGGGTTCACGCCAAGTTCATTATCAATCAATTACATAAACGGCAAAAACAGCTCAATCTAAGCGAAGACCTGTCCGGATTGTTCGAAAAAAGCCTGACTTTCTGGCGCATCTTGTTACCGATTACCCAGCCGGTCGGTAAAACCAAGAAAAATCGCAAGAAATTAAACAGTTTGCTGGAACAAACCAAGGATTTGGTTCAAGCGCTGAACGACCAATTCAGCCGCAGCCAGTATCAGGACTATCATGCCCCGTATGACGCTCAAGTTGAAGAAGACTACTGATTCCAGCTTTCTGAAGAAGACCGATCATGGACATAATCAAACAGTATCTGGCACTGTGTTGGTTCAATGTTTCGCCTCTCGAGTTGCCCAGGTCAACAGCTTTTTTTAAGAACAACCTGATATTTAGTCTGCTGGTTTTCTTTTTCATCCAGTTCAACATGACGGATGAAATCGAGTCGATTACCGAAGTGGTGCTGGAAACCCTGTTGAACCTGGGTTTTATCGCGCTAACCCTGTGGCTGAACAAAAACATGCACACGTTCATACAAGTCGGTTCGGCGATTTTGTTTTGTGAAAATGTGGTGGCCGCGCTGATCATCCCGATCATGTTCTGGGCAACCGTGGCCGAAGACTGGCTGGGTTACGGCATGCTAGGGATAATGGTCTTATGGAACTGGGCGATGGTCGGCATCATTTTTAAGCAAGCGCTAAATATCACCACACTTGCCGGCTTGATCATGTCACTGTTTTACTTGCTGTTCAGTTTTGGTGGAGGCTTCGCGCTCAACAGCGTTGTCAGCGGTTAATTTAAATAAGGCGACATCCTAGCAAGATTGCTCCCATGTCGCCGATTGTATGTCTCCGGTCTAGGAGGGGCTTTAGCCGCGACGATAAGCCTTTGGTCGCGGCTAAAGCCCCTCTCACATCGCTCAACCGGTAATTTGTTTGTTACCGAATCCTGACTTTATCTCCAATCCATAGCAAACTCCGTCCCCGCTATCCTGCCTTGCCCAATTCGCCCTAGGTTTATCCCAACGATTATCTGAAACCTCGGGGGCTCATTCGCATCGGGCTCGAACCGAAGCCCGCCGTTGTCAAAATTTCTTAACCAAGCGGTAATCACCGTGTCATGGGCAGCTATCTACAATGCAGACTCCTTTGCCATCATCAGGAGTCAACGCTATGCCATGGTTTAATTGTCAATATTTTGGTCCGGGTCGGAGGCTGTCTCTACTCCCTTGGCCGTTACTGCTCGCGGCAAGTGTTTCTTTTGCCGGCGAAGGACCCAAAATGGATCAAGGGATACAGATCGGCGATTTGGCACCCGGACGCGCTATTGTCTGGAGCCGTGCCGATAGGCCTTCGCGCATGATGGTGGAATACGCCTACAACCCCGATTTCGAACATGCCGTCACGCTACGCGGCCCCTATGCCATGGAGAATAGCGATTACACCGCGAGGCAGGATTTAGTCGATTTGCCGGAAGGCAAGGATGTTTATGTCAAGGTCTGGTTCGAAGATCTGACCAACGAACGCAATCAAAGCGAGCCGGTGAACGGCCATTTTCATACCATCGGCAAACGTGACGATATCCGTTTCGTTTGGGGCGGCGATACAGCCGGTCAAGGCTGGGGTATCAACGAAAGCTTCGGCGGCATGAAAATCTACGAAACCATGCGCCTGACCAAGCCGCAATTTTTCTTGCAAAGCGGCGATAGCGTTTATTCCGATGGACCGATACCGGAAAGCAAGCCGGCCGAAAATGGACAAATCTGGACCAATTTAGTGACGCCCGAGGTAAGCAAGGTCGCCGAAACCCTGGCTGAATTCCGCGGCCGCTATAAATACAATTTTTTGGATGAAAATTTGCGCCGATTCAATGCCGAAGTGCCGCAAGTCTGGCAATGGGACGATCACGAAGTCGTCAACAACTGGTCGGATTCCAAGGACTTGAGCAACGATAGTCGCTACACGGTCAAGGACGTGCCGCTGCTGGTGGCTCGCGCAACGCGGGCGTTTCATGAGTATGCGCCGCTGCGTCCGCAAGATGGGGAAGAGTCGGAACGTATCTACCGCAAGATTTCCCACGGCAAATTATTGGATGTGTTCGTGCTGGATATGCGCAGTTATCGTGGCCCGAATACCGACAATCTGCAACCCCAACAAAATGCCGAAACCAGCTTTTTGGGTGAAAAGCAACTGGCTTGGTTGCGGCGGGAACTGCAAGATTCCCGCGCAACCTGGAAAGTCATTTCCGCCGATATGCCGATTGGGCTGAATATCGGCGATGGTGTCGATGCCGAAGGTAACGCCCGTTGGGAAGCGATTGCAAATGGCAACGACGGTCCGGCGGCCGGGCGGGAGCTGGAAATCGCCGGTTTGCTGAAGTTCATCAAACAGAAACACATCGATAATATCGTCTGGCTGACGGCGGACGTGCATTACGCGGCCGCGCATTATTACGACCCTAATCAAGCCGCTAGCCAAGACTTTTTGCCGTTTTGGGAATTCGTGGCCGGTCCTTTGAACGCGGGCTCGTTCGGACCCAACGGCACGGACGGGACCTTCGGTCCTCGGGTCGTATTCAGTAAGGCGCCAGCGCCGGGGCAAGTCAACTTGTCACCCTATGCCGGTTTGCAATTTTTCGGCGAAGTCAATATTGACCGCAAATCCAAGGCGATGACCGTGGCGTTGAAAGACATCAACGGTGATGTGGTGTTCGACAAAACCTTGTCCGCCGCCGGCGAGAATGGCTCGGACAGAACCAGGGATCGTGACTAAGGCCGGCCAACCACGGCGATGCCATCCCGTAAGGCCTTCAGCTTCATGATGGCATCGCGCTAAAAAAACTCAAGCAATCATAGGAAAATTTCATGTTACATTCGTTATCTAAAAGCGCGTTCTCGGCTTTGGCCGTCGCGGCATTGCTGACTACACAAAATCCGGTATGGGCCGAGGCTAAAATGGATCAATCGCCTATCGTCATCGGTCATCGAGGTGCCTCGGGTTATCGCCCGGAACATACCTTGGAAGGTTATGCGTTGGCCATCGAAATGGGCGCCGATTTCATCGAACCTGATCTGGTATTAACCAAGGATGGCCGAATGATTGCCCGTCACGAACCGATGATAGGTTCGACTACCGATGTCGCCAGTCATCCAGAATTCGCCGACCGTAAAACTAAGCGCATGGTCGATGGTGTCGAATACGACGACTGGTTCGCCAGCGACTTTACCTTGGCGGAAATTAAAACCCTGCGTGCCGTGCAAAGCCGTGCCGATCGCGATCAGCAATACAACGGCCTGTTTCGGATTCCGACTCTGGAAGAGGTGATTGCTCTGGCTAAAAGCAAAAGTCATGAAACCGGACATAGCATAGGCATTTATCCGGAAATCAAGCATTCCACCTACCATGCGACGCTCAAGGATGCTGAAAGCCGCTTGAGCTTCGGCAAGCATTTTTTCGAGGATAAGCTGTTGAAAGTCCTGCATCGAGCCTATAACAATAGCGCTTGCGCGCCGGTGTTCATCCAGTCGTTTGAAGTGGGTAATCTGCAATATTTGAGTCGTAAGACTCTCATTCAGTTAGTGCAACTGGTGGATGCCGACGATGTCAACGCCGACGGTTCGATGTCGTTGGTGCCGCCATATAAGCAGCCCTATGACTTGGTGGTGAAAGGCGACTCCCGCACCTTTGCCGATTTAGTTTCGGAAGATGGTCTTGATTTCGTGGCCAGTTATGCCGATGCCATCGGCCCCTGGAAGCCGTATTTACTGAAAACCGTGGCGGACGGCATCGATCGTGACGGCGACGGTGCTATCACCATCAACGATCGCCGTATCGAAGGCAGTACCGGTGTGATCGAAATGGCGCATGAGAAAGGCCTAAAAGTGCATACCTGGACCTTCCGCAATAATGCCAGCGGTTATGGCTTTGCCGATCCGAGAGCGGAAATGAGCTACTATTTCGAACTTGGTGTCGATGGTTTGTTCACCGATTTCCCCGATACCGGAGTCGAAGCGCGGGATGCATCCAGCAATGCCGGCGAAACCGGGCACTTTGGACACTGCGGTCGCGGCCACCCTAAAAACCATAAACAATAAACTAGGCTCTTTAACAGCGGGGCCGAAGCTTTCGTCTCCGCTCCATCAGTAACGATCCCGCCTGATATTTTGATTTCCCATCCCTGATGGCCCGGTTAGACCTCATCCACCGGGCTGGCGTAATACGTTTCATCGAATCATCCCTAAAGCGTCATCGATTCTTAACCATTTTGCCAGGCTAGACCGGGCACAATGAGTTGCGGCTTGCGGAATGTTTCGGTATTGAAATCCTTGGAGTGAACCTATTTGGTTTTACTCAATCGCCGAGCGGATTTTTCCGTGAGTCAGGCCGGGCTTTTAGCCTATTGACTGATATTGATAGAGAGACAATCCGAGCATGAGCGTAAACACATTGACCCGCTACCCGATGTTGGCGACGCTAACCGTAATCGGTACAATAGGCGTCGCCCAGGCAGTCACGCCGGTTTTCATTAGCCTTTCACCTTCGATTTCAAATGTTCCGCTAGACGTTTCATGGCCGAAGACGCGTCATCGGCCGCGAGATGGACGTTGATAATGCTTGGCATGTCGCTGTTGCTCAAGGCGTTCGTCAACGCCTGTTCGAACGCTTCTTCGGTACCAGCGTCGTAGCCCATTAAAGGGCCAAAGACTTCGCCCAACCGGTCGAATCGCCAGGGATTAATGTCATTGAAAGGCCCCTCGAGAATACAGCGTTCGGTGCTGTATCCACCATTGTTAAAAACCACCACGATAGGATTCAGGCCCAGGCGCGCATGCGTCGAAAGCTCGGTGCCGGTCATCTGAAACGCGCCATCTCCAACCAGAATCAGTGCGCGGTGGTCGGGGCGGGCAATTTGCGCGCCGAGCGCGGCGGGTACCGCAAAACCCATCGTGGTATAGAAAGCGGATGCCAGAAATTCGCTCTGTTCGTGTACCCGTAAATCAATAGCCGCAAACAGACAATCGCCGACATCGCAAACCACGATCATATCCTGACTTAGCGCCTGATTCAGTCGTCCGATCAATCTGGCGGTTGTAATCGGCCGGTCCGGTTCTGGAAACGCAACGGTATCCGCCGCCACGGTTGCGGGCGGAAACTTGCCGCCGGTTTTGACCGAACGCACTAATGCGCTTAAAAAGTCGTCTAACGCGACCCGAGGATAGCGATGAGCGCTGATCACAACCTCGTTTAATGCCGCGCGTATCATCGAATGCGGATCCAGTTTCGCGGTATAGATGCCGGTATCGACTTCGTTCAAGGTCACGCCCAACATCAGCAGTAAATCGGAATGCTCCACCGTGTAGCGTACCGATTCCGAACTCATCGCCCCTTCATAAATACCGAGATAGGCGGGATGCCTCTCGGCCATCACCGATTTACCGGTTAATGTGGCGACCACCGGTAGTCCGCTACGGTTGACCAGCTCTGCCAAGGCCTCCTGCAGGCCGCGCCGGTGTAACTCGATGCCCGCCACGATCATTGGCGAAACCGACTTAGCCAATAGTGCTTGGGCTTCCGCGATGGCTTCGGCTAAAGCGGTTTGATCGCTAGCAAATCTTTCCACGCTTTCAACCGGCATCGGATAGCCTTCGACCATCACCAAGTCGCGGGGAAGTTCTATATAGACCGGTTTACAAAACTGGCGCGCAGCCTCTATGGCATGGTCTATCTGACGAAAGGCTATGACAGGATCGTTAAGTACCACCGATGCGCAACAGATGCGCTCAAAAATTTCGCGCTGCAAGGTAAAGGGGCCAAACCGATGATGTATCAGGGGATCATTTTTTTGTTCACTGACGCCCGGTGCGCCGCTGATGATGATTACGGGCGAGGATTCCGCAAAGGCGCCGGCAATGGCGTTGACAGTATTTAACGCGCCAACGCCGTAAGTCACCGCCAGGGCTCCGATTCCGCGGCAGCGGGCGTAACCGTCGGCGGCAAAGGCGGCGGAATCTTCTCGCGTGGTGCCGATGTGGCGGACGGGGCTCTTGACCATCAGATCATAAAATCCCAGCACATAGTCGCCCGGAACGCCAAAGATATGCTGCACCCCCGCCTGGTAAAGGCGCTTGAGCAGGTACTGACCTATAGTGTCGGATTGAGCGGTACTCATGGCGATTATTTCAACCTCCGTACGGTGACATGGATTCATTTGAAATGGTCATTTTGTCCATCTAGCGCAACTATGCGTCCTGTTACGATCCTGGTAGCTGAACAAATATTCGGCGCCATTCAGGTTATTTATTCCTGGCAATCGCCTTCATGCAGGCGTTTATTGATGACTCCTGAAAATTAAGTGATTTTTAAGCCAGTCGGAGAAGAATGTGCCACAACTGAAATGATCCACAAAGGAGGACATATGTTCAGGTTTTTAACAGTAGTGGTAATTAGCTTGTTTTTTTCCGGCGCAGCGGTTGCGCATGATGATGACTGGGGACATAGACATCACCACCATCATCACCATCATAGACATGGCTACAACGCGTATTATCGACCCCATATGCCGCCAACAATGGGATATTATCCAGCGCCAATCCGGCATTATGGGCCGCCGCCGGTAAGGTATTACGAATACGAACGGTATGCGCCTAGGCATGAGTATCTCCCTAGGGAGCGCTGGTAGTCAATGAACACTAAAATTCGTTCAATGGTTATTGTCTTCAGCCTCGCTTTGATGTCTGGCTGCGTGGCCTACGCCCCTTATCCTGGATATTCAGGTAGTTATTATGGTGGCTATGGCTACGCCGCCCCCGTGGTGCCGGTTCCAGTTCCGATGTTTCAGGGTGGCTGGGGGTATCGCGGACATCACGGCCATCACGGCCATCATCGGCACCATTAGAGACGCCCCTTTCTCGCTGGCGAAACTAGGTTTGGCTTTGGGTGCCTAACCTGGCTGATCGATTCGAGTAGTCAGCCGTTTTTATGGGGAGAGGCCGCAAGGCCGGCGATTCTCATGCCTTAATCTTCACTCGTACTTCCTCCCTCATCATCACCGGTATCTTTATCCGGTTGCTTTTCCCGTGCCAGCACCTTCATCACGAATATCAGCCCGCCCACAATTGCCAGCACCATCACGATTTCAAGTAGCATTCTCATCATCGGCACCACCTTATAGGTCTGAAAGTAACGTCAAATACCGTTGATCGACTTGTAGTCCTCTTGCATGGCTATGTCAATCATTTACAGGCCGGGATCAGACGACTATAAGCCTTGGGAAACGATAGGGGTGGAAGGGTTAGTAAATGGTGGTGAAATTTTGATCCGGTGTATATTTTGTTTGAATTGATAAAATACAGCACTTATCTTCCATTTTTTACGGGTCGTCACGCCATGTTCCATGATAAAGAAAGGACAAGTTTTGATCGTTTCGATCTTAGTTGGCATCGTCATTTTGCGCAAGGCAGCGTTATTTTCTTGCTGGGCTTATTTTTGTCGATAGCCAGCGTGTTCAATCAAGATGCCGTGATATTGTCGGCGCGCCTTTTTTCTTGGTTACCTGTGTGCGGAGTTCTGATTTTGGGGTTTGGCCTGTTGGAGTGCCTCGACGGCTTCCTGTCTAAACAACAGCGCGATTTTTACCATAATCTCCATGTCGGTATGCTCGATGTTGTCGTTGGAGTCTTGATTTTATTCGGCGTCAATAATTCGCCGGATCGTTTGATTTTGTTGATTGCCGCATTTTTGATGGTGCGTGGCAGCGTGCGAATTTCGCTAAGTTATGCATTAAATTTAGAAAATCGTGCTTCTCTCTCGATTTGCGGCCTGATCTCAATTGCCCTTGGGATCATGTTATGGTTGCAATGGCCGATTTCCGAAAGTTGGTTCATTGCTTTGTGTTTGGCCATTGAAATAGCCTTTCGCGGCTGGGCGACCTTGATGTTTTCATTATGGTTAAAAAAGCAAAATGCCGAGATCAATAATGTTCACAATGTTTGATCCATTTTCTTGCCTCGGCATGTTTGACACTCTATACACCGTTAACGATTTGCCTAAAGCATTGTCTGTCGGGGCTAAACGGTACTTTTGCTATAATGGCTGCTGATTTCTTGTGTCGCGCCTTCTCGGTTCTCGTGCTTTTAGCCCGCTAAACCCTTGTCAATGCCGGGAAACTTCGGTTTTTTAATTATTCATATCGGTCTCCGCGTCCATATCCAGACGCATGCCCCTTATTTAAACTCGCTTTGACTGCTCCACAATTTTAACCGAACTTTATCGAATTCCCTCAACTCTATGCCCTCCGTCCTAAGCTTGCTATCAAACCGATTTTTTCAGTCAATATTCAAACTGCCCATCCGATTTCCCTGGTTGATGCTACTGGTTTTTTTTGGCCTCAGCGCGGCCAGTTTAAATTACACCATGGGACATCTGGGGATAAACACCAACACCAGCGATTTGTTATCGCAGGATTTACCCTTTATTAAAATCAGGGCCAAGCTGGACAAGGCATTTCCGCAGGATGCTTCCGCGATTATCGTCGTGGTGGAATCGCCGACGCCGGAACAAACCGCCTTGGCGGCGGAATTTATTCAAAAACGCTTGCAAACCGAAAAACGATTATTTAAATCGGCTTATATGCCGGTCGATAATGCGTTTTTCCGGCGGCAGGGTTTTTTATATTTGAATCTTGACGACCTAGAGGCCTTGTCCACCAAACTGGTGGATGCTCAGCCATTCATTGGTTATTTGTCCAGTCATTATCATTTTGCCGGTTTGATGGACATCATCGGGTTGGCTCTGGAAGGGCATGAGCAGGATTTAACCATGCCGATGGATCCGTTGTTGGACGCCATCGATCGCTCGATCGTGGCCGTCAAGGCCGGGCAGCCGCGTTTTTTGTCTTGGCAGCAATTATTAACCGACCAAAGTTTTGGTCAGGATCAAACTCGCCGGCTGGTTATCGCCAGTGCGCAGATGGATTTTCGACAACTGATGCCGGCCAGTTTACCCATGAAATTCCTGCGTGATTTGGCGAACGAAATGGCGCCGCAATTTCCGGAGGTGAATTTAAGCTTCACCGGTGAAATAGCGCTGGAGCATGAAGAAATGGAAACCGTGAATCAGGGTATGCTGATCTCCAGTATCGTCTCGCTGCTGCTGGTTTGCTTGGCACTTTTGATTGGTTTTCGTTCGTTTCGGTTATTGCTGGTGACGTTTATTGCATTGGTGGTCGGTTTGTTTCTCACCGCCGGTTTCGCGGCGTTGACCGTCGGTCATTTGAATTTGATCTCGATAGCGTTTGCCGTGCTGTATATTGGTTTGGGGGTGGATTTTGCGACGCATCTGTGTTTGCGCTATCAGGAATGTCGTGGTCAAGATATGGATACCGTGCAAGCCATTCTCAACAGTATGAGGACGGTGGGTAAGTCGCTTTTTTTGTGTGCCGCGACGACCGCAATCGGTTTCCTGGCCTTTATTCCGACCGATTTTAAAGGCGTATCGGAATTAGGCATTATTTCCGGCGGCGGTATTTTTATCGGTTTGTTGGTCTCTTTAAGCTTGTTGCCGGCGCTGTTGAAACTGCTGCCGATCAAGCCATTACCCGCGAATGGCGGCTCATTTTTGCCGGCTTGGGTTTATCTGTTTCCGTTCCGCCATGCCAAAGCCGTCATGATCGGCGCGGTCTTGGCCGCCCTACTGGCTGGCCTGACCCTGACTCAATTGAAATTTGATTCCAATCCGATTAATTTGCGCGATCCCACCACGCAGTCGGTAATCGCGTTTAAAAAACTGCTGAAAACCAAAACCGATTCACCGTTCGCGACCTCGGCTTTGGCCGATAGTTTGCCGAAGGCCAATGAGTTGGCGGCCCAGTTTGCAAAATTACCCAGCGTGCATGAAGCCATCAGCCTGAGTAACATGGTGCCGGAACAGCAGGACGAGAAACTGGAGATCATCGACAACCTGAATCTGATCATGCCGGTACAGCTCAACCGATTTGCCGACAAGCCCGAGTCATCGGATGTGCGCGCGGCATTGGTCAAACTGCGGGACACGCTGCAAACAGCCATGGATCAACCCGTAACCAACGTTGCCTCCGATGTGCTAAAAAAGTTGCATCAAGATGTTGTTGATTTCATCCAATATGCCGACAGCCGGCAAAATCCTGCGGAAAGCTATGCGCAATTGGAAGCCAGCGTGTTGAAGCTATTGCCGCATACCATGTTGATGCTGCGCGATGGCTTGACGGCGACGGCATTTGGTATCGATGACATACCGGAAGAGTTAAGGTCGCAATGGGTCAGTCATGACGGGATTTATCGGGTTTTGGTGTTACCCGAGCAGGACTTGAACGATCCGGAACATTTGAAGGTCTTTGTCAATGATGTGATGGCAACTTATTCCAATGTATTTGGCTTGCCGATAGGTGATGTCACCTCGGGGCAGGCCGTGGTGGCGGCTTTCTTGCAAGCGTTTTCCGGGGCGCTGATGATGATTGTGTTGCTATTGTTGGTGATGACGCGCAGTCTGAAAACCACGCTGTTGATCGTAACCCCGTTATTACTGGCTGCCTTGCTGACCGGGGCATGCAATGTGTGGCTGAATAATCCGTTCAACTTCGCCAATATCATTGTTTTACCGTTATTGTTGGGCATGGGGGTGGATAGTGGTATTCACATCGTGCATAGACTGCAGCACCAAGACGATCACAGCGAGTTACTGCAATCCAGCGCGGCGCGTGGTGTGTTTTATAGCGCCTTGACCACCTTTTGTAGTTTTTCCAGTTTGGCGTTCAACACCCATGCCGGTACCGCCAGCATGGGCTTGTTGTTGGCGATTGGTATTTCTCTGATGATTGTTTGCAGCATGCTGGTTTTACCGGCCATGGCGAGTAGAATCGGGACAAAGTGAGGTATGCGCGTTGCTTGGGGCGGCCGCTCCGATTTTAACTAGGCCTTGAGTTAGGCGGCGAGGCATTTGTAGTCGATGTAACGAATCTTAACCTGTCTCGGGAGGGCGCTGATGCAAGTTCATAACGACACCGTGCTGGCCTGTGTCGATGGTTCCGGTTTAATGAACGCAGTATGCGACTATGCCGCCTGGATTTCCCGTCGCTTTGGCGCGCCCTTCGGCCTGATGCATAGTATCGATCATCATCCGGAAACTACGATGGAGTTGGAGCTGTCGGGAACCATCGGCTTCGATAGCCGCGAGCAACTGCTTGAAGACATGGTCCGACAGGATGAGCAGCGTAATAAGTTAAACTTTCAGCAGAGCCAATTGATCATGCAAGCCGCCCGCCGGCGTGCACATCGGGCGGGTATCGACGAACCGTTATTGTATCAGCGCCATGGCGGTTTGCTGGAGTCATTGGCGGATGTTGAAAACTATCTGCGGGTGCTGGTCGTCGGTGCGCGCGGTAAGAACCATGAAGATCAACCGCACAAGATAGGCGCAAAGCTGGAATCCATCATCCGTTCCTTGCATAAACCGATTTTGGTGGTGAACGATACGTTCACGGTGCCGCGGAGCTTCATGATTGCCTATGATGGCGGAAGTGCGGCGGAAAAAGCGCTGGACATGGTAATCGGCAGCCCCTTGTATCAAGGCATGATTTGCCACTTGGTTTGCGTCAATGAAGATATTCAAGCGCTCGAATGGCTGGAAGCCGCCGCCAATAAACTCAAACAAACGCAAGGTATTAAATTAATTAGTCAAAGGCTGCGCGGCAATCCCGAACAGGCCTTGGTGGATTATCAGGCAAAATTTGATATCGATCTGACCGTGATGGGCGCCTTTAGCCATACTCGGGTTCATGATCTGTTATTAGGCAGTTTCACGCTGGCAATGTTGACTCGGAGCCACAAGCCGCTGCTGTTGCTGCGCTGATGCCGGGGTATCCAGATTACATTAGGCATACGGCCATCCGCGGGCATATGCTCGGCTCATGCCGGTCGAATCGGCGGCTTTGCTTCCTAATTCCCTTTGGCGATGACTATGATTTTCCTAAAACAGCATTTCAAAACCAACCTCCAGTCTGTCGCGCTAGAACTGAAAATGCTGGTAACGGTTTTGCTGCGGGAATTGGAAGAAGGTGGGCTAAAACAACGTGCCAAGGGTTTGGTCTATACCAGTTTACTTTCGCTGGCGCCGCTACTGGCGGTGAGTTTTTCCATTCTGAAGGGGTTTGGGGTTCATAATCAGGTCGAGCCCTTGCTATTAAAATTGCTGGCCCCGCTAGGCGAAAATGGGGTTGAAGTCAGCGCCAATATCATCGACTTCGTTGAAAACATTCAGGTGGGAGTGTTGGGTTTTCTCGGTTTTCTGATGTTGTTTTATACCGTGATTTCGCTGTTGGAACAGATCGAAAGCTGTTTTAATCATATTTGGCGCGTGACCAAACCGCGTTCTCTCTATCGCCGTTTTAGCGATTATCTCAGTGTGCTTGTAATCGGCCCGGTATTGCTATTTTCCGCTGTCGGCATAACGGCTTCGATGAGCAATTTGGCCGTGGTGCGGCGATTGGTTTCACTGGAGCCTTTCGGGGCGATTTACTACTTGGTCGGCGTGACTCTGCCTTATCCGCTGATGGCTGCCGCCTTTGGCTTTATTTACTCCTTTATCCCAAATACCACGGTCAAATTGGTTCCGGCATTAACGGGTGGGTTGTATGCCGGGTTGGCATGGAAGGCAACCGGCGCGTTGTTCGCGTTATTCATGGCAAATTCAGCCCAGTACAGCGCCATTTATTCCGGCTTTGCCGTCATTTTATTGTCGATGATCTGGCTGTATATCAGTTGGCTGATTTTGCTGATGGGTAGCGTGATTGCTTTCCATCTCCAGTTTCCCAGCTATTTGGGGTATGCCAAGCGCCGACCGCATTTAAGTATTCAATGCCAAGAGCGGCTGGCATTATTGTTGATGGCGCTGATCGGACGGCAGCATGTTTATGGTGGCAAGGCCTGTACCTTGAAATCGTTGGCCGATCAGGTCAATTTACCTTGGGAATCGGTGGCGGAAGTTTTGCAATGCCTGCAACAAGGCGGCTTGCTGATGGGGTTGGAGGATGAGGTTGGTTACGTTCTCGCTCGGGATAGTGATGCGATTTTGTTGCGGGATATTGTATGGGTTGTGCGAACCGTTGGTGATCAACCCGATATTGCAATTCCGGAAAATGAATCGGCGAATCTATTGCGGGTGGTTTTGGCTGATTTGGAACAAGGCCCAGTCGCTTTTTTGCACGACCGTCGCTTGAGGGAGATTATCTCCGCTTAATCGTTGGGATGGCTATAAAGTCCTTTCCGACTCAATATCCGACCGATTTTGACTCCCTGCAGTTGTCGCCGGGGAGTCAATACCGATCACGGAGAAGAGACGCGGCAATTGTCTCCGTGTTGAAAAATTTATTCCTTGCTTTTGCCGCGCTTGGAGGTTGAGCCCACGCGTTTTTTGCTTTTGGCTTTTTTCACTAAGTCGGGATCAAATTTAGAGATGTCCAGGGCTTTACCGGCCACGCGGACTTTTTTCAAAGCCTGGAATAGATCCTTGGGCATGCCGGCCGGTAATTCCACGGTGCTGTAATTTTCCTCGATTTTGATGCGGGCGATGTGGTCGCCGTCGATGCCTGTTTCGTTGGCGATGGCACCGACGATGTTGCCGGGTTTGACGCCGTCACTGTGGCCGACTTCGATCCGGAATAGTTCCATTTCCACCGAGCTGGCCCGGCCTCTTTCGCGTTTTGGGCCTCTATCGCGGTCATGGTCCTTGCCGCGTGATTTGTCATCCGCATCTTTACGGGGTTTTTTAGCGACTTCTTTCATTATTAACGGCGTGTCGCCTTGCAGCAACTTAGCCAGTGCGGCGGCAATGTCAGTCGCCGGTACGTCATGTTCGACCTGGTACTGATTGATCAATTGGTTGTAAAAGCTCAGTTCCTCGGCGGCCAAGGTGTCGGTTATCCGTTGTTTGAAGCGGTTGACGCGGGCGTTGTTGATGAACTCGGTCGATGGTAACTGCATTTCCTCGACTTTTTGCTTGGTGGCTTGTTCAATGTTGGCCAGCAGGCGTTTCTCGCGTGGCGAGACGAATAAAATCGCATCGCCGGTACGGCCGGCGCGGCCGGTACGGCCGATGCGGTGTACATAGGATTCGGTATCGTAGGGAATGTCGTAGTTGACGACATGGGTAATGCGGTCGACATCCAGGCCGCGGGCGGCGACGTCGGTGGCGATCAAGATATCCAGCTTACCGTTTTTCAGGTTTTCAATCGCGCGTTCCCGCAAGGCTTGCGACATGTCACCGTTAATCGCCGAAGCGGAAAATCCGCGGGCTTCCAGTTTCTCGGCGACTTCGATCGTGGCGGTTTTGGTTCTAACGAAAATGATCATGCCATCGAAGTTCTCGGCTTCCAGAATCCGAGTTAGGGCGTCCATTTTGTGCAAGCCGCTGACAAACCAGTAACGTTGGCGGATATTGGCCGCCGTGGTGGTTTTGACCTTGATCGTGACTTGTTCGGGATTGTTCAGATATTGTTGAGCAATCTTGCGGATTTCGTTTGGCATGGTCGCCGAAAACAGCGCGGTTTGGCGAGTCGAGGGCGTTTGTTCCAGGATCCATTCGACGTCATCGATAAAGCCCATGCGCAGCATTTCGTCGGCTTCGTCCAGTACCAGGGTTTTGAGTTGATCCAGCTTCAAGGTGCCGCGACGCATATGGTCCATGACTCGGCCCGGCGTGCCGACCACCACATGGGCGCCGCGATTGAGTTGGCGTAGTTGAACGCTGTAATCCTGCCCACCGTAAATAGGTAATACATGAAAGCCTTTAATGTGGGCGGCATAGCTTTGAAAGGCTTCGGCTACTTGTATCGCCAATTCGCGAGTGGGAGCCAATACCAGGGCTTGCGGATCTTTTTGTTTAATGTCGAGGCGAGTCAATATCGGCATGGCAAAGGCCGCGGTTTTACCGGTACCGGTTTGGGCCTGGCCCAGCACATCGCGGCCGGCCATTACGAAAGGGATAATCTGAGCCTGAATCGGCGAGGGAGTTTCGTAACCGATGTTTTGCAGGGCTTTTAAAACCGGTTCGGATAATGCTAAATCCTTGAAGGAAGGCGTGAGGGTGGGGGTATCGGACATTAAATTACCTGTAGAGAATAAAGAGATCTGCCTGCGGACACCAGGCAATGGTGGCATTGTACCTCACATTGGCGGCACAATGCTTAACTGATTGATAAGTTGGATAAAGCGCTGGCGCTACCGGCCGGTTTTCGGGGTCGAGTATCGCAGGCAAATAAACAGAAAAAATTGCGCGCCAAAAATCAAATTGGCCATTAACAGATGTATGGGTTGGGCCTCGGCCGGAAATCCCAGCCTATCCAGGCTGACACCGGCCAGGATTGCCGTGACAATCAAGCCCATTAATGCGTAAGCCACTTTCAGCAGCAGACTGTTTTTATCCACATTTTTATAAACCGTCCAAGCCAACCATAGGTTGGTAAATAAAATGATCGATGAAAACGAGCGATGCACATAAAAGATGATAGGAAAGCTGTCGCGCCAGAATTCGCGCTCTATGTAACTGTGCTGGTGAGCTATGTAATCGACCGCTTCCCGAACTTGAGTACCCATGGCGACTTGCAGCAAGGTCATTGCCATCGCGATTTTCAGTACCCACCCAAAACGCGGACCGACCCAGCCGGTGTCGATGGCGGCGAGCAGCGGTTTTTGCGAGCGGCTGATGGCGTAAATCAACAGGGCGACAATGAACAGCGCCAGCAGCATATGCAGTGTAATCATCAGTGGTTTTAGATTGCTGGCGACGACGGCGGAGCCGAGCCAGCCCTGAAATCCGACCAGGAAAAAAGCCGATAATGCTAGATAAAAGGTGGTTTTGTCGGTTTTCAAATAAATCCGCGACGACCAGGCCGTCAGGAAAACCAAGAAACCGATCGTGACGCCAACCAAGCGATTGGTGTATTCGGTCCAGGTTTTGACCGGGTTGAAGGCGGTGTTTTCATAGCCGCGCGCGGCATAGATTTCATGGTAATTGGACGGCAGTTGCGATTCATCCGTGGGTGGCACCCATTGGCCGAAGCAAGTCGGCCAGTCCGGGCAACCCATGCCGGCGCCGGAGGCGCGAACGATGCCGCCGACCAGGATGACGAAATATACGGCAAAAATAGTCAGGGTGCCTAAACGGCGAAAACGGGCGGCGGCTTGAGGATCTATCATTTTTGTTAAAGAAGCATGGATTGAGCGAGTTCGATTTCTTCGGATACGCCTTCGATTTCCAGAATTTCGGCGTCGGCTTGTAATCCGAGTTTGGCAAAGGCCGGTACTGTAGCCCAGTCGATACGGCAAGCCGGGTGGTCGGTGCCGGCGATGCTTTGCAAAAAAGCTACTTGAACCAAGTCGACATAATCGGCCGGTCCATCGTGTTCTCTCTGAAAGTCGACATATTCGGAGGCAACCAATTTTAGATCTTGAGGGAAATTCCAAGTATCCATGATGATTTTGCCCACATGAGGATGGGCTTTTTCCAGTAATTTGTCCAGGCGCGAAGGGCTGTCTCGGAATTCGGGAATTTTTTCGACCAATGTCAAAATCGGCAATTTGCCGATTTGGTGGATCAAGCCGGCCAGCATGGCTTCATCGGAATTCAAGTGCGGCACAAACGCGGCTAGGGCACGGCTGATCGCGGAAACATTGACGCCATGTTCCCAAATGCCGCGGAAGTAATGTTCGAGTAAGGCCGTCGTGGGTTTAAACATCTGTTGCATCACCAGACTGGTGATCAGGGTGCGGATAGTGCTGTTGCCGAGACGGGTGACGGCCATTTGAATGTTTTTGATTTCATTGGCGCCGCGATAGAGCGGGCTGTTGGCAACCTGGATCAAGCGGGCGGATAAGGCCGGGTCGGTTACTATCATCTCCGCCAGTTCTTGAGCCGACGCGTCACCCTTGGACACCGAATCACGTACTTTCAGGGCAATATCAGGCAGTGTCGGCAGCACTAGGCGATTGGCCTCCAGTTCTGTTTTGACATGACTAAGAAAGTCTTGAACGGATTTAAATTGCATGATTTGGCTTTCCGACTATTTGAAAGGTGTCAAGGTGAGGGGGGTATGCTCCAAGTCGTCAAGTATAAGGTTTTTTGTTTCCCCATCAACTGTTTGTAGGACCAACAGTAATCGGGTCGTTCCGCCAAGTGCTTGCATGGTCAGGATGTCGCCAAGTTTTTCTTGAGTTTCGGCGTCCTTTACGGCAAAGTCGGAAGCCTGCCGCAAGCAACGGTTGCACTCGGCCAGGAACAGATGGCGTTTGGCTTTGCCCAAATAATGGGTGCGGGCAACGATTTCCTGGCCGGTATAACAGCCTTTATCGAAACTGACGCCGCCTAGTTGATCGATAGTCAGCATTTGTGGGATGTATTGTTCAGATTGTTCGGCTTCAAACCAGGGTAAACCGGCGGATATGTCCCCATAACGCCATTCATCGCAGCTGCCGTGATTAAAGTTTTCCGCAAACGGATGCGGGCCGGCCTGGGCCGGGGTAATGCACAGGAAGCGCGGGGCTGGAGAGGGTAATTTGATGCAGATTAGCGTTTCGTTGGAACTGCAATGAAAATCGACATCCGGCAAGCTGAAGCCTTCCATGGGATCGGGTCGGTAAAGTCCCCATAACATGAGCAAATCGTTTTTGTCGGTGAGATGTACCTTTGAACGCAGTACATAAATTCGCAATTTGGTTAAGACTTTTTCCGACAAGCTGCGCGGCAATAGCAGTATATAGCCCGGCTGGGTTTTGATAATCAGCAGGGTGCTGATGACCCGGCCCTTGGGATTGCAAAATGCCGCGATACTGGCTTTCGTGTCGGTGATCTCGTTGATATTGCAGGTCAGCTGTCCCTGTAAAAATGGACTGGCATCCTCGCCAGTGACTTCGATGGCGGCGAGATGTTCCAGTTTGTAAAGTATGTTGGCGGGATTGGCTTCCCGGTTGTCGGCAGTCATTGCGGTGGGTTGATGAAAATAGTTGGAAGGTCTAAGTTTAAGGGCCATTTTACACCTCAAGCTGTCGAAAAATGATCGGAGCATGTCAAAAAACACTCAAGCGACGTTTTATTTTATTGTCGAGCCTTCAAGGCAAATCAAACGCGTATTTGACGGCTTACATGCTTTCGCGGTTTTGGCTTGTTTTCTGAACAGCCTACAGTTTGTAAATCAACTGATCATGGCGGTTATGGTTACCGCGTTTTGGCTGTTTGGGACTTTCAGTAGAAAAACTGCCTCTGTTTATCTGAGTTATACTGTCAACAAAGGTTGGGAGGTGGCTTTGGATGGGTATAATTATCGGAGTGCAATGGTTTTGGGAACAACTGTAATCGCCAGTAGCGCGATTTTTTTGCATTTCAAGATGGATGGCCAGTCGAGTAGGTCTCTGCTGATAGCGCGGGATTCGATGCGGGCCAGTGATTATCGCCGCTTGATGGTCAGACTTAAACTTTCGGGATATAGTCAGGGTCGATGAACGAAAATACCAAACAATCAGTTCAACTGCGGATCAACAAGCTCAAGAGTCTACCGGCCTTGCCCGAAGTCAGCGTGAAAATTTTGGAGGCTATCAACGATCCCCAAATCTCGATCGAAAAACTGGCGGACATTTTGTCGTTGTCGCCTGGATTGGTGGCGCGTTTATTGGGTTTGGCTAATTCGGCATATTTTGGGCAGTCGCGTCAAATCAATGATTTGCGCGCTGCTATCGTGCAAGTTTTGGGTTTGCAGTTGGTAAAAAGTTTGACGGTGGGTATTGTGTTGAATGTGCAGCTCGATACCAGTCGATGCAAAAATTTTGATACCAAATCATTTTGGATGCATTCTCTAATGACGGCGGTGGCCGCGCAAAAGTTGGTGGGAACCTGTGGCTGGGACGCCTTGCCTACTTCCACCGTTTATACCAGTGGCTTGTTATTGGATATTGGGGTGCTGGTGGTCGCTTATTTATTTCCGGATGAATTGGATCGTATTTTGGCCGCGGGAGCAGGCGGCTATTTTCAAGTCGGCAAGAATATTAGTCACGAATTGGATCAAAGTCACTATCATATTGGTTATATCCTGCTGAAGAGGTGGCAGTTGCCGGCAGTCTACCAATCGGTTCTGCAACATTTCGACGATATTGAGTTGTCGGGCGCGGAAGCCGAGCTGATTAGTTTCTTGAAAGCTAGTCGGCTGATTTGTGGTTTGATTCTGGATGAAGGGGATGTTGACGCGGACCGTCTTGTTCAGGTTGCCGAACAGGTTATGCTGCCATTAGAACATCTGTCCACGGTTTTTTATGAGCTGGTTGCAAACAAAGAAAATGTACAAAAACTTGCCGAGGTGATGGGGCGTTGATGAATCAGGGCGGTTTAGTTTTAAAAAGTAAGGAATGGGCCGGTAGTGGTGTGCAGGATTTAATTCTTGACTTGGTGAGTGCCTTATCGGCATTAAAGTCGCTTTCTGAAATCAGTTGCGAGATGGCTGACGAGAAAGCCGTTATCAGGCGGGCGTTGTCCGGTTTGCTGCACAATCAGGATATGGAAAGGTGCTCGTTTTTTATTGTCGACAGTGACGGCATGTTAACAAATGTTACCGGGCTGAGTATTGTCGATGCGCCGGAAGAGGATGTCTCCTGGACCGCGAAACCGCTACATTTCCGCATGGGCGAAGGAATTATTGGCATTGCGGCAACCACGGGCGAAATACAGCATAGCCATAATTGCGCCGAAGACTATCGATTTAGCCAGGCTGGAGACCAGGCATACACGCCCGGTTCGATTATTTGCGCGCCGGTTTATACCTTGCATAATGTTTTGATTGGCGTTTTGAACGTTTCCCACCCGCAACCTAATTTTTTTTCCGATTGGCATGTGCGGCTGCTGGAGGTATACACCAATATTCTGGGGCAGCTGATCACCAATCGGCGCTTGTTTCAGCAAATGGAAAGTCAGATTGTGTTCAGAACGGCTGAGTTGGAGCGTTTGGTCGAGGAAACCCGTCAATTAAAAGACCATTACGCCAGTATGTCGATGCATGACCAACTGACGGGCTTACATAATAGGCGCTATTTTTATGACCAGGTCGAATTGGCGCTTGCGCAACATAAACGTTACAAATATCCATTTTGCCTGTTGATCATGGACATTGATCATTTTAAAGCGATCAATGATAGGTTCGGTCATATTTTTGGTGACAAAGTGTTGGTTTCCGTTGCGCAGACATTGAAAAACGAGGTCCGCAGTACGGATATTCTAGTGCGTTTTGGAGGCGAGGAATTTGTGGTCATTTTCGCCAATACCTGTTGTGACAACGGCAAAACCTTCGCCGAACGGATTAGGCAACAAATCAAAGCCTTGAGTTGGGATGTGGATAATGAAAATGTGCAACTGACCTTGAGTATCGGTTTGTACTGCGTGTCTCCGGATTGCTCTGAAACGGAGCAAAACTTGGGTATCGATCAAATTATTCATTATGCCGATACCGCCTTGTATGAAGCTAAGGCGAAAGGCAGGGATAGGGTTGAAGTATCCGGTGTCTGTTTGCCCAAGGATTAGTTTCTGCTCTGATCGCCCTTACTTCGGTAGTCCTGAATATCGATAGTCAGGGCTGCAATGAGCTTGCTCGGGGCTGGCCGTTGTCTAATGCGAGCAAATTGCATTTCTAAGCTCGGCAATTGCAGGGCTGTACTGATAACATTTCAAGCCTTGAATGCGAAGGCGCCGTGTTTTGGCTGGTGGACATTTTGTCTCGCCCTTGTATAATCCAGCCCTTTTTGGTACCGGATTTCTTTCGGAACCCACCACATCCTAAGATAATTAATATGGCACTACACTGCGGAATCGTTGGCTTACCCAACGTCGGCAAATCGACTTTGTTCAATGCGTTAACCAAGGCCACTATTGCGGCTGAAAATTATCCTTTTTGCACCATCGATCCCAATGTGGGGGTGGTGCCGGTGCCCGATCCTAGAATGGATAAACTGGCTGAAATCGTCAAGCCTGAGCGCGTACTGCCGACGACCATAGAATTTGTCGATATTGCCGGGTTGGTAGCGGGGGCTTCCAAGGGCGAAGGTTTGGGAAATCAGTTTCTGGGCAATATTAGGGAGACTGATGCGATCGTGCATGTTGTGCGTTGTTTCGAGGACGACAATGTCGTGCATGTTGCCGGCAAGGTCGACCCGGTCAACGATATCGAAGTGATTAACACCGAGTTGGCTTTGGCTGATATGGCCTCTGTCGAAAAAGCCCTGCAGAAAACGGCAAAGGCTTCCAAATCAGGCAATAAGGATGACTTGGCTAGAAAACAAATACTGGAACAAGTTTTAGAGCATCTGAATGCCGGCGAGCCGGCCAGGACGTTGGGATTAACGGAAGATGACGTCAAGTTGATCAAGGAATTATGTCTGATCACACTGAAACCGACGCTGTACGTAGCCAATGTACAGGATGATGGATTCGAGAATAACCCAATGTTGGATAATGTCCGAGTATTCGCGGAAAAGGAAGGTTCCAAAGTCGTTGCGGTTTGTGCCGCGATTGAAGCTGAAATCGTTCAGCTTGATGATGCGGAAAAACAAGAGTTTCTGGACGATTTAGGGCTGGAAGAGCCCGGTTTGAATAGAGTGGTGCGGGCTGGTTATGAGTTGTTGAATCTATCTACTTATTTTACCGCCGGAGTCAAGGAAGTCAGAGCCTGGACTATTCCGGTTAATGCAACGGCCCCGCAAGCCGCTGGCGTCATCCATAGTGATTTCGAAAAAGGCTTCATACGAGCTGAAGTTATAGCCTATGAAGATTTTGTGACGTACAAAGGTGAGCAAGGTGCAAAGGATGCGGGTAAATGGCGTCTTGAAGGTAAGGACTACAAGGTACAAGACGGTGATGTGATGCATTTTAGGTTTAATGTTTGACAATCAATATCGGCCTTTTTATAATGCCGGCTCTTAAACAGTTTTCAGTGGCGATATAGCTCAATCCGGTTAGAGCGCGGGATTCATAACCCCGAGGTTCCAGGTTCGATCCCCGGTATCGCCACCATTTAATTCAAGGACTTAGGTTTTGCCTAAGTCCTTTTTTTATGCCTGCGGGACACTGGCGGGACACTTCAAGATAAAAAACCACAACAAACCGCAAAATAACAGGCCGGATTTTTATCGAAAAACGCGCCTACCCCGCACCAGCTAAAACCGCTAAATTCATCCCAAACCAACACTTCATAAGACTGGCTAAAAATAGCCTAATAGACCGCCTTTTATTTTCAAATGTCCCAGCAATGTCCCATATTTGTCATGTCAATAATAAAGTAAATATTTAACAAACAGTTATATGATATAAGCACGGGATATATTATCCCGTATTGCTGTTTTTTGCGTGTTGTTGTAGTATTTCACCGAAACAAAAAAAACGGGCCTGGAAGTGCTACCAACACCGCCAAGCCCTAACCACAACTTAACAAGCAAGGTTAAGCAATGGCTACCACAAATTATACCGCCATTGCCCCAAGGGGATTACATGGCAACCATCGAAACGCGCACCACCGACACTGGCGATAAATCCTATCGCGTTAAAGTCCGGTTGAAAGGCTACCCGGCACAATCTGCAACATTTGACCGGCTGACCGATGCCAAGAAATGGGCGGCGGCTACCGAGTCTGCAATCAGGGAAGGCCGACACTTCAAAGCCGCAGAAGCTAAAAAACACACCTTGGCGGATATGATAGACCGCTATCTATCCGGCGTTAACCTCTCTAAAGAGCAAGACGAGCATATAGGCTTACATTTAAGACGCTGGAAAGATGAAATCGGTTTTATGGTGCTTGCCGATGTTCAGGCGGACACCATCACCCAGGTTAAGGACAAGTTGCTTAATGAAACTGTTCGAACTGGAAACAAGCGCAGCCCGACCACCGTACTTAAATATATGGCCTCACTAAGTACCGTCTTTACCACGGCGGTTAATGATTGGAAATGGCTTGAAGATTCGCCATTGCGGACAATCAAAAAGCCGAAACCTGCGCGGGGCCGGGTACGTTTTCTGGACGATGATGAGCGGCAACGATTCTTGAACGCCTGCAAAGACTCAAGCAACGAATGGCTTTATCTGTGCGTCATTCTGGCGCTGTCTACAGGTATGCGACAAGGTGAATTGATGGGCCTGAAATGGCCGGACGTAAACCTTAAAGACGGTTTCATCATTCTGCACGAAACCAAAAACGGCGAACGGCGGCGCGTTCCTTTAGCCGGTCACGGCCTGGAACTGTTGCGGGAACATGCCAAGGTTAGGCGGCTTGATACTGATTTGCTATTCCCCGGAACCATCCACACACACAAGCCGATAGATTTACGCAAGCCCTTTGAAAATGCGCTAGCAGCGGCAGAAATAAAAGATTTTCATTGGCACGACCTTAGACATTGCACAGCGTCTTACCTAGCCATGAACGGCGCAAGTTTGGCCGAAATTGCCGAAGTCTTGGGACACAAAACCTTAGCCATGGTGAAGCGTTACGCCCACCTATCAGACGGCCATGTAAGCAACGTGGTCGCCAGTATGAACGCTAAGATTTTCGGGGGTGCGTAATGGATGACATTAACTGGAATGACTGGCTAAACCGAGAAGAAATAACGATTGATGATGCTCTATGGCTATCAATGTCAGCACCGATTAGACCGCCCGGAACTAGTTTTCCTGAAACATCCTTATTTGATGACGAATACAAAGAACGGAGAGAAATAGCAGAGTCTTGGAGAAAAAAAGGGCTGCTACCGGGAAAGATAAAATTCGAAGAAAAAGACCGAGACTGGTACATAAAGCCTTTAATATTTTTTCGTCTTGCAAGGGATATTGAATGGCTTAATCCTCTAAATTCTGAGCATGACCCGATATTCAATTATTTAGAGAAAATGGATAAATCGGAAAGGAAAATATCCGAGAAGGCCCATATTCAGCGTTTAACTGACTTTGTGAATAAATCGCCAAAGTCGTTAGATTCTGATTCGATTGCTGAATTATGGGCAGCCATGCCCGGCGAATCTTACGAAAATAAACCGTTTTGGCAAATTCGCGACGATTACAAAAAACAAATTGAAATTGCTGTTATTGGCGGCGAACTGGAAGCGGTTGTGGAAATCCGCGAACCGGGGTTTGATGATGGGTATAAAGAGATAGCCGATAAAAACCGAATTAGAAAAATAAAGGATGGTTGGTTAAATGGAACTTTCGTTAGGTTCACCATATACCGTGAACAGTTCGAAGAATGGTTGAAAAAATCAAAGCAATGGCCGGTTGTCGATAGTTGCTTGCTGTTCAGTTGGTTTGACTCGGAGCCGAAAGCCGAAGTGGTTGTGGATGATGTTAGACAAGTAACAGAAAGTGGCAATCAGCGTTATGAAAGAGAGTTAAAGCAAGGTTTGCGGGAAATATGGGTTAAAGAAGGTAGGCCGGAAATGAAAGCTTTTTTCCCAAACCAATTAAAAAAATATGTTAATCAATCTGGCAGCCCCATAACCGAAGTTTATACAGCTGGGAAAGATGCCGGTTTTGCTTTTAAATTGAGCACCGGGACTACTGGAAATAGAACAAAAAAGACACTTTCAAACTATGTCAGCGAATTTAAGAAAACGCCATAACAAAACACTGTCAATAGCAAAAACTGGGCAAAATTCCCTATAGCAATCCCGGCTATGTTCCTAGTTTTCCCGACTGGGAAATCGGGAAAAAACAGGGTTTTAAATGCTTATCGTCGTAATGTTGCGGCGATAACTGGAGCATTGAAAATGCCTGTTTTATCAACTGTTAATCAATTCACAGATAAGCATCAAGCCTTCACTAAGGGCGGCTTACGGGCGCTCATTTTCAACGAGAACAGCAACGGACTTGCCAAAGCTGGCGCGGTTGTCCGGCTAGGTAGAAAAGTCCTAATTGATGAAGCCAAGTTCTTTGCTTGGGTTGAGTCACAAAACGCGGGGGCTGCATAAATGAAACTGTCCCCACGAGAAAAGAGAGTAATCAACGCATTATCTAATCACCCGATTATGCGGGAAAACCTGGACACTATCGCCGGATGTTCAAACGGGCCTGAGCTGGTGGCAGGATTACGCCGTAAGGGTTTATCTGTCCCCTGTGACCGCGTAGAGCGTTACGACAAGGACGGCAACGCTTGCTATCCGGGCCTTTACAGTTTTACCGCCGAAGATAAGCAGGTTGTTCGCGATTGGATGAAAGGCGCGCAATGATGACTAACCAAAGAAAAGCCGCCCGGTACAGCAATACCCAAGCGGCCAGAAAGCAAAATTTGAATGCTGATTATATCAAGCAAACCCTGGCCCCGCGTGACCTCTACCGCCACGAGTTGCCCGGCGCGCCACTTAAAAAACATGGCTGGAATGATGGCGGCCTTTGTCCATTCCATAGCGACAATAAGCCCGGCTCTTTCCGCGTCAATCTGGCAACCGGCGCTTATAAATGCTTTGCGTGTGGTGCGGCTGGTGCTGATGTAATCGCCTTTGCCATGGCCTTGTATGGGCTTCAATTTGTCGAAGCCCTGGCAAAGTTGGCCGATGATTGGGGACTTGCATGGTAGAGATTCCACAGCATTACAACGGCAAGCCGCTTGTTCATGCCTGGACATATTGCGCCACGGACGGCGCACCCTTCGGGGTTGTCGGGCGTTATCAGAACGGCAGCGACAAAAAAGAAATCGTGCCATTTTTCAAATGCAACGGCGCAAGCTGGGCGGCGGGTATCGAGTTAAATCCCCGTCCTTTGTTCGGTCTGGATAAGCTGGCGGCACAGCCTAAGGATAAGGCGGTTTTCATCGTTGAAGGTGAAAAAGCAGCGGCGGCCCTGCACAGTATAGGCGTTTGCGCTGTTTCATCACTGGGCGGCAGTCAAGCGGCCACAAAAACCGATTGGACACCGCTAAACGGTTACAAGCTGGCCTATCTGATGCCCGACAACGACGAACCCGGCGAACACTACGCGCGGGACGTTTACGCGGCGCTATCGGCCTTGGAATTGCCACCTGATGTTAAGCTGGCGCGGTTGTCTGGCTTGCCGGTTGGGGGGGATGTAGTGGACTGGTTACAGAACCACGCGCCAGACTGGGACGGCCTGCAACCGTTCCCGACTACCGAACAAGCGTGGGCGCTGTCCGAGTTACGGACGGAACTGAAAAAAGCCGAGTCGATTCCGGCAGAATGGAATTTAGCCATTTTAGCGGGTTCGGCGGCTGGTGTTTTTGACTGGGAAAAACCCAACGAAATCGAAACCAAAACGCCAACCGTTCAAGCCTTGCCGCCGGAACTGATACCGGAATCTTTCCGGCCCTGGTTGGCTGATGTGTCCCACCGTATGCAGACACCCCCGGATTTTTCCACCGTGTCGGCTTTGGTCATTATCGGTTCAATCATTGGTGCAGGTTGCGCTATCAGGCCAAAACGCTTGGATGATTGGGAAGTGATACCGAACGTGTGGGGCGCTTGTATCGGGCGGCCTTCGGTTGTCTTGAAATCCCCCAGTATGAGCGAAGCAACCAAACTACTTGACCGATTACAGGCCGATTATGGCGAACGCTACGAGCAGGAAAAGGCCGGGGCAGAGTTTGACGGCTTGGCAACCAAAGCCATGCTGGACGATGTGAAAAGCCAGTTATCCAGCAAAGCCAAGGGCAAAGGCAAAGACCGCGCGGTTAATCCCGATGACCTGCAAAAGCTCAAGTCCGATTATGTGGAGCTGACCCAAAACGCCACGCCAGAACCCACCCGGCGCTTATTCAAAACCAACGAAACCAGCATACAAAGCATGACGGTTTTGCAAAGTCAGAACCCGCGCGGCATTCTGGTTTTTAGGGATGAATTGACCGCCTTGCTGGTGAAGTGGGATAGAGAAGATGGAGCCGACGAACGCGCCTATTTTCTGGAAGGCTGGAACGGTAACGGCTCTTATACGGATTGCAAGATAGGCCGGGGCATTACCGATGCCAAGCAAATCTGTATCAGCTTGCTAGGCGGCATACAGCCCGACAAGTTAAAGCGGTATCTGTACCAAGCCATGCAAGGGAACAATGATGGCCTGATGCAACGCCTACAGCTTGCCGTGTGGCCTGATGAGCCGGAACGCTGGCAACTGGTCGACACCGTACCGAACAAGGCAGACAAGCAACGGGCTTTTAACATCCTGCAAGCCCTGGCTGAAGTGGACTTTATCCAATATGGCGCGAAACAAGGCGAATTTGACGACCGGCCTTACTTTCGTTTCGATGATGCCGGGCAAGCTGTGTTCAATGACTGGCTGACCGAGTTGCAAACCATCAAACTACAGCGAGAAGAAAACCCGCTGATGGTGGAACACTTCGGCAAGTTTCGTTCATTGATGCCTAGCCTTGCCTTGATATTCCATTGCATCGACATTGCCGACGGTAAAGCAAGCGGCAATGTATCGGCGGCAGCGGCACGGCTGGCGGTTGAATGGTGCAAATATCTTGAAAGCCACGCTAGGCGGATTTATGCCATGGCTGAGAGTCCAGAGCATGAAGCGGCGGTAAGTTTGGCCGACAAGATAAAAGCGGGATGCTTGCCTAGTCCTTTTACCTGCAAGACGGTCTATGACAAAGGCTGGCATGGTTTAAAGGATAAGCACGAAGTCGAAGCGGCCTGCAATATCCTGATTGATGAAAATTGGCTGATTCTGGAACGCAAACCGGCAACCGGAAATCGTGGGCGGCCACCTTTGCCGGAATATCACATTAACCCGGTTTTTCAGTGAAAACGCGCCTACCCCGCACCAGCTAAAACCGCTAAATTATTTTAGCCATTTTAGCGGGTTCGGGGTGTAGGCATTTTCGAGTAAAAAAAATCTGAAACAAGCAGGAATTGAACAGATGGCAAACACAAAATTTAAACCCGGCCAAAGCGGAAACCCGGCAGGCCGACCCAAGGACAAAACCCCGGCGACATTGCTTAGAAAGTCGATAGCCGATGATATGCCGGAAATCGTTAAAACCCTGGTCGAATTGGCTAAAGGCGGCGATGTACAGGCCGCCAAAGTGTTGCTGGATAGGATATGCCCACCACTTAGGCCGCAAGCCTTGCCGGTCAATATTGAAGCCGGGGCAACCTTGCCGGAAACGGGCGGCAATGTCGTTAATGCCACGCTAAACGGCAGTATTGCCCCTGACATTGGTTCGATGCTGATTCGAGCCTTGGCCGAGCAGGGCAAATTGATTGAATTGCAGGAAATGGCCGACCGCTTGCAACGTCTTGAAAAGCTGTTGGAGTCCAGAGCATGAAGCCCGCCCAAGTAAATAAGCTATATTCCAAACTGACACCCCACGAACAAGCGGCGTTAGTCATTGAAGCAGCGGCAAGGCTTGACGAAAGAGAGGCCGATGCAATTATGGAGCAAGTCGAGCGAAAGCATTACATAGCCACCCATGCAGACTACACGCGGCGCATTCATGGCTTAACGGCTCTTATTGGGCAATATGGCATCGAGTATTGGAAAAACCGGGCGCTGATGCTGATAGCTTGCGAACATGCCGAACAGGGTAGCCAACAAGCCGAAGATTCGGCCTTGAAATTCTTGGCTAAAACCTTGGCGCTTGAATCGGCAATTGTCGAGGTTTGCAACCGTCTTAAAGTCGATATTAAGGCAATCAAGATAATGGCGGGTTGTCCTGATAACGAAACCCAGGAGTTTTTGACCCCGGTTGATGAGGAACTGGTAAAGCAATATATCGAAAGTTATGCAGGTTTGTTTACTGGCTGAAATACGCCATACATGGCGCTTTTAGTCTGTGTGATATTGTAACAATCTTGCCGGGTAACACCGGCTTTTTTGTGGGCCGTTTGTTACTTATCTACGCCTCAATAATTTGACACTAACAATTAAACTAATTAACAATCCTAATGTTTTCTACCATAAAAAAGGAATGTGGCAATGACAAAGCTCTCACAAATCGCGAGTGCTGTTTATATATTTGTAAGTGTCGGGTTAATTGGTAGCGCAAAAGCGGAATCAGTAAACTTTGGAAGTTGGTTTGTTGATGTAAGCAAATCAGGGGGCTTTCTTTATGCTGCAACCGTTAACGACAGCGGAAATTTTTTTGGTCAGTATTGTTATCCTGGCAGTGGTTCTTGTATGTGGTTTTTGGGAATGAAAGTTTCCTGTAAAGAAGGGGAGCAATATCCTGTATTGGTTAACTCTGATGTTGGTTCTAATCAACTTCAATTGTTATGCACAGGAAAATTAGACAATTCCCTCTACCGTTATGCGTTTACTGATTTCGACGCAGTAGATGAAGTTGTGAAAAAAGGGTTGCGTGTAGGCTTTGCGGCTCCTTTACAGTCCGACCAATTTACCGTAATTCGTTTTAACTTAGATGGTTCTAATCGAGCGGTAGCCGGAATGCGGGAAGTGGCAAGTCAAGTGATGCCATCAAATACAGTGCCAGCGAGTGGGAATAAAAGCACTCATGATGAAACCATGTAAATCGACAATGTATGTCTGGAAGCGGAGTTTTTATTATTTGTCCCATGGGACACTAGCGGGACACTTACAGATAAATAAAGGCAGTAAACAGCAACAAGCGACAAACAACGAAACAGGCTAACAGATTGATTTAATTGTTATTGTTTGTTGTGTTGTTTTGTAAGTTATTGATTTCAAGGCATTCATAACCCCGAGGTTCCAGGTTCGATCCCCGGTATCGCCACCATTTAATTCAAGGACTTAGGTTTTGCCTAAGTCCTTTTTTTATGCCCGTGGTTTTTAACTGCAGCCGATTTTTGCAGCGACTGATAAAGTGTTGTTAGTATAGTCGTGAAGGTGGCATGGCGCTAAAGCGCGTACTTAGCAACTTGTCAAAACATTGATTTCTCCCTGTCCTTTTGTTCAGTGTGTTTTGCATTGGTTTCGGTTTTTAATATTTCCAATATTGCAATTCGTAGACTTTTAATATTCTTTGCATTGCTAGTTTTTGAAGTTATGCTTCTTGCTGTCTAGGGAAAGGATTGATCCGTCGAAATTTGAAGAGCAAAAGGTATAGACTGGTTTAATCTTTGCGAGGCAGTGAAAAGAAGGGGGAATTATGATCGGAAATAAACAATTAATTATTGGATTGCTGCTGACGGTTTTTGTTCGAGCCGCCTGGGCCGATCAAAAACCTGAGTCGCCAGAGGATGCTCGTAAAGTGGCCGCCACTTATGAACATGGGCGTAACGGCGTTAAACAAGATTATCAGCAGGCGTTTCAGTTGTATTGCCAGGCGGCATTAAAGGGCGATATAGAGTCTTCTTATAATATTGGTTTTATGTACTTTAATGGGCGAGGCATGCCTCGCGATTTGGGCTTGGCAATGCGTTGGTTTAAACAAGCTGCCGAGGGCGGCGATAGCCATGCTCAAAAAATGCTGCTCAGATATGCTGATGTGGTACCTGTCGATGATGCCGCATGTAAACGGCCCGTGCTTGAGCCTGAGCTAAAACTAGTTGCCGATCCTAATCCTAACAGGCAGGCCGTAGCGAACTGGGTGAGCCAAATAGCCCCGCGTTATGGGATTGACCCTGAGTTGGTGATGGCGGTTATTCGAGCCGAATCGGCTTTTAATGTAAAGGCTGTGTCCAATAAAAACGCTCAGGGGTTGATGCAACTGATCCCGGAAACGGCTGAGCGATTTGGTGTGACCGATAGCTGGGATCCGATTCAAAATATCAAAGGCGGTACCGCTTATTTACATTGGTTGCTTAGGCATTTTGAAGGCAAAGTGGATTTGGTGCTGGCCGCTTATAACGCCGGCGAAGGTGCCGTTGAGCGCTATCATGGCATTCCGCCCTATCGCGAGACTCAAGACTATGTTAAACAAATCCTTTCTTGGTACCCTAAGCCCAATCACCCCATTCCTTTAAAAGAGCCCGAGGAAGTGGCTATAAAGAAAAAAACTTAAAGCAGGCTGGTCTCGAGTTTGTCCGGGTGTCATGGTCTATCTGGAATTTCTTTTGTGTTGATTTATTCCTGAGCAAGGTGATTTCGAATCATGTCTTGAATGCCATGTTTTTCGAGTAGGCTGTACAATGTCGGACGGGTGATGCCCAATAATCTCGATGCTTCAGTGATGTTACAATCGGTAAAATGAAGCGCACGTTTAATTGCGGTGACTTCCGCCGCATCCCGAACGGCTTTCAGGTTGAGTGGCATTGAATTGTCAAGTTGATCGCTGATTTCCAAATCTTCTGTTGTAATTAGAGTATTGTCGGAGAGAATAACAGCACGCTTTAGTTTGTTTTCCAATTCTCTGATATTTCCGGGCCAAGCATAATTTTCAATCGCATGTGCGGCTTCACGGGAAAAACGCTTTTCTTTGCAATTATGTTCCTTGCAATAACGTTGCAACAGTGCGTTGCCGATAGCCAAGATGTCCCCCTCGCGATCGCGTAGCGGCGGAATTTCCAGGGTGATTTCACTAAGGCGATAATATAAGTCGCTCCTAAACAGATTTTGCGCTATCAAGTTTTGCAAGTTGCAATGTGTGGCACAAATAATACGCACGTCGACAGGGATTTCCTTACGCCCCCCCAGCCGCTCGATGACGCGTTCTTGTATAAACCGTAATAATTTTGCTTGGAGAGCAAACGGCAGGTCGCCGATTTCGTCCAGGAAAAATGTTCCGCCCTGAGCATATTCGATTTTGCCCTTGGTTTGAACAACAGCTCCGGTAAAGGCTCCCTTTTCGTAACCGAATAATTCGCTTTCCAATAAGGTTTCCGGAATTGCCGCGCAGTTAACGGCAACAAAGGGTTGTTGGTTGCGTTGGCTTTGTCGATGGATGGTTTTGGCCAGCACTTCTTTACCGGTTCCGCTTTCGCCGAGTAACAGGACTGTCGAATGGGTTGGCGCAATGCGTTCAACCATGCGCATCACTGTCAGCATTTGCGGGCTCGTGGCAATCAATCCGGTTGAAAATGTCTGCTGCTGTTGAAGCGTGCGGTAATCCTGTTCTAGGGCTTCAAGATGAAACGCACGGCTAATAATTAAGTTTAGGGTGTCCGGATCGATAGGTTTTTGGTAAAAGTCGTATGCACCGAGCGCAACCGCTTCAATCGCATTGCTGCGATCATCATTGCCAGTCACGACTATGATTTTTGTATGGGGTGCTAATGCCAGAATTTCTTTAAGGGTAGCAATACCTTCGCTGGCGTTGGTCGGGTCGGGCGGGAGGCCGAGATCTAATGTTACTACGCTAGGCGTGAACCGTCTTAATGCGGCAATCGCTTCAGTTCGATTGCTTGCCAAGACGATATCGTATTGATCCAGACTCCATTTGAGTTGTTTTTGCAGACCCGGATCATCTTCGATGACTAATAGAGTGTTGGAGTGGCTCATTATTGATTGTGTGCTAAAGGTAGATGTAAAGTAAAAGAGGTGCCTTCTCCAGGCTGACTCTTAACATTCATTTTTCCGGCATTTTTCAGGATGTAGTCTCTAGCTTCATAGGCACCAATTCCCATTCCGGCATTTCCCTTGGTAGTATCGAACGGTTTAAATAATCTTTCCGCGATGAATTGTTGGTCCATGCCTACGCCGTTATCCATGATGTCAATCACCGCATAATCTTGATCTGTACTCAAAACAAGTTTGACCCAGCCGCCCGGTTTTTGGGTGGCTTCCTGCGCGTTTTGTATCAGGTTGGTGATGATGCTATTTAATTTTGTCAGGTTTGCGCGGATTATGCAGTTTTCTAGGGTGGTTTCAAATTGTAGTGGCGGCGAGCCAATATGATGGCGTTTAATTTTTAGAATAACATCGACCAAATTGATCTGGGAGTCGGAAGAGGGAGGGGCATTGCCCTGTCTTAATTGTTCCACAATATGTTGCATTTTGTGAAATACGTTATTGAGTGTATCAATTGTGTCATCGAAGAAATCGGGATTGTGCTTGTGTTTGTCGGCGTTTTTGACAATTAAGGAAATTTGAGCCGTGATGTTTTTTAAATCATGCACCAGATAGGCGGAAAGGCGATGGTAGGCTTCAAATTGTCGGTTACTGGCTAGGGCTTCGCTGGCTTTATTGAGGGCAATGGCGTTAGCCAATTGCATGCCGACCGTTTTTAATAGATCGTGATCCTCCCAGTTAAGTTTTCTGGGCACTCTGGGTTGAGTCAGGACGGCAAAGGCTTCGAGGTGATTAAGGTGAAACAGTGGAACGATCAACCAGACTTGGCTGTCTTCATAACACCAGGGGGATAAGTCAATATCTTCATAGACTTCCGGCGCGTGTGCCAATTCGAAGAAATCGATAACCCATTGCTTGTTTGCCAAATATTCAGGTAGGTGTTTACCGTTTTTAAGATGGTCGAGTTCTTGAGGGGTCAGACGCAAATTTTGTTCCGCGGCTAAAACAAATTGGCCTTGTTCGTTTTTTAGCCAAAGTCCGCCACCGCTACTTTCCACTAGGCTCATCAGTGTGGTGATGATAAAATTTTTTAACTCTTCCAGTGATTCGAGTTTGGCTAATGCTTTGCTGATTTTTAGCCACTCTTCGCGATAATCATAACTGTAATGAAAAAAATGTTTGCCAAAATAGACTTTGGCTAATGCTCTAATTTTGCCGGATGTAAATGATACAGCCAGCAACAGGATGGCGAGAAAAATAAATACCGTTTGAACGGTTTCGCCCCATTCCGCATTTGCATGCTTCAAGTAGTACCCTGCCGCGGACATCAGAATCAAATAAACGCCACAACCAAATAATATAGTGGTGTAAAAAACTGTTTTACGTGGACTTGTTTGTTCCAAGTTTTGATTGACGTCATCTAGGCGGGGAAGAGCGATTGCCAGAAATGGCACCAATAATGCGTTGATGATGCCGCGTGATTGCCATGATGCAATATCTAAGTGTTTGTAAAGCAGGGATTTGCTGTAGGTAAACAGGTCCGCTACAAAAAGCGCGGCAAGCCCCAAGCAGATGAACTTCAAATTCCAACGCTGGTTCAATGGGGTATTTCGATATAACTGTTCGATAAGGATCAGTCCCAGAACAGCTGATACCACGTGAGCAAAAAAACGTGGATCGGCCTGTATCCATGGGTGAATAAAGTCCAGAAAATTGGGAAAAGCCTCTATACTTGCTGCAAATGACACAAATAGGCCTATCGGGAGCGCAAGTCTGGAGCGGATGTACTGATAATCGTTGCCGTATTTTTGTCTCGACAATAAAGCCGCGAGCAGGAAAAACCAGGAAACGTTCCGCAATGTCTCAAAAATCAGTGTGTCCGCCAGAAAAAACTGACTATCCTGGGTGGTGCGGACGATGGCACCGCTCCAGAATGCGGAAAGCAATGCCGATAGGATAAATAACCAGTAGCGTTTTTTTCTGATGATGGCAAACAGGAAGAGTGACGTGTAGGCTATAGTACTGGTCAGATAACTGAGAAAAATAAAACTTTCCATGATTTGATTATTTCGTAAGACCTTTGGACGAGGATAAATAGCTATCTTATTGGCTATTATAGCTGCAAGTTTTATCCGTAACGGTGATTTGCTTGAGTAATAGATAGGCAGGTATGGAACAAATACTCAACGAGATTTTAAGTGAACCTCAGTTTGCCGAAGGTTCGGCTTGGAAGCGATGCTGGTACCATGCGGGAGAAAAGATCATCGAAAAAGGAGAGTTAGGCAGTACTTTGTTTTTTGTTGAAGAAGGGCAAGTAAGAGTTCTGGGGGGGGCGGAGATTGAGGGTAATAAAAAGATTAATCCTGGTTTATGTGATATGAACGCGGGATCCGTCTTCGGCGATATTTGTCTTTACGGTTCTCATAGAAGGACCGCCTCCGTAGTGGCCTTGACGGATGTCTGCATCTTGGAGATTCGCAGTGATATGTTAAGCATTTATCTGGATGATCATCCGGTACAAGGTTACCTGTTCTTAAAGGCGATGTTTCAAGTGATGGTTTTACGTTTGGAATTGGCAAATGATCGAATTGAGAAGCTTTTGGCCTGGGGACTCAAGGCGCATGACATTGATAAATATCTTTGATTTTCAATGTCATCGAACAGGAGGGGGGTATGATTGAAGAGTCAAATTTTTCTCTGGTTGAGAACTTTGAGCGATATTTCAAAGTGGAGTTAGCCAAATCCGAAGCGCAAAAGGAACAGGTTTTTGGGATTAGGTATCGAGTCTATTGTGAAGAATTTAAATACGAAGCAGTTGATTTGTTTCCCGATCATTTAGAAACCGATGAATATGATAAGGATTCACGCCATTGTCTGATTGTTCATCGTCAGTCAGGAATGCCGGCGGGCTGTGTGCGATTGGTACCTGCCTTGGGAGATCGGGGACGAGTGCCATTACCCCTAGAGAAATATTGTGATTCAAGCCTTGATCAAAATTGTATCGATAGTTGGGCCTTGGATCGTAAGACGGTATGCGAGATTTCCCGATTAGCCGTGGATGGTGCTTTTAGGCGTCGTACCGGCGAAAGTTTAACTCGGTTTGGTGAAATCAGCGGACTGCATTTTTCAGCTCAGGAGCAAAGAACTTTCTCATTGATTGCGGTGGCATGTTTTCTTGCCGCTACTGCTCTGACGGAAATGGATGGGCGCACCAATGTGTTTGCAATGATGGAACCGTTTTTACCGCGATTGATGCACCGGTCAGGTATTGATTTTCAGCGGGTTGGAAAAGACATTGATTATCATGGAATAAGGGCTCCTTATTTTATAACAACACAGTCGGCGTTAGCGAATATGCATAAGGATTTGTTGATGCTATATCAGTGGATCAAGCATAATATTGATGGTTAATGTTGTTTTTCATTTTTTAGGAAAATAAGCCGGTTTGCCTTGTATTCGGTTAAGAATTATTTTTGGAGTAATTAATGTTAATTGGTAAATTTAGGAAATATAAATCATTTTTACCGTATTTAGTGGTTAATGCATTGGTTTTGACGGCTTGTAATTCGCCTGAAGAAATGGCTGACAACCATTTGCAAAAGGGGAAGGAATTCTTTGAAAAAGGTGAATATGATAAGGCTATACTAGAATTAAAAACATCTAGCCAGAGTGGTGATCAACGCTCAGATACCTACTATTACATGGCCTTGTTGGATGAGAAAAATAACAACTTTAAGTCGATGCGGGAAAATCTGTTTAAAACAGTAGAGCTTGATCCAAATAATCTGGAGGCAAGGCAGAAATTAGGTAAAGTGCATCTGCTTTTTGGTGATTTGGATAAAGCCTTGGAACAGGCGAATTTTGTATTGTCGGCAAGGCCCGAAGATGCAGACTCAAAGCTTTTAAAAGCTTCGGTTTATATTAGGCAAGGTAAAAAAGACCAGGCAACAGAAATCGTTGACACAGTAATAGCCGCAAATTTAGAAAACATTGATGCGTTGTCATTGAAAGCTGCAATATTTTTTGAAGACAATCAGCTTGATAAAGCATTGGATTTAGTCAACTCCGCTTTAATAAAAGACACAAAAAACTTGCCACTTAGGCTTTTCAAAATCAAGATTAATGCAAAACGCAATAACATTGAAGCAATTATTGATGATTATAAAGAGTTGGTAAGAATTTATCCCGATGCTGAAAATTTTAAATTGAGTTTGGCATCCATTTATTCCATGACGGATAAGTTAGAGTTGGCGGAAGCTTTATTGCGTGAGATGTTGGATAAAAATCAAGATAAAGTAGAGCCGAAAATTGTATTACTTGAATTCTTAAACGCGAAAGTTAAAGATCGAGTTGAAGGCGAGTTTAAGTCCATGTTGGCAAAGTCTGGAAAAAATTCGACAGCCATATTGGAATTGTCTAAGTGGATGTTGGCTTCGGGCTATATCGATGCTGCATCCGGTGGATTGATGCAAGTTGCTGAGATGGAAGGCAATAGTAATACAGGATTAACAGCCAAAACAATACTTGCGGAGATTGCTTTAAATAAGAAGGAATATGAAAAGGTTGAAAAGTCGATCGCTGAAGTTTTGGCAGTTAATTCCGACTTTGTCGAGGCTAGTTTACTTAAGGCTCGATTGCTTCTGGCACAAAATAATCCTGATCAAGCTATTGAATTATTAAATAAAACAGTTTGGACCAAAAACGACTCCGATAATGCTTTTATGCTGTTAGGGCAAGCTTATGTTCTTAAGAAAGATCAAAAACAAGCTGATAAAAATTTTAAGCAGGCTTTGGAAATAAATCCTGCTAATATTCAGGCATTTTCTCCAATTTATGGTGGCTATTTACAAGCTAATCAGAAAGAAACTGCCAGGCAGTATTTGGATAAGGCTTTAAAAAGTAAACCGAATCAGGCGTTGTTTTTAACTAACAAAGCCGAATTAGATATTTTGGAAAAAAAATGGGATGATGCCCAAGAGACAGTTCAGCGACTAGCACTATTCTCGAAAAATAAGGCAGTGCCTTTTTATTTGCAAGCAAATATATTGCAAGGCAAAGGGCAGTATGCGGATGCAATAAAACTGTACGAAAAATTACTTGTTGAATTTCCAGAACACTTAAATTCAATGGCCAATCTGGTTAGATCCTACGAGGCATTAAAACAACGCGATAAGGCTCTGAGTTTTCTTGAGGCTCATCAAGCTAAACACAAAGATAACCTAGTCGTTGTGGGTGTTTTAAGCGATATTTATATGGCAAATAAGGATTATGAAAAAGCCAAGCAATTGCTCCTCAATCAGATAAAAATGTCGCCAGACAAGTCTGTACCATTGTATTTGGCATTAGCTAAAGTTGAAGCGGTGCTGGGGAAAGGTATCGATAATGCTAGAGAGGTCTATGTCAAAGGTCTACAGGTAAATCCGGACGATCCGCAACTCTCCATGGCTTTAGCCGGGTTGTATGAGCAAACCGGAAATAAAAGCGAAGCTCGTAAAATTTACGAGCGATTAATAGCTATGAATCCTGATACCAACTTGGCAATCAACAATTTAGCTGCCTTGCTGATAGAATCCAACAGCAGTGAAGATGTTTTAAAAGGCTTGGAAATGGCGGAAAGATTTAAGGATATGGATAATACCTATTTTCAGGATACTTATGCTTGGGGATTGGTGAAGAATGGAAAAAGTAAGGAAGGTTTGGCGGTTTTGGAATCGCTGGTTGTAAAAGAGCCAAAAATGCCAGAGCTTCGCTATCATTTAGGCGTGGCCCATTTCAAAAGTGGTAATAAGGCGACCGCAATAGTTGAATTAAAACAAGCAATAGCCCTGTCGGAGAAGCAACAGAAAGCATTCGCGGGAAGAGATGAGGCAAAAAAAATGCTGAGCGAGCTTGAGCATTAGTTGGTTTTTGATAGTAGGGTTATTCGAATTTTGTAGACTAGGAATTTGTGAGTATGGTTATCATGGGGATTAATGCCGTGTGGCATCGTATCGGGCTGATGGTTGTTTTGTTGATTGGTTTTAGCGGTTGTTCGCAGCCGTTATTAGAGGATGTGCGGCAAGCTTCTGATTACACCTATCGAATTGGGCCTGGCGATAATGTCAATATTTTTGTTTGGGGCAACCCTGAGTTATCCACCTCGGCGGCAGTGCGTCCGGATGGCAAAATAACTGTACCCCTTGTCGAGGAATTGTTGGCCAGTGGTAAGACACCATTTCAATTGGCTAGGGATATCGAAAAAGTTTTATCAGTCTATGTGAAGAGTCCACAGGTTGTTGTGATGGTCTCTGGGTTTAAAGGCGTTAGAGATCAGCAAATTCGCATTATTGGTCGAATTGGCGGTGGTGGTGGCGGAGGTAGCGGCGGTGGTGGTAGCGGCGGTGGTAGCGGCGGCGGTGGCATAGGTCGCTATCAAGGAAAGTCCATACCGTATGAAAGAGGAATGACCTTGCTGGATGTGGTGATTCAAATCGGATTGAATCAATATGCCGATGGTAACAGGGCTAGTGTTATTCGTGATGTCGATGGAGATTTAAAGTCATATCGGGTGCGCATTGATGATTTAATAGATGATGCGGATTTGTCCGCAAACGTGCTGATGATGCCCGGCGATATCTTGATTATTCCAGATGCTTATTTTTAAAAGAAGTTTTAGTGCCTAAAAATGCAACAAGAACTTACTGAAGTATATTTTTATTTAAAAGGTACGCTTAAATACAAGCGCATAGCCGTGATGTTTGCATTGCTGGTTTGTATTTGTAGTTGGACCTTTGTCTTTATAATGCCCGATAAATTTGAATCCAAAGCGAAGGTGCATATCGATTCATCGACAATAATAAGGCCATTGATGAGAGGTATGGTTATAGATCCGGATGTCTCGGCATTGATTAGAATCATCCAGCAACTGATGTTTACTAGGCCTAACTTAGAGAAAATTATTGAGTTATCGCAATTAAAGCCAGTAAAGACTGGGGCTGTCATTAGTGGTGACTTCATTGAAGCGTTAAAAAAAGACATAAAAATTTCTGGGGCCAAGGATAGAGATATATTCGACATTAGTTATTCTTCCGCTGATCCAGAAACAGCTAAAAGTGTAGTTCAAGCAGTGTTGACGGTTTTTTCAGAACAGGCGCAAGGTAAGGCTTTGGCTGATGCAAGTGATGCGCAACGATTCATCGAGCAACAACTGCGTGATTATGAAATAAGGTTACAAGAAGCCGAAAAGGCAAAAGAAGATTTTAAGCGGGCAAATTTGGATCTTATCGGCGGCGAATCAGGTCAGCTTGGTGTTTTGAATCAGTTAAAGGAACAATTAAACACCGCTTCGACAGCTCTGGAACAAGCCATAGCCAGAAAAAATGTACTCGGCGAGCAAATAGAGGAGGTTCAAGATTCCGATGAAGATTGGGGATTATCCACTATCACGGAAAATGTGGTACAGGAAGATGCAAAAATAACCGCATTGAACGATAGAAAAACAGAACTATTAATAAAATATACTGAAAAACATCCCGAAGTTTTGGCTATTGATAAGTTGATTGAATCGATACGGAAGCAGAATGAGCAGGAAAAAAATATCCAGCAAGAAAAGAATGCTCAGCAGGAAAACGAGATATTGCTGGATGATTCAAAGGCCGAACCTATTGGGGCTAAAAAATTAGCAAATCCCTATGTCCAGGCTTTAAAAATGGGATTTGATAATGCTCAAGCAGAGGTTGCTTCAAATGAAGCTCTGATCAACTCAATAAAAGCCAGAATAAAGGAAATTGAGCAAGGCTTGAACGAAAGATTGGCCATCGAAACGGAGATGAAAAATTTAAATCGGGATTATGAAACGATTAATGGAAAATATTCCGAACTCCTAGAGCGGCGCGAGCAGGCTCATATAACCGAACGTGTGGACGACCAAACCTCTCGGCTTAAATTTAAGATTGCAGATCCTCCAACTAGGCCTAATAAGCCTTCCTCACCTAATCGAAAGCTTTTTTACTCCATGATTTTGGCTGGTGGACTCGTTGTCGGGTTTGGAGTTGCATTCCTGATTTATTTCATTCGTCCGGTTTATATGTCTCCTCGGCAGGTTAGGGTGGTAACAGGTTTGCCATCTTTGGGCAGTGTTTCACTTACTAACCAAGGTATTTCTAAGGGTAAAGGTTTTGATTGGCTATTACTGCTATCAATCATGTTTTTATTGGCAGGTTATATTGGAATTATGTTATTTGAAATATTCAAATAGCGTTAGGTGGATTTTATGAGCATTATTGAGAACGCTTTAAAAAAAGCCAATAAACAAGGCTTGATTGATAATAGAAACATTGAAGATGTGGCAATACCTCATCCTGAGCTAGATCCGGCTATTGAAAATAAACAGTCGGAACCTATGCTCGCCCACACTGAGGTCCAAAAGGGGCCGGATAATCTGGTTTCCATCAACTGGGAAATTCTGGCTGCCGAAGGATTTATCGACCATAACGATGCTAAATCGCAATTGGCGGAAGAGTTTAGGGTTATAAAACGGCCATTGGTGAATAATATTCAAGGTGTCGATGTCAATGGTATTTCTCGCCCTAACTTGATTTTAATCTGCAGTAGCCTGCCGGGAGAAGGAAAGACTTTTATATCGATTAATTTAGCTCTAAGCATCGCTAATGAAATGGATAAAAGTGTTCTTTTGATCGATGCCGATGTGGAGAAACCTAGTATATCCAAGCAGCTAGGTATCAAGCAGTCGCCGGGATTGATTGAATATTTGGAAAATGACAAGGTTACATTCTCTGATATTTTACTAAAAACGGATCTGCCGAATTTAAGTGTAATACCCGCGGGGAAACGCCATAAATATTCTACGGAATTATTGTCCAGTCAGAGAATGTATCTATTCGCGGAAGAGGTTAGCCGTCGTTATAAGGATAGGATTGTAATCTTCGACTCCCCACCGTTGCTTGTTGCCACTCAAGCGCAAATTTTGGCTGAGTTAGTTGGTCAAGTGGTGTTGGTTATTGCGGCGGAGGAAACCCCACAAAACGTGGTCAATGAATCAATCGCTAAATTAAGTAATTGCGATGTGGTGATGACGCTTTTGAACAAGACCAGAAAAGAAATGGATCTGTACGGGCATAGTTACAGTTATGGAAAGTATGGGCACGCATAAGGAAAGTAAGGTTTTACACGCGATTCTATTAGAATCGCTTGTGATTACGCTTTTTTATGGTGTGTGCGTGCCAAGCAAGGCCTTAGCCTTCGATTGGCGAATGAGGCCGAGTCTATCGATGACTGAAATGTTTTCCGATAATCTTGCCTTATCGGATAATGCAAAAAAAAGTGGATTTGTTACTGAAGTGGCTCCTGGAGTGTCGTTATACGGATCATCCCCTTGGAGCAATTTTAACCTGAATTATCGACTGCAAAGCCTTTACAACGCGGGCGGGCGTGACGCTATAGATGTCAATCATCAATTGCAGATGAAGTCACTCTATCAAGCTGTTCGTAATACGCTGTTTTTGGAAAGCAGTAGTTCAATCAGTCAGCAAAATGTTAATAACTCTGTTATAGCGACGGATAATCTCACCGGCAATAGTGGATCAATTGAAAATAGAAATTTTAATATATCGCCTTATTGGACACCACATTTTGGCCAATATGCCAGTGGGCTTTTAAAGATTGGGTATCAACACTCGACTTTTGATAATGCCAATAATTCTGGAAACTCTCAAGATACAACGAGTAGTTCTATCTTTATATCTGATTCCGAAACTATTACAAAACAGGCTCGACTAGCCAGTGGGAGTAAATTCAATAAAGTCAAGTGGAACGTGAATTATTCGTCTCAGGATCAAAGCAGAACCACTGGCGATGATGTCTTATTTGAGCAGTATCAGGGCGAAGCGCGTTATTTTTACAATCGAAAATATAACGTCTTTGTCCAGGGCGGCTATGAGAATAACGACTATCAGACCACTAATGATAATATTAAAAATGGCTTTTTTTATACCGTGGGCGGGCAGTGGAGCCCAAGTCGGTTTTACTCGATCGAGGCAGGTTATGGTAATAATAAGCATGTAACCCTGCATTACAGCCCATCCGCCAATTTAACTTCTACGATTACTTATCGTAACAAAGATGTCGGATTGAATACCGGCAGTTCTTGGGATGCGAATCTGAATTATCGAGTTCAGCAAGCGCGTATTGGTTTTAATTACAGTCAGGAAACGACAACGGTGCAGCAGGAGTTGGCGGAACAATCCATTTTTTATTTGACCGATTCTTTTGGTAATACCGTAATCGATCCCGTCACTCAACAGCCTCAACAGTTTATTATTAATTCACCGAATCCGGTTGATGATGTCATTATCAGTAAACAAGCTAGGCTAACATTCAACTATCAAAGCGGTAAAAGTTCCTATAATGCGGCTGTCTATAATACGCGCCGGACTTATGAATTGAGCTCCCAAGAGGATAATGTATATGGGGCCTCGGCCGGTTGGCAATGGCAATTTGCACCACGTCTCAATTTCTTTTTGCGGCCTACCTGGCAATCCTCGGATATTACTGGGTCGACTAATAGTGTCTCAAATACTTCGGGATCCGGTTATGATAGGTACGATGTGGCTTTGGGCTTGACTCGTTCAGTGCCTATTAATTTAGGCCGGCCATTACTGATGAATACTAGTTTAGAATTCCGTCACATTGATCAAGTCTCTGATGCTAATGGTTACACTGAAAACCGGGCTACAGCCAATTTCGCTGTTCGTTTTTAATCTATAACCCCATATCTATGTACGACGGATTTTATAACCTCAGCCAAAAGCCGTTTCAATTAAGCGCCGATCCGGATTTCTTTTTTCAAAGTTCAGTGCATAAACGGGCCTTGGCCTATATGCAATATGGTTTGACCCAAGGCGAAGGCTTTGTATTGGTTACAGGATCGCCCGGTACCGGTAAAACCATGCTGGTCAAAAGTCTTATTCAAAATTTGAATAAAGACAAACTGTTGATAGGTGTGATGGTGACATCGCAAGTAGGTCCCGAGGATACCTTGCGTTTGGTGGCGTCAACTTTTGGTTTTCAGTATCTACATAATGATAAAGCCAGTTTGTTGACGAGTTTCGAAAAATTCATTGTCGAGAAAGCCAGGGAAGGGCGGAGATTATTGTTAATTGTGGATGAAGCGCAAAACCTACCCAAGCAATCGTTGGAAGAGTTGCGCATGCTGACAAATCTTGACGTCAATGGTGCTCCGGTTTTTCAAGTGTTTTTGATCGGGCAGCCGGAGTTAAAGCGTACGATTTATGCAGCGGATATGGAACAACTGAAGCAGCGAATTGTGTCGACCTATCATCTGGACCCTTTGGATGTAGAAGAAACCAAAGATTATATTTTGTTCCGTTTACAGACGGCCGGCTGGCAAGGTAAGCCCGAATTTCATCATGGTGTGTTTGCGGATATTCATGAGTTTTCCGCCGGCATTCCGCGTCGAATCAACTCTATTTGCGATCGGCTGTTATTGTTTGGTTATTTGGAAGAGTTGAGCGTACTTGATAGTGGCGCGGTCGAAAAAGTCATTTCGGAAGTGAAGGAAGAGATGTTGCTTGAAGATCGTGATGATAACGTTTCATCATCGTTCACTGCCACCGTTCGTCATATGGACGCCGAGCCGGGTTCGCTGGAAGAGCGATTAGTCAGGTTGGAAAACAACATCATTAGTTTACAAAACAACGCCAACAAAGAAAAAGCCTTACTCAGAAAAGCCATTTTAATTCAGCTGGATATGGATTCAGTCTATGACGATAGCGGGAAATAGCATTATGTCGGCCAAAACTCTGGTTTGCGTTGTGGGCGCCAGACCCAATTTCATGAAAATGGCGCCCATCATGCGTCAGTTGCAAAGTGTCAATCATCTGATCAAGCCCTATTTGGTGCATACTGGCCAGCATTATGACCGGGCTATGAAAGACACCTTTTTTCAGCAATTAGGCATACCGGAACCGGATAGGGATTTAGGCGTAGGTTCCGGGAGTCATGCGGTACAAACTGCTAATATCATGTTGCAGTTCGAGCCTGTTCTGGATGAAGTGAAACCGTTTGCGGTGTTGGTGGTGGGCGATGTCAATTCCACCATTGCTTGCGGATTGGTGGCCGTCAAAAAGCAGATACCTTTGATTCACGTAGAAGCCGGGCTGCGTAGTTATGATCGAGAAATGCCGGAGGAGATCAATCGCATCTTAACCGATCAGATTTCCGATCTGTTATTAACCACGGAACGTGCGGCGGCTGATAATTTGAGTAAAGAGGGGATAGATGCCAAACGCATCTGTTTTGCCGGCAACGTCATGATAGACAGCTTGTTAAACAACTGTGCGCAAGCCTCGTCTCTACATACCACTCTGCAAGCTTACGATTGTAAACAATCGGTTACCGAGAAAAATTATGCCTTGTTGACGCTGCACCGTCCGTCTAATGTGGATGAACCGGAGACTTTGGCTCGCCTGATAGGCGTGATTAGCGAAGTGAGCAAGAAGTTGCCGGTGATATTTCCGGTGCATCCCAGAACGCAGCAAAAAATCAGTCAGGCAGGCCTTTTAACTGAATTGCCGGAAGACAGAGTGATTATGTTACCACCGGTTGCTTATCTGGAAATGTTAGGTTTGATGCGGTCCGCAAAATTAGTGTTGACTGACTCGGGTGGTTTGCAGGAAGAGACCACTGCGTTGGGCGTTCCGTGCATTACCCTGCGCGAGAATACCGAGCGCCCGATTACAGTGACGGAGGGTACCAATACCATTGTAGGTACCGACACGAACAAAATTATGCAGTGCGTAGACGATGTTTTGATTAGCGGCGGTAAAAGTGGGCGTATTCCCGAATATTGGGATGGGCGGGCGGCTAAAAGGATAGTGGAGGAAATCGTGCGTCGTTATATCCGGACGGATTAAATTGACATGATTGCCAGGACAGTGACCAATGCAATGACAGTGGATGTGGAGGATTATTTCCAGGTTTCCGCATTTGAAAAGCATATCGCCAAATCGGAATGGGAAAACCTGCAACACCGGGTTGCGGACAATACCGATCGTATTCTGGATTTATTTGCCCAGCACCAAGTTAAAGCCACGTTTTTTACCTTGGGTTGGGTAGCCGAGCGCTATCCACGGTTAATACAGCGAATAGTCGCGGAAGGTCACGAATTGGCCTCGCATGGTTACGAACATGTTCGAGTCACTCAGCAGACTCCGGATCAGTTCCGGGCCGACATCAAAAAAACCAAGCAAATGTTGGAAGATATTGGCGGCCGAAAGGTGATCGGCTATCGGGCCGCCAGTTATTCGATAGGCGCCCAAAATCTTTGGGCTTTACGAATTCTGGAAGAAGAAGGGCATTTATACAGTTCCAGTATTTATCCGGTTAAACATGATTTATACGGGATGCCGTCGGCGCCTCGTTTCGCCTTTCATCCGGAAAACACCGAAACTTTGCTCGAAGTTCCGATTACAACGCTAAAAATATTGGATCGGAATATACCTTGCGGCGGCGGCGGCTTTTTTCGTTTATACCCGTATCTTTTTTCCAAATGGGCTTACCAATACATCAATTCCATGGAAAAACAGCCCGGTATTTTTTATTTTCATCCCTGGGAAATCGATCCCGAGCAACCTCGCCAACAGAACTTGCCATTAAAGTCTCGAATTAGACATTATTTGAATCTGAGTCGGGTGGAAAATCGACTTACTTGCCTACTTAATGATTTTGCCTGGGATACCATGCAAAATGTATTTCTGGGTTCCAAAACCGCCAAAACACAACCATGATCAAACTACTGGAGCCGGCGGATTATCTGCGCTGGGATAACTTTGTCGCGGCTTCGGCAGAAGCCAGTTTTTTTCATTTATCGGCTTGGCGGGAGGTTATCCGGCAGGCGTTCGCACATAAAACCTACTATTACTTCACCGAGCAAGATGGCGAAATTACCGGTATTTTGCCGCTGGTGCATATCAAGAGTTTTCTGTTCGGTAATACATTAATTTCCAATGCGTTTTGTGTGTATGGCGGTATTGTTGCCGCTAACGAACAAGCCTTTAAGGCCCTGCAAGATCAGGCCCAACAGTTAGCCCGCGAACTGGGAGTTGATTGTCTTGAAATGCGCAATCGCCAGCAGCGGCATCCGGATTGGCCGCATAAAGAGCTGTACGTGACTTTTAGAAAACAGCTGGATGCCGATCATGAAAAAAACATGAACGCCATTCCGCGCAAGCAGCGGGCCATGGTACGGGCAGGGATCAAGGCCGGGTTGGCCGGCGTGATTGATGAGTCAGTTGACCGTTTTTATCAAGCCTATTCGGAAAGTGTCAGAAATCTTGGTACACCGGTTTTCCCCAAACGCTATTTTCAAATTTTGAAACAAGTTTTCGGCGATGATTGCGAAATTCTTACCGTTGAGCATGAAGGCCGCTTGGTTGCCAGTGTCATGAGTTTTTACTTCAAGGATGAGGTGTTGCCTTATTACGGGGGCGGTACGGATCTGGCTCGCGATTTGAAAGGCAATGACTTCATGTATTGGGAAGTGATGCGTCGCGCGGTGGATAAAGGCTGTCGGGTATTCGACTTCGGACGCAGTAAGGTTGATACCGGTTCCTATCGCTTTAAAAAGCATTGGGGTTTTGAACCGGAGCCTTTGTTTTACGAGATCGATTTGGTCAAAGCTTCGAAAATTCCGGAAATTAATCCTCTCAATCCCAAATATCAATTGTTTATTGCTGCCTGGAAACGATTGCCTCTATCCGTCAGCCAAGTAGTGGGGCCCTGGCTGGCGAAAGATTTGGGATAATGTTACGATGGCAAAATTATTGTATCTGGTTCACCGTATCCCGTATCCGCCCAACAAGGGCGACAAAATACGTTCGTTTCATTTTCTGAAAGCGTTGGCGGAGCAATATCAGATTTATTTGGGTACGTTTATCGATGATCCGGATGATAGGCAGTATGTCGAGGCTTTAAAGCCCTATTGCAAACAAAGTTTTTGCATTGATTTGCATCCAAAATTGGGCAAGCTCAAAAGCCTGGCCGGTTTTTTGACCGGTGAGGCCCTCAGCTTGCCGTATTATCGTAGCTCAGCCATGCAGGCATGGGTGGATAAAATCATAGCCGAGGAAGGCGTTGAGCGTGCCTTGATTTTCTCCTCGCCGATGGCGCAATATCTGGAAAAATATCCCAAACTACATGTTATTGCTGATTTCGTGGATGTCGATTCCGATAAATGGCGGCAATACGCTGACAGTAAAAGCTGGCCGGCTAGCTGGGTTTATCAGCGCGAAGCGAAAAAACTGCTTAATTATGAAGCCGTTATCGCTCGCCAGGCCGATGCAACTTTGTTTGTTTCCGAGCAAGAAGCGCGGCTTTTTAAACAATTGGTCCCCGCTTCGGCCGATAAGATCGGATTTGTAAATAACGGGGTCGATACCGAGTTTTTCGATCCTGACTTGGACTATGTCAGTCCATTTCCTCAAGACCTTCAAGCCATTGTGTTTACCGGGGCCATGGATTACTGGGCCAATGTCGATGCCGTGGTCTGGTTTGCTCAACGGGTTTTTCCATTGGTCAGGCAACAATGCCCGCAAGCCCGGTTTTTCATCGTAGGCTCCAAACCGGCCAAACAGGTGCAACAGCTTGCCGAGGCGGATGCATCGGTCATCGTTACCGGCCGTGTCGAGGATGTCAGAACCTATATCGCCCATGCCGATGTGGTGGTGGCGCCATTACGGATTGCCAGGGGTATTCAGAACAAAGTGTTGGAGGCGATGGCCATGGCCAAGCCCGTCGTGGTTACAGCGGCGGCGATGGAAGGAATAGCCGCCAATCAGTCTATTCGAGTGACCGTGGCAGATGCGCCGAATGAATTTGCCGAACAGGTCGTGCGCTATTTGCGGCAATCGATTGCACCCGTAACGGAAAATCGCCGATTTGTGCAGGCCGACTTTAGCTGGGAGCACAATGGGCAGCGCTTATGCGCATTGTTGGCCGGTGATGGAGCTTAACCCGGTGTCGAAGTTACAGCCGCCATTGATCGTGCATATTATTTACCGATTGGGGGTCGGCGGGCTTGAAAACGGCCTGGTTAATCTGATTAATCGTTTGCCCGCCGAGCGTTATCGGCATGCCATTATTTGCCTGACCGACAGCACGGACTTCAGTCTGCGCATTCAACGTCCGGATGTGATTGTTTACGAAATACATAAAAAACCGGGGCAGGACTGGGGTTCATTTGTCAAGATTTATCGGCTGCTCAAGCAGATTAAGCCTCAAATCGTGCATACCCGTAATCTTGCGGCGATTGAATACCAACTCTGCGCGGTACTTGCCGGCGTGCGCTATCGGGTGCATGGCGAGCATGGCTGGGATGTATTCGATCCCGAGGGTAATAATGTGAAATATCAATGGCTGAGACGCTTGTTTGGGCTATTGATTCACCGCTTCATTCCGCTATCACGGCAATTGCAGAATTATTTGCAGAACAAGGTAGGGATTGCCGCCGGAAAAATAAGCCGCATATGTAACGGAGTTGACACGCAAGTGTTTTATCCTGAAGGCGCTGCCAGGCAAACTCCCGATGGTTGTCCTCTTGATTTGGGCAGCAAATTGGCTATCGGCACCGTGGGGCGCATGCATGGTGTCAAGGACCAGCTGACCTTGGTTAAGGCATTTATTGCCGCTTGCCAACAATCGGTGGTTTTTAGCGAGCGGGCTTGTTTGGTGTTGATTGGCGATGGGCCGTTACGGGAAGAGGCGATCGATTTACTCAAAGCCAGCGGTTTGGCGGATAAAGCCTGGTTGCCGGGCGAGCGGAACGATATTGCACAAATTCTACGTAGCCTGGATTTGTTTGTGCTGCCTTCCAAAGCGGAAGGCATTTCCAATACCTTGCTGGAAGCCATGGCCACGGGCTTGCCGATTATAGCCACCAACGTGGGGGGGAATCCGGAGTTGGTTTTAGAAGGGCAAACCGGTTATTTGGTTGAAAAAGAAAATCCTATCGCAATGGCGGCAGCCATGCTTGAGATGATTATGGATGATGAACGGCGTAAACAATTTGGGGCTGCTGCTTATCAGCGGGCGCGGCGGGAATTTTCCATCGATAGCATGGTGGCGAGCTATCAACAGGTTTATGACAGACAATAACCCAGTTCAGAGAGAAAAAACATGTGCGGCATAGTCGGTATTTTTGATATTCATGGCAAAACCGAAATAGACCGCGATTTGCTGTCGCGGATGAACGAATCGCAATTCCATCGCGGTCCGGATGAAGGCGGTTTGCATACCGAGTCCGGCTTGGGGTTTGGACACCGGCGTTTGTCGATTATCGATTTATCCAGCGGCCAACAGCCGATGCACAGCCAGGATGGCAATGTGGTGCTGACCTATAACGGCGAAGTCTATAATTTCCCCGAGTTGCGGGAAGAGTTACAAACTTTGGGTTACCACTTCCGAACCCACTGCGATACCGAAGTCATCCTATACGCCTGGCAGGCCTGGGGCGAAGCATGTGTAGACAGATTGCGCGGCATGTTTGCCTTTGCGATTTGGGACCGCGCGCAACAAGTTCTGTTTCTGGCCCGCGACCGCTTGGGCATCAAACCCTTGTTTTATACGCAATTGCCGAACGGCCAATTTATTTTCGGTTCCGAACTCAAGGCTCTGAACCTGCATCCGCTATTACCCAAAACCATCGAGCCAACGGCAATTGAAGATTATTTTGGCTTTGGTTACATCCCCGACCCGAAAACTATTTACCAAGGTGTATATAAACTGGAGCCAGGTTATTGCTTAAGCATTAAACGAGGGCAGCAATCCTGGAAGCCACGGCAATATTGGGATGTAAAGTTCGACTCATCGCAAAATCGCGGTGTCGATGAAGCCGGACAGGAATTGATCGAGCGTTTGCGGGAGGCGGTCAAAATCCGGATGGTAGCGGATGTGCCGCTCGGGGCCTTTTTGTCGGGCGGCGTCGATTCCAGTGCCGTGGTCGCGTTGATGGCGGGCTTGTCGCCCGATCCGGTCAATACGTGCTCGATTTCTTTTGGCGATCCGAAATTTAACGAATCCCAATTCGCGGCCCAAGTGGCGGAGCGCTACCATACCGCGCATCGGGTAGAGCAGGTCGATCCGGACGATTTTAGCTTGATTGATCAATTATCCGGTTTATATGACGAACCCTATGCCGATAGCTCTGCCTTGCCGACCTATCGGGTATGTGAGCTAGCCAAGAAACAGGTTACCGTGGTGTTGTCCGGCGATGGTGGTGATGAAAATCTGGCGGGTTATCGGCGGCATCGCTGGCATACCTATGAAGACAGAATGCGCGCTTTGTTGCCGGATGCCGTGCGAGTACCGCTGTTTTCCACATTGGGGCGTATTTATCCCAAGCTGGATTGGGCGCCGAAGGTTCTGCGGGCTAAATCGACATTGGAATCCATCGGTCGCGATTCGATGGCCGGCTATTTTCATAGTGTTTCGGTGATGTCCAATGAAATGCGCAATCAGTTATTCAGCGCTCAGTTAAAAAGCCAATTGCAGGGTTATCAAGCCATCGAAGTCTTTCGACGATATCGTGATCAAGCCCCGGAGCATCCATTGTCCATGGTGCAATATTTGGACTTGAAAACCTATTTGCCAGGCGATATTCTGACCAAAGTCGACCGGGCCAGCATGGCGCACGCGCTGGAAGTTCGGGTGCCGCTACTCGATCATAAATTAGTGGAATGGATGGCGACTTTGGCGCCTGACTTGAAGCTGAATGGTCGCGAAGGCAAATATCTGTTTAAAAAATCGTTGGAAGTCTATTTGCCCAACGATATTCTTTATCGGCCGAAAATGGGCTTTTCCGTGCCGCTCGCTAGTTGGTTCAGAGGGCCGTTAAAACAACGTGTACAACAGGCATTATTAGGCGATACACTGCGAAAAACCGGCTGGTTCGATGACGCATTTTTACAACATATTGTTACCCAGCATCAGGCCGGGTTAAGAGATTACAGTGCGCCTATCTGGTCACTGCTGATGTTTGAAGCATTTTTGAGAAACAACCTTGGTCAATAAGTGTTTTAGGTGAGTAATCTGTACAACGGTGCAATAGACAGGCATTGAGTGTTTTGCTAGAGTGTGACATAGTTCAAATTTTATTAAAGGCGATTCGATATGAGTGCGGAAAATAAGAAAGTAGTCAGGCCGGACGAAAGCCGAAATTCTAACCTAGCGGTTGATAAATCACGGCGCTCGTTTTCTAAAGCAGGTGTAGTGGCACCGGTTATCATGACATTGACCAGCAAAACCGCCTTGGGAGGTGTTTATCAATGTACTATTTCCGGGATACAGTCAGGCAATCAGTCAAGCCACCCCGGCGACTACGATTGTGGCGTGGGCTTTTCGCCGGGTGGTTGGCGGCAAAATGCAGTCAAAACAGGCAACCAGGACGGCAATCTCAATCAATGGTGCTTGGCCAGCGTTAATCCCTTTACCATTAGACGGATAAGAATAAATGGCTCGTACGTTAAACAAGTCTCCTATAAAGGCGAATGGAAGTCGGGGGGGGACTGGACTGAAATATACAATACTATAAAGACTAAATTCGGTTCTGGGGCGTTAGCGACAACCTTTCAGTTTATATTTGGTAGCAGCAGCTTCGGCGATACGTCTATGTGGGATATGCTCGACAAATATGATGGTAGTTTGGAGTTTCATGCGATTGCCGACTATCTTAACGCGGCATTAAATCAAGCGACAGGCGCATTTAATCCTGTCTATGAAGATATTACTCCCGCGTATATTGTCAGCATATACAATAGTACGACTCTATCGGCCACACAGAAAAAAGAATATTTCGAGCTTATTCATCATTGATAAGCCTAATTTATGAATTATTGAAAGGATATGGCGGCTTCATTATACCGGCCGTTTACCAAGTTCGATGTTGAGGTCTGTTTAATCGATCGGGAATGGTTGTTGTACCATACAGGGACCGGGCAAACGCATCGTTTAAACGGTGTTGTCGCGGATGTTTTTAATCAGGTGCGGATTGCGGCTAGCCCGGTTGATGTCGAGAGTTTGAAGTTAACAATGTCCGGCTTAATAGAAACTGACGAAATAATGAGGATTCTGGAATCTTTATTAGCCTTATATCTGATCGAAAGTGTCGTTTAGTTTGGCAGTCTCAAATTTTACAAAAGACAAAAGCTCGGCTTTTGTACTTCGGATTGGGCCTTTTAGCGTTCGAGTGGATTCGGAGATTGAATCGGTTCAAAAGGGGATTAGTCAGTTATATTCGGATTATCCAAGACTAACCCCCAATGTCTTTTGCGATTTTTACGTCAGAGTGTTTCCCCCTTCCGGGCTAAGGCGGTTTTTTCGAAAACAAGTGTTGTTTGCTTTCGATCAGTTTGTACCGTTCAAACCCTTGCCTTATGCACAAGCCTTCCCGTTTTTTGAATGGGGGCTTAATTGGTGCATATCCGGTTATTCACATCAATTTTTAATTATTCATGCCGCTGTCGTTGAAAAGCACGGTAATGCCCTGATTTTGCCAGGTACTCCCGGTTCCGGAAAAAGTACTTTGTGTGCCGCTTTGATCAATAAAGGTTGGCGATTGTTGTCTGACGAGTTAACGCTGATAGATTGTCAGACTGGACTCATTACGCCCGTGCCGCGTCCTGTCAGTTTGAAAAATCAATCGATAGAGTTGATTGCCAATGCTTTTCCCCATAATCAGTTTAGTTCCGTTGTACACGATACCTTGAAAGGCTCGGTTACCCTGATGAAACCGCCGGCAGAGTCGATCTCAAGGGCCGATGAAATTGCGGCGCCTTGTCTGGTGGTCTTTCCCAAATTCCAGCACCAGTCCAGCTTAAATTTGACAGCATTACCTAAAGCGGAAGCCTTCATGAAGTTGGCGGACTTATCTTTTAATTACAGCGTATTGGGAGCGGAAGGCTTCTCTCTGTTGGCTGACTTGGTTGAAAGATGCCGTGTTTATGATTTTGTTTACGACGGAAATTTCGATCAAGCATCGGATTGTTTTGAACAATTACTGGGCGATTTTGGGCGTGGGTAATATTCCATCGAAATTACTGGTTAACCAGTTGATAGTTTATAAAAATACTATCCAGCTTTCAGATGAGGAATGGGAGTTACTGCTACGACAGGCGCGAGCCGCCGGAGTTATATCAAGGTTGGCTTTTTTTTGGAAAGAGTTTGGTTTATTGGCGCCGCCGAACTTTGTGGCGCCCCATCTTAACTCCGCCTATAAATACTGGATGTCGCAAAAACGCCTTGTTAACTGGGAACTCTACAACCTACAGCAGATATTTGAACAGTTACAACTTCCCTTGATCTTGCTCAAAGGCACTGCCTATTTAGCGGCGAATTTGAATGCCGGGTTGGGCCGGGTATTCAGTGATATAGATATCCTTGTGCCTAAGCATCGGTTACAAGATGTCAAAGAACGCCTGAAGTGGCATGGTTGGTATCCGGAAAAAATGGACGGCTATGATCGTAGATACTATGAGCGTTGGATGCACGAATTGCCTCCGATGCGGCATGTTCAGCGCGGTACGACCTTAGATGTTCACCATAACATTCTCCCTGAAACCTGCACCTTATGCCCCGAAGCTGAACTGCTGCTGAAAGCGGCGGTTAAAATTCCAGGTAGTGATTGTTGGGTTTTAGCGCCTGAGGATATGATTTTGCATAGCGCCAGCCACTTGTTTTGGGGCGGTGAATTTGACAACGGATTACGTGATTTGAGTGACATGGATTTGTTATTGCGCGAATTTAGCCGTAACGATATGGGGTTTTGGCAAAAGCTTTTAGGTCGAGCCAATGTGTTGGGTATGGCTAGGCCGTTATTCTATGCCTTGCGATATAGCGTCAAAATGTTGCACACTCCGGTACCTGACGCAGTGTTGCAAAACCCTGCGCTTACGGTATCTGGTGGTTTTAAAAACCGGGTTATGGACATGTTATTTATTCCGGCGTTGATGCCAATCCATCCGAGCTGCAGCGATCGCTGGACCGGTTTCGCTCGCTGGTTGTTGTACATTCGCTCCCATTGGTTGAAAATGCCGTGGTATTTGTTAATCCTGCATTTATCCAGAAAGGCCTGGATGCGATTGACAGGGAAAGAACAACACTAACGGGCTGAAAATCGATAACCAGTCAAAATTTCATATCACTCCAATTCATGAAAATACTGCATATTCTCGACCACTCGATTCCCTTGCATAGTGGCTATACCTTCCGTACACGCGCTATTCTGGAAGAGCAACGTAAGCTGGGTTGGGAAACTTTTCATGTCACTTCCGCCAAGCATGTCGGAGCTAGAGCGGAGGTTGAAACCGTTGATGGATTGACTTTTTATCGCTCGGCGGAATCTGATGGGTTTTTTTCAAGGCTGCCGGTCCTCAACCAATGGGCCATTGTGCAAAGTTTGGAAAAGCGCCTGGATGAAATCATCCCGCAAATCAAGCCCGATGTGCTGCATGCGCATTCGCCGGCTCTGAATGGTCTGGCGGCTTTGAAAATGGCTAAAAAATATAATATTCCATTGGTCTACGAGTGCCGGGCTTTTTGGGAGGATGCTGCGGTCGATCATGGTACGACGCAGGAAGGCAGTTTGCGTTATCGAATCACCAAAGCCCTGGAAACTCATGTTTTCAAACAGGCAGACGCGGTGACAACGATTTGCGAGGGCTTACGCAAGGACATCATAAGCCGAGGCCTGGCCGCGGAGAAAATTACCGTGATTCCCAATGCGGTCGACATCGACAAGTTCAGTTTCGGCGAAAGCGCCGATCCCGATTTGGCGCGGCAATTGAAACTGGCTGGTAACACCGTGCTGGGATTCATCGGTTCCTTCTATGCCTATGAAGGCTTGCTATTGTTACTGGATGCTCTGCCCGAGATTATTAAACAGCAGCCCAATGTTCGCTTGCTGTTGGTCGGCGGCGGGCCGCAACAACAGGCAATCAACGATAAAATTGCCGCGCTGAGTTTGCACCAGCATGTGATTCAGGTTGGGCGTGTTCACCACGATCAGGTCCAGCGTTATTACAACTTGGTGGATATATTCGTGTATCCGCGTTTGTCGATGCGTCTGACCGATCTGGTGACGCCGTTGAAACCCCTGGAAGCCATGGCGCAAGGGCGGTTATTGGTGGCATCCGACGTTGGCGGCCATCACGAACTGATTCGCGACCGGGAAACCGGTTATCTTTTCAAGGCCGGCGATCCAACCGCGTTGGCGCAAACCGTGTTGGAAGCATTGGCCGATCAACACAACTGGGACGAGATACGCCATGCCGGACGGCACTATGTGGAAGATGAGCGTAATTGGCGGCGGAGTGTGGCCAATTACCAGGCCGTGTATGCCAACGCGGTTAATGCCAAGAAATGACCGACAAAACACCCAGGCTGCTAGTATTTTGCTCGTTGTATCCGAGCCAGGTCAGGGCCAATGCCGGCTTATTCATTCGCGAACGCATGAGCCGAGTCGCGGAGCATAGCCCCTTGGTCGTGGTGTCGCCGGTGCCCTGGTTTCCGCTGCAAGGCCTGGTGCGCCTTTTCAAGCCCGGCTATCGCCCGCAACCGGCGAGTTACGAGCAGCAAAACGGTATTGATGTGTATTTTCCCCGTTTTCTGGCTATACCTGGCCTGTTTCGCACCTTGGATGGGTTTTTGATGGCCGTTGGAGCCTTACCGCTGTTGTTCAGGTTAAAAAAAGACTTTGCTTATAATCTGATCGATGCACATTTTGCCTATCCCGATGGCTATGCGGCTACCTGGTTGGGCTGTTGGTTCAGGGTGCCAGTGACGATAACTTTACGTGGCACGGAAGTCCCGTTGTCTAAAATCCCCGGCCGTCGAGAGCGATTGTTGAAAGCCCTGCAGCGTGCGGCAAGAATATTTTCGGTGTCGGAATCGTTGAAACGACATGTGGTTGAACTGGGCGCCGATTCCGAAAAGATTGCGGTGATCGGCAATGGCGTCGATACGACGAAATTCTTTGCTATCGATAAATCCGAAGCACGTCGCCGACTGCAACTTGCCGAAGACGCACAGGTATTAATCTCGGTGGGCGGTTTGGTCGATAGAAAGGGGTTTCATCGTGTCATCGAAATACTGCCCGGTTTGTTGGAAAAACATCCAAAATTAGTTTATTTGATCGTAGGTGGCGCCAGTCCCGAAGGAAACAATCGCGCCAAATTGGAACAGTTGGTCGAATCGCTCGGCTTGAGGCAACAGGTGCGCTTTTTAGGTGCAATGGCTTCCGAGGATTTGCATGTTCCATTGTCGGCCGCCGACGTCTTCGTGTTGGCCACTGCAAATGAAGGTTGGGCCAATGTATTTTTGGAGGCAATGGCTTGTGGATTGCCGGTGGTAACCACCGATGTCGGCGGCAATCGTGAGGTGGTATCCAATTCGACGCTGGGTACAATTGTGCCATTTGGCGATTCCGATGCGTTATCGCGAGCAACCGACGATGCCTTGAACCGAAATTGGAAGCGTCAAACGATCATGGCTTATGCGGCGGATAACGCCTGGGATAAACGGGTTGCGCTATTGCTTGCGGAATTTAACAAATTGGTAAATCGATGAGTCTCTACACCTCTTTTTGCTCGGCAGTGATATTCCCTCTGCACGAAGCGCTAAAAAAACATAGCACGGTCAAGGTTCGCCGCGACATGGAGCAAAGCCAGTGGCTGAATCGCGATGAAATACGCCTATTACAGTTGAAAAAATTAAAGGCATTTCTGGCCGATGTGCAAAGCCATGTGCCTTATTATAAAAATCTTTTTGGGCAAACTGGTTTCGATCCGGAGGCTATCGATAATCTGGAACAATTAGCCGATTTGCCCTTACTAGCCAAATCGGAAATCCGGGCGCATTTGGCCGATATGAAGGCTGATGATGCTGTGGGATTATCGCGTTTTAATACCGGCGGCTCCAGCGGTGAGCCGTTAATTTTTTATATCGGGAATCTCCGGGTCAGCCATGACGTGGCCGCCAAATGGCGGGCGACGCGGTGGTGGGGTGTCGACATAGGCGATCCCGAAGCAGTCATTTGGGGTTCGCCGATCGAGCTTGGCGCGCAGGATAAAATCCGACTGTTGCGCGATAAATTGCTCAGAACCCATTTGATTCCGGCATTTGAAATGTCGCCGGAAAAGCTCGATGGTTTTATACGACAAATTCAACGCATTCGACCTAAGATGTTGTTCGGTTATCCGTCCGCCTTGGCGCATATTGCATCTCATGCCGAGAAAAATGGTATTGCGTTGGATAATCTCGGTATCAAGGTTGCCTTTGTTACATCCGAACGGCTGTACGACCATCAGCGGGAAAAAATCGAAAGTGTATTTGCTTGCCCTGTTGCCAACGGTTATGGCGGCCGTGACGCCGGGTTCATTGCCCATCAGTGTCCGCAAGGCGGAATGCATATCACGGCGGAGGACGTCATCGTCGAAATCGTCGATGCGCAAGGCCGGGTGTTGCCGGCGGGCGAATTGGGTGAAATTGTTGTGACCCATTTGGCTACCCGCGATTTTCCGTTCATTCGTTACCGTACCGGTGATATGGGTATCTTGTCGGATAAGATCTGCGCTTGCGGCCGAGGCTTACCGTTGTTGGACGAAATTCAGGGGCGCACAACCGATTTTGTCGTGGCTCGGGATGGTACGGTGCTACACGGTTTGGCATTGATCTATGTGCTGCGCGATCTGGAAGGCGTCGATGCGTTTAAGATTATCCAGGACAGCCTGGATAAAACCACGGTACAGATTGTCAGGACCGATTGTTACCAAGCTTCTATAGCAGAGGAAAAAATTGTCGGCGAATTTAAAAAGCGGCTGGGCGCGGCGGTTAATATCGGCATCGAATACACCGATTTCATTGCCAAGGAACGATCCGGCAAATTCAGGTATGTAATCAGTCATGTCAGTCCATAACTCACTAGAATAACAATGACACAATTTGCGGGATGGATTGGAGCAAACCTCCAAAATGATCAGGCGCTGGCTTTGCTCGGCACTATGACAGCTAATGACTCCCTGGAATGTCTGCATGGTCCAGGATATGCCGCCGCCGCACCGACCACGGCGATACAACAAGCTGATCAATGCCTACTGATAGTGGCGAAGCCTTGCCAGAATGTTCAGCACATGCAACAGATATTGAGTGCTTATCGGCAACGCGGCAGCGAATTCCTGGATCGGCAGGCCGATCCTGTTGCTTTGGTAATGGTCGATGCCGAACGACAAAGCCTGATTCTGGCAACTGACCCGATTGGTCTGAGTAACCTGTATTACGCACAAACCGCAAATGGCATCGTGTTCGGCAGTCGCGCCGATTTCGTGGTGTGCCATCCTGATGTCAATGACGCGATTGCGCCACAAAGCATTTACGATTACGTTTATTTTCATCATTGCCCGAGTCCCAATACCATCTATCAACAGGTTAAAAAACTGGAGGGTGGGCAATGTTTAATTTATCAAAATGGTCAGGTAGTTGTTAAACGTTACTGGATGCCAACATTTCAGGAGCAAGTTTCGGGAAATTTGCAACAGGCCGGCCGTGAATTGCGGGAACTCTTGATCGATACGGTTAGACGCAACGTCGATAGCGAAGACAATACCGGTGCCTTTCTGAGCGGAGGATTGGATAGCTCCAGCGTTGCCGGCGCATTATCGAAAGTATTTCCCGATAAAGCTAAAACTTTTTCGATGGGTTTCCCGGTGGAGGGGTATAACGAAATCGAATACGCCAACATCGCCGTCAAACATTTTAATACTCGTCAGCACGAATATTATGTGACTCCGGAAGATACCGTCAACGCGGTGCCTTTGATCGCGGCATATTACGACGAACCTTTCGGAAATTCTTCGGCGCTGGCGGCGTATTATTGCGCCAAGCTGGCCAAGGAAAACGGCATCAAACGGTTATTGGGTGGTGATGGTGGCGACGAAATTTTTGCCGGTAACGAACGCTATGCCAAACAAATGCTATTCGAGCATTATCATCGTTTGCCGGGTTTTGTCAGTAGCGCCGTGGAAGCCGGTCTGAGTCGCTTGCCGCCCGTGCTGGCTCAACACAAGATTCCGTACAAAGCCAAGCGCTACATCGAACAAGCCAACGCCGCAATGCCGGACCGCTTGCAGGATTACAATTTTCTGCACCGGCATGAGGGGGGGGATATTTTCCAGGCTGATTTCCTGGCCCGGATTGATACCGCTGAACCGTTACGTTTACTGAGGGAATGCTATCAGCGGCCGGAAAATGCCAGTGTGTTGAACCGCATGCTATACATGGATTGGAAAACCACGCTGCACGACAATGATCTGGTCAAGGTCAACCGGATGTGCGAGATGGTCGGGGTCGAAGTCTGTTATCCATTGTTGGATCAGCGCATTGTTGATTTATCCTGCCGGATTCCTTCGGATAGCAAATTGAAAGGGCAAAAACTGCGCTGGTTTTACAAACAGGCTATGGCCGAATTTTTGCCGGAACAGATCATCAATAAACCCAAGCACGGCTTCGGTTTGCCGTTCGGTATTTGGCTAAAAGACCATCAACCCCTGAAGGAATTGGCCTATGATGCCATTCATGATTTAAAAAAACGTGAATATTTCAAGCCGGAGTTTCTCGATCATGTCGTCGACATGCATCAAAGCATTCATGCAGCCTACTACGGTGAGTTGATCTGGATACTAATGATGCTGGAATTGTGGTTTGCCGGAAAAGGCCTCTGAAGATCGGCTTAGATGGAGGACCGGCCAAAACCGATCAGAAAGGCTTCAATACCGCTAGCCAGATGATCGCAAACAAAAGTAGCACCGGTATTTCGTTGATCCAGCGAAAATAGATATGGCTATGCCGGTTGCGGTCATGTTTGAAATCCAGCAGCCATTTGCCGCAAAAACCGTGATAAACCGCCAGTAATGCTAGCAGTATTAGTTTGAGGTGTAGCCAGCCCGCCGCGGAATACAGGCTCCAGGCATAATCCTTTAACATCCAGAAGCCGAAAATAAAGGTGCAGAGCATGCCTGGGGTCATGATGCCGTAATAGAGTTTGCGTTCCATCACTTTGAAGCGCTCGTGGCTGACGGCGTCGTCGCTCATCGCATGATAGACGTACAGTCTGGGCAAATAAAACAGACCGGCAAACCATGTCACCATAAAAATCAAATGCAGTGCTTTCAACCAAAGCATCTATTTCTCCGTTGATGTACGCCAAGAAAATTAACGTTTGATGGTATCGGCGAAATGATCATAAATCGCATGTTAGTAAGCTTTGGTGTGATCCGATGAGTACGGTTTTTAAAAACCGTAAAATAGCTGTTGTTTTATGTGAATTGCGTCATATCCTGCGGCCTGGCAAAAAACAGTTTTACGGAATGCTGCTATTCTTTCATCCAAATAATATACCGTGGAGGGATTTAATGCCCCAATTTTCTTCAAAATTGCTTCTTGACGGATTGGCGGCTCCTTCTAGGGCAAACGGCTTTTGGGAAGATGATCTGCCGCTGTTTACTGATGAGCAACAACAATCCGATGCAACCCTCAAAATATTAACTTTTAAGGTCAGTAGGAATCCTAAAAACTTGCTGGCGCATCTGCGGCGCATTTATTTTTGCTATCAAAATCACCTGTCCGAACCTCTTTACGCGAGTTTGCTTGATTTACTGATTACCTTGAATGGCAAGGGGCAGGCATTTTGCCAACGCTTAGTGCATGGTAGCCGTTCCAGGCTTGATCCAGCTCAATTATCGACGCTCAAAAATGCTATACCCTATCCTCAACAAGCTTCGGCTAATCGATATTCACTGTTCACGCCAGGCATATTAGGTCGTCCCCAGTTGATCGAAATAAGACAGCAAGATCAGATACGGCACGATTTTTTAGCATTGGCCAACGATTTTATCGAATACAGCCAGCTTGAAGAAGCAATGACAATTTTGGAGCGTGGTCTCGGTGTTGATCCAACGCGGGAAGATTTGCAGTTCGCATTGTTGGAGTTATATAAATCGACCAAGAGTCGCGACCGTTTTAGAAATCAGTACCAGAGTCTTCAGGATGCCGGGGCTAGACTTGTAACGGATTGGCAATTGCTGGGGGATTATTTTGATGGAAATACGATATGAAAAAATCAGGCCATGTGCCAATTAAAGTGGCGCTCTACGGGATGGATCCGCGTAGCCTTAAAACCATGGAACTTTATTTGAAAGGACCTTGCCGCGGAATTGCCATTGTCGTGAATGAATCGGAAGCCGACGTTGACATAATCGATGCCGACTTCGCCACCGCCGCCGAGATTTTGGAAAACAGGAGGCTGAAAACGCCGCAAAGACCCATCGTATTACTGTCCTTGCAACCCTTAAAAATAGAAAACACCTTTTTCATTCAAAAACCGGTAACTGCTGAACAACTGATGGCGGTGTTATCCAAGTTCAGACCGGTTCTTCCCGTGGCTAAAGCGCATCCTGAACAGGCTAGGCCTGCTTCGACAAAATCGCCTGTATCGGGTTCGGCTGTGACGAATGCGGACGGTATCAGCTTGCAAAAGGCTAAACTAGAAGCGGCTCTGCCGATTCAGCATGCGCCTAAAGTTTCAAAACGGCGTGCCGCGATGGAAAATAACGAGGGTGGATTCACTGCTTTTCTGGGAACGCTTGTGGACATTGATTTCAATGATGCCTCTCAACTTCATAAAGCTAGTTTCGACCCTAAAAGCTATTTACTCGGTTATGTGCTATCGGCTTATAAAGTTGCCCGCCATCAATCGCGAGCACTTCAATTGAATTCCATTTGGAAACCGGTGCTGTTTTTCCCAGAGAGCCATGAAGTCTGGCTGGATGCCGACGACAAGCAATTGCGTGTGTTCGCAGGCATGGAGCAAAACAAAATGTTTGCCAGCAATATTAATTTGACTCCGATCGATGCCAGGGGCGGCATTGATGAAAAAGCCCGGAATATGTTTCAGGATGTCGATGCTTTTATCTGGAAATTGGCGACATGGACCTCGAAAGGGCGTTTTCCGCTAGGCCTGGACCCGAAAGCGCCCATTTATTTGAAGCATTGGCCTAATTTTACGCGTCTATTACTGACACCGGATGCGTTGAGGATAGCGGCATTACTGGTACAAGGGCCTAGGTCGCCCTTGGAGGTTATCCAGGTTTTAAAGGTTAAGCCGCAATATGTTTTTGCATTTATCAGCGCCTGTTATAGCTTGGGGATGTTGGGTAAAAGCGAGCGGAGAGTCGACGAAACGATGGCTCCCGAACCGCCCAAGCCCAATAAGCGGCATGGTTTGCTAAGTAGAATTTTGAATAAGTTGCGCGGCGACTAAAGGGTTAAGGAGTGCCATGAGCCAATACAAAATCATTTTTACCGGACCGGTTGGTGCCGGGAAAACTACCGCTATCAGTAGTATCAGCGATTCACCGCCGGTGAAAACCGATGCTGCGGCCAGCGATATGACAAAAAACCGGAAATCGACTACTACGGTAGCGATGGACTACGGAGTAATGAATCTCGATGATGGTCAAAAGGTTCATCTCTATGGAACGCCGGGACAAGAACGTTTCGATTTCATGTGGGATATTTTAACTTCCGGAGGTATCGGGCTCATTCTGCTGTTGGACAATACCCGTGCCGACCCTTTTCAGGATATGCGTTTTTTTCTGGAAGCCTTTGACAAATTTATCCAATCGACTGCTGTTGCGATTGGCGTTACCCAGATGGATCTCAGTGGCAAACCCACCATAGCCGATTATCAGCAACAATTGCAGGCCATGAAGCTGAATCCGCCGGTTTTTGCCGTCGATGCCAGGGAGCACAGTGATGTATCGTTGCTGGTGCAGGCCTTATTGTATTCCCTGGATCCGGGGCTGGAAGGGGAGTGAGATGAGCGAGTTTAAATTGGTTGATGGCTTGTTTTTATACCCGACTCCGGCGGGTGCCTATCAGGCAATTTCCGCCAGCGAGACCGACAAGCCGAGACGTTTTTTGAAACGTTTATTACAACAACCGCAGACACCGGCTTTGAATGTAGAGCAGTTATTATTTTTGGCGGAAAGCGATGACGAAACCAAGGTGCTGGAATTGCTGCACCATTGCCAAAAGCTAGGGTGGGTGCAAGGCGTCGATAGCGTTATTGAAGCGCCCCAAGGGGCATTGGAAGATATTCTGCCGGATTTGTTGGGCAGTATCAGCGAAAGCGGCAAGGTTTTGTTGGCCGACGAACAAGGGTTTTATCTGGCAACTAGCGGTTTTCCTCATGAAGTGGCTGAAGAGTTGTCCGCGCTCAGTGCCGATCTGGCAACAGTGCATAAACGCCGTTCCGGTTTGCTGGTCAATAATATGGGGATAGCCAGTCATGCTTGGGCGATAGTCGATGCGTTTGGGCACAGCCAAATTGGTTTTTGGCCGGTGTTTATCGGCAGCCATTGCTTTGTGATTGTGATTGCCGGCATACCGCATTTTAACCAGACCGAATTTGTCACATTGGTCTGGGCTTTAAGTATACGTTATACAAAAAGGGACAGCTGAGCATCGATTGATGATTTTGGAACATACTAGGTAAAGAGGAAATATATATGAAAGCTGACTTGTTAACATCGGTTTTAAACGAGCTGAACGGTACATCGGCGGATATTGAAGCGTCGGGCGTGATTTCCACGGACGGCCTGATGATGGCTTCGGTATTGCCGTCCGGCATGGATGAGGATAGGGTTGGGGCCATGAGTGCGGCGATGTTGTCGTTGGGCGACAGAACCGCACAGGAATTGAATCGAGGTAACCTAGAGCAAGTGTTGATCAAGGGTCGACATGGCTACGTGCTGATGACTTATGCCGGTCAGGAAGCGGTATTGACCGTGTTGGCAAAGCCAAACGCCAAGTTGGGTTTGATTTTTCTGGATGTAAAACGGGCGGCGGAAAGCATTTCCGAAATGCTGTAACCCTAACCGTCACGGGAGTGAATCATGATCGCTGATATGAAGGCTGAAGATATTGTTGGAGATTTTCAGGAGGTAACCCTGCAATTATATGGCTCCATCAACCGAAAAGTTTTATTTACCCAGATAGAAACTCCTTATCCGGACGGAAAGCTGATCGTTTCCACAACCTCGCCGGAAGGAATCATTACCCACGTCAATCGGGCCTTCGTCGAAATGTCAGGATATACGGAAGAGGAATTGATTGGCTCTCCCCATTCTATACTCAGACATCCGGATATGCCGCCAGCGGCGTTCAAGGACTTATGGGACACCATAGGCCGAGGCGAAAAATGGCAGGGTTACGTGAAAAATCTACGCAAGGATGGCGGCTATTATTGGGTAAAAGCTACCGTGATTCCGAATATCAGAGCTGGGAAGGTGGTGGGTTATACTTCGGTGCGTCGTAAACCATCGCGTACCAAGGTTGACGAATGCATCCAACTTTATCCAACACTTTTTTAACAGGGGAATACCATGTCTTTCATGTTCACCGTCAGCCCTGATTTTACCCCTGACCATCTTTCAGGCTGGTATATCTTTAATACCTGGCTGCAAAAACATACGGATCTTGCTATCCATTTGGAAATGTACAACGACTTTCAAAGTCAACGAGAGGCTATCCAGGCCGATAAAATCGACTTAATTTATGCCAATCCCTTCGATGCGGCGATGTTGGTCAGGGAGAAGGGGTTTTTACCTCTGGTCAAGGCGGAGGGCGAATCCGATGAAGCCATTATCGTGGTTAACAGCGCTAGCACTGTTAATGATGTGGCCGATTTTGAGCCGGGCACGCGCGTGGCTTTCACCGATGATCCCGATGTACGGTTGATGGGCATGATCATGTTAGAGCCCGGTGATTTGAGTAATGAAAATATCGTCCCGGTACCAGTGGATAATTATGTGTTGGTCGCCAAGCATTTGTTGAGAGGCGATGCCGATGTCGGCATTTTTCTGGCGGAAGCCTATGACGGCATGTCGGCCATGATTAAGAAGCAGCTCAAAGTGTTGGTCAGAAGTCAGATCAGCGTCATTCACCATGGCTTGATGATAGGGCCAAGGCTGCGGGATAGGCGGACTGAAATTCAACAATTGCTGATTGATATGCACAAGGAAGAAAAAGGTCCTGGAGTATTGACGAGTCTCGGCTTCCATTCCTGGCAAAAAGTGGATGATGAAGAAATGGAATTTATGATTGATTTGATGGATACCTTGAATACTTGATAAGCATTGGGGCAAAACTCGGAACCTCTCCGAGTAAGTTTTTCCTTTCCTGAAAGTTCTTAAGCACTAAAAAATCAGCATACATCATCCCGGCTTTAAATGCTGACGCAAAAGGCGGGTTAGTCCGAATGCAACCAAGCTCAACCGGTATGAGTTGTCATTTACACGACGCCCGCCAGAGGCAATGGCGCTGACCAAGCTAGATTTTTAATGAGTTCGATATGCAAACCGACAGTCATCGATTTTCTGCGCCATGGCGAAGTTCAGGGCGGCGATTATTTTCGTGGTGTCACCGACGATCCCTTGACTGATCATGGTCGGCGGCAAATGTTTAATCAGTGCGGGGTGGAACAGTGGCAGGCCGTAGTCAGTTCCCCCTTGCGGCGCTGTGCGTCTTTTGCTTCGTCATGGGGTCAAGCTCATCAGGTAGCGGTGGAGATGGATTCAGGCCTGATGGAAATCAATTTCGGCGATTGGGAAGGACAAACGGCGGAGCGGATAAATTATTTATATCCTAATTTGTTACAGGCGTTTTATGACGATCCGGCCTGTTTCACCCCTCCCAATGCGGAAAGTTATACCTGTTTTGTCGGGCGGATTCAGAATGCTTGGGAGAGACTGTTGATCAACCATGCAGGGCAAAGGGTGTTGGTGGTGACGCATGCCGGGGTAATACGGGTCTTGTTTTCATTGTTGCTATCTATCCCGCCTCGGCAGAGTTTTCAGATCGAAGTGCCTCATGCCTGCCTGACCCGGTTTAGTTGTTTTGACGATGTCGTCGGCAGATTTGTGCAACTAAACTTTCATAAGCCGGTTTGATTACCTATACTGGCTCAACCTTAAATTTGGCAGGATAGAGCTTGACTCCCCGCTTTCCACCGATACACTTGGGCGCGCCTGGCGAAGAGATCAGTAAAAAAGATCTGCATGCGGTTTCTCAGCGTTTCAAAAATTTCAATCAGAGCCGCCTGCAACGGATGCGAGATTTGCTGCAGAAAAGGCAGCATGATTTTTTGAATTTATTGCCTTTGCTATTCCATCAAAATCACCCGTTGTTACCGGGCTTTGTATCTCTGGAAACACCGGCCGGAATACCCGATTATATACCCAGCAAACAGGCTATCGATACGGCCAAGCAGTTTTCCAAGGGATTTGTATATAAACGCAAGGCTCTTAGGAATTACCCAATACACGGTATTTTTTTAATGGGTAGCGTTGCTAGCATGGCGTTCTCCAAGGAAAGTGATATTGATATTTGGCTGTGCCATGGGCCCAATTTATCGGCTACCGAGTTGGATGAGCTAACACAGAAAACCGAGCTGGTTGAAAAATGGGCATTATCGTTAAAGCTCGAAGTACATTTTTTTCTGTTGGATAGCGAACAATTCAAAAGAGGCGAAAACGCTCCGTTGTCCGCCGAAAGCAGTGGCGAGACTCAGCATTATTTGCTGTTGGAAGAGTTTTACCGTACCTCGGTCTATATCGCCGGGCGGGTGCCGGTCTGGTGGTTGGTGCCACCGCATCAGGAAAAAAACTACCCGCAATATGTAGCGCATTTGTTGGAAAATCGATTCATCTCCGAATCGGAAGTATTGGATTTTGGTGGTCTGCAAGATATTCCCCTGTCGGAGTTTGTCAGTGCCACGCTTTGGCATATTTATAAATCGTTGAGTTCGCCGCATAAGGCACTATTAAAGTTATTTTTAATGGAAAGTTATGCGGTTGAGTTTCCCGCGCCGCAATGGTTGTGTTTGTCGATGAAACAAGCCATTTATCGGGGGGATTTCAGCGTCGATACTCTCGATCCTTATTTGTTGATATATAACAAGGTTGACGACTATTTGCGCCAAGCCGGCTCGAAACATCGGCTTAATTTGGCTAGGGAATGCTTTCAGATCAAAATCATGGGTATTACCGCCGCGTCATTGGATAGCAATGTGCGTCAGTTACATGATGATTTCATGGGCATGATCGCCCAACGCTGGCAATGGCCGGAGGATTTGCTGGATAGTTTGACTAGCCAGAAATATTGGGATATCAAAAAAGCCAGCACTGAGCATAATGTGATTCGCGATCAGCTTCAGCAATGTTTGCGGATTATTTTAAAAATCACCGGCAACCCGATCGATCATCCCGATCAAAACGATGATTTGAAGCTGTTGAGTCGCAAACTGAGGGCTTTTCTGGATTTGCGTCCGGGTAAAGTCGAGGTGTTGACCACTCGGAGCATGGTGTACGCCAAGCCTGAAATCTGGTCGATTGTGGAAATATCGCCGACCGATTCGCCGACAATTTGGTGTTTATATGATGGCCGAGTATCCTCCTCATCGGTGCGTCCCGAGATGGCGATCAAGCAAGGCGACAATCTGTTGGAGCTGTTGTGTTGGGCGGTAGTCAATGGCCTGTACCGTAAAGATATCAATCTGCAGTTGCATAGCCAAAGCATGAATATACCCGATAGTGATTTGGGTCGGTTACTGGCGGAATTGCACGCTTTTTTATCAAAATACCTACCAAACAAAGAAACCGGACTGGAGGTTTATGCGCAACCCAACCGGTTGTTGGCGTCGTTGTTGCTAGTGAATTGGGGCGAGGTGTTGTCGATAGATGCCAATCAGCAACAATTTATGATGAGCGAGCGCTCCGATCCGTTGAGTTATGGCGAGGGCCGGCATTGTTTTGTTCAGAGTATCCAGAAACTGTCGGTTTCGCATTGGGGGGAAGTCACCTTGCAGCATTACTTGGGGCTGGAAGGTATTTTTGCTTGTCTGACCGAAATCTTCAATCAAACCGCCAGGCCATTGTCGATCGATAGATTACAGGTCATTTGTTATACCCGAGGCAGAGGGCGCAGCATTGCACTAAGAATAGAAACCATCTTTAATCGATTACTGGCTTGTTTTGCCGATCAGCCGTTGCGGAACGTGAGCCGCTATCTGTTGGCGGCCGGTAATGGATATTGCTGTTTTAAATTTCAGAATAAGGCCCTAGGTTTTTATTTTCTGGAAAACAATAATCAGCTATTACAGGAGTTATCCAGTCCGCAGGCCCAGTTTTCGCCGGTGGTTTTCGATGACTATGTGTTGGAGCAAACCTATATTCCGTTTTTGTATAAACATAATCTGGCCGATATTCTGCAGATTTTTTACCATGCCACCGGTAAGCATGTGGCGGTCTATGTCCTTGACGAGAAAGGGGCATTGTTCGTACGCCAGCATGCGGGAGCTAATCCGCAGCATATATTGATACATTATTGCGTGTTTATCAAAACGCTCCAACTCGAGGCAAAATTGCCCGAGGCATTGACGATCAGATGCTACGAAATTCAAAAGAATTCCACTGGCGTGGTGTCCTGTCAGACTGTTCAGGTTAAACAAGGCACGAGTGTGCTGGACTTGCGGGTACGCATCGTTGCCGACCGCTCGGAAGGGGTTGCGGTGTATTGCAATGAGCGCAAATTTGCCATCGTCGATAGTGAGTCCTATCGGGCGGTAAAAAACCACATACTGTCTTTCAGAAAAAGTCACGAGGATTACCCGTTTCATATCACCGAAATCGATGTGCCTTGCCAATTGCTGGGTATTAATGATTTTGATCATGCGCAAAGTGTGCACTACCTCAATTACAAGCAAAAAATTGAAGAAAAATTAAATATTTAAACTTAAGGGTCGGCGGCCGATAAAGTTAGGTATAAACAAACCTAGGAGGGCATTATCATGATTGTCGACAACGCCACCATCAAAATGCATGCTGGTCATCATCAGCAGCAAAAAAGCAGCCGCACCGAATCCTTGAAAGTTTGGCAAAATCGGCCTGAACCTTCGGTATCGCGGCTTCCCAAAGACAGTTTAAAGTTAAGTGATGCCGCTAAAGCCAGTGGTACACAAAAAACCGAGCTGGATTTAGAACAGCAGCCCGATGCGTTTCAATCCTTAGCCATGCAAATCATTCGGCGCATGGTCGAGGAAATGACCGGGCAAAAACTGAAATTATTTTCACCACATGACTTGCAAGGTACCGTGGATGAAATAAGTTATCAGGAGCCCCAGCAGCCACCCGCGCGGCAACAAGACAGTGGCGCGGGATTGGTCTACGAGCAGACTTTGTCTTATGCCGAAAGTGAAACCACGACGTTTAGCGCCGAAGGTACCATCAACACAAAGGATGGAAAAAGCGTGGATTTTTCCGTATCGTTGTCAATGAGTAGAAGTTTTTATACCGAATCCAGCCTTAGCGTCCGCGTCGGCGATGCCGCCAAAACCGACCCGTTGGTAGTCAATTTTGATGGTAATGCGGCGGAATTGACCAGCACATTGTTCCAGTTCGATATCGACGCCGATGGCAGTCTGGATCAGATTGCCACGCTAAAGTCCAATAGCGGCATGCTGGCGCTTGATAAAAACCAGGATGGCAAGGTGAATGACGGTTCCGAACTGTTTGGCCCCAAAACCGGCGATGGTTTTGCGGAATTGGCAGCTTACGATGAGGATAACAATCAGTTTATCGACGAAGCAGATTCGATTTATCAACAGTTGAGGATCTGGCAACGCCACGAAGATGGGTCAGAGCAGTTAGTGGCGCTGGGTGAAAAAAATATTGGTGCGATTTATCTGGGCCATGTCACTACGCCGTTTCAACTCAAGACGGACGATAACCGCTCCTTGGGCGAGGTCGCAAGTAGCGGCGTTTATGTTAGCGAGCAAGGTGCGGTCGGCACCATACAGCAGATAAATTTTACCGCATGAGGGATTCTGCCTATACTCACGGCAATTGTTCTATGGAGCCTGACAGTGGAAGCCGATAAACGCAGTCACAAACGATTTAATCCCGAGGGACTTGCCGCACACATTATTATTGATCCGCCGCCGCCGGACGAGGAAATTATCATCGACGGCCTGGTGGTCGATATGAGTTATAGCGGTATCAAAATCAGATTGCAGCATCCATTGGGGCATGAAGTATTGGAAGCCGAGCTCAGAATTTCCATCGTGTTACCGGAGTCCGGGGTGCCGGTTTCGATACATGGAATGATCAAGCATGTGCAGGAGCAGCATGAATGCGGCTTGCAATATGCCGATCGGCATAGCGAGGACGAACTGGATAGCTTGATGTTTGAATGCGTCAAATATGCTCCCTGTTTGAATGAGGAATGACGCTGATATGTACGAGTCGATAAAAGCCGGTTTCGCCCGGTTACAGGCACTCTGGCGTAATTTGAATGGTGACACGGATTATCAGCGTTATCTTGAGCATTGGCATAGTCATCATGTGTCCGAACAGGTTCAACCACTTAACCGGAAGGCTTTTTTCGCGGCGGAAACACAGAGGAAGTGGAACGGCGTCAAACGTTGTTGCTAGTCCGCTTCCAGCATCTGCTTGGCCATCTGATTACCGGCTTCGATCAACGGATGAATCACAAAGCTTGCGCCCAAGCGCATCAGTTCTTCTTGTTCGTCGTTGTAATAACAGATGGCGCCGATTTTGCCCCGGAAGCCCCGATTTCTGAGCTGGGTGACCGAAGAGCATCTCAAATCAAAATCCGGCAGAGTTAAAATCACACCTTTTATCCTATCCAGCGGTAAACCGCTCCATAACTCGCTATCTTCCGAATCGCCATAGACCACGCGGCGATTATGCGCCAGATGCATTTCCACCACGGTGGGATCGGCATCGAAGCCGACTATCCGTTTATCTTGTCCGTGTAAGGCCATGTAAGCCGAAACCCCGGTGCGTCCCATGCCCACGATTAGCCATTCGGCCACGCCAAGCGACTCAGGGATGCGGTCCGGATGAGGCTGCCTCCTTTTGCGCTCGAAGCGGGTCAATACCGGTTCTAGCCAGGAAAACAAGATGTGCGAATACCGGTTCAACGGTGCGGCGACGGCTAGGGAGCCCGCGACTGCCAGGCTGATAATGGCTTTCCATTCCGGCGCCAACAGGCCGGAATTGACCACGGCTTCGGTGGTGATCAAGGCGAATTCACTGTATGTCGTTAATGCCAGCGAAGAGACGAAAGCGGTGCGGGCGCGTAAACCGGCCATGATGAACAATAAAAAAAACAACCCGCCTTGTAGCGGCAACCAGGCTAGCAGAGCCAGCGCGGTTAACGCTTGTTGTCGATTGGGTAGTTCGGTCAGGCCGATTTGCAGAAAGAATGCGACTAGAAAAAGTTCTTTCAAACTCCATAATTTGTGGGCAATATCTTCGGTTTTGCCGTGTCCTCCCAGCATCACGCCGGTCAGTAACGCACCGATGTCCGCCGAAATGCCCAAGTGCTCGGCGAATACGCCTCCGGCTAGCGCCATCGTGACACCCAATAGCAGTTTCAGTTCCTGGTCGCGGCTGATTTCCAGCAATCGATGGGCGATGGGGCGCAGAAACGGTATCAGCAATAATTCCAGTGCCCATGGCGTGGGGTGGCTGCCCTCGGCATAGGCCAGCAGCGCAATGGCGATCAAATCCTGCAAGATCAAAATACTGAGCACATCCCGGCCATGAAACGACGATAGTTCGCCGTTGTCTTCCAATACCTTGATCGCCAGCACGGTGCTGGAAAATCCCAGGCTTACTCCCAGAACCAAGCCGCCGGTAATATGTTGGCCGAGCCAGAAAAACATCAGCGCCGAAACGCCGGTGACGATCAGCAAGTGCCAGCCACCGACGCTCAGCACTTCGCTGCGTATCAGCGAACTGGGCTTGATCTTTAGCCCTACCGTGAACAACAGTAATTCGATACCGATGTCGGCGATATGCGGTAGGGCGGTCAGCGGGCCGAAACCGCTGGCATACAAAACATAGCCGGCAATCAGATAGCCTACCAGGGGTGGAAACATCAAGCGGCTGGCCAGTAAACCCATTAAATAGGCGGTGCCGATCCAGACTAATTCAATCATGCATGGATAACCTGTTTCCTTGAAAACAATCTAACGAGCATGCTGGCTCAGCATCGTCCCGGTCCATATAAGTAGCGCACCTATGCGCGGCTGCTTGCCGGACAGGACGCCGTGAATACGTCCATGTAGGCTCCGACGGCGATCCTTGCCGCCGACGCCTGCCCAACAAGCAACCAAGCCCCTACCATTTTTTACTTTCAGAATAAACAAACGCTGACCAAGCATGATAAGAGCTTGGACGTGAGATAAGTCGCCGTTAGTCGATATAGCGCTTTACCAAATTGCCGTAGTCATCGATACGCCGGTCACGCAAAAAAGGCCAGATGCGCCGTACCTGTTCGCTCCGGTTCGGATCGAGAGTGGTAATTAGCAAAGTGTCCTGTTGATCGTCGGCATGGGTCAAAAATTCGCCTTGCGGCCCGGCGATGAAGCTATTACCCCAGAACTGGATGCCGTTTGCGTGATCCGGCGCGGCTTCAAAACCGATGCGATTGCAGGCAATCAGCGGGATGCCGTTGGCGACGGCGTGGCCTCGTTGCACGGTTATCCAGGCATCGAGTTGCCGTTGTTTTTCGTCCTGTTCATCGTCGGGATTCCAACCGATCGCGGTGGGATAAATCAACAAATCCGCGCCCGCCAAAGCCATCAGACGGGCGGCTTCCGGATACCATTGATCCCAGCAGATCAACACGCCGAGCTTGCCGATCGAGGTCTGGATTGGGGTAAAGCCCAGATCGCCGGGGGTAAAGTAAAATTTTTCGTAAAAACCGGGGTCGTCCGGAATGTGCATTTTGCGGAAGGTGCCGGCGATGCCTCCGTCCTTGTCGAACACCACCGCCGTGTTGTGATGCAGCCCCGGCGCGCGTTTTTCGAAGATGGTCGAGACAATGACAACCTTGTTGGTTTTGGCGACTGCGCTCAAAGTCTCGCAGGTCGGGCCGGGGATGGCTTGAGCCATATCGAAACAATCGGTGTCTTCGCTTTGGCAAAAATAATGATCCAGATGCAGTTCCGGTAACACCACCAGATCGGCATTCTGTTTCGCGGCTTGTTCGATTTGGCTGATCGAGTAGGCCAGATTGGTTTCCCGGCCGCGATTGCAAGGTTGTTGGACGGCGCAGGCAATAATGGATTTTTTCATAGACTAGTCATGGTTTTAATCGCTGAAAGACGCAAGGGCTATGGCAACGCACTGGCTAATTAGCCGGATTAACGCGCTGCAACTTGCGCCCTATATGTTTAAAGTTACAAATTCAGGGATTTGCATGCTGGCGCAATGCAAACTGCCGTATTGGTGCACCAGCGGCCGGCAGGGCGTGGCGATGATTTGGCGTTCGGGAAAGCATTTTGTCAGGCGTTCCAAGGCCACGGCATCCATGGGGTCGTCGTATACCGGTACCAGCACTGCGTCGTTGATAATCAGGAAGTTGGAATAATTGGCCGGCAGACGCTGGCCTTGTTCGTCGGCAATCGGTTTCGGCAAGGGTAGGGCGACCAGACGATACGGTTCGCCAGCTTCGGTTTTAAAAGCCTTTAACTGCGCTTCCATGTTTTTCAGGCTTTGATAGTGCGGATCGTCCAGGTCGTCGCAACTGGTATAGGCGATGGTATTGGCATCGCAGAAGCGGGCTAGGGTGTCGATGTGGGCATCGGTATCGTCGCCGGCCAGATTATCCTGCTCGACCCATAAAATGCGTTTGGCGCCCAGGTAGTTCTTCAACTGGCTGGCGATGGCCTGTTCCGATAAATCCGGATTGCGGTTGGGATTGAACAGGCAGTTCTTGGTGGTCATGATGGTACCGTGACCATCGGATTCAACGCTGCCGCCTTCCAATACCAGATCCAAGGTCGCGGTCGGGTGACCCTTGAAAATCGGGTTGGCGAACAAGGCCAGATTCAAGGCATTATCGGCCGCGTGCGGGTATTTATTGCCCCAACCGTTAAAGCGGAAATTCAGCAATTGCAACTTGGCTTTCGGATGCAGCCATTCCACCGACAAAAATACCGTGTCACGCAGCCAGATGTCGTTGTAATCGGCCTGAACGAAATGAATCCGTTCGATATGGTTTAACAACGATTGAATGTGCTGCTGATGTTCGCCGTTTTTACAAACGATGATCAACGGCTGAAAGCGGCTGATGGTAGTGGCGATGAAATGATAGGAGTCTTCGACGGCGGGCAGATTGGTAAAGTCGCCGCTAGGGTGCGGCCAAGCAATAACAACGCTGGATTGCGGTTCCCATTCGGCTGGAAAACGGATCATGGATAACTCCTTAAGCTTGTAGTGAATTTGAAACTGATGCGCTATTGTACCAATGGAGTCTGGCGATTGTTTTGCCGGCTGGAAATTAATCGTCGCGCGGCTTAGGTTTTGGGGCTTTTCAACGGGCTTCGTTGACGCTAAAGGCAAAAGCCGACGAAAATAGCGGCCCCGAATATACCCAAATTGACAGGGAAGACAGGCAGCACTTATAGTGTCCCGGCATGAACGCCTATCAAACTATTTTTTTCAAGCATCTATGGCTGTGGGCCTTGCTCTCCGCCGTGGTGTTTTAAGTTTTCCAAATAACTGAAGCAATCGCGGGTTTTACCGCGTTTGCCGTGATAATCGCCTAAGGCCCGCACTTAACCAGGAGGCCTCATGGCAACAACCACACTATCTCCATTATCACATCGCAACGCCTTGATTGGCTTTGGCCTGGCGGCCTTGGCCGCGATTGGTTTCTCGACCAAGGCGATTCTGGTCAAACTGGCATATTACGATCCGGTCGATGCCTTGTCGCTGCTGGCTCTACGCATGTTGTTTTCCGCGCCTTTTTTTCTGATCGTCGCCTTGACTCATGTCGGTCGGAACAACGCCACGCGATTGCATGGCAAGGATTATCTGGCGGTTCTGGTGTTGGGTTTGTTGGGCTATTATCTGTCCAGCCTGTTCGATTTCATCGGTTTGCAATACATTTCGGCCGGGATGGAGCGGTTGATTTTGTTTCTGTATCCGACATTCGTGGTGTTGATATCGGCCCTGTTTCTCGGCAAGGCTTTCGGTAGAAAGGAAATCATCGCGATGTTGCTCAGCTACGCCGGTATCGGAGTGGTGTTCCTGGATGAACTGAATGTGCAGTCCGAGCATTTGTTGATGGGCGCAGGGTTTGTGTTCGCCAGCACCTTGACCTATGCGGCCTATCTGATTGGTGCCGGCGAGACCATTGCCCGTATCGGTGCTTCGCGTTTTACCGCCTATGCGATGCTGGTCGCCTGCGTGGCGACGGTATTGCAATTCCTATTGACCCATCCGCCTCAAGCTTTATTGTTGCCTATTCGCGTTTATCGGTTGAGTCTGGTGATGGCCGTCCTGTCGACGGTATTGCCTGTGTTCATGTTATCGGCGGCCATTCGGTTGATCGGTTCCAGCCGCACCTCGTTGATCGGTATGATAGGACCGGTGTCAACTCTGTTCATGGCCGGATATTTTCTCGGCGAACAATTGACGGTTAGGCAAATCGTGGGCGCCGCGCTGGTTATGGCTGGGGTATTAAGCCTGACCTTGAAATAAAGCCCCGAGATTTGCTTTACTCTATCGAAGCTACGCCTTCGGTTAATCCACCCGACGCCAGCATCTCACGCGCATGCGCCAGGGTATTCTCGGTAATGGTGACGCCGCCCAGCATGCGGGCCACTTCGTTGACGCGTTCCTCATCCGTCAGGCGTCTGACCGTCGACGACGTGACGGCCGCCTTCTGATTCTTGGCCACAAACAAATGTTGATGGGCCTGTGAAGCCACCTGCGGCAAATGGGTGACACACAACACCTGGCGATTCCGGCTCAGTCGGCGCAACTTTTGACCGACGATCTCGGCAATGCCGCCGCCGATGCCGGAGTCGACCTCGTCGAAAATCATGGTCGGCGTGGTCTTATCGGTGCTGGTGGTGACTTGAATCGCCAAACTGATGCGCGACAGTTCGCCGCCGGATGCTACCTTGGACAGCGGCTTGGGCGGCAGGCCGGGATTGGTGCTGACCAGAAATTCGATGGCGTCGTGGCCGTTGCGCTGCGGTTCGGCCTGGTCCGGGCTATCGATGTTGACAATGAACTCGCCGTGCGGCATGCCCAGTTCCTTGACGGCATCGGAAATGCGTTGTTGTAATTCGGCGCCGGCCTTGCGGCGGCTATCCGACAGTTGTCCGGCCAGCGCGTGAAATTGGCTTAGCAGACGCTCGCAATCGGCATTCAGATTTTCGATGCGTTCGCTACTGTTGCTCAGTGTGTTCAACGCCTGGGCGAATTGTTCGGCCAGCGACGGTAGCTCCTCGGGTAAGCATTTGTGCTTGCGGCTCAGGCTTTGGATTACGCCGATTTGGCTTTCCAACCAAGCCAGTTGTTGCGGATCGGCTTCCTGATTTTCCAAAAAGCGGCGCAGTTGCTGGGTCGCCTCGCCGATCTGGATTTCGGCATCGGTCAACAATTCGGCGATGCCGTTCATTTCAGCAGCATACTGAGATAGCTCCTGGATGGCGTGGATCACATGGCCCAGCATGTCGGTCACCGATTGCTGGTCGTTATCGTACAGGATAGCCAGTTGCTGCTGGCCGACGCTCAAGATATTACCTAGGTTGGCCAATTTGTTGTGCTCGTCGGCCAGAGCCTGGTAATCGAAATTTTCCAGATCCAGTTGCTGCAGTTCCTGCAATTGATAGTGCAGCAGTTCTTCGCGCTCGGCCTGATCGTCGCCGGCTTTCAGTAAGCGATGCAATTCCTTGTGCGCTTGTTTCCAGCTTTGATAGCAGGTGTTGAGTTGTTCCAGCAGTTCCTGATTGTGAGCATAGTCATCCAGCAATCGGCGCTGTTCCTCGCGATCGAGCAAGGTCAGATGCGCATGTTGGCCGTGTATTTCCACCAGTTGGCGGCTTAGGCCTTGCAGGGTTTGTAAGTTGACCGGGCGGTTATTGATATAGGCCTTGGAGCGGCCATCCTCGCTGACGGTGCGCCGAATCAGGCAATGGCCGTCGTCGTCCAGTTCCTGTTGTTCCAGCCATTGCTTCACCAGCGGGGCTTTGCCCAAGTCGAATTCCAGGTTGACTTCGGCCCGCTTGCTGTTGGGGCGGACATAACCGGAATCTGCTCTATCGCCCAGCGCCAGGCCCAACGCGGTTAGTAGGATCGATTTGCCGGCACCGGTTTCGCCGGTCAGGACCGACATGCCGGGTTCCAGGTCGAGATCGAGACTATCGACTACGGCCAGGTCAATGATGTTCAGGTTTAACAGCATAAGTCAGGCGGTTTAGCCGCGGCTCCAGTTGAGTTTGCTTCTGAGAATATGGAAAAAATCGTGGTCTTCGGGATGCAGAATTTTAATCGCTTTGTCGGTTTTTCTAATCACAATTTTGTCGCCGATCAGCACATCCGGTATTTCCAGATGATCGCAAGTGACCAGGGCGTTGATTTGTTTGGTCTGGCTGAAGCCAATCTCGATTTCGACATTGTCGTCGATCACGATAGGCCGGTTGGATAAAGTGTGCGGATTCAATGGCACCAATACCAGCGCGTTCAGGGTAGGGTGCAAAATAGGGCCTCCCGCCGACAGCGAGTAAGCGGTGGAGCCGGTCGGCGTGGCGACGATCAAGCCGTCCGAACGCTGGGTATTCAGGTAAACGCCGTTGATACTGGTGACGATCTCTATCATGCTTGGCGTCACCCAGCGATGCACAACCACCTCGTTGACGGCGGTTTGTCGATGTATCATTTTGCCGTCGCGGATGATAGCGGCCTGCAACATGCAGCGGCGTTCGGTTTTGTAATGACCATCCAGAATTTGTTCCAGCCGGCTGGTCAATTGTTCCGGCGAAATATCCACCAAAAACCCCAGCCGGCCCAGATTGACACCGATAACCGGAATTTCGAAATCGGCGGCGACACGGGCGGCCGCCAAAAAAGTACCGTCTCCGCCGACGGCTATGATCAGGTCGCAATGCTCGGGTAGACGCTCGATATGTAGGCCCTTGATATTGCCATTGCCTAGTAACTCGGCACTCTGACTATCCATCAATACCGGATGTCCACGACCGTGCAAAAAAACCGAAAGTTCCGCTAGGGTTGCGGAAATGCCGGGATCACCGAATTTACCGATGATGCCGATGCGGTGGAAGGAAATGGGCATGGGTTGGGGGCGTTAAAGTAAACAGGTTTTGATTATACAAACAATTTGGGGTTGGGCGAGTCAGAGACTTGTACAATGCATGTGGATTCGATGCCGGGGCTGAGTTTCCGCTCCCCGATCGAGCCTGAATTTGGCTCGGCCATTAGAGATTTTTTTAAGCGGTTTCACCAATATTTTTGCACTCTCACTAATATGAGCACGAGTCTCTCTATCGACAAACGTTTACGCCGGCGTGTTTTGCCATTGCTGTTGTCGGTGATCACCCTGCTGATGGCGTTAGCGTTGGCCTATAGCATTCACGGCATACGCCGGCACAATCTCGAGCTGGCAACCGAGGGCGCGCGCAATATATTCCGGATGATCGTGTTGACCAGGCAATGGAACGCGGAACATGGCGGCGTTTATGTGTTTGCTTCGGATACTACGCGGGTCAATCAGTATCTCGATCATCCAAGGCGCGTGATCGATCTGCCCGATAAGCGTCAGTTGGTTCTGGTCAATCCGGCCTATATGACTCGGCAGATTGCCGAATTGGCGGCAAGCGATCCGCAATTACGACTACGGCTCCATATCACCAGTTTGAAACCTATCCGGCCTGAAAATAGTCCGGATTCCTGGGAAGCGGAGGCGTTAAAGCAATTTGACCAAGGTCTGCGCGAAATGGCCGGCATTGTAGAGGAGGCCGGACAAAACCAGCTTCGCTATATGGCGCCGCTGATGGTTAGGGAGACCTGCTTACAATGTCATGCCAAGCAGGGCTATAAACTGGGAGATGTCCGAGGCGGCATCAGTGTCGGCCTGCAGATGCAAGACATTGAAAAGGCGATGCATCACGAAATATTGTCGAGCGTGGTAAGCCATGGCATGGCTTATGGCTTGCTGGTTATCGTCAGTTGGGGTTTGATCGAATTATTAGCCAGACGCTGGCGCGCGCTGGACGATAACATTGAAATCCTACAAAACACGCGGGATGAATTGGTTGAAACCGAAAAAATGGCGTCGCTGGGGCGGTTGGTAGCCGGATTTGCCCATGAGCTCAATACGCCGGTAGGGGTTGCGGTCGGGGCGGTCAGTCATGGCGATGGCATCATCGGCCAATTTAAAACCTTATTGGCTCGGGACGAAGTCACCGAACAAGAATTGATGCGTCAGCTCGATGATTTATTGGAATGCCATCAATTGGCGCTGGCCAATTTACGGCGTGCCGCGGATTTGGTACAACGTTTCAAACGGACTTCGATTGACCGGGATTCACAGCAACAACGTGAATTTCCGCTGGCGGAACTGATCCAGGATGTGCTGTTTTCCCTGCAAAATACCTTGAAACACACGGCAATCGAAATTCGAGTCGAGTGTCCGGAAAACCTTAAAATTCATGGTACGCCGGGCTTGCTGGAGCAGGTTTTGACGAATTTGATTACCAATAGCCTCTGTCATGGATTTGATAATGGTCGTCGTTCCGGCGAAATCGGGATTCAAGCATCGCTGATTGGCCAGGGGCGTTTGGCTATCGATTATCGGGACAACGGTGTCGGCATGAGTGAACAAGTAAGGCAACAAGCTTTTGAACCGTTTTTCACTACCAGCCGCGATCAAGGCGGCTCGGGGTTAGGCTTGTATGTGATCTATAATATCATCACCAAGCAAATGCACGGCGCCATCCAGATTTGGTCCGCGCCAGGCGCGGGTGTTCGATTCCATATAGAATGTCCGATTGAATTGTCTCTGAACTAGCTTTTTTCATGAAAATCATCCGTAACACAGAGGCCTCGGCAACTGGCGATAATCAGCGGCAAGGTCTTGAAACGCCGCGTTATAGCTGGAAAGTACTGATCGTCGATGACGAGCCGGATGTGCGCAAGCTAACCCGAATCAGTCTGCGCGATTTCAGCTTTGCCAACCGCGCCTTGCAATTCATCGAAGCCGGGTCGGCCGCCGAGGCTAAGGAATGCTTGGAGCAACACCCGGATATTGCCCTGGCATTGGTCGATGTGGTGATGGAAAGCCAGGATGCGGGATTGCAACTGGTGGAATATATCCGGCGGGAGTTGGGTAACGCGTTAATCCGTATCGTGATCCGTACCGGCCAGCCCGGTGTCGCGCCGGAGCGTTTCGTCATCGATCATTACGATATTGACGATTACAAGGATAAAACCGAACTGACGGCCACCCGGCTCTACACCACCGTCCGGTCAGCGCTAAAAGCCTTCCGGGATTTGCATACCATCGATACCAACCGCCGGGGGTTGGAGCGGGTGTTGCAAGCCACGCCGTCGATTTATCAGTTGGGACATGAACCGCTAGCGGATTTTTTCGATGGCATGTTAACTCAGGTGATTGGACTTTGCCGGTTATCTCACGTTAGTCATATCGGGTCGTTGCAAGGGGTGATCACTACTCTTGAACATAATGAGTTCAAAATACGCGCCCATACCGATGAATTTGTCGACAATCCGCGTTTTGGCGAAATCCATCAAGAATGCATTAAGACTATTTTCCAGGGACAAGCGGCGACCAGTTTACGCGACAAGGCCGAAGTATTGCCACTGACGGTGTCTAATCAGGCGGTGGGTTACATTTACATCGAACCGATTGAAGCACTATCGGTTATAGACAGGAGCTTGATTCAAATTTTTGCCAGACAATGTTCCCAAGCTCTGGAAAATCATGAGTTACATGGCAATATCATTGCCTCGTTTGAGCACGCCATCGATATGTTGGCCGAAGTGGCGGAATACAAAGATAAGGCCACGGGTGGGCATGTCAACAGACTGGATAACTACACCCGAGCCATAGCCCTGGCGATGGGGGTTGGCGAGAAAGTCGCGCTGCAATACGGCAAAGCTAGCCGTTTGCACGATGTCGGCAAAGTGGGCGTGCCTGATTATATTTTGACCAAACCGGAAAAGTTAACAGCCGACGAGTTTGAAATCATCAAGAAACATCCGACGCTGGGGGCCAATATTCTTAGCCACGATCCCTCGTTTGATTTGGCCCGGCAAATCGCCCTGAGCCATCATGAACGCTGGGATGGTAGTGGTTATCCCGAAGGGCTGCGGGCAAGCGAACTTCATTTAGCGGTTCGCATTGTTTCGGTAGCCGATGTGTTTGATGCCATGATTAGCTGGCGCCCCTACAAACAGCCCTGGTCGATTCAGCAGGCACGCGATGCCATCGCGGAGGGCGCGGGCACCCAATTCGATCCCGATGTTGTAAAGGCATTCTTGCAGGTGTTGGATAGCGGCGGTTTTGATGGGGTGATAGAGCAGGCCGTGGAGACTTTCAGGTGATGGATCATCAATAAGCTGGCTTTGCGGCCGGATTCCAACCTCTAATTCCTGGCAGGGTCTTGAGTTTTTCACGGGCCAGACATGCCGCCCTTTATAGGGGCGACATTGCTGTTTGATCGGTTCGTGTTCTCAACCGGCTTGCGCGTCGCCCACGGTAAAAGAGGGTTAATTGATCATGGTAATACCGCCTTTCAGCGTCAACATCGCGTTACCTTTCACCGTTGTAGAGAGCTGCCCTTCAATGCTAATCGTCATGCCTTTGATGGTGACGCCGGATTGATCGATTTTTATACTGCTTTGACCGACTTTAAGTTCGATGGATTGCATGGCTTCTTCGGTGATTTTGCCTAGATCGAGCTTTACCGAGCGATTCCCCATGCCTAGCTTGATATCGTCGTTGCCTTGCTCGATTTTGGCGCTGCGGTTGCCCATGTTGACGGTGAGCTCGTTATTCCCCTGTTTGACTTCGGTGACCCGGTTACCCGTTTTGACCGTCAGGGTGTCGTTGCCTTGGTCTAGCGTCACCGTGCGGTGGTTGTAAATGTCGACTTTCTGATCGCCGGGATCTTTTTTGTCGAAACCTATTTTGTGGCTATCGTCGTTTTCGACCACGCGGGTGAAGTTTTTTTCGGCATGAATATAGACTTCTTCCTCGCCCTTCTTGTCTTCAAAACGGATTTCATTAAAATTATCCGACGAACCGTCTTTGCTGCTGCGGGATTTGATGCCGCTTTGGGTCTTGTTGGCATCGAGCGAATAAGGCGGCATTTGATCGGCGTTGTACACTCGGCCGGTAATAATTGGACGATCCGGGTTGCCTTCCAGGAAATCCACGATCACTTCCTGACCGATACGCGGGATATGAATGGCTCCCCATTGCTTCCCAGCCCAGATCTGCGCAACTCGCACCCAACATGAACTGTTCTCGTCGTTTTTACCTAGTCGATCCCAGTGGAACTGTACCTTGACCCGGCCGTATTTGTCGGTAAATATTTCTTCGCCGGCCTTGCCGACTACGATCGCGGTTTGCACACCTTGAACTATCGGAATCCGGCTGGTCCTGGGCGCGCGATAATTGAATTTACTGCTGATGACCGTGTACAGGCATTGATATTGATCCAAGCTGTCGGCGATACCAAAGGATTCAAAACCGTTGTTTTGAATCTGGATTTGGCTGGAAACGGCGATATATTCCTGATTTTGGTCGGCGCGCGGGAAGTCGGTCAAATCGAATTTATGACCGGTAGCCAGGCAACGGGTATTGCCGGTGGCGGCCATGTATTCAAATCCGGCGCGCAACTCCTGCATATGGGCCTTGGCGTACTGCTCGCCAACGGAGGGTTTTATGTACTCGCCCGGATAATCGTAGATTTCCTTACTGTCTTGTTCATGTCCGCCTAGTTCGGATGATTTAGAGGTCAAGTCTGCTTTCGGCTTTTCAAAATCAAAATCGTCATGCACATAATTTCCGGACTGGATTTCCTCGCTGACGCGCCATTCATAAAAGCTCTCTTCCTTGCGGCGGCTTTGGTTGCCGGCGGGGAAATACTGAACTTTCTGGTTTTGCGCGGGGGCTTGATGGCCGGATTTATCGTCGCATAGCACCATGGTATGTTGACTATCACTATGCTTGAAGTAGTAATAGATGCCTTCCTTTTCCATCAAGCGACTGATGAAATTGAAATCGCTTTCCCGGTATTGAACACAGTATTCACGAGGCTCATAGCTGCCGTTGAGCTTGTTTTCCAGATCGGTATAGCCATGTTCGCTCAGAACTTTCTTGACGATGTCCGGTACCGACAAGTTGGAAAAGATTTTGCAATCGGTGGTGCGGGTCAGCAACCAGGGCTTGGGGCGCAGAGTGGCACGATAATAATACAGCCTGCCCAACATGCCGAACAGGCTGATTCGGGTCACCAGACCATGGAATGAACGATGCCCACCGCCATTCAATTCGAGTTTGACCGTCATGTTTTTGCCCAGCAATGACTTCAGCGCGATGTCGTTTTTTTCGCTGAGTAGTTCCAGGTCATATTCAAATAACTGGCTCAATTGCTCGCTGCCGGTCATTCGATACAGCAGTAAATCGGTTTCCCCCAGGGGGGTGGTTACCGATGCTACTCGATCAGATTGAGAATAGGCCATGTTTAGAATCCTATGTTCAGCTTAAATTCGCGAGGTTCATTTAATTCAAGTTCAGCCAATCAACACCGTTGGGTAACCCATTATGATCACTCCGCCGTGCGCGGTTTGATCAGCGATGCGGGCGGCCGGTAAACTGCCGATCAGCACAGTCACCGACCCCATCACTATCACATCGGGCGGTCCAACACAGACCGCCATGTCGGATACGCGGGCGGCGGGTAGATTGCCGATCAAGGTGGTCACGGCTCCCGGCGGTAAAATGGGGCCACCGACATGCGGAACCGGGCCGGTGAACATCGGGCAAACATGCATATCGGTTATTCTTGCGGCGGGCATACCCATGATTTTTTCCTCTATCGCTTAACCTGGCCAAAGTCGGCCATTGCCACCGTTGGCAATATCGGCACCCTGCTCAAGAAAAAACAGGTATTTATCATTGGCCTTTTCCGGCTGATTTTGCACTGCGGCCAGCATCACGGCGCCGGCGACGGCCTTAGCGGTCAAATTGTCGGACGGCGGTACAACTGGACCGTCTTCCGGGGTGATACTGCCTTCGCTCCAGAATGCAGCGATCGCGGCCCATGCCGCGGGGTTTTCGAAAGACGCAATTTGAGCTGCCGCATTAGCTTGGCGCCGATGCGGTTCCGTGGGTTTATAAACCCACGCTTCGGCGGCTTCCAAGGCTTTAATCAGTTTTTGATCGGGATTTGCGTCTAAGGTGCCGCGGGCACTTAGACAGGCCCACCAGACCGCTTCCCGTTTCGGCAGGGCCCTAGCCAGAAAGCGTACCGCATCGGGATAGAGTTGTTGTGCTAATAAGGCGTTCAAAAACTCTACTGGCCCCGGATCGGATTGAAGACACGATAGAGCGGGTTGATCCAGCTCAATATCCTGGCAAATCAGCGCTGCTTTCAGGATTGAAACTTTTTTTAAAGAAACCACGTCAGCCATATTCTTCCCACTATTGAGTCTTATTGATGTAGAACCTTAACGGCAACCACCAAAAATCCATCTACTTCAACTCCCGCCTCGTAACGCAGCATGACTTTTTCAAGCCTGAGCAGCGACAGGTCCGTTGACTTTATCACATTCCGAATATAGGCTTCTGAATGGCTAAACCGGCCGTGCTGTTGAATTTTATAATCTTGTGTCGCGCTATCCTCGGAGCGTTCCACCGTGAAAACCAAATGTCCGCCGGGTAATAGCGCCCTTGCCGCCGCCCGGCATACCGGTTCCAGATCGCCAAAATACACCAAGGTATCCGCCGATACAATCACATCGCAACCGCTAAAGCATGCGGAAATAAAAGCGGTTAATTCGGATTGGAATAATTCGTCGTAGCAGCCGCGTTTTTCGGCCTTGTCCAGCATTTTGGCCGACAGATCCACCCCGATAATTTTCTGGGCATAAGGCTTGATTAACGGGCCGCATAGACCGGTACCGCATCCGGCATCGAGAATAGTTAAGGCTTTTCCGGTTTGTTGGTGGATTTGCTTGACCACATCGGCCACCAAGAACGGCGCTTTGTAATCGAGATTTTTCAGCACCATATCGAAACTGTCGGCAAAGCCATCGAAGGTCTGGGTAATGTATTCATCGGCGGCCCTAGGCACCGATAATTCACCACTGTAGGAGTATAGCCGGTGTAAAGCCAGCGGATTATTAGGTTCGTACTCCAGCCATTGCTTGACCAAAACTATGGCTTCTTCAACGCTGCCTTGCAAGTATAAGACGGCGCATAATTCTTCGTAATCCTTGGCATTATAGGGCCTTAAACTTAATAATTTGCGATAGGCATCAATTGCGTTTACAAAATTGCCCTGTTTCTTGAAGGCGTTACCCAGGTTTTGATAAAACTCGGGGTTATTCGGCATCAGTTCAACCGCTCTGCTGAAGGCCTCGATCGCATCTTCCAGTTGGGATAACTGGCTCAAGACCAAGCCGAAATTATTATAAGCCACCGCATTTTGCGGGTTTAGATCCAATGCCCGGCCATAGCTGTCGGCCGCTTTTTCGACGTGCCCCAACTTATTGAAAATATTGCCCAAATTATTATGTGCATCGGAATAATCGGGGGCTTCGGCCAGCGCTTGTTCGATCAACGCGATGGCCTGGTCGTTGTCCTCCCTTTGATGCATCAATAAACCCAAAAAATGCAATGCTTCCGGATAGTTAGGGAATTGTTGCAGTATGGTTCTATACAGCGTTTCGGCTTCTTCCAATTGCCCGGTTTGATGCAACCTAATGGCTACCGCCAAGGCATAATCTAAATCCACGGTTTCGGCGGAGGACTGATCTTCAATTGTCATGGGGTTATTCTTGAGTCGTAAAGGTTAAAAAATCAAATTCGGCAGTGCAAGAATTTTCCGGGCGCCGGTAACCACCCGGTGATGACTAGCTAATTGCCTGGGCCGTGATCACGAATCCGATTACCGGAGCCCCACCTTCCATGCGTAATACTTCGGTATCGAAATGTCGAACAGTAAAGCCGGCTTGGGATAGTACATTCCGTAAATAAATCTCGGTATGGCTGTAGCGGCCATGTGCATTTAAATGAAACCCCTCATCCGAGCCGGTTTCCTGCTGTTTTTCCACGGTGAAGATAAACCAACCTTGATATTTTAGGGCGTTTGATGCCGCCGCGGTTACGTCGTTTAAGTCTCCGAAATAGCATAGCGTATCCACGCAGCTTATGCAGTCATACATGGAAACATTTTTAGCCAAAAATTCCGTTAATTCGGCCTCGAATAAGTCGGTGTAGACGTTTCTAGCCAGCGCGCGTTCCAGCATTTTAGGTGATAAATCGACTCCGTCCAGACGTTTCACCAAGGGTTTTGCCAATGCTCCGAATAAGCCCGTACCACAACCCGCGTCCAAGAGATGCCATGCGCGGGTATCTTGGTTCAATTGCTGTAAGGCCGTGGTCACTAGAAATGGAGCTTGGTAGTCTAGCCGGTTTAAGACGCCGTCGAACGAAGCCGCAAAACGGTCGAAAGTTTGGCGTACATAGGCATCGCTTGCCCGGTCCGGAATTTTGTCACGGGTATATGCCGAATACATGTGCCGGGCCAGGGGATTTTCAGGCTCATGGGCCAACCATTCCCTCAGCGTGTCCACGCATTGCTCGATGTCTCCCAGCAAATAGAGGGTACGGCACAATTTGCTATAAGCCTCCGCATCGGCCGGTTTAAGTACCAGCGATTTTCGGTAATGGTTCACGGCTGCCGGATAATCCCCCACACTCCGGTAGACATTGCCCAGGTTTTGATAATGGTGCGCGGCTTCGGGCTCCAGTTCGATGGCTGTTAGCAGGGATTCGATAGCTTCGTCAAAACGATTGCAATGCCTCAGGACGATACCTAAATTACCATGGGCGGCCGCAAAACCGGGATTATGTTCAACCACTCGGCGAAAGCAGGGTTCGGCCAAGTCGGAGTGGCCCAGTTGCAGATAAATATTGCCTAAATTATTTTCAGCATCGAGATAATCAGGGGCCAATAGCAGTGCATTTTTTATCCAGGCTATACCTTCCTCGGAATATCCCCTTTGATGTTTAAGCAAGCCGAAAAAGTGCATTAAATCGGCATGTTCAGGGGCAATCTCCAGCAATTGGCAATAGATTTCCTCGGCATGCTCGAGACGGTTGGCATAATGCAGCCGAATGGCCAGCTCCAGCGCTTGGTCGAAGCTAAGGGTCTGGGATACTGCTTCGCTTGAGTCCTGGATGTCAATTGGCTGATTCACGCTATGTCGTCACAAATGAGATGAAGAATTTGGCGTAACGGCTCGGCATGGCGGTGTCGGAAGCGTCGTTGTAAGGGGGAGTGACCGGACCTTTTTGGAGTTCGCTGCAAAAGTCGCAAGATAGTCTGATTATGGTCTTTGAAATCAGTCGGCGGCGGAAATGCGTCTTGGGAGCGGTTAACCAACCGCTTGGAAAACCGGTTCGGCATGGTTGAGCCCGTTTTTGTTGCCAATTTCAATGCCTTGTAGCCGTCGCGCTTTAACTTTCGTTAGTTGGATTTCCCTTGCCATCGCCGATATCCCCACTGCTAGGGGATACCGGCGAAGCTAAGGGGAGAGCGAAGCTTGATTCGTAAAAGAGCATGGTTTTGTGGCCAATGTCCTACGAGTTATTAATCGGCGATCTCGGTTACTTCCCGGGTCGTTAAGTTAACCATGTACGATTTTTGGGCTTCGTTTTCGACGCGTAACATGCTCTTGTCTTGGCTTGGCGTCAGTTTAGTAATGTAAATCTCCTGTACATCCCGCTCTTCGTTTAGATCGTATTCCGTCCTATAAACAACCAGCGTCCATAATTCTTCATCCTTGGCGATATCGACGGCGGCAATTACCCCTCCATTTTGCGCAAAACCGCGCGATTTGGCTCCGCGTATGACTTCATAGCGGATATTGCCGATTACAACAGGCTCAACAGGCTTGGGTGCCCGGCGCTTAGCTTGTTCTTCCATAGCGGTGACCTCTTTTGAGTTTGTTTGAGGATCGGGTTCGGCGGTGCAGGCTGCTACCGCATATATCAGTATGCCAATACCGCAAAAATTACGCATCAGCTTGAGCATGTTCATTTTAAAACATCATTAATGGTGCCTTGGCTCAGCACCCCCACAAGGTCGGCGCCAAAATAAGCCCAGCTGTCGGCATTGACCAGCGCATCCGCGGCACTAATGCTACGGCCGGGTTTCAGTCCGTCGTAGTCGTACCTTTTATCTTCTGTATTGACCATCTTATGCGATAGTTCATGCACAACCGTCAGGGCACACAACCATAATTTGGGAATATTGCCGAAAAAAGTGCGCTTACCGGCATTGAGAAAAGCATGGAAGATATAGATAACCGGCATCGAGTCGTCGGAGCGGACCGATGCAAAAGTTGTGTCGTTCCAGCCTTTGTCGGCCCGCTTATGGGGTCTGTCCGAAAATATGATGCTGGTTGAATTGCAGGCATTCTCGATTTTCTTATAGCCCGCCAATAAAACCGCCGCCGTGGCTTTGACTTCCTGCTCGGTCGCGGCATCGGCATGGAACCAGCGTTTAACGATAGCCAAGGTGTTGGCGTCGGCGTTGCCCAGCTTGACTACGACGTCCATCGACCATTTACGCGCTAACTGTAAAGCATCCGACATCATCTTGCGTCTGGATGCGCCGAACGTTTCTTCCTCTTGTTCTAGCTGGGCTCTAACCTCTTTCTCTGTCTTGCCGTCAAGTTGGTCGAATGCCCACTGAGTGTATGCCTTGGGATGGTCGACGACCCAGATGCTTTGATTGCCTTTCTTCATCACAAAATAAAAGTGTTTGAAGGTTTTAAGCATGGCCGCGCGTTTTTGAAAACCGACGGTGGCTGATTGTGCCGCTTTTAGAATTTCTCCAGCGTGAGGTTTGCCCGTATTGAAGATATCGAGGATGCCCGCCGCATCTTCGATTTTCTTTCGCGCTTTTGCCAAACTGTCGCTTTTCGCTTCGCTTGGGCCGCTGTTGGCACATAAGGCCTTAAGCTCGGCTTCGATAGTGGACCAGCTACTATCCAATGATTTGGTTTGCAAGACGCTGATGAGCGCTTTGTACACGTCTGTGAATATGTCCATAACCTGTCCTCATTATTTTATGAAAATTTCTTTTCTTGATCCTAAATCGATGGCGAACCAAACATGGGGTTTAGATGCCATCGATTAATTCGCAAAATAACGTTGCCGCCGGTATAAAGCCCCATTTCCAACGGGTAAAAATTATCGTTGATGGGGTGGCATCTAAGTTTGTTTAGGGGTGATTATTCAGCGAATAACTTTTTAACACGCAATCACCGCCCAAACCATCCGCTTCGACCACCAGTCCGATGCCATCGGCAAAGAATTGCCCCCGCCATTCATTTCTTCTGTCGCCCGACAACCCGGATGATTCGGCGTCGAAATTCTCGGCAACGAGGGTTTTAATTTCGCCCGTTGCCAAGGTCTTTTGCAAGGCTTCGCGGGTGATCTTTAATTCCCCTAGAACATCCCCAATTTTGGCGAATCGTGATATCACGATTTCATCAATATCACCCGCCCGATTGTAAGTGCGATGAATCATATGGCTGTCATCCTCCCAGAAATAAATATCGGCCGCTACTCCGTTGACAACATAGCTGGCCTGATATCCCGGTTTTCCAGATATATCGACTGGCTTGATAACTTTGATTTCCTTTTCAAAAGCCTTTTCACCTTCCACCGAGCAAGTATAGCTCCAGTTATTTCCAACCTCTAACGGAAAAAAATCATGTTTTGCAACGGAGATTTTCGACGGCTGATCTTCTGACTTTGCCGACAACGTCCAGAGAAATAAGCAAATTAATAAAATTATTTTATTCATCGAATTTCAAAATGCACGCAGCCATTGCGTTCTTTTAGCACTTTTCCGCTAAAGATTGTCGGATTGGCTTTTGCCACCATTTTCACGATCTTGACCTGTTCATCATCGGAAGGACCACCAATGTCAATGGCCTTTCCTTGTTGATGCATGCTCTTGCCGGGAGCGGCAATCGCTTGACCAACTCCTCTAACCATTTCAAGGATACGAGCTTCCTTGGTTAATTTGTTATTCCAGGCATCCTGCCACTCATTGGCGCCGTATTTTGCAATGATCTGGGGTTTAAACGTGTTGGAAAAAAATTTATGCAATATCCTTCTTTGCTCATCCGCGCTTCGATAACCGCTCGAACAATAACTTCCGCTGGGTAGCAGGGGATTAACGATATCCCAAGCCTCTTGAAGATTCCCCCTCAGATCGACACCATCCGCAATGTCCTTGTAAGACCATTGATTAAGTAAAACCAGCGTCATACCCTGAACATTGATAAGCCCATCGGGTTTTACTAAAAAAGTGCTTTGGAAACGGATTATCGCGTCTATCATTTTGTCGTCGCAGATAGTGGTGACGGCCTGACAAACGCCTTCAATTTCGTTGAGTCTGTCTTGTACCGCTTTAACATCGCGCGGGGTATTGACGCCCCCTTTACCTACACTTCCCGTTAATATGACCTTTGCCATCAATATCTCTCCTAACGCTCATGAAGGCTCGGCATCACACCGGCCCATTAGGGCGGGGTTGCTTGCCGCACAGGATGCCGTGAATATGTCCATGTAGACTCGACAGCGGCTTCCTTGCCGCCGACGCCTGCCCAACAAGCAACCGCGCCCCCCAATTTTTTACTTTCAGAGTAAAAATTACGGTAAATTTTTCCCTTCAACAAAAGGCATACACCGAGCCGGTAGAGTAGCCTCAGGCATAATGCCGCAGTTGATGACAGAGTTATTCAAACCCATAACCAAACTCCCCATCCTGCACGCTGACATGCACCCGTTCAATCGGTTTGCCTTCCACCATCCGGATCAAAAATTCCTCGCTGATCTTCGGTAGCACGGTATTGGTCAATATTGCGTCTATCATCCGTCCACCGCTTTCCAGTTCCGTACAACGGCTGGCGATCAGTTTGATCACGTCGTCGTCGTAAGAGAACGGCACTTTGTGGCTTTCGGCGATGCGTTTCTTGATCCGGCCCAGTTGCAGACGAGCTATGGCGCCTATCATTTCGTCGTTCAGCGGGTAGTAAGGAATCACCACCAAACGGCCCAGCAGGGCGGGTGGGAAGACTTTCAATAACGGTTCGCGCAAGGCTTTGGAGATGCCTTCAGGATCAGGCATCAATTCCGGATCGCTGCACAGGCTGGAAATCATTTCAGTGCCGGCGTTGGTGGTCAGCAGTATCAGGGTGTTTTTGAAATCGATCACTCGGCCTTCGCCGTCTTCCATCCAGCCCTTGTCGAATACCTGGAAGAAAATCTCATGCACATCGGGATGGGCCTTTTCCACTTCGTCCAGCAACACCACGCTGTACGGCCGTCTACGCACGGCTTCGGTCAGAACGCCGCCCTCGCCGTAACCGACATAGCCGGGAGGCGCGCCTTTCAAGGTCGATACGGTATGGGCTTCCTGGTATTCGCTCATGTTGATAGTGATGACGTTTTGTTCGCCACCATACAAGGCTTCGGCCAAGGCCAGGGCTGTTTCGGTCTTGCCCACGCCGGAGGTGCCGGCCAGCATGAATACGCCGATCGGTTTGTTGGGATTGTCGAGTCCGGCGCGCGAGGTCTGAATCCGGCGGGCGATCATTTCCAAGGCATGGCGTTGGCCGATGATGCGTTGTTCCAGATTGTCCGCCAGTTTCAGGACGGTTTCGATTTCGTTTTTGACCATGCGGCCCACCGGAATACCGGTCCAGTCCTGCACTACTGACGCGACGGCCTGATGGTCGACGGTCGGCAGTATCAATGGTGACTCGCCTTGTTGTTCATGCAGCTGAGTTTGTAAGCTTTTCAGTTCCGTCAACAACGCTTCGCGGTCAGCTGCGACCGCATCGGGACTTTGAGCGGAGTCGGCGCCTGTTTCGGCTGGGGCCGGTGTTTGACCGGTGGCATCCACCGCATGGCCGCTCGCTCTGAGTTTTGCCCGCAAATCCAGGATTTTGCTGACCATATCCTTTTCGGCATTCCAGCGGGTTTCCAACTCGGCAAGCCGCTGCTGTTCCACAGCCAATTTTTCTTGTGCCGACTCTTCCCGACCGGCAACTTCGATGCCGACCGCCTTTTCCTTGCCGATGATTTCCAGTTCGGTTTCCAAGGCGCTTATACGTTTGCGGCAGTCGTCGACTTCGGCCGGCACCGCGTGTTGGCTGATACTGACCCTGGCGCAGGCGGTATCCAATAAGCTGACGGCCTTGTCGGGCAATTGCCGGGCGGGGATGTAACGGTGCGATAGCTTGACCGCCGCTTCCAGCGCTTCATCCAGAATCAAGACCTGATGATGTTTTTCCTGCACCGATACCACACCGCGCATCATGCCGATGGCTTTTTCCTCGCCCGGTTCCAGGACTTGTACTACTTGAAAGCGGCGGGTTAGGGCAGGGTCTTTTTCGATGTGTTTCTTGTATTCGGCCCAAGTGGTGGCGGCCACCGTTCGCAAGGTGCCGCGCGCTAGGGCGGGTTTCAACAGATTGGCGGCATCGCCCGTGCCGGCGGCGCCACCGGCTCCGACCAATGTATGGGCCTCGTCGATGAACAGAATAATCGGCTTGGGCGAGGATTGGACTTCCTCGATGACTTGGCGCAGGCGGTTCTCGAATTCGCCTTTCATGCTGGCACCGGCCTGCAGCAAACCGACATCCAGAGTGCGTAAACTGACGTCTCGCAACGAGGGCGGTACGTCGCCGGCCACGATTTTCAGCGCAAAGCCTTCCACCACGGCGGTTTTACCGACACCGGCCTCGCCGGTCAATAATGGATTATTTTGGCGGCGGCGCATCAAAATATCGATGATCTGCCGAATCTCTTCGTCTCGGCCAACGATAGGGTCGATTTTGCCCTTGCGGGCTTGTTCGGTCAGATCGACGGTGAATTGTTTGAGTGCTTCCTGTTTGCCCATTGCCGCAGGCGCCATCGCTCCACTGGCTTCGCCGGGCGTTGCGCCGGACTGGAAGCCGTCGGTGGCCGCCAGGCCATCTTCCTGGGAACCGGACACGATGCCGGCGAAATCGTCCGAGAGTAGGTCGGGTTTTATTTTTTCGAATTCCTTGGATATGCCCAGCAACTCGTTACGCAAGGACTTGGTCTTCAGCATGCCCACGACCAGATGGCCACTACGCACCTGGCTTTCGCCGAACATCAAGGTACCGTAGACCCAGCCGCGTTCGACCGATTCTTCGATATGCGGGGAGAAATCGGAAATAGCGGTGGAACCACGCGGCAGTTTTTCCAGCGCATCGGTCACATCCTTGGCCAGTCGCGAAGTATCCAGGCTGTATTGCTTGATAATCCGGTGTAGATCGGAATCCTGTAATTGCAGCAACTGATTCAACCAATGCACCAGTTCGACATAAGGATTGCCTCGGAGCTTGCAAAACACCGTTGCGCCTTCGATAGCCTTGTAGCAGACGCGGTTTAATTTTCCAAACAGTTTGACTCGGCTGATTTCTGCCATGGCTTTTTCCCTATTGCTTGTTAGTTTGAAGGAATGATTGTTATCCCGCGCGGAGCGCAAAGAACGGATTTAGGGTTAAATCATCGGCGTCCAGCGGGCTCGGACGTGGTCCCAGCCACATGCTCCAGCCTAGTCGGGCGTCGCCGTTCATGCTGGATGAGTCGGGCTCCCGGGGTACGCCCAGGGCCAACTCCGCCGGCACTTCCTGTTTTTTCAGAATCAGTTGCGCATCCCAGACCAACTCGTCGCCAATGTAATTGCGAACTATCGCCGCCAGTTTTGCCAATTCAATCGCTCCGGGCAGCAGCGCCAGATATTGGGTCAGTTTTAATGGGCCGAGCACAATTCTGAATTTATGCTGGCAACCCCAGACAAACGCACCCAATAACATCGATTGGCCCAGAGTAGCCAGTTCCGGCGAATAGCCCAAGCGGCTATGGTCGCTTGGTTGAATTTCCATCCATTCGCCGATGAATTCTTCAACTTTGACCTTGACCGACAAGATGTCGTGAATGATGGCTTGCAAACCGTCGGGACACTTGGTTTGCGCCGAAAAATGCCCCGAATAGAAAAGTTTGGCTCTATCGTCCAGTGCGTCTCGATGGCGGAAATTTTCACCGCTAATCCCCAGCAAGGAGCCGACATAAAATCCGAAACGGTCCGATTCCGGCCTGTCGTAACTGACAGTGGGGCGGGCATTGGCCCAGGCCCGATAAAACAAGCTGATCATGCGATGATGGAACACATCGGCAAATCGGACCATGGTGGCGTCGCGATGCGTTCTTAACCGCTCGCGGGCATATTCGGTCAGATGCAGCGGCAACGGCCCATTGGGACCGAACAGGCCGAAAAAATTGACGGCCAGTCTTGGTGTGCCCGAATTGCCGGGAACATAGGATGATAAGGCGGATGCCGGGAACAGCAGTTCCGGCTCCTGGGAGAAGCGAACCGCATCGTCACTGGCCTTGACTCCGGTACCCAGCCGGGGTTTATCCGGATTCAGCGCTTCGAACAGGCGTAGGGTTTCGAAGAAATCGAAACGATAGGCGGCTTGTTCGAGCTCGCTAATTAAAAAGTGTGACGACGTCCGATTCTCACTGGCCATCGGGCCACCTCGCCGCGGTCGGTTGAACGTAAGACGGTTTCGACGAAGGAATTGATCGAAACATAACGGGCAAAAAATTGCTCCAAAACCGTACCCAACAGAAAATATCCCCCTCCCTCAAAAGCCGACTCATCCAGCAGTACCGAGATTTCCAATCCACGCCCGAATACCATGGGGCCTTTGGAATCGATACGTCTGACCACGTTCTTGGCACTGACCGAAATGACGCCTTCGATTTGTTTTTTGATCGCGGGCTCGCGCCGGTCGGCGTATAAATTCAACAATTCCCTTAACGCGGCGGCGCCTTGCTTGGGATCGCTATCGATCAACGATAAATAATTCAGCGAGAGATGATTGATCAAGCGCCAGACACTGTCGCCTTCATAAGCGGCGGGCAGTGGCCGGGTTGGGCCTGAAATGCAGCGTATCGACTGAACCGGCGCGCTGATCTGCAAACTAAAATCGGTATCGCCCAGGCCGACAGGCATTACCATCGGTAAGTCTCGGTTGGTGCACAAGGTTTCCAGTCCGAGTTGCGCGGTTTGCGGCGAGTAGGGCGCTTGTTCGGAATCGACCAATGAGATGAAGCATTCGCTGCCGATATAGCTGGAGCGCATGCCCTTGCGGCGTTGTTTGGATGACAAGACCCGTTTTAGCCGCCGCAACATATAAAAAGCGGTTTCGGCTTGATTTTGGTAGACGCTTTTGGAGCCGTAAAACGGCAAAAAAACCTGTTCATTGCGTTGGTCGTTACCGAAACCGACTACTTGATCGACGCTGAACACTTCGAAATCCATCGGCCGAGTACGATCGACGACCACATGATATTCGGATTGGCGGTGATCAACATGCAGCCGGTCGGTGCGCTTGGGAAACAAATTAATCGCGGGTACACAAAACAGGGCTAGATTGGATTTGTCCAGCGCATTAACCAATTGAGCGTCGCTACGGTCCAGTAGCACGAATAACTCTAGTTCCTCAACCTCGCACTGAGCGATTAAAGGCGATAAACCGGATAGTTCGGCAAATAGAAAGCGTTCGGGAAAGGCGAAATATTCCTGCAAAATCCGATAGCCGTCGAATGAACGCGGGGTTTGCCGCAGCAAGGCTTCTTCTTTATCGAATCCCAGGCCGCGAAAAAGATGGCCGCTGGCATATTTGAAGTGCGCTTGCAAGCCGGTCTTATACTTGCAGGCGAGGCCCTTGGCGTTAGCCATCAGCTGTTCATACAGCCGATAGGGAATGGCGCCGGTGCCGCGCAAAAACAGCGACAAGGTTTCAAGCGGCATCTGGCTAAAGCGGACGCCGGCGGTACTTCGCAACACGATGCGAATAGCGCCCTTTACACCGGCCAAATGCTTGGGGTCGGATAGGCCTTGGCTGGAAACAGCGGCTAGCGTCGGCAGATATTCAACCTGGCCGATTTCCAATGGCCATAATTGCAAGGGATGCGCGGTCTGATATTCGCAAGCGGTTTGTTCGCCCTTGGCGATTTGGCTGCGCAAGGAGCTGCCTTTCGGAATCGTAAATCCCTCCGCCAGACTTTCTTCCGTCAGATCGGGTTTAAACTCAACCACGGTCATGGAGGGAGTGGAGGCCAGATAATGCGGGTAAACGATCTCCAATAAGGATTGGGTAAAGTTGGGGAATTCGGAATCGACCTTTAATTGAACCCGCGCCGCCATGAAGGCAAAGCCCTCAAACAGGCGTTCGACGTAGGGGTCGGAGCATTCGAACGTATCGAGTCCCAAGCGGGCGGCGATTTTGGGAAATTCGCTGGCAAACTCGGCGCCGACTTCACGCACATGTTGCAGTTCGCGGTTATAGTATTTCAGTAAACGAGGATCCATGATTATCCGCCCAGTTCCTTGACCATGACTTCGCCGGTTTCCAGGTCAAGATCGCTACGAATAAACAGGTGTATCGGTAATGGCTGCGCCCATAAGTCGCCTTCGATTTTGAACGAAAGCGCATTTTGGCTCATTTGTTCCTCGGCCGTAATAATCTCGACGTTGAGGGTGGCGGCAAGAATCCTCGGCTCAAAATCCATAATAGCTTGTTTAATTTTACGCTGTAATTTTTCGGCGTCGAGACTGCTGAAGGTAGTACCCGATAATGCCGGTATGCCATAGTTGATGACCGAGCGCGCCGCATAAGGTTCGGCCGACAAGTCTTCCCGGGCTTCAAAGGCCGTTGTGTTCAAAAGCCAGCTTAAATCCCTTAATACGCTTTGCCGCAACTGGCGATAGGAGATGACGCGTTGTTCACGCGATTCGGCCCGTTCGCCGGGCGCATAGTCCGTCAATCGATCCAGCAACGAGGGTTGCAGGCGTTCCTTGGCGACCAGTTCAGCCATGTTGGTCTGAAATCGAGGTGTTTAGGATTAATTCCCGCGTTTCGAAGAAAGGATGTTCGCCAGCGTCCGTAATTAGAATCCGTTGCCCCAGTCCGTGATAATGGCCGCTTGCCGGTTCATGCCATTCGGTCTTTCGAGCCAGACGTAGCGCCGAATCTTCGGCCTGATCGGATCCGGGATAGCGGGATGGGATTAAGCCAAAGGCACTGCCGCCATTTGCCCAGGTGAATTGAGCCGGCAGCCAGACCAAATCCCGCAGGTCGGTCGGCGCTTCGATCTCGATTTTACTGATACGATTGAAGGGAATCCAATAATAGCGGCCGTTGACGATGGCTTCCGTCACCGGACCCATCCGCGTGTCGGAATCGGCGATCCAGTCGAAGGGCGTGCCATTGAAGCTGCCGGAGGTGGTAGGTGCCAGTTCGAAAGCTTGGTCGCGCAATTCGCCGGCTTGTGCATGGTTGGCTTGAGCGGATAATTTGCACGCTTCGATCAGTAGGGCAATCCAATGTTCGGGTTCGCCGAACACCAAGGGCGAGGTTTCGCCCTTAAAAATTTTTTCGCGAAGCAACTCGCAACGAATGGCTTCCCGGTAAGTCTGTACCATCGCCAAATTGGCATCATCCAGATTGCCGCAGACGGTAAGTTGATTCAGTGCGCGATCCCATTGGCCGTTAAGCGCCAACAGTTGAAATAAAAAAACCCGGTGCTTGGCGACATTGGGATTTTTGCGAACCTGCTCTTGCAATTGCGCCAGGGCATCGTCGAGTCGACCATCTTTTAAGCTTATTTCAGCCGCACTTGAAATCATGGGAGTTCAAACCTCATTGTTTGAAAAGCGCGCCTACCTTGACGGGTAGGCGCATAAAAAACCAAGCCAGTTTAATATTTAATGTTTGCTCCAATATCCCAGCTCATATCCGGTTTATCACCTTCGCCACCTTGTGCTGTTTGCTCGATGTATTTGACTTTTACCTTTCTAAAGTTCAGCGAGACGTTTTCGGTCAGTTTATCCTCGCCTCCTGAACCACCGGTGGAAACGGATGTGATAAACACTTCATTCATCGTGATGGTCAAATATTCCACTGGTTTTTCCCCAGCTTTACGGACCACCAAAATCGCTTCGTCAAAGTGCTTACCGTTGCAGCATGTTTCCATCAGATAGGTGGAGCTTTTGTCTACCCATTTAGTCAGGCTCAAGTCTTGGACATTCACTTTACCAGCACCCGCGCCACCGCCGACATGCGCGTAGCCGCTATTGGACATGCCCCAGCTCCAAGCCAAAACGTCGATTTCTCCCTTGTGTTTGTGATCGACTGATTCACCTTTGATGGGAGCAATTTTCAAAAACATATCGTATGCCATAACACTTTCTCCTTAGTTTGTTTGAAACAAATAAATCATGAATAACAATCAAATTTCGAGTTGCCGATCAATTTGTAGGCTGCGTCTGAATGGATGATTAATTTTCCATTCACATCGACGGAGGCCAAATCAAGCTGACAAGCTACCGGTTAATACTCACTTCCAATCAACCCCCTTTTACCGAAGGTAATTTTGAAACCAAACGCAAAGATACCGTCAGTCCTTCCAGTTGATAATGCGGTCTCAGGAAAAACTTTGACGTGTAATAGCCGGGATTACCTTCGACTTCCTCCACCACGACTTCGGCGTCCGCAAGCGGTTTGCGGCATTTGGTCAGTTCGTCGGACATGGCCGGATTGGGATCTACATAATTTTTGATCCAGCTGGTCAACCATTTTTGCATGTCATCCCGTTCCTTAAAGGAGCCGATTTTGTCGCGGACGATGCATTTCAGATAATGGGCAAAACGGCAGGTCGCGAATAAATAAGGCAAACGGGCGGCCAAGTTGGCATTGGCCGTTGCATCCGGATCGTCGTATTCGGCCGGTTTCTGCAACGATTGAGCGCCAATGAAGGCGGCAAAATCGCTGTTTTTCTTATGAATCAACGGCATGAAGCCGATTTTTGCCAGTTCGGCTTCGCGTCTATCGGTAATAGCGATTTCGGTTGGACATTTCATATCCACGCCGCCGTCATCGGTAGGGAAGGTGTGCACCGGCAAACCTTCCACCGCGCCGCCGGATTCGATGCCGCGTATCCGCGAGCACCAACCGTAAAGTTTGAACGAACGATTGATGTTAACCGCCATCGCATAGGCCGCATTCGCCCAAGTATATTTGTGGCTATCGGCCCCCGAGGTATCTTCCTCGAAATCAAATTCGTCCACCGGATCGGTTTTGGAACCGTAAGGCAAACGGCTTAGGAAGCGTGGCATAGCCAAGCCCAAATAACGGGCATCGTCTGATTCGCGTAAGGAGCGCCAAGCCGCATATTCAGGGGTTTGGAAAATTTTGGTCAAGTCACGCGGATTTGCCAGCTCGGACCAGCTTTCCATTTGCATTACAGTGGGTGCCACGCCGGAAATAAATGGGGTATGCGAGGCAGCGGAGATTTTTGACATTTCTCCTAACAGCTCCACGTCCGGTGGGCTGTGGTCGAAATGATAATCGCCGACCAAACAACCGAACGGTTCGCCGCCAAATGTGCCGTATTCTTCTTCGTACAGTTTTTTGAACAGCGGACTTTGATCCCAGGCGGTGCCCTTGAATTTTTTTAGGGTTTTGCCCAGCTCTTTTTTTGAAACGTTGAAAACTTTGATTTTCAGCATTTCATCGGTTTCGGTGTTATTGACCAGGTAATGCAAGCCGCGCCAGGCACCTTCCAATTGTTGAAAATCGGGGTGATGCAGGACTAAATTCAATTGTTCGGTGATTTTTTGGTCCAAACTGGCAATGATGGACTGTATGCTCTTAATGGCATCATCGGATATTTTAGAAACATCTTGCAGGGCATATTGAGCCAGTGTAGTGACAGCTGTGTTGACCTGATTGGCCGCTTCGGTTCCCGGCTTGAATTGTTTCGACAATAATGCCGAAAAATCGTCCAGCTCCAGGGTTTCAGTCGCGCCTTGCTGGGCTTGTCTATCTAATTCGGCCATAAATTACTCCCCGGTTCCTTCTGTAGATTCTTTACTGTCACCGGCACCTGTCTCAGCGGGTTTGGCCTTGGCGGCCAAGGTTTGCAGCAGTGCCGGATCGTTGATCAACTTGGCAATCAGTTCTTCCGCGCCTGTCTTACCGTCCATATAGGTAATCAAATTAGACAGTTGGGTTCTGGCTTCGACGATTTTATCCAGACCCGCCACTTTTTTAGCCACGGCGGCCGGCGAAAAATCATCCATACTTTCAAAGGTTATATCGACATTCAGATTGCCTTCTCCGGTCAGGGTGTTGGCTACTTGAAACGCCACTCGCGGTTTCATGGCTTTTAAGCGATCATTGAAATTGTCGACATCGATTTCCAATAGCTTGCGATCGGCTATTGGGGGTAAAGGTTCAGCTGGTTTACCGGATAGGTCGGACAGCACACCCATTACAAAAGGAAGCTGTACTTTTTTCTCGGCACCATAAACTTCCACATCGTATTCAATTTGAACGCGTGGCGCCCGGTTTCGCTGAATGAACTTCTGACTACTTTCGGCCATTTCCTACTCCACTTTTGTTGTTAACTAATAATTTTGATCCGCTTCCGGATCGGGGCCCTTAATCTGTTGCAGCTGAGTAAGGCCATCCGGCAACAGGTTTTGCACGATTTGCATGAAGTCCGATGTTACAAGAAATTTTGCTCGTTGCAACAAAATAGGGACCGGACTCGAGGGTTCGTTTTCAGCATAATACTTACAGATCAGATCCAGTGTTTTCAAAACATCTTGCCGAGAACTGATGGCGCCGACGGCTGCCGATTTACGGCTAGAACCCGCCGAGCCGGAGTCGCCAGAAGCGAGTTCGTCGCCGTCGGATTGCGCATCCGCTTCGGTTAAGCCGGTATCCGCGTATTGGGCGAACGCATGGCGCATTTCCTTTAACTGCGAGTTCAACCCGGATAAATCAGGCCCATTTTCGATGCCAACCTTATCGCCCACCAACGCTTCCAGTTGTTGGATAAGGCTAACGCTTTCGTTGACGGCCTGATAGGTTGCCGCGACCGTTTCTTCCGGTGCATCCAGAAATGCCGCCCGGATCATGCTGATTTCTGGTTTGGGGCTGCCTTCCGGGGCTTCCGCCTTATCGGTGGCGATTTGTACGTCGCGTAAGGTGAAGCGGCCGGCGGATTTTGAATCAACCAAGGGAGCCAGGCTTAATGGACGCAGTACCGATTCGAAATTACTCAGTTCTTCCAGGATATTGACCCGCGCGGTAGGATCGAGATCATCCTCGGGATCCAACAACGGATGAATCTGATCCCAGTATTTTTCCAGCAAGCCGTATAACAGATTCAAGCCGTCACGAAACCCCGTTAAGCCTTCAAGATTTATCAAGGCCCGGATCAGGAAAATGACGATTTGAATGTCCTTGCTTTGCCGCAAAATGGCTAATGCATCTCTTTGAATTTCGCGCCAATTGGGTGGCTGGGCTTTTTCGCCGGTGATAGGGTCTTCGGGTTTGCCTTGGATATTTTTGCCGAGTTCGAGATAGACAGGGTCGTACTCCAGATACTCCCCGCAAGGATTATCCGATGAAATTTCGTCAAGTAACGCTATCAAGTCAGCCATGGATCGCCTTATAGTTTTTTTATGACATCACAACTGCCCCTAGACTAGTCGAGATTGAAAAAAATATAAAGGATTTTACGCTTTTCTTGGGCAAAATTAGTAAACGCCAGCAGAATTGCGAGTTTGATGGCCCCGTTATATTAAGACAGCTGCAGTAACAGCTTGGATTCATTGTGCCGTAGCTCGGCAAATTTTGCGTTCAACAAGTCAAATTGTTGCATCGCCATCGACAGATCGGTTTCCCGCAGGCATTGCTCTAGCTTTTCGGCCAACGCGCGAAAATCGGCGAAACCATAAAAACAAAACGTACCGTGCAGTTTATGAGCGATTGTCCAAGCTTGTTGACATTGTTGCATTTGCAAGGCTCGCTGCAGGTCGGCAAGCTGGGCTGGGGTGTCTTGCAAAAGTTTTTGCAAAAACACCCTGCCTAGGGAGCGGTTATGTTCCGTTTTTTCCAAAATGGCATTCGCATAATAGCCGCCGTTTTCGCCGTTTTCCGTCGCACACCATCGCTCTATCACACGCAATAAATCCGCTAATACGATAGGCTTGATCAGGCACTCGTTAAAACCGTCGGCAACCAACAGATGGCGCTGATGGATTTGGATGTGGGCTGTCACGGCAATGATAGGCGTCAAATGATTAACCGATTCGGCCCTGGCCTTTTTGACCAACTCGAAACCGTTCATAAACGGCATATTCACATCCAAAAACACCAAGGAGTAGCGGTTGTTCCGTAGCAACTCCCAGGCTTCGCGGCCATCGCTCGCCGACACAACATCCGTGCTCCATTGTTGCAACTGTTCGGCCAACAGCCAGCGATTCATCTCGTTATCGTCGGCAACCAAAATCGACAAAGCCATAAGAAATGTTCCAAGCCAAATTGAAGAGGATAATATGGTTGCGCATCAAATTTCGGCACCCTTGCCCTTATGGCTGGAGAGGATCAAAAAACCGGAATGAAAGCGCAATGACTACATGTTAGCACCGGATTATTGACCGGTGTTTTTGGTTGAACCAAGGGTTGCGTAAAAATGGCCTCGTCATGAAGTCTTAGGCGATTTATGGCAATAATAAATGTACCCAATCCAAGCCATTTGCCGTTGACTGAGCGGAGTCGGAGTCAACCGTTCGCGTCGAGCGCCGTCAAGCTCCGCAATCTGTATTATTTTTGGAGAAAGTTCGACTCGATTAATCGTGTTTTATCGGCGCGAAGGTACAGTGATTGAATAGAGCTGATAACAAGCGGCTTTGGAAAACCATGCCGACGAAATGACCATTCTCATCAACGATAGGTACGTGATGGTGGCCTTCGTTGATCACGAGCGGAATCAGTTCGGCGATATGGGCTTGGGCTGGCAGGGTTTTTACCTTGCGGGTCATGATGTGGCCAATGGCTTCCGGTTTGTCGGTGCTGACGGTCGGCGTGCTCTTGATAAATGCCAACCATTTGTCCTGAAAGCTTTGATACGGCGTTAGCTTCAGGTTTTTTAGGAAATCGTATTGGGTAACGATGCCGATGACGTGACGGGCACGATCCAGTACCGGCAGGGCTTTTAAATGATGTTGCTGCATCAGCATCCAGGCGTCTTCCACTTCGGTGGCATATTCGACGGTAACGATGTCGCGCTGCATCAGTTGCTCGCATCTGATCGAACCGAGATTTTTTTGAAGCAACAATAGCTGCAATTGAGTAAAAATCCGCAGTAAATCATCGGCTCCGATGTCCAGAAAGTGATCAAAATCGCGGGTGGCCTGTTCAACGTCGGCCTGACTGACTCCGACCCAGTTGCCTTCAGTTTTGTTTATATGACGGGGCGGCTGGGGTGGGGCTATTCGAACCGGATAATCGCGGCGCAAAATCAACCGGTTAATCAACCAAGTTAACATCAGCATGATCAAGACGTTGATGCCGACCGGGTTTAACAGAAAGTCCAGATCCGGCATGGGTGTCTGTTCGGCGTTCAATACCGGAGCGAGTGCCGTTGCCGCGCCGGGTGGATGCAAGCAACGCAAGATCAGCATCATCAGCACCGCCAGTCCCGCGGCGAGCGCGGCGGCGAGCGGTACATCCCTAATATAAAATGCGCATAAAACTCCGATTAACGCCGATAGCATTTGTCCGCCGACAAACGGCCAGGGCTGAGCCAACGGACTGCCGGGAATCGTAAACAAAATCACCGCCGATGCGCCCATCGATGCCACCAAAACCGAAGTTTGTTCAACGGCATAGGTTTGGGTAAGCAATCCCGTCAATAAAATCGCCGTTAAACAAGCCAGTGAGGCAATGGCTTTTTCCTTGATACTTAACTGTACGGGCTCGATCGTGAAATAACGCGGGAGCTGAAACATGGTTTACGAAATAGGCTGGTGGATAGTTAGGCTGAATTTAGTCCAACGTTGCCGATGCCACATGAAAGGCATCCGAATAAATATCCTGAAGTCCGGCGCCATGCAGATAGGCTTGGCGTTTGCCGTGATTGACCATGTCCGGATGGCCGCACAAATAGACGCGCCAACCTTTCAGGCTAGGTATCGCGGACATGGCCAGATCATTGGCGCGGCCTTGGGCGATTCCGGCGGGCGCATCGCCTCTCGAGACGCAGGCGGTGCAGTGGAAGTTTGGATGTCGATTTGCCAATTCCCGCATTTCCTCTATCCAGTACAAGCCGTCCATTTCCCGGCTGCCGTGGTATAAATGAATTTGACCGGCATGGCCGTGATGCAAGGCTTCCTCGACGATACCGGCCAGTGGCGCCAGGCCGCTGCCGGTGCCGATCAACAACATGTTTTGTTCCGGGGTGTTGGGTAGGTAGTAACAAAGCCCCTGAGGGTCGGATACGGCGATGCTGTCGCCTATGTTCAATTCCCGGTGCGCCCACTCGCTAAAACGGCCACCGGCCAGACGGCGGATATGGAAGGTCAATTTATGCGCGTGAACCCGGTTATTGGCGATTGAATAGCTACGGGTTAATCCATCTGCGCGTTTCAAGTTCACAAACTGTCCGGCGTAGAAATCCATCGGTTCCTGGCATTGCAGGCTTAGCAGCAGGGTTTCCGGATTCAGCAGCTGCTTGCCCGTGACCGTGGCTTGATTAAAAGCGTCCGGGGCGGAACCAAGGCTGATGCTGATGTCCTGATGCGGATAACAGATACAGGCTAAAAAGTAGTTTTGATGCCGCAACACATCCTTCAGTCCCTGTTGAGCAGCGGCGGGAACGGCGCCCTCAAGGCCACGGATCATGCAGCTTTGGCAGGCGCCTTCCCTGCAAGCATGAGGAATGTCGATATGTTCGCGCAACAAGGCATCCAGAACCGATTCGCCCTGTTGGCAAACGATTTCCTTGCCATCCAGCCTGATCTTTTGCGACGACATCCCCATCTCCTTTAAGTTAACGGCCCAATACGTCGTTGCGGGTGCTTTCGGCGATGGCCGCCACTTGGTCGATCAGATTTTGTGGCACATTCAATTCCGCCAGGGTACCGGTCAGGTGTTCCATGACGGCGTCGAAATGGGAGTCATCCAGGCCCAGATTTTTCACCAAGTGGGCATGAGCTTGGCGCATGTCGGCGCCGTTGTAGTTATTGGGTCCGCCGAAAGCCATGGTCAAAAAGGCTTTTTGTTTGGCCGCTTGTTTTTCAATATTGGTATTGTCGAAAAACCGGTTGATGCGGTGATCGCTCAAGACCTTGCGGTAAAAAATATCGACGGCGGCGTTGACGGCGGCTTCGCCTCCCAATTGTTCGTATAGTGTGCTGTTGGTTTCCCTCATGCTGAGTGTCCTCTCTGGATTAATAAAAGGTTCAAGCCGTCAGGCTCGGGCACAGGTTAAGCTAAAAAATAAACTTATGCAATATTTATATTATAAAAGTTTTTTATGTGGTTTAATCGCTGTCACCAAGAACGGGCTGTGCTATGCTGCCTACCGTTAGGGATAGGTATGAGGAAATCGCTTTATACCCAGGGGCGCAAACGTTGGCGTGTCCCGTCAGGGCGAATTGTTTCAAGCCTATTCCTTGGCATCGTTACAGTTAAATCTTCGATTTCTCCCGACCTAAGTTAGATGAACATGCAAACCGGCTCGCGCCAAGAACAAATATTGACCCTGCTGCTGAATTCGGCCGCCGGGATGAGCATTGATGAAATGGCCGCTGAACTGGAAATATCCAGAAACGCGGTTAAGCAGCATTTGGTCATGCTGGAAAAGCAGCAACTGGTGCGCGAAGCGGCCTTGACCAGTACCGGCGGCCGGCCGGCCCGCAGTTACACCTTGACCGAGCAGGGGGTTAACCGTTTTCCCAAGCAATATGCCTGGTTTTGCAATTTGCTGTTAAATGATCTGGCAGCCGAGTTGAGCTCGGAAGCGTTGGAAAAAATGATGTGGAATATGGGGGTCAAGCTGGCGCAATCCTTGGCACCGCAATTCAGCCACAAACAACCGGACCAAAAACTGGCCGCTTTGGTCGAACTGATGCAAAGCCTGGGCTATCACGCGGAACTGGAGCCTCGGCAGGGACAGCCGAGCATCAAGGCGGTCAATTGCGTTTATCATGATTTGGCGCAACAACATCCGGAATTGTGCCATTTCGATCAGGCCTTAATTTCTACACTGTTGGAAAAGCCTATTCAACAGACCGACTGCATGGCAAAAGCCGGTTGCGTTTGCCGTTTTAAAGTGTCCTAGGCCCTGAGCTAAAGGCGAGTAGAACGGCGGATTACCTTGGCCTCTGTCGAGATGCCGACAACCTGCGCCTATTCAGCAAATCAATTGTCCTTGCGTGGCGGCCAAGTTGATCGTTGCCACGGTTCCGGAATTAAACGCCAGATAATCCGATTCGATACCGTCCGAAAAAATCACGCCGTTTTCCGGCATTTGCGACTCCAATTCAAGCGGGGTTCGTGGCGTAATGGCGCCGAACACCAACTCGGTGCCGGTGGTACGGCTCGGGAACGGTTCGCGCACGGTGAATTGCAGGCGTTGTTCGTGCCAGGCAAAGCCGTTCTTGAGCGGGTGGGATTCGCCGCCGGAAACGCCCAACGCTCCGGCCAGCAGCGACTGAAACCAGCCGGTCGAGCCAAAACCGGTGGAGACGATAATGCCGGACGATGACTGAGTTTCCCGGCGGCCATTCCACGACAGTAGGTAGCGGGCCGAAGTATGGCTTTTCGGACCGATAAACAAGTCGTTGACCGCCAGCATGCGTTGGCCGTCGTTGGTTTTGGCTTCGGCAAAGCTAATGGTTTTGCAGGCCGACTTGCCGGCTAGTGTTCGCGTTACCGCCCCTTGCAGATCGCCGATTTCGAAAGGCAGTAGCTTGCCATCCCAGCGGCCGGGATCGGGGTTGATCGCGATCACCGGTTGGCCGTCCAGATATTTCAATGTGTTGGCGACCAATCCGTCCTGGCCGATTACCACCACAATATCGGACGGCCCAAACTGGTAATTGGGCAACAGGCGGCGTTCCAATAGTTGGAAGCGGCCCAAGGCTTTCAGTACCCTCTCGGCTTCACCCAAACGGCGCTGGTACAGGTCGTGTTCATCCAGATAATCCTGGGCGTCGACCTGATTGTGCTCCAGATAAAAGCGGGCTTGCGGCCAGGTATTGAAGCGTTCGATCAATTCCTGCAACCGGGTTTTGCGCGCCACCAGAATAAAGCGGTATTGGTAATGATCGCTCATGAGCGCACCGATTTTTTCAGGACTTGGCTGAACAAATCCGGCGTGATGGTCAATTCGCCGATTTTGCCGGCATTTTGCGCCAGCGATTCAAAGGCCATCGCCATTAATTGTTCGGGCTCCATGTTCGCCAGCGCCATGGCTTTCAGGTTTTCCACCGGCAATTCCCTAAACGCCTTCATCCGCGCGCTGATGGCATAGGCTTCCGCGTCGGCTTGCTGGCGGCTGTTTTCGCTATTCAGACTCACCAGGTCCTTGCGTTGGGTTTCGGCGGCGATTTCGGCCTGCAAGCGTTCGCGTTCGGTTTCGACCTTGCCTCGTTGGATGGTGCGTTCGTTGAGGATGCGCGATTCCTCGATTTCCTGTTCCTTTTGTTGCACCGACAACTCGGTTTGCAGTTCGGCTTCCTTGATCGTGCGCTCTTGTTCCACTGCCGATTTACGCCGGTCGTAAATCGCATCGTCGGCTTTTTTCAATATCGCCTCTCGGGCTTCGGCTTCCAACGCGCGCGCCGTTTCCGGGGTGGGCTGCACGGCGCTGATCGATACATCCAGCAGGGCGATGCCCAGTGCCTCGAGCGGGGAGTCGCCGGCAAGCCGGTCGCGTAGCAAGCTCACCAAGTCTTGGCCGAGTTTGAGGGCATCGCGTAATACCGTATTCTGAACCTTGTTCTGCACGATGGCTTGGACGATGCGTATTACCCGGTCCGACAGCTTCAAAGGGTCTTCCGAGACATAGGTGATTCCGTCGTTTTTCAGGCTGTAGTTCAGCATCTCGGCCATTTTTTCGGGTAATGCCACCCGATAGGTGATTTGGCCTTGCACGGTCACCGACTGAAAGTCGGCCGTCAACAGTTTGAAAATGAACGGTGCCTCCTGGGCGTTGACCGGCACCGCCGCGATCGAGGCGGTGGCGACGTTATAGAAAAAACTCAAGCCTTTGCCTTTTTTACGGATGCGGCCATTGACGGTTTTGATGACGAAGGTTGAGGAATCCGCTTTGAAATATTGTAAGCCGAGCATGGTAGTTCTCCTGTTTGGGTCGAAAAGTCACTTAAGACAAATAGTGTCCTATAGACACATATTTGTCAAGCGCAAAAGTGACAAAAAGACACAAATATCTGCGACAATGTTTGTTATCCAAAAAACTAACGCAAAATAACTATCCATGCCGACCGAAACGATGGACGAACAACGGTTTTTAGCCGAATACGATAAGCAGCGATACGACAGCCCTTTGCTGACGGTCGATGCGGTGCTGTTCACCTACCATCAAGAATGTTTGAAAGTGTTATTGGTCGAGCGCTCCAATCACCCGGAACGGGGCAAGTGGGGTTTGCCGGGCGGTTTTGTCGATTTGCAACGGGATCAAACCCTGGAAGATACGGTGCGGCGCAAGCTGAAAGACAAGACCGGCATCGAACCGCCGTATCTGGAACAATTGCAAAGCATAGGCAATGCCAAGCGCGACAAGCGCGGTTGGTCGGTGACGATAGTCTATACCGCGTTGATGGCTTTTCAGGCCTGCGAAGCCCATGTGGCGACTGTCGCCGATGCGCAATGGCTAGCGGTGGATGCCGTCGGCCGGATGGAGCTAGCCTTCGATCATCAGGCTCTCATCGGTTTGGCGCGGGAGCGCATGCGGCAAAAGGCTCTGTATTCGATCGTGCCGGCCTATGCGCTGCCCGAAACCTTCACATTGCCGGAACTCCAGCATTTGCATGAGGTGTTGATCGGCAAGTCCTTGCAGAAAAAATCCTTCCGCCGCCGGATCGAGCAGGCGGAACTTTTGCTCGATACCGGCGAAAAACGCTCGGAAGGCGGCCGGCCGGCGTCCTTGTACCGGATGAAGCAGACATCCGGCGCCTATACCTTTGTGCGCAATCTGGAGGATTGATAAGCCGGCAAACGCTTTCACGCATTTCACGGGGAGTTGCGACTAGTAGATGAATCTTGTTTATCGGCAAGGCCGATGATAACGTTTACGGCCTTTATGTTTTAGAATCCGGACCACATGATTATCCCTGGTTTGACTGCTCGAGCCGTCTATTGATGGGCGGGATTATTGGCATCTTGTTGGCGGCCGGCGCTAGTCGCCGTTTCGGCGCGGACAAGCTGATGCATGTTTTGCCCGATGGCGATCCGGTGGCGGTGCGCGCCTGCCGGAATTTGTTGGCCGGCTGCGACGGAGTGCTGGCGGTCGTGCGTCCCGGCAGCGACGAGCTGGCTGCCCGGTTACGGGCCGAGGGTGCCAAGGTGTTAATTTGCGACGATGCCGACCAAGGGATGGCTGCCAGCCTATCCTTTGGCATTAGCGCTTGCCCGTCCGCGGCCGGTTGGCTGGTCGCTCTAGCCGACATGCCTTGGATAGCGCCGGTTACGATAAGCAAGCTGGCGGATGCCTTACGTTCGGGCGCGGAGATCGTGGCACCGGGCTGGCAAGGCCGGCGCGGGCACCCGGTGGGTTTTACGCAAGTATTGCGGCCCGAGCTGATGGCTTTGACCGGCGACAGTGGCGCGAAAGCCGTAATTCAGGCTCATGCCGATTGGCTCCGGATCGTGGATTGCGACGATCCGGGCGTGATTCGGGACATCGATCGGCCGGAAGATTTGAATAACCTAAATAGTAGAAAACCCTTGTGATGCCGGAAATCCTCAATCATCAGCTCGAATTGCACAAAACGCGCCGTCCCTATGCGCTGGCCACGGTGGTGGAAATTCTAGGGTCGTCATCGGCCAAGCCGGCGGCCAAGGCGCTGATCGATGCGGCGGGCAAAGTCATCGCCGGCTGGATCGGCGGCGGTTGCGCGCAGTCTATGGTGTCTAAAGCGGCGCTTGAGTGCCTTGAAATCGGAGAACCGTGCGTGATCGAAATTGATTTGACCGACGAAATTTTCGGTGCCGGCATGCCTTGCGGCGGCAGCATGCGGGTTTACGTCGAGCCGGTCTTACCCAAACCGCTGCTGTGGTTGATGGGGCATGGCCGTATCGTGGAGAGCCTGTGCGAGTTTGCTCATCGATTGGGATTCGATGTGATCGTTAATGATGCTCAGGCCAGTGTCGAACATTTTGCCAAAGCCGGTCAAATCATCAGCGACGATAGCCGCTATCAACAATTACTACCGCAACCGGGCGATTTCGTCGTGATAGCCACCCACCACAAGGGCGACTACGACTCATTGACTCGCGCGCTGCATTCCGAAGCCCACTATATCGCCCTGGTTTCCAGCCGAAAGCGGGCACAACTGGTATTGAAACGCTTGGGGCAAGAGGGATTTTCCGAAGCCAGCCTAGCCAGGGTGCGCGCTCCCGCCGGCCTGGATTTGGCCGCGAAGTTACCGGAAGAGATCGCGCTGGCGATTGCCGCCGAGATGGTATTGGTCAGGCGCGGCGGCATCGGCACGCCCTTGAGTAGAGTCTTGCCGGTGCCGGATCGTTAAGCTGCGGCGCGGCGCTGTACGCCGCCTTTACTGGCCGATGCGGCCCGTGTACCATTCCGGACAAACCCGCGCCAAAGCTGGACGATAACGCGCGGCCGCCTTGAACCGCCGAATACTGTAGGGAGTAACACCCGATGATTGTGCTTACTATCAACGGCAAACGCCGTAATATCGATTTACCGGCGGATACTCCGCTACTCTGGGTTCTGCGTGATACGTTGGAGTTGACCGGGACCAAATACGGCTGCGGTATTTCCATCTGCGGCGCCTGTACGGTGCTGGTGGATGGCGAACCCGCCCGAGCCTGCGTGACGCCGGTTTCGGCGGTGCTGGATAAAAGCATCGTGACCATCGAAGCCATCGATCAGGATGCGACCGGGCGTAAGGTGCAGGAAGCCTGGTTGAATCTGGGAGTTCCACAGTGCGGTTATTGCCAGGCCGGACAAGTGATGGCGGCCACGGCCTTGCTCAAACGCACATCAAGCCCGACCGACGCCGACATCGACACGGCAATGAGCGGCAATATCTGCCGTTGCGGTACCTATCCGCGCATTCGCGCCGCTATCAAGCAGGCCGCCGGTTTAACGGAGGATAAGCCATGAAAAGATCCTTGGATAGCCTGGAATCGATAGCCGCCATGCCGGCTGATGACGACAACTTGAGTATCGTCAATGTCAGCCGGCGCGCATTTCTAAAAGAGCTGGCGTTGACCGGATTTGTGTTGGCCGCCGGTTTTCCAATGTTGACGAGGGCTGACGAAACCGCGGGCAGCGCCGAGCCGCAAAAATATGGCGCCGATGCGATGCCGCATGGTTGGGTCGATGATGCTCTGGTATTCGTCGCTATCGCCGAAGACGGCGCCGTGACCATCATGTGCCATCGTTCGGAAATGGGGCAGGGCGTGCGTACCAGTTTGCCGATGGTGGTGGCCGACGAACTCGAGGCCAACTGGCTGCATGTCAAGGTCGAACAGGCGCCCGGCGATGAACGGCGTTACGGCAATCAGGATACCGACGGTTCCCGCAGCATGCGCCACTTCTTCATGCCGATGCGGCGAATCGGTGCCGCGGCCCGGCGGATGCTGGAATCGGCCGCCGCCGCGCAATGGCGGGTGCCGGTCGAGGAGGTTCGGGCGGAGTTGCATCAAGTGTTGCATCCAGCCACGGGCAGAACGTTGGGCTATGGCGAGCTGGCCAGGGCGGCGGCAAAGTTGCCTGTGCCCGAACGCCAAAGCCTGCGCCTAAAAAAAGAGGCCGATTTTCGTTACATCGGCAAGGGTTGGTTGAAGATTATCGACGGGTTGGATATCGTCACCGGCCGGGCGCAATACGGTATCGACACCCTCCTGCCGGACATGTTGTTCGCGGTCATCGCCCGTCCGCCGGTATTCGGTGGCAAGGTCTTGCGCTTCGATGCGAGCGATGCGCTGAAATTGCCGGGCGTGGTCAAGGTGATCGAGTTGAAAAGCAGTCCGCCGCCGGCCGATTTCAATCCGCTCGGAGGCGTGGCGGTGATTGCCCGCAACACCTGGGCCGCCATGCAGGGGCGCAACGCATTGAAGATCGAATGGGATAATGGCCCGCACGCCGGCTACGACTCGGTAGCGTACAGGGCCGAACTGGAAGCTGCCGCGCGCAAACCGGGTAAAGTGGTCCGTAACGACGGCGATGTCGATAGCGCTTTGCAAGACGCGCCTAAACGGTTGGAAGCAGAATATTACGCGCCACATCTGGCACAGGCGCCGATGGAGCCGCCGGCGGCAACCGCCCGGATAGTCGATGGCCATTGCGAGGTTTGGACTTGCACTCAGGCGCCGCAGGTTTCGCGCGAACGCGTGGCCAAATGGTTGAATCTGCCTGAAGATAAGGTCACGATACATGTGACATTGTTGGGAGGCGGTTTCGGACGCAAATCCAAACCCGACTATGTGATCGAAGCGGCGTTGTTGTCGCAAGCCATGCAGGGTCAAGCGGTCAAGCTGACTTGGACTCGCGAGGACGATTTACGCCATTCTTATTTCCATACGGTTTCGGTCGAACGCTTGGAAGCCGGAATGGATGCCGAGGGGAAGCCGGTGGCTTGGTTGCATAGAACGGTGGCGCCGAGCATTTCGTCCACTTTCGCCGCCGGCAGCAAACATCAGATGCCGGCCGAGCTGGGGATGGGCGTGATCAACGTGCCGTTTGCAATACCGAATCTACGGATCGAAAATCCCGAGGCGGAAGCGCATACTCGCATAGGCTGGTTTCGCTCGGTTTCCAATATCCCACATGCTTTCGCCATCCAGTCCTTCATTGCCGAATTGGCTGCCGCGGCGGGCCGAGATCACCGGGATTTCCTGCTGGAATTGATCGGCCCGCCGCGGCGTATCGATCCGCGCAGCCTAGGCGATAGCTGGAATCAGGGCGAATCGCCCGACTTGTATCCGGTGGATACCGGCCGGCTGCGGCGGGTGGTTGAGGTTGCCACCCGCGAAGCCGGATGGGGGCGTCAGCTTGCCTCGGGGCGGGGATTGGGCTTGGCCGCGCACTACAGCTTTGTTACCTATGTCGCGGTAGTGGCGGAGGTAGCGGTCGACCGGGAAGGTAAACTCAGCATGCCCAGAATCGACATCTCGGTGGATTGTGGGCCGCAGGTCAATCCCGAGCGCATCCGCTCGCAGATCGAAGGCGCCTGCATCATGGGTGTCAGCCTGGCTACACTGGGCGAAATCAGCTTTAAGGATGGAGTCGTGATGCAGGATAATTTCCATGCTTATCAATTGACCCATATCGATGACGCGCCGCGCGAAATCAAGGTGCATTTGCTGCCCGCCGCCGAATTCGATACGCCGCTGGGCGGGGTGGGCGAGCCAGGCGTGCCGCCTATCGCGCCGGCATTATGCAACGCGATTTTCGCAGCCACCGGCCAACGTATCCGACAACTCCCCATCCGGGATCAGTTACGCAAAGACTGATTTTTCGGTGCCAAACCGCCTTGCCTCTTTTTGAGGCGGGGCGGCTTGGGCCGCACCACAACCCCTTCTAAGTCTCCCTGCTGTTTTCCGGTTGCGATTTCTGACTGTCACCTCTGCCAGCGCTGACATCGCGCTACTGCCAAGCTTGTCATGTGATTTATAAAAAACCACTGAAAGTTGAGTGTAAGTTATTGAAAAATAAATTGCATAAAAATGGCATGCAATATGCTTTTGGCTGAGGGGTGACAAATTTTTCGAATCATTGGCATGCCGTATTCATTTTTCGCATACCTGAAGGGAGTTAGCGTGAATAGTTTAAAGTTGAAATTGGGTTGGTCCGCAATATTGGCAAGCGTTTTATTTTTTCAAGGTGCGGAAGCCGCAACGTTGATTGATGACTTTCAGGATGCTCAAGTGGCTGTCAATGGAAGTGATGGACCTCTGGCCATAAGCCAGCCGCATACCGATTTATTGAATTTGCAAAGAACGTTGACAGCGACTGCCGGCGGCAGCTATCAAACGTTGATCGGTGTCGATCAGGGCGTTTTGGGGGTCAGCACCGATTCGGATACGGCAACTAGTAGCGCCAGTGTTTATTACACTTTCGAGGCCATCGATTTGACATCGACCGCAAGCGGCATCTTCTTCAATGTCGACTTTATCGATTCGAGTTTTCAGCTCCGGATGATAGCCAATGCTACATCCAGCTTTGGTTTCAAGACATTTGATCAGGATGATGTGGGCCGGCATTTTGTCAGTTTTTCCGAGTTTTCCGATTCATCTGTTTTTGCCGGACTCCAAAGTCTTGAACTCAAATTTGAAGGGGTTAATGCTTGGGATGCGGAGTTTAGTTTGATGGCTGCCGATGTCAATAATGTACCTGAGCCTCCGGTATTGGCCTTGCTAGGTTTTGGTTTGTTGGTTGTTAATGGATTTGGACGGACTAAACCACGGCCGGTTAATTAAGCAGAACACGACCACGCATTTAATTATTTGAAAGGATCACACAACATGCAAGCAAAGTATCCGCAAAATGCTTTCTCGGCCATCGTCTTATTCAGTGCCGTTTTGTTCTCAAACTTGGGTTATGCCGATACATTGATGATCGATGGTTTCACCCATGACCAGTCGATTACCGATCTAGGAAGTAGTCTTGGGTCAACCGGCAATACCGTGAATAGCCTTACCGGAACCGACCTGATAAACGCATCGAGAACATTCAGCGCGCATGCAACCGGTAGCGGTCTATTCGCTTGGGAAAAGATTACATCGGAAGACGGGGTGTTAAGGATAGCCAATGGTTCAAGGTCGGCGGGGGATGCTTCCATCGGTTGGACTTTCGATCCGATTGACTTCACCCGTTATGGCAATGCAATCTTGCTGGAAGTGAAATCGATCGATCTGGATGTGAAGGTCGAAATGATCGCCAATGGCATTTCAAGCTCCGGGCTTAAAACTTATAACACTGCGGGTGATTTTCTGATCAACTTTAGCGATTTCTCCAATAGCGGTGTGTTTTCCAAGATTAATAGTTTTAGTATGAATTTTTCCGGCCCTAGAGCATGGGACGGTCAATTTCGGCTGTTGACCACTACCAATCAACTTCCTAGTTTAAATACATCGACTCCGGTTCCACTGCCGCCCGCGTTTGTGATGATGGGGTCTGTGTTATTGGGTTATTTGGGAGTGTCTCGTAGAAGAGTGCGGAGCTAAGAAATCAAATAAAGGGGAGAGGCTTAAAACCTCGTTGTAAGTTGGAGCCCGACTACTGGAAGTCGTCGGGCTCCCGCCTGGCTATTCCGGTTTTATCATCAATAGAAAGCGGTCGGACACCATGCTGATTTGTTAAATTCGGTTGAAGTTCGTTCGGTCTGCCGCATACTAATTCATTCGTATCCCGCCATTCTTTCTATAGGCATTTTGCCTAATGCGATACCTGTATTGCCGTGATTTAAATGGCGTACTTCTTGCGCTTGCGCCAAAGCGTTGCCCGGCTCATGCCGAGCTGGCGGGCGGCGGTTTCCAAATGACCATCGGCCGATTGCAATACTTCTCTAATCAGTTCGGCTTCGTTCATTCGGCCGCTACTTATGTCTGATGTTAATAATGTATTGTTCGATCGCGGTGCTTCTCGAAATTCGGGAGGCAAGTCGTCCATCGTAATGGCATTGCCGCGGCCCACGGCAAAGGCATATTCGATCACGTTTTTCAATTCTCGAACATTGCCGGGCCAGCGGTGATCCAGCAGGCGGCGCATCGCGTCGGGCGCTATGCTGTCGACATGGCGTGGTCCATGCTGATTGTGTTGTTGGATGCATTGCCATAACAACAGGTCCACATCTTGCACTCTTTCCCGCAAGGGCGGTAAGAATATCGGCACGACCCTCAGCCTATACATCAAATCTTCCCGAAAGCGTCCGGCTTTAACTTCTTCTCGTAACGAGCGATGAGTGGCGGCGATGATGCGGACATCGACCGTGATCGCCGCATCGCCTCCCACCGGGATAAAGCTTTGCTCCTGCAGTACTCGCAGCAGTTTGGCCTGTAATTCCAGCGGCAATTCGGCTACTTCATCCAGAAATAACGTGCCGCCATGGGCGCGCTGAAACAGGCCGGCATGATTGCGCATGGCACCGGTGAAAGCACCCTTGACATGGCCGAACAATTCGCTTTCCAAAAGGTTGGGGCTCAGTGCCGCGCAGTTGATGGCCAGAAACGGTTTTCCGCGACGCACACTTTCCAGATGCAGGGCGTGGGCCACCAGTTCCTTACCGGTACCCGATTCGCCGCGGATCAACACAGTGGCCTCGGTTTCGGCGACATTGCGGATGATTTTAATCGCTTCCTGCATGGCCGGGTCGCGCGACAGAATGCCGTGGAAGCTTTCGCTGTCGGTGGTGGAATGAACGGCTGCGGCTTCGGCTTGCGGTTGTAGAAACTCCAATGCGCCGGCGAATTGACCGTCGGCGGCGAAAAAGGCGCGGGCGGTACGGTAGCAGGTAAGGGCTTCGCCGCTTGGGCGCCGTAATTGCACCATTTGCGCCTTGATCAGGCCGTGTTCCGCCAGACCGCAAGGGTCGCGATCCTCGGCGCAGCTTAGCGCTTCGGTGCAGGCTTTACCGAGCACTTCATCGGCGGGCAGGCCGAATAATTTTTCGGCGCCCTTGCTCCAGAACAGAATCTTGCCGGCCGCATCCACCGCGAATACCGCGCCGGCATCGAGCAAGTCAGTCAGAACCGAGACTACCTGATCGGGCCCGATTTGGCTCAGCCAGCGATTGAAAAAGGGGGATGATTGGCTCATGCGATGGCGGAGTCTGTTTCAAGTATGTTGCAAATGTAGCATAAATGTTTCAGTGTTTCATGATGAAACAGTCTGTATCAGTCTGCTGAATCATAAGTTGCTGATAAAGCAAGGTCTTAAGGCCGACAAGCAGTAGCAAAAAACTGGCATGGCAATTGATATAAGATTATCAGTTATTTCTAATTTATTGTGCTTCATCAGGAGTCTTACCATGATTTTCAGACAGCTTTATGAGCCGGAAACCTCTACATACAGTTACTTAGTGGGCTGCGAACGCAGTCGGCGCGCGATTCTGATCGATCCCGTCGCTTCGGAGATCGAACAGTATCTGGCGTTATTGCAAAGCCTGAATCTCAGATTGATCTACACCCTGGAAACGCATGTGCATGCCGACCATATTACCGGTGCCGGCGTATTACGCGAAAAACTGGGTAGTAAAAGTGTGGTGCATCGCGACGCGGGCGCCATGTGCGCCGATTTACTGGTGACCGAAGGCGTGACGTTGCAAGTGGGGGATCTGGATATTGAAGTACGGCATACCCCAGGCCATACCAGCGGTTGCGTCAGTTACGTGATGACGGATCGGGTGTTCACGGGCGACGCCTTATTGATTGGCGGCAGCGGCCGTACCGATTTTCAGCAAGGCGATGCCGGTAAGCTATATGACAGTATCACCACCCGGTTATTCACATTGCCGGCCGATACCTTGGTCTATCCGGGACATGACTATCAGGGTAACACCGTATCGACCATCAAACAGGAAATCGCCAAAAATGCCCGATTGGGCGGAGGCCGCACACGCGAGGAATTTATCGCCATCATGCGGGATTTGAAGTTGGCTTATCCAAAATTTATCGACAAGGCCTTGCCCGCCAACCAGTCTTGCGGGCTGGTCGTGGAACGGGATTAGGAGAGCTGCAATGTTGATGACCTTATCGCTATCGATGATCATCGGTTTATTGCTGGGATTACTGGGAGGTGGTGGGTCGATTTTGACGGTTCCAATGCTGGTTTATTTGCTGCATGTCGAACCTAAAACCGCGATTACCACCTCGTTCGTGGTGGTCGGTCTTTCCAGTCTGATGGCGTTAATACCGCATGCCAGACGCCATTCGGTGTGCTGGAAGAGTGGAGTATTTTTCGGATTGTCGGGGATGGCTGGTGCGTTTGCCGGCGGCCGTTTGGCCTCGTATTTCTCAGCCGATCTGCTGATGTCCTTGTTCGGGTTGATCAGTTTTTCGACAGGATTATTGATGCTGCGTGGCTCGGCTATCCCGCCAAACTCCAGCTCGAATTCGACAAAAGCGCCAGTATCGGTCTGTCCGTTACGCGTTCCCTATTTGCGGGTACTGTTCGATGGCTTTTTCGTGGGTGGCGTGACCGGCATGGTCGGTGTCGGCGGGGGATTCTTGATCGTGCCGGCCCTAACCTTGCTGGTAGGCCTGCCGATGCAAGGCGCGGTCGGGACTTCCCTGTTCATTATCGTGATGAATGCGTTGGCCGGTTTGGCCGGATACAGTCAACACGCGGTACTGGATCTGTCGTTGATCACTATCGTTACCAGTGGGGCTTTGGTGGGCAGCGCGATGGGAGCTATAGTCTCCGGCTATCTCAAGCCGGCCTGGTTGCGACGCGGGTTTGGGCTGATGGTGGTAGCGGTGGGGATTTATGTGCTGTCCCAATCCCTTACCGACCAATTAATCATCAGCGGCGAAGTGTGGTTGAGTAATGCGCGGTCCGCCAACTGGACGGTGTTGGCTCTGCTGCTGGTATTGGTGTTATTGCGTATCGGCAGCTGGATACATAAAACCGATGTCGGTATTTTACCGCCCCAACACCCAGCCGACGGGCGCTAAGACTATGCGGGCACAAGGCTTTAATGAATTACACGCCAGCGTCAAACATTGGGCGGATGAGCTAGGTAGTTTGCTGATCGAGGCCTTTCACTATCTGGCCTTATTTGTGATTGGCGCCAGCATCGTCTGGTCGGCCGTGTTTGCCTATGCCGTCATGGTCAGCCAAGGCCACGCCACCATCGGCGATATTTTGCTACTTTTTATTTTTCTGGAACTGGGCGCGATGGTGGGAATTTATTTCAAAACCAACGTCATGCCGGTGCGCTGTCTGATTTATATCGCTATTACGGCATTGGCTAGGCTGATGATTGCCGATGTGCAGGCCCATCATCAGGCCGGCATGGGCATGCTGTGGGTATCGGCGGCCATTCTGCTGCTGGCCATTTCCACGCGGGTGATGCTAAAACCACCGCCGGATAACGACTGAAATCGATAGCTACAGGGATGTGACATCTACTCATGATTAAAACAAGAACCAATCAAGGTCTAGGAGCTGTGATGAAACATACAACCAACCCTTCCCGCCGCCGATTTTTCGCTCAAACCGGCGCCGGACTATTAGCTTGGGCGGGATTGCCCGGCTGGTTACACGCCATGGAAGGGATGGGTGACATGCCGAAAATCAAGCCTCATAAAACGTCGCCCCATTTTCACCCCGATGTGGAAATCGATTTGATCTGCAAGCCGTCGGCCGTGCCGATCTTGCCCGGTCAACCGACTCGGGTTCTACAGTATGCCGCCAAGCTGATCAAGGGGCCGGCAAATACCTTGACAGAAATTGCCGGTTCTTACTTGGGACCGGTGCTGCGGTTCGAAAAAGGCCAAAAAATCAGGATTAATCTGCATAATCAACTCGATACCCCGACCATAACCCATTGGCACGGTCTGCATGTGCCGGCGGAAATGGATGGTCATCCAATGTATCAAATCGGCAAGGGCGAGATATTGGTCTACGAGTTCGAGATGCTGAACCGCGCCAGCATGAATATTTACCATCCTCATACACATAACCTCACCGGCGAACACGTTTATCGTGGGCTGGCTGGCGCGATACTGGTCAACGACTTGGAAGAGCGCAAACTGGAGCTGCCAAGCGGTGAATACGAAGTGCCGATTGTGATTCAGGACCGGCTGTTCGACGACAATAACCAGCTGATCTATGTCCGCCACATGCGTGACCGGATGATGGGCTTTTACGGTGACCGTATCCTGGTCAATGGCCGTCCCGATTTCCAGCTTGATGTCGCCAGTCGGGCTTATCGCTTCCGCGTCCTGAACGGCTCGACGGCGCGCATTTATAAACTGGCTTGGGACGACAACTCGCCGGTTACCGTGATCGGTACCGACGGCGGTTTGCTGGAAACTCCGGTCAACAAAGCCTATGTGATGTTGGCTCCCGGCGAGCGTCTGGATATTTGGGCGGATTTCAGCGGGCGTAAGGTTGGTAGCCAGTTGGTGATGCGCAGCCGGGAATTTTCCGGCGTGTTACCGATGATGGCCGAAAGGATGATGGGCGGCGCCGGGCATGGCCGAATGGGCGGAGGTATGCATGGGTCAGCCTTGCCGGTTGGCAGTGACTACCCGGTCTTTAGCATCAAGGTCGCGCGCCAGGTCGGTGATGGTCCGGCACTGCCGAATAAATTGTCTACTATTAAACGCTACACTCTAGGCGACACCGCTAATCCGAACAAGCCGGTCCCAATCGGTATATCCGAGGGACCGATGGCCATGCAGCTGAACGGGCGGCCCTATGCTTTTAACGACATCCTGCCTAGCGAACGTATCCCGGTTAATACCGTGCAACTGATGGAGATTTTTCACGCTCACGGCAGCCATGGCGGGCCGGGCAAGCATGACGGCGCGGAACAGGGTCATGGCATGCAGCAAGGCGGCATGCGCCACCGGATGGGCATGAAACACGGCGGAGGCGATAATACCGAGCAAGGCGGCCACCGCATGGGAGGCATGGGCGGCGGCATGATGGCGATGGCCCATCCGATTCATATGCACGGCCAATACTTCCAGATCCTCAGTCGTACCGTTAATGCCGGCGAAAGCGAGGCCTACGCCAGCGTCAAGGATGGTTTCATCGAAGGCGGTTGGAAGGATACCGTGCTGGTGATGCCGGGTGAACGCGTCAGGCTGATCAAGCCATTCGAGGATTTCAAGGGTTTGTTCATGTACCACTGCCACAATCTGGAGCATGAAGATATGGGCATGATGCGCGATTTTTCGGTGGAATGATCGCGGGTTTTTAAGCGTAGGTTATCAGGGAGCAAGATATGACGATCACAACCAAACATTTAACCATCGAGGGTATGCAATGCACGGGTTGCGAGGATGTTATCCGCGAAGCCGTTAGCGCCTTGCCGGGGATAGACCAAGTCAGCGTTTCTTATCGCAAGGCTGCCGTCGACGTCGATTTTGACGATGTGTTCGTGGATGAAAAGCTTATCCGGCAATGCATAGAAGACAATGGTTACGGTGTGGCATCGTCCACGCGGCCAAGCCTGGACAAGCTCAAACGGCCGCTGATTTTTCTGATGTTACTGGCACTGGTCGGCGGTGTGACTTTTTGGGGCAAAAGCCTGATGCCGGGAGTGATGACGCAAATTCAGCCCCAAATGAGTCATGCCGTGTTATTGGGCATCGGCTTTCTGACCGGTTTTCATTGCATCGGCATGTGCGGCGGTTTTGTGGTCTCTTACACCGATCCAGGCCAGACCAAGGCCAGGCAATTATTGGCTCATCTGCTGTACGGGTTTGGCAAGACCTTGTCTTATACCTTGCTGGGAGCCGGCTTCGGCTTGCTGGGCGCGACTATTGCCATCACCCCGCAAATACGCGGCGGCGTGGCGCTTGCGGCCAGCCTGTTTTTGCTGATTTACGGCCTGAAAATGCTCAACGTCTTTGCGTTTCTGCGGCGTTTTACCCTGCGGCTGCCGACGGCGGTCAACCGGGAACTGGCCGGCGAGTTGCGCAAGCGTCGCCAGCCACTACGCACCGGTTTGTGGAGCGGTTTGCTGTTGGGTTGCGGACCGTTGCAGGCTATGTATGTCATGGCGGCCGGCAGCGGCGACCCGCTGCAGGGCGCGATGATATTGCTGATGTTCGGCCTGGGCACCTTGCTGCCCTTGTTGGGGTTCGGCTTGTTCGCCAGTTTGCTGTCGCCCGCCGCGATGCGGCAAATGGTGCGCGTTTCCGGCATCTTGGTGGTTGCGATGGGGGCGATGATGGCCCAGCGCGGCATGATGTTGCTGAAGGGCGGCCAGATGCCGGCAATGAACAATCATTCGATGCAACAAACGCATTAACCTTATCCCTCATTGACAAGCCATGGTGATGTAAAGATGCAAGTGCCTCCTGTAAAACCGGCTTTACCCAAACCTGGTTTGCTACGCTGGGAAATCGGTGTGGCTCTGTTAATCAAGATTATTTTGTTGACCGGCCTGTGGTTTCTGATTTTCCGCTGGATGGACAAACCCGCCGGCAAGCCCGATGTCGCCGAGCATTTTGCCTTGCCGATAAGCCAAACCGCTACACCCCATAGTTTTTCATCTCAACCACTAAAGGAGTCTCGCCATGATCGGTGAAGATATCGTCATGCTGTCCCGCATGCAGTTCGGGCTGACAGCGTTGTATCACTTCTTGTTCGTGCCGCTGACCTTGGGCATGACCTTTATCCTCGGCATCATGGAGTCGGTCTATGTAATGACCGGCAAACAAGTTTACAAGGACATGACCAAATTCTGGGGCAAACTGTTCGGCATCAATTTCGCGATGGGGGTGACCACCGGTTTGACGCTGGAGTTTCAGTTCGGCACCAACTGGGCTTACTACTCGCATTACGTCGGCGACATCTTCGGGCCGCTGCTGGCCGCCGAGGGCTGGATGGCGTTTTTCCTCGAATCGACCTTCGTCGGATTGTTTTTCTTCGGTTGGGATCGGTTGACCCGCGTTCAGCATCTGGTGGTGACCTGGTTGCTGGCGGTCGGTACCAGTCTCTCGGCCTTGTGGATTCTGATCGCCAATGGCTGGATGCAGTATCCGGTCGGTGCCGAGTTTAATTACGAAACCCTGCGCATGGAGATGACCAGCTTCGCCGACGTATTCTTTAATCCGGTGGCTCAGGTCAAATTCGTGCATACCGTTGCCGCCGGCTACGTGACCGGCTCTATGTTCGTGCTTGGCATCAGTTCCTGGTATTTGCTGAACAAACGCGACATCGGCTTCGCCCGCCGCTCGTTCTCGATTGCTTCGGCCTTCGGATTGGCTTCGATTTTGTCGGTGATCGTGCTGGGTGACGAAAGCGGATACACCTCCGGCGAAACCCAAAAAATGAAACTGGCCGCTATCGAGGCCGAATGGGATACCCATCCCGCGCCGGCCGGTTTTACCGTGTTCGGCTTGCCGGACCAGGAAAACCAGAAAACCGATTACGCGCTTAAAGTTCCCTACGTGCTGGGCTTGATCGCCACCCGCTCCATCGACGAAGACGTCAAGGGCTTGAAGGATTTGCGCGAGGAAAGCGTTACGCGGATCAAGAGCGGCATGCTCGCTTATGGCGAACTGCAAAAGCTGAGAGTCGGTGATGTCAGCGATGCGACCAAGCAACGCTTTAATCAACATAAAACCGATCTTGGTTATGGCTTGCTGCTGAAAAAATATACCGAGAATGTGGTGGATGCCGATGCGGCGATGATAGACAAGGCCGCCAACGACACCATACCCAAGGTGGCGCCGCTGTTCTGGACCTTCAGGATTATGGTGGCTTGCGGCTTTACCATGTTGTTCGTGTTCGCGATGGCGTTTTACTACTGCGCGACCCGGGTGGCCGATCAGAAGCGTTGGTTGATGCGGATGGCGGTCTGGTGCATTCCGTTGCCATGGATAGCCGCCGAAACAGGCTGGTTCGTCGCCGAAGTCGGCCGCCAGCCCTGGACCATATCCGGTGTGCTGCCTACTCATCTGAGCGTGTCCAGCATCAGCAGCGAGCAACTTTGGTTCAGCATCGGCGGCTTTGCCTTGTTCTATACCGTGCTGCTGATCATCGAACTGTATCTGATGATCAAATATGTTCGCCTCGGTCCGAGTAGTTTGCATACCGGGCGTTATTGTTTCGAACAACAGGCCGCGCATTAACACAAGGAGAACAGCATGAATTTAATCCATAAAATCACCTTGACTGTGTTTTTAACTTCGGCCGCCATGACAGCCCAAGCTCAATCGTCCGCTAGTCCGGCACGCTTGGACGATGTCGCCGAACGCGGCCGGCATGTGATGCCGTTCGATCTGGAAAAGACTCAACATGTGTTTGACAAAACCGAGCACGGCGGCATTCAGCAGGTGATCGCCAAGGATGCCGGCGATAGCGCGCAAATCAACTTGATCCGCCAGCACTTGGCCGACATCAGCCAACGCTTCAAGCAAGGTGACTTTTCCAAGCAACGCCGTATTCATGGCGACGACATGCCGGGTTTGGCTGAACTGGCCGGGGCTAACGGTGCCGTGCGTTTTGATTACCGCGAATTGCCCAATGGCGCCGAGATCGAGTATTCGGCTGAGGATGCCGCGCTGGTCGATGCCATTCACCGTTTTTTCAACGCTCAACTTAGCGATCATGCTCGGCATGCCGTCGATGGACAGCCGATGAAATGCGAGCATAAAGCTCAAGAAGGTAATAACAAGCACAAACAGCATCGGCCCATGCCGCAACCCAACGACAGCAAGGAGTAAACCATGTTCGATTATGAAACCATTCGTGTGATTTGGTGGCTGTTCATCGGCGTCGTCGGCATTGCCTTCGCGCTGACCGAAGGCTTTGATTTTGGCGTCAGTACCTTGTTGCCGTTTGTCGGTAAGACCGATGTCGAGCGTAGGGTCATCATCAATACCGTCGGCGTGACCTGGGAAGGCAATCAGGTTTGGCTGATTTTGTTGGGCGGCGCGGTATTCGCGATTTGGCCGGCGGTGTATGCCACGCTGTTTTCCGGTCTTTACGTGGCGATGTTACTGGTGCTGTTTGCCTTGTTTTTCAGGCCGGCGGGATTTGATTACCGCAGCAAGATCGAAGATCCGCGCTGGCGCAACAGTTGGGATTGGTGTCTGTTTTTGGGTGGAACCCTGCCGCCGGTATTACTCGGCGTGTTGGTCGGCAATCTGATTCTGGGCTTGCCGTTTCATCTCGATCAAGACCTGAGGACGTTTTACGACGGTTCGTTTTGGGCCTTGCTGAGCCCGTTCGCTTTGTTATGCGGCGTGGTCGGCTTGGTGTTGACTACCTTTCACGGTGCCTTGTTTCTGAAATGGCGCACCGAAGGCGTAATACACGACCGCGCCACGCTGGCGGTGGAGGTCCTGGGCGTAGTGTTGTTGGTCGGCTTGGCTGCCGCTACTTTATGGGTGTTCATCGGCATAGCTAGGCCGGAAATCACACTGATGGCGGCGACCGATGCGCCATCCAATCCGATGCATAAAACCGTGATTGCGGACGGCGCCGGCTGGTTGCAGCATTTTATGGCATACCCGTGGATGTTGCTGGCGCCGGTGCTGGCTTTTGCCGGATTCGGTATGGCTTGGTTGTTGGGCAAGGGGCGGGGCACGATGTCGGCATTCCTGGCCAGCAGTATCGGCATCGCCGGCGTCGCATTGACGGTCGGCTTTGGTTTGTTTCCGTTTTTGCTGATTTCGTCGACCGATCCGCGTTCCAGCTTGACCTTATGGGATGCCAGTTCCAGTCACTCAACCTTGTTATTGGCCTTCTGGATTACCGTGATATTTTTACCTATCGTTTTGCTGTATACCCGCTGGGTTTACAAAATCATGTGGGGCAGTATCACCGAAGCGGCCGTGATCAAAGATACGCATACATTATATTAAGGAGAAACAGCATGTGGTACTTCGCTTGGATTTTGGGTGTCGGTTTTGCCGCGGCCTTTGGTATCATCAACGCCATGTGGTTGGAGTCGGTCTGCGACATCGATACCCACGGTATCGATCAGTCTTGCGATAGCCTGCGTAAGCCTGACTCTTGATGGGTTTGATCGTACCCCGGATGCCGCATGGCGAACATTCGGGGTTGGTTTTTCTCAGGAACTCACTGCGCCATAGTTGGTTTTACTTCGATTCGGCATTGTTGTCCGTGCTCCATTTTTGCGACGGCAATAGATGCATCCGACAGCTGCCGGATGATGTCGATATTGGTTTTGCAATGGTCGGATAACGGCCCGGTGACAAACGAGCCGCCGGCGCCCAGGCATAAGGGTAACAGTAATTGATCGGCCAGATGCTCGCCCACCGGGGCGCCGGCATCCAGGTAGCGGCGCAGTGAGTCGACGGCTAGATTGGCGACCCGTTCCGCGCTGATGCCGACGGCGCCGTGGCTTTCAATCACCTCGGTGACATTGGAGTAGCGCATTTTGATGATCACGCTGTTACCCGGTCCCAACGATTCCACTTGTTGAATGACGATGCTGTCATCCGGCCATTTCAATCGGCGTAGCAGCTGTTGTTTTTCCCTGACGCTTACATGTCCGGGAATGCCGGCGCTGATGCAGCGGGCGGTGCTTTCCCTCGGTTGGCCGCGTGCTTCCAGCCTCAGTTTATTAAACTGCTCGGGCGGCTTGATGCCTATGGTCCATTCGCCGGCACCGACCGGGTAAAAACCGTAACGTATCAGGCTGCATTCAAATTCGCAGCCGATCAGCCTCAACACCGGTAAAAAGGCGTCCAGGATGAAGTCGTAACTGGGCGCCAGCGGATTGTGGGTGCCGCCGACTAAGGTTAGCCGAGAGGGTTTTCCCGCCAGCAGTAAAGCCGGCAGCACGGTCTGGAATACCAGCGTGCTGCTGCCGGCGCTGCCGACCGCAAAGCGGTAGTCGCCGGCTTTGATTTTACCGGGGAGGAATTCCACCGCTTTCGAACCTATCGTCGCTCCTTTCACATCGGCGTCGCAGATTTCGGCGATGGCCTTGACGCAAGCCAGGTGCTGGCGCATCAGGCCGGGATTTTTGCGTCCGGCTCTGATGTGGCGGATATGCACGCCCTTGCCGAGGCAGGCCGCCAACGACAATGCGGTTCTCAGCACTTGGCCGCCGCCTTCGCCGTGGCTGCCGTCGATTTCGATGATGCCGTTAACCCTTGACACAAACCACCTGCTTTAAGGTATGCATGATTTCCACCAGATCGCTTTGCGCGGCCATCACCTGTTCGATCGGCTTGTAGGCGGCCGGCGTTTCATCGATCACCGATTGATCCTTGCGGCATTCGACGCCGGCGGTAGCGGCGATGTGTTGTTCCAGCGATACCTGTTTTTTCGCCGCCGTTCTGGATAGGATACGTCCGGCGCCATGGCTGCAACTGCAAAAGCTTTCCTCGTTACCCAGGCCTCTAACGATGAACGACTTGGCGCCCATGCTGCCGGGAATGATGCCCCATTCGCCCAGGCCGGCGCGCACCGCGCCCTTGCGGGTGATCAAGACGTTTTTACCGTAATGGTATTCGCGGCTGACATAATTATGGTGGCAATTTACCGCCGCCAGTCGGGACTGAAAGTTCAATTTCAAGCTCTCCGACATCGCATTCAAGACCCGTTGCATCATCAGGTCGCGATTGAGTCTGGCGAAATGCTGCGCCCACTCCACCGCTTCCACATAATCGGCAAAATAGGCCGAACCTTCCGGCAAGTATGCCAGATCACGATCCGGCAATTGGATTTGCCAGCGCTGCATTTCCTTTTGCGCCAGTTCGATGAAATGGCTGCCGATACGGTTACCGACGCCGCGCGAGCCGCTGTGCAGCATTACCCACACCGCATCGCTTTCGTCCAGGCAGACTTCGATGAAATGGTTGCCGGTACCCAGCGTTCCCAAGTGATTAATGTTGTTGGTGTTTTTCAACAACGGATATTTATCGCACAGTCTCGCGAACGGTTCGGCTAGTTCGTTCCAGGTCAGCGTCACGTCGTCCGGCAATTGGCCCCAGGCGCCCTTGTCCCGGCCGCCGCGATTGCGCTGCATTTCGCGGCCGTGCGGCACCGCGCGTTCGATGGCGTGGCGCACATCGCGCAACGAGTCCGGCAATTGTTCGGCGCGGATTTCGGTTTTCACCGCCATCATGCCGCAACCGATGTCGACGCCGACCGCCGCCGGAATGATAGCGTTCAGGGTCGGCACCACACTGCCGATGGTGGCGCCTTTTCCCAGATGCACGTCGGGCATCGCCGCTATCCATTTATGAATGAACGGCAATCTGGACAGGTTGATCAATTGCTGGCGGGCTTCGTCTTCGAATGCGACGCCGCGAGTCCAGGTTTTAATCGGTACGCCGCCGGCGACTTGAGTGACTTCATAGTTATGCTGAGTCATGAGGGTTCCTTATTGATGATATGCAATAACACTATTGCAAAGCCGGTGCCAGTTTGCCTGCTAATGTAGTCTGCTATTAACATCAACGGCTTATGAGTTTTTACGGTGATTATGCGGATCGTGGACTATAGTGATGGTTATCCTATTGAATAGTAATCTATCAAAATCGATAACATGAAAACCGTCGTCATCAGCTTGCTGGGTACCGTACTGGATAATCGTGGCTTTAACAACAAACGTTGGGAGCGTTGGCGTCCGACTCTGTCGTTGTGTCAGCATGAAGATTTGGTGGTCGACAGGTTGGAATTATTGTTCCAGCCGAGTTTTCAAACGATAGCCGACCAGCTATGCCGGGATATACAAACCGTGTCGCCGGAAACCGAGGTCCGACAGCATAATGTCGCGCTGAATGATCCTTGGAATTTCGAAAGTGTCTATGCGGAACTGCTGGATTTTGCTCGCGGCTATGCGTTCGACATAGACAACGAGCAGTATCTATTGCATATCACCACCGGCACCCATGTCGCGCAGATTTGTTTGTACCTGTTGACCGAGGCGCATTATCTGCCGGGGCGGTTGATTCAAACTTCGCCGCCGCCCCGCGATGGTTCGGCGGCCGGGCAGTATCAAATTATCGATCTGGATTTGTCCCGCTATGATCAGATTGCCTCGCGCTTTACCAAAGAGCATCAGGAAGGCGCGCATTATCTGAAGGGCGGCATAGAAACCCGCAATCCGGCGTTCAACAAAATGATAGAGCAGGTAGAGAAAGTCGCGATACGTTCCCAGGAGCCGATTTTGCTGACCGGGCCGTCAGGTTCCGGCAAGTCGCAACTGGCCAGGCGCATCTATCAGTTGAAGAAAAAGCGCGGCCAGTTTCCCGGTGCGTTGGTGGAGGTCAATTGCGCTACCTTGCGCGGCGACAATGCCATGTCGGCATTGTTCGGCCACGTCAAGGGCGCGTTTACCGGCGCGGTTTCGGCTCGCAGGGGGGTATTAGCCGAGGCCGACAACGGCATGTTGTTTCTGGATGAAATCGGCGAGTTGGGTCTGGACGAGCAGGCCATGCTGCTGCGGGCGATCGAAGACAAGCGCTTCATGCCGCTGGGCGCGGACAAGGAGAGTGGCAGCCGGTTTCAATTGATCGCCGGCACCAATCGCGATTTATTCCAGCGGGTCGAGCAGGGCAGATTTCGCGAGGATTTGCTGGCGCGGATCAATTTGTGGTCGTATCGCTTGCCATCCTTGACCCAGCGCCTGGAGGATCTGGATGCCAATATCGATTACGAACTGGAAAAGTTCAGTCAGAAAACCAATAGCCTGGTCGGTTTCAACAAGCCGGCCAGGGAGTATTATCTGCGTTTCGCCAGATCGCCCGAAGCCAGTTGGAACAGTAATTTTCGCGATTTGAACGCCAGTATTACCCGGATGGCAACCCTGGCCGATGGCGGCAGGATTACCTTGGATGGGGTGGAAGAAGAGGTCCGGCGTTTGTGCGGAAACTGGCGGCGGATCGAAAATAAGCCGAAAATTGCAATCGATGATTTGCTTGACAAGCCGATCGACTTATTCGATCAGCTGATGCTGGAAAACGTGATTCAAGTCTGTCAAAGCTCGCAAACCGCCGCCGAGGCCGGCAGAAAGTTGTTCAACGTTAGCCGACAAAGTAAGGCTTCGGGTAACGATAGTCATCGATTGATTCGGTATCTTGCCAAATTTGGCATGGATTTTAGTCGCGTAAAGCGGTTTGGAGTATAAAGGCAGGATTACCAAAGTCTAGCCCTGTCCATGGCCATGCTAGGATCGTGGCAAGGAAGCGCTATCAATTCGTTGGTTTCGGATTGCGGGATAGGGCCTTATGGGCCATTATTAATAGGCTTGGGCTATCGCCAAAGACGCTCCCCGGCGTGCTGAAACCCATTCCGGGAAATTTTTACCACCGAATCCCTGGGCGATCAGTTTTATCACCATTAACTTTGCATACCTATAGGCTTACTCCATGACAAAATTGAGCGATTATTTCGATTATAAGGTTGATGCCCAAGGCGCCAGCTATGTGGAAGTATCCATTCGGGGTTTGGTTTTGCTCCGACTACCCTTCACCAACAAAGGCACGGCATTTTCGATGCAGGAGCGGATAGCGCTTGGGCTCGATGGTTTGCTGCCGTCTCGTGTCACCAATCTGGATGAGCAGATTGAGCGCCTTTATTTTAGTTACCAACAGCAACAAAACGATATTGCGAAATACCAGTTTCTTAGAGCCATTCAGGATCGCTCCGAAGTCATCTTTTACGCCTTGCTGGAAAGGCATCTGGAAGAAATGGTGCCGATAGTCTATACGCCCACTATCGGTATGGCGGTGCAGCAATTCAGCTCCTTGTATCGGACCGCCAGAGGCTTGACCTTGTCGGTTAATAATATCGATCGGGCCGAAACCATTTTGAAAAACTATCATTTCAACGATGTGCGTATGATCGTTGTGACCGACGCATCCGCCATTTTGGGTATAGGCGACCAAGGCATGGGCGGGCTTTCGATTTGCATAGGCAAGCTGGCGTTGTACACGGTGGGCGGCGGCCTGTGCCCCTTTCAGACCTTGCCGGTCAATTTGGATGTGGGCACCAACCGCGAAGAGTTGCTGGATGATCCGCATTACTTGGGCATAGCCGAAAAGCGCTTGCATGACCAAGCCTATTTTGAGTTGGTCGATAAGTTGGTCGATGCGGTCAAGGTGACCTGGCCCAAAGCCATCATTCAATGGGAAGATTTCACTAAGGATGTTGCATTCGACGTGTTGAGCCGCTATCGCAACCAAGTGCCTTGTTTCAACGACGACATTCAAGGTACCGGGGCAGTGGCCTTGGCTGGTTTGTTGTCCGCCTGCCGCAAAACAGGCCAAAGTCTGGAACAGCAAACCGTGGTGGTGGTCGGTGCCGGTGCAGGCGGCATCGGTGTGGCCAGCGCGATAAAAGCCGGCATGATGGCAGCCGGTTTGACCGATGAACAAGCACGCCGGCAAATCTTTGTCGTCGGCTCACGCGGCTTGGTTGTGGAGGACGAGAGGCTTGAGGCATACAAATTACCCTTGGCGCATGGCAAGGCGGCTTATCAATCGTGGGGGCTCGAGGACGGACACATTCCGACCTTGATGGATGTGGTGACGCAGGCCAGGCCCTCTATTTTAATAGGCTTGTCCGGCGTCGCCGGCATATTCAGCGAGTCTATTATTAAAACCATGGCGGAGAACCATCAACAACCGATGATTTTTCCGCTGTCCAACCCCAACGCCAATTGCGAAGCCACCCCCGAGGACATTATTCGATGGACCGACGGACGCGCCATCGTTGCGACCGGTAGCCCTTTCTCCGATGTGGTTTATCAAGGTAAACTCTATCCGGTCGGACAGGGTAATAATGCGTTCATTTTTCCGGGATTGGGTTTGGCCGCCGTGCTGGGCGAATGCGGCCGAATAAGCGATGCGATGGTGCTGGAGTCGGCCTATGCCTTGGCCGACTATATCGCCGAAAACTGTCTCGAAGCCGGTCTTATCTATCCGCCGGTCAAGGATCTGAAAAAAATCAGTGTACGCGTGGCAACGAGGGTGCTCGCGAAAGCGCTAGAAGAGGGGGTATCCCACCGTCCGGAATTAAAAGGCACTGATCTTGAAAGTTTCATCACGGAGCACTTATGGCAACCCAAGTATTTGCCGTTCAAGTATGCCGGTGAAGATTAGCCTGGTTAACCAAGGCAGCTAAATTCTGTCGTCGGCCGAGCGGAGTGGAGCCGATCTTTAGTTTGACTCCGCTCGGCGAACGAGTGTTTTACCCGTCACGGGCCGACCTATTTTGCGGCGCTGGCAACCCCAAGCAAACTGCTGGATACCGAACTGGAATCGCCGCTCAAGCGCTGCTTGATATCCGCCGTCCGCCAGCCTGGATTCAGCTGCAGCAGTAATGCCGCCAAGCCGGCGACATGGGGCGTGGCAAACGAACTGCCGGTCATGAAGTCATAGGCCCGATGCGGAACCGTGGTCAGAATGTCCTGGCCCGGCGCAATAATTTCAGGTTTTTGGGCTTCGTTACCTCGGCCCACCGCCAGCACGCCGGGAATATTCGCCGGAAAGCCCCCGATTTGATCTTTTTCCGGCACAGCGGCGATAACGATGATCCCATCTGACAGGGCTTTCTCGATCAATTGCCGTAACAAAGGGTCTTCGGGGCCGCTAAGACTGAGATTGATGATCTGGCTATTCATGCGTATCGCCAGATTTAGCGCGACCGCCAGCGTAAAACTGTTGCAATGGGCCGCGAGGGCATCGGGCTTTTCCGGCCAGCAAGCGCGAAAAGCCAGAACTTCGGCGTCTGGCGCTATGCCGGCGATGCCGATGTCGTTTTCGGGGCGAGCGGACAAAACGCCGGCGACCGCCGTGCCGTGTATATCGGCCAGATTATGGTCGGGAGGTTCCGGCGCGACATTTTCCCAGTATTTGATTTGGCCTTGCAGATCAGGGTGTTCGAGATCGACACCGGTGTCGATCAGGGCAATGCGCACGCCGCGTCCCGTAGCCATTTTATGCAGATCCTCCACCCCCAGTAATTTATAGCCGACTTGCAACGGCAAATAGGGGTCGCCGTGAAGATCGGCGCTAGGAGGCTGATCGTTGCTTCGCACCTGGAAAGTTTGCATGGGCTGAACCAAGGTGACTTGGCGGTCACTTTGCAAATTCGCCATTACTTGCTGCAACTTAAATTGTTTGGGAACTTCATAAACGACACAGCTGATTTGCAATGCCGTCACCGGCCATTGCGCAATCATTTGTAAATGATGGCGGTCGGCCAATTCGCGGGCAATGCGTTCACTCCAGCCGGAATTATTGTATTGACCACGAGTCCGATAGCCGTCCAGCGAGTTACCTGGCGATGCTCTATTGATGGTTCGGTCGGCAAAAGTCACCACAACACGGCGATCTTCACCGGTTGCGCTGTCGCCCAGGCGAGACAAGTCCGGGTTGCTGGTGCAAGCGCTTAACAATAGCCACAGACAAGTCAACAGGCTTAAGCCCGCGATTTTCATGGTTGCAGCACCGGCTCGGCCAGCACCACATCCGGCTGGCCGCGTAAAAAGGCGATAGCGGTGGCTAATGCCGGGGTATTTTGGCCGGTGACCAATCTTACCGTGTAGGCGCCGACACTATTGGGCTCGCCCATGCGTTGGCCATGGATTTGCGCCAGCAACGCATCGATGTCGGTAGCCGACAGGGATTTGGAAAATACCACGCGTAATTGCGGGCCGGCCATAGTCCCCGGTTTGGCGGCCGACAGGGTGTAATAGTCGGCTGGCGTCGGCGACCGGCCATAGTGCATGGCCAGTGGAATGATCGCCAGAACCAGCGATGCGGCAATGGCCAGCCGGGTTCCTTGAGTACCTATTAAACGCCAAAACGGCTGGCGCCGTTTTGGCGTTTTGTCCGCTTGTCTGGCATTGGCGTTGTTAATGGTTGCACGGCTATCAGCCGGCCGGGGCACGGCTGATAATTGGGGCTGTTGACGGTTAGGCAAGGCCGTGGGCAATTTTCCCCGCAAGCTGTCGAAGGATGCTTGGGCCGCCGTATCCAGATCGGATGCCTGTCTTACCGCCGCCGCCAGATTAGTCAGCCTATCCAGCTCCAGTCTGCACAACATGCAGCCACGCAGATGGTTTACGACCTGTTGGCGTTCGGCGGGTTTCAAGCTTTGATTCAAATACCAGGGCAACAGCAGTAAAGTCTGTTGGTGTTGGTCCGCTGTTTGTAAGCTGTTTGGGTTCATGGCTTTAGCACTCCTGTGTTGCAGCAAAAACCTGTAGTTTTTTTCGGGCATGAAACATACGGGTTTTTACTGTGTTTTCAGGGCAGTCGAGAATTTTGGCGATGTCCTGGTAAGGTAGGTCGTAGTAGAAGGTGAGTTCGATCACCGCCCGCTGGTCCGGCGGCAGGGCGGCCAAGGCTCGATTCAACCAGTCTTGGTTTTCCTGGCTTTGCGCTTGATTGGCGCTTGGATCGCCCAAGGTTTCGGCCAGCTCGTCGACATCGACATCATTACCGCGGCGGTTACTATTGGACATAGCCTTGAGTGCCTTGTGATAGGCAATTCCGAATACCCAAGTCGATATTTTGCTGTCGTGGTTGAATCGATCCGGTTTTTCCCACACGACCATCAGCGTTTCCTGGATTAACTCCTCGACTGAATCGGGACTGCGCGTCATGCGCAGGATGAAGCGGAACAGCCGAGGATAATAGACCTTATAAAAGGCTTCGAACGCCAACATATCGCCCATAATAATGCGCTGGAGCAACACTTGTTCGTCCACGGTAATATCTTCTTGTGGATTACGCATGGTCGTCCGGCTCTGAGAATGGATTAAGCTCAACATAACTCAACCTCTGGTTCATAAATTTTGTAGGGTTCATAAGTTATGTTCCTGTTAAGGCCGCCAAGGTTCAAATGGCGGTAAAAAAAATTTAAAAGCCCAAGGTGAGGGACAGTAAATACTTGTTTTCCAGCAAGCGCGGATAGAACTCATCGTGATTCTCTTGGTAATTGCGTTGATCGAGATTGACATCGACATAACGAACGTCCAAGGACAAATAAGAGGTCAAAAACCACGATACGCCGGCATTCCAGTAAAAGTAATCATCTTCCAGTTCAAGCAATTTCTTGGCTTGGTAATAACCCAATCCCGCCGAAAATTGCACGGTATCCAAAATGTCGTGTCGATAATTCAGTTCATAGTTGACTGTGGTGACGTCGCGTTGATAGGCATTGGGTGCCACGGAAACCCTGGCGCTCAGCCAATCCCGGTAATGAAGGCTTGCGTAAAATTCCACATAATCAGAGTCATGGGCGAAGACTTTGTCGTTGTAGATATAGCCGGTCACCGACAACTCGGTTTTCCAGTCGGAGGTTAATGGCAGGGTCCAGCCTAAGTAAGGCTTGATTTCCAAATCGGCGTGATCGGCATCATGCCGGTCGTCAAAACTGACTTGCGATAGCCCCATCCCGGCATACCAGCCGGCATCGGCTTCGTAATCGAGATGGCCTTGCAGCAGTGGGTTGCCGCGGTTTTTGGAATAGCCTCGGTAGATGTAATCGCTCAAAACGCTCAGTTCGCCGTGCCACTCCGCGATTGCCGATGAAGTGCCGAGCAGCAAACAGATTAGTCCCAGGTAGCGAACAGAAAAGTCGTGGGAGCAATCTAAACAGGCCGGCAAAGAAGCGCTTGGATTCATATTTGGGCAAACATAAAGAAGGGTGGAACAGGGCATCCCATTTTGTTCACCCTCGATTGCAAATATTACGTTTCCGAAACTGTAATTTTTATCTGTCCTTCAGGGGATTCGCCCCTTGGGCTTTTGATGTCGGCCGACAGCGTTAAAACACCCCTCCAACAGCAATCAATTCAGGCCGAGAAGCCGGCAGCGTTTTTAATTAAATCTTAATTTTTTTTTGTGACGCAATGAACCTTTAACAAAACCACGGAATTAACAGGTGAAATCATTCTGAGTCAGCGGATTAATGCCAGGCATTCAATGCAAAGGAGATAAAGCATTAATCGTGAAACTTTCGGGATTTCCGTACTTAACTTACCTCTTCTACCCATTTAATTACATACGGGTAAACACGTAGACGGGTCATCGATTTAGTTACTCTCGTTATCCCATCCCCGCGGAAGTGCGTTCAGGCGGTGGAAGCCATGGAAGAAATAGCGGGATGTCATATTAGTAGAGGACTGAAGGTAATTGCTAGCCTGAAGTGTCTGGCTGTTGTAGGCAACAGCCAGACACTTCAATCTTTTGTTCAACAAAGAATTTGGGGGGACTTGAAATGAAAGCCAAACATACGATGGCGATAAGCCGCCATGGCGGGGATGACAATATCATTCAAACCAGGCGCTGTTTATTCAAAACAAAGCAGGGCATTGGCCTTGATCAGCGCCATTTTCGCCACAAAAAAACCATTTTGGCGCTAGCGGTTTTATCCTGTATTTTCGCTGGAACAAACTTGGCTCGGGCGGCGTTCAATATCCCGACGACGATCGTAGACCCAGTCACTGGATTGCTGACCCCAGAACCCAGCCCTTTGTGCATCAACGGTTCGTGCGCGACAGAGTTTAGCGCCAAGCTGTTACTGTTTGAAGAATTCGGGCTTAAAAATATGTCCGATTCCAGTTCAACGCCGTCATCTAGTCTGGCATTGCCGGAACCCATGGATTGTCAGGGCATTCCGGATGGTAAGAATATTTACGGCGATTACTTGCTGGACGACTTTCTTAAAGAAGACCTGAATTCCGCGCCCTCACGCGCCGCCGACACGACCAAGCCTAATCCTTGGGATGCCAAAGTAAGAGCCTGCGTCGGCTTAACGCCCGAGACGCCTACGACCGCCGACGGCCGTCCGAGTGGCGAATGGTTTGCCCATCAGCGTTGGGATGAGTTTTTGCCGCAAGTGTATTTTCAATCGGCGATAACCGGTGCGCGGGTCAATGGCGGCCTGCGCGACAAACGCCAGTTGCACGAATACAAGGTGGGCGAATTCGGTCCCGGCGGACTTTACTACTTGGATGCCAATGGCGATGGCAAACCGGGTAGCGAAGGCGTGGAAATTAAAATTCATCCCAATTTGCCGACTCAAGCGCCTAATTCAGTCTGGACCTTCGACGGCACGCTGCCGCCCAAGTTGCTGATGGCGCGTTATGGCGAACCGATCTTGTTCCGCAATTACAATGCGCTGCCAATTGACCCTGGCGCAAACAATGGTTTTGGTTATCACACCATCAGTACCCACGAGCATAACGGCCATAATCCGGCCGAAAGCGACGGATACATGCATGCCTATTTTTATCCCGGCCAATTTTATGACTATCATTGGCCGATGGTTCTGGCGGGCCATGACAGCATCAATACTCAGGCGTCCGACCCCAGGGCCGGCGCGCCGGATGGAAGCGGCGGCATCATCCCGGTTCGGGGCGACTGGCGGGAAACCATGAGTACCCACTGGTTTCACGACCACATGCTGGATTACACCGCGCAGAATGTCTACAAGGGCAATGCGGCGATGATGAATTATTACAGCGCGCTTGACCGCGGCAATGAGGGGCTCAACGATGGTGTGAATCTGCGTTTCCCCAGCGGCACCGCGCTCGATTGGGGCAACCGCGATTACGACATGAATCTGCTGGTGGCCGACAAGGCTTGGGATAATAACGGCCAGCTCAAATTCAACATCTTCAATACCGACGGTTACCTGGGCGACCAAATTACCGTCAACTGGGTGTACAAGCCTTATGTCGATGTACGCGCTCGCCGCTACCGTTTTCGTATCTTGAACGGCAGCGTCTCGCGTTATTACAAAATCGCCGTCGTCGACCAGGCCGGTAAAATCGTACCCTCCCATATGATCGCCAACGACGGCAATATCATGCAGCATGCAGTCCCGTTCCCCAACGCCAGTTCGGCCCAGGGCGCCTTGCCCGAGCAAGCCATTGCCGAGCGCTATGACATCATCGTTGATTTTAAGGGCATGGAAGGCAAAAAAGTCTATCTGGTTAATTTGCTGGAACATGTCGATGGCAGAGGTCCGAACAAAATCGTCGCGCTGACGGACATACTGAGCGGGAAATACCGGGCGGACGGCAAGAATGGCGATCCCGGCGTCGGCAAGTTTCTGGAGTTCCGGGTGCAAAATTACAGCGGCACCGACTTGAGCATGAATCCCGCCGATTATGTCGAAGGCAAGAAACAGATGATCCCGTTGAACAAACCGACCACTCAGGAACTGCAAGCCGCGATACACAGGACTTTCGAGTTCGGTCGATCCAGCGGTACCGATACCCAGCCCTGGACCATCAAGACCGATGCCGGTGATGGGTTACTGGCCGATCCGCATCGAGTCTCGGCGGCGCCGGAACTACCCGCCAATCCAAGTGATCTGGGCAAGGTCGAGATTTGGCATATCAAGGGCGGTATAGGTTGGAGCCATCCGGTACATGTCCACTTTGAAGAAGGCCAAATTCTGTATCGTGGCGGTAAAGCGCCGCCGCCCTGGGAAAAATATGCCCGCAAGGACGTGTATCGGGTAGGCAACTTGACCGATACCTCCAGCATCGATATTGCGATCCGTACCAGGGAATTTGCCGGCACCTATGTCGAACATTGCCACAATACCCAACATGAGGATAAGGCGATGTTGTTGCGCTGGGATTCGCAAAATGCGGGTCAAACACTGGCGATACCGACACCGATGCCGGACTGGGGTGGGGTTGAATATGATCCCAGCATTTCCTTGCCGACCTATAAAACCGGCGATTTGGCCGCCAAGAAATCGTTTGTTTTACCTAAATAACCATTAGGTCATTTAGGGTAATAAATTTACCCAATGCAAACACTGTCGTTGACTGAGCGGAGTCGAAGTCCACTATTCGCTTCGATTACTCCGGCTTCGCTCAGCACAAGTCCACTCGGCAAACGCTATATTCGACATCGGCAATGAGTACAAGCTTTGTCAAAAATAGCCTTGGATTAGGAGAACGGTGATGAAACTCCATGGCGCACTCAGCCATATGAGACGATTGCTACTCATGGTCACCTTGTTGCAACTGGGTATCGGCCTGTCTTGGGCCGCGCCTCCGGGTTCGCCATGGGGCGCCGATTACTTTCCCAATGTCCCGCTAGTCACGCAGGATGGAAAAACCGTTCATTTCTATGATGACCTAATCAAGGATAAAGTGGTCGCGATTAATTTCATTTATACCGCCTGTGGCGATACCTGCCCGATGCAGACGGCTAATTTACGCCAGGTCTACAAGTTATTGGCTGACCGGATGGGCAGGGATATTTTCTTTTACTCGATCAGTATTGATCCTCAACACGACACCCCCGGTGCGCTGAAGGAATATGCGGAAAGGTTCAAGATTGGTTCCGACTCCGGTTGGAGCTTCCTGACCGGAAGCAAGGCCGATACCATGCTGCTGCGAAAATCCTTGGGGCTTTTCAGGGACGATGCCGAAGCCGACAAACTCAGCGAACATAACACCAGTTTTCTGATCGGCAATGAACGCAGCGGACAGTGGATCAAACGCTCGCCGTTTGACGAACCGAAAGTTTTGGCATGGTTGCTAGGGCGCTCCATGGGCCATGGCAAGCCGAATTCGACAAGCGCTATGACAAGTTATGCGAGTGCCAAAGAAATACCCAAGCTAGGCCGGGGCGAGGACTTGTTTCGCTCCCGTTGCGACTCATGTCATAGCTTAGGCGCTGAAGAAGGTCTGGGGCCGGGTTTGCAAGGCGTGACTGAACGGCGCGACAGAGCGTGGTTGGCGCGTTGGCTGAAAACGCCGGACCAAATGCTGGCGGAAAACGACCCCATCGCCAGCGAACTGTTTAACCGCTATCAAAAACTGCCGATGCCGAATCTCAGGCTTTCGGACTCTGAGGTTGAAGCACTGATCGCGTATATGGCGGGATCGCCGGTGCGTTGATGAATGCGTTATCTGATTAACCATTCAGCCCCTTGCGAAGCCATGCTCACTAGCCGTTGCGCGGCACAATATTCCGCTTTAGCAGCTGAGGGCGGGGAGGGGGAATCTAAAGCAAGATAACCGGTTTATTCAAATCCCCGCTCACTCTGCAATTGATTCTGCATTGCCTACAGCCTTCTTGGCGACATTTTCCAGCCTGAAAAAACACAAACTCAGTTAAGGACTCCGTCCAAAATAAGTTCCCGATATTCGAATGTCCTGGGTAGGGGCGAATTCATTCGCCCTACAATCAATTCAGGGAAGTTAGTTCAAACCAAATCCTGAGTAATTGTGATTACAGTGTTTTTAATAAAGCGTTGTTAAATTACCCAAATCATCAAGAAGCACTCATTTTTATTTTAAAAAAATCAGCGGATTTGAACCTTTGTGTCTAGTAAGGGAATTGACGTTACGACAACAACAAATATGTTTATTTACCAAAGTGGGCATATGGTCAGGCAACATTCACCATCTCTTAAAGGGGAAGCCGTTATGAAAGCGAATATATCAAAAAGTTCGGGGGGCAGGCAGTTGCCAACAACCCTGGTTATCCTTCCCAGTTCATCTTCAGCTATTTTAGCTGGAAGATCGAGCGTCGATACCGGCAGGAACAGACTACGCAACGCCATTCGGCTTGCGTTAACCAGTACGCTACTCATTTCGGGCCTGTCCCTGGCGGCCCTGCGCGACCACGGCCCCATCAGTTCGGTCGACCATTTTCCCTTGTGGTATCGCGAATCAGCGGATGCGGGCGGCATGGCCATCGGCCAGTGCACCTTCACCGACGATGCGGGCAACGGTCCCCTGTGCCTGACCAGTACCGCCGATGCGCTGCCTGACCGCTTCGCCGGCAACGTCGGCGACGAAGCCTTCTTCGCCACCGCCGACGTGGTCATTCCGATCACCGGCGGCAATCTGCTGTGGATAGGTCATCTGGAAATGGCCTACCTGACCGCCGACGGTTCCCCCCCGGCGGTGTGGTCGGCCGCCGACCCGCAGGAAGTCGTATTTTCCCGCGAGCGCATCCGCATCGACCTGCCGACCACTGGCAACAATTCCTGCGCGGGTAACTACATCGTTCGCACCCCCTTCGCGGTCCACAACTTCACCATGGAAGAAGGCGGCCGCGCCCTGTTCTACACCGACGACAAGACCGCTATTCCGGGCGATTTTGGCGCCGCTTTGAAAGGCCACACCGGTCCTTTCCTGAAATGGGACGTGGGTCAGGACGGCGTCAACCCGGTCAGCGCCGCCAACCCGGCAGTGGTCTTCACGCCGCCGGTGGGCGAGCCGCGCAAGTACATCGGCGACCCCAATGTGGAACACTTATTTGTGGGCAGTACTATACCCGCCGGTCCCGGACATCTTGAAAAGGTATTCAACAACTATGTGGAAATCATTCCGCCCGTTGGTTGCGACCTTGGCGCCGGTGCCGGCGTTCCGCTATTCAATGATCTGGCCGCTATTTCCGGCCCGATCTGGGATCTGCCGATTCAGGACCCGATCACCATCAGCAAGGCCACCTATGTCCGCAACAATACGACGGCTGCCCTGGATGTCTGGGCTGAAACCAGCAAACAGCAGAACATTGTCCTGACTGCAGCCAATGACTCTTCCCAGTTTCTGCCCAGCATCACGATGCCGGAAGAAATCGTCGGCGGCAGCCCTACCGGCCGCTACCATGCTCACCTGGAGTTCGATCCGGCACAGCCGATTCCCACCCAGGTTACCGCGACCAACCTGAGCAGCACCCCGGCTTCCCGTTCATCGAGTGGGGTGGCTGATGCCGTGGTCGTCACCAAGTCGTTTTACAATCCCGTGACCAAGAAGCTATGCATCGCCGCCCATTCCGGCGACGAGACCAGCCCGGTGCCGTTGAGACTGGATGCCCCGGCCTATGGTGGATTCGCCAACACCGGGACCGAAAGCTGCTCTAAAGTGGATGCCATTGACCAGGTGCTGGAGAAGGATTTGGACGACTTTAGTCCTGATTTCCGAATCCCGCCTGAAGGCATTATCGTGCAGTCCAATCTGGGGGGCAGCGAAACCAGCCATCCGATCAGTTTAACCGGCATCAGCGACGCGGCTTTGGTGACCGGCGCGGTTAGCGATAGCTTCGACAATGTACAAGGCACCGGCACGACCAGTCTGGATCTGACCGGCGCGGCCTTCGGCGCGGCGCCCGATCTGGTCAAGTTAACCGCCGGCGCGGATGGCACTCCAGCGAACTTCCGCGTCGTGGTAGTTAGCCAGCCTACGAATAACCTGGGCGAGCAGCTTGGCACCATTACGGCACCCACTAGCGGCGGCAGCGTGACCTATAGCGCTCAAGAGGGCATGGATGCGTCCGAGCTGACCTTCTACTACGCCATCCAAAATACCACCGACGAGACGGTTTCCAACGTTGCCAGGGTAGATCTGAGCGTGGATAAGACCGTACCGCCGCCGGTGGGCGTGGTTGACCGTCAGGGTGTATTCCGCACCAGTCTTGGGGCAATTATTCCGGTTCTGGACAACGATACGACCGGCCTGAGCAATACCGCTATCGATCCGGCCACGATCGAGATCGTAACAACACCGGGCCGCGGCACGGCAACCGCCAACGCCAACGGCACCATCACCTACACGCCGGTGGGCCAAAGCGGAACCGCCAACAACACCATCGACAGCTTTACCTATACGGTAGCCAACGTTGGAGGCGCACGTTCAACCCCCATCACGGTGCAAGTGGCTCTGAAAACCTCGACCGAGGCTATAGCCTTCCAACGCGTGAAATGGTCCGGCAGCCGTTGGGATATCCGCTTCACCAGCACCTACGCCGGTGCGGCCGGCTCCATCACCCTGGCTCCCAGTGCGCAATGCGTGATGAGTAACAATGGTGCCGGTGGTGTAAATGGCAACATTGGTGGTCCCGTGTTGCCTGGTGCCGGTACCAATGCTTACGTGAATGTCGCAACATCGCCGGCTGCTGTCGGCAATACCTGGAGGGTCACCTGTACTACTTCCAGCGGCGGTTCGGGTGGCCGTACCGGAACGCTGTAAGGAGGCCGGTCTGATAGGGATAACCGGAGTAAACGGCGATCGCCCCAAGCGGTCGCCGGGTACCCATAAAAACAGGGGTTGTGGATAGGCCTAGCGTAATACCCCAACCCCACTCATTAAACGGATGAGCCAGCAAGATAAAGATTCAGCATGTGGTTTTGGCGATGACAGCCATGGGACGGGAAATTTACTGGGCAGCATGCCCGAGGGTCAAATGGCGGATTCCGGTCACATAAGATTGGTCAAAAATTTTATACGCAAATAAAGATTACGACATGCCATTAACAATATTAACAGTCAGCTAATTAGCTTCTTGCAACTTTTTCAGCTTAATCCGAGGGATCACAATGAATATCAAGACAACAAAAAATATAGCGCTCACGCTCTGCACGGCTTTCGTCTTGCCGGCCGTGGCTGCGCCGCGACTGATCGGCGAAGCCGATTTAAAAGCCGCCAAGACGAGTTATTCGTTCTTTTACGCCGACCCCAAAAAAGTTCTGTTGACGACCGCGACTATCCAGACCCAGTTGCAGGACCGTCTCATCGCCGCGGGGCTAAGCACCACGCCCTGCCTTATCCCGGGAGACCTGAACGTAAACAATCTGGTATGCGGCGGCGGGGCGATCCGCTTTGGCGCTAATTTCTTTTCCTTCAACAGCATTACCAACATCCCCAAGCCGAAACTCCCCTTCACCGCTGAAGATAAGAATACCGGATTGGATAAGGTCAGCCTGGAATTTGGCGTTAATGGCCTAAGCCCCGCCATTAATCAGCCCAGCGAGATGCCTCGCGTGGTCCATTTCCGCTTCAATCAGCGCATCGCGCAATTTGGCATGGTCTTCGACCCGTTTATCGTGACCGACTCGACCGACCCGCAGGAGGGACGCGTTTCCGATGGCGTGCAGTTTATCGTCAACGGCCAAGCGACACCGGTTCGTGACTTTACCCAGGAAACCCGCGGCAATATTCCCTTGGTCGGCGTGGAAGATCCCCACGGCTTTACCGAGCTGACCATCATCAGCACGGGTGGTGGGTCCATCATCGGTGACCAGTTCACCATCGTACCCCTGACAAATTTCTGAGACTGCGGCCATGAAAACATTACAAATTACGCTTAGAACCCTGCTGGCGGCCCCGCTTGCACTGGGTTTACCGTTTGCTGCAATACACGCGGCGCCTCAGTACAGCATAAGTGATCTGGGCACCCTCGGCGGCACTTACAGCAGCGGCATAGCCCTCAACGAGGCGGGCCAAGTGGCCGGTTACTCACACCTGCCTGGCAATGCCGCCCTGCATCCATTCCTGTGGCAGGAGGGGACGTTGCCGCAAGACCTTAATACACTCGGCGGTACTCACGCGCTGGTTTCGGGCATCAATAACCAAGGACAGGTTGTTGGCAACGCCCAAATTACCGGTGACTCCGCCGGCCACGGCTTCGTCTGGAGCGCGGGCGCTATGTTGAGACTGCCTACTCTCGGCGGCACCAGGGGGCGAGCGACGGCCATCAACGACAACGGGGTGGTAACAGGCTCCACCAGCTTATTGAACAATACTGTCGAGCACGGCGTCGTCTGGCTTAGTTCAACCGCCAAGTCCCCCTTAGATCTGGGAACCTTGGGTGGCGCCAATAGCCAGGGCAGCGACATCAATTTTAACGGTCAGATTGTCGGGTATGCCGAGAATGCCAGTCGGCTGACTCATGCCACGCTGTGGGCGCCGCCCTATAACACGCCAGCCCTGGATCTGGGCACCCTGGGCGGCAGCTACAGCGAGGCCTCAGCCATTAACGGCCTCGGCCAGGTCACGGGTATTTCCAGCAACACGGGTGACACCCAGTTCCGAGGCTTCGTCTGGCAGGCCGGACAAGGCATGGAAGATCTTGGCGCCCTGACTGCCACCAGCACCCATACGGCCGGCATCGATATTAACGCCAATGGCGATGTGGTCGGCTATTCCACCACGGCGGGCGGTGCGGCAAAGCGAGCCATTGTCCGCAAGGCCGGAATTGCCCTGGCCGATCTCAACGGGCTGATTCTCCCCAATACCGGCTGGGTCTTGTCCGAAGCCCACGCCATCAACGACGCGGGTCAGATCGTCGGCATCGGCAGCCTGACTAAGGTCGACACGGTTAACAATATCAATAGGGTGGAATCACATGCGTTCCTGCTGACGCCGGACACGGAAAAGCCGACTATCAGCTGTCCCGCCACGGTCACCACGACCGGTGCCCAGCCGGCCGGCATCGGCACGGCGGTCGCTACCGATAATCTCGATCCGGCACCTGTCGTCACCAACAACCGGCCGGCGATATTCCCTGGGGGCACTACCACGGTGGTGTGGACCGCGACCGACGCCAGCGACAATAAAGCTACCTGTAACCAGTTAGTCACCCTCAACTCGGCCGACAAAACTCCGCCGCTAGTCAGTTTCCAAATTACACCGGCAGCGCCGAGTGCGTCTGGTTGGTATCTAACGGCGCCGAGTGTGGTATGGACTGTTACCGATCCGGAGTCGGCCATTTCGTCCAAGGTTGGCTGTACTAATGTAGCCTCGGTTGCTAACACGTCTACGGCGGGACTAACCTACTCTTGTACCGCGACGAGTGCCGGGGGTGCGACCGGACCAGTCAACACGCCCACGATTAAAGTGGACAACACACTGCCCACGCTTGCCAATGTACCGGCCGCTTTCACACAAGCCGCGACTAGCCTGACTGGAGCGGTGGTGAGTTACACCGTGCCGACAGCCGCCGATGCTTTCTCCGGAATCAATATGGCAGGTACCGCTACAGGTGTCATTTGCGCGCCTGTTTCCGGATCGGCCTTTCCCATGGGATCCACCACGGTCAACTGTTCAGTCAAGGACAACGCCGGCAATAGCAATAGCGCCAACTTCGTGGTGACTGTTGCCGACACCACGCCGCCGACCATCGCCTGTCCGGCGGCGGTCAACGTGGTGCAGGGACAAGCCGTCACCCTGGGTAACGCATCCGCCTCGGACAACATCGGCGTAACCGCTCTGACCAACAATGCGCCGGCCAGCTACCCAATCGGTACGACGACGGTGACCTGGACCGCTGCCGATGCGGCCGGCAACCTGGCGAGTTGCGCTCAGCCTGTAACGGTCAGCTCGGCACCAACTCCTCCGCCAACTACCTCTGAAACGATCTCAGTCGCGAAGGCGCAGTGCAAGAGAATCAATGCGACATCCGGAGAATGGTCAGTGCAGGGCGCCACTAGTCTCACCACTAACAACAGCATCCAGCTGTATTCGACGGCCACTGTTCCGGCCGATCTGACCAGTTATAAGTTGGGTGCAGCCATTGTGAACTCGAAAGGGCAGTGGCAATTCCAAACCAAATCTGGCCCAGCCTGCTCCAGTCCGATTAGTTTGAGATCTGCCGCGGGCAAGGTGTTGGGTAACATAGCCGTGGCCATTCAGTAGTTCGGTTAAGTCTTGACTGGGTACTCTAAAGATCAATCAAGCTGTAACCATTAGATAGCAAAAAGATAAAACGCCGGCTCCTTGCGGAGCCGGTGCTTTCTAACCAGCAGCCAATCATAACGGGTGGGCTGTTCGGCATTGCAAAAAAATAAATCCGACCTAAAAACAAGAGGCGGCCCTGCATTTAATTCCCCAGCAAAGCCGGGATAAGCTGTATTGCTCGATTCCAGCACCCGATACTGCCATGCATCAAGTCTGTTGGTGTCGAATATTTTCCCGCGATTGAACCAATCGACAGCGATTTGGAATTAACCATTGCGGACCAAATTTCCAGTCTCAATCAGTCCACGGAAACGGGTGGTAGTTTTTGCCTGACAACAATAAACATAGATAGGGGAATAACTCATGAATAAAATCAGCATATTATTTGGTCTTGCCGTCTCGGTCTCACCGGCATGGGCCGTAACGATTACGCCTATCACCGATTCGACACAGTTGGCAGGGGAATTGGTGGCCGGCACTGTGCTGGATAGCAGCAAAGATATTAAGATCGAAGGTGCCGCCGGACAAATCGGTACCTTTGAGAATTTGGTACTTCATGGCGCCAAGGGGACTTCATTGGAACTGGCGAATGGCATCGTGCTCAGTACCGGCGATCTAAATGGGCTACCCACCAGTAATACTGTAGGCTATTACGGCTCCGAGCCGCTCGGCGGTAATGGCGACGGAGTCATCAATGCCTTTCCGATCGAAAAATTCAATCGCGGCGGAAGCCTGTCTCACGACGCCGCGGTAATTCGCTTTCGCTTCGACGCACCGACCGGCGTTACGGGTGTGGTCGCGCGTTTTGTCTATGCCTCCGAGGAATTTCCGGAATTCTCGGGCACCCAATACGCCGATGGCTTTGCCTTTGTACGGAGTGAAACGACGGCGAATGGCGATAAGAAGGATGTCAATTATGCCATCCTGCCTAACGGTGACCCGGTATCGCTGCTGGATCAAGGCACCAACATTCATTTCATGGCCAATGGCAATTCCAATGCCAAAAATCCAAACGTCCCCGGTGTGGTCGATCTGGAGTTCGACGGCATCACCCGTATCCTCACGGTTAAAGCCCCCGTCACGGCTGGCGCGAAGGAAGATTTTTCCCTGATTATTGCCGATACCGGCGATGGTATCTACGACAGCGCAGTGTTTATTTCCGCACTGACTTTCTTCAGCGATCCCGGATTCGACTTCAGCATCGGTTCGGTAGCGCTAGAAGATAATCCGGCGTCGAACGGCTTCGTCGAGCCAGCACCGTTACATGCCCCGCTACCTGCCTCGGCCTGGTTTTTCTTCAGTGGGTTAGCCGGATTGCTCGCCAGTATCCGCCGGAACAAAGCCTCGAGTTACGCGGCCTAGACTTTTTATCGACTGTTTAGAAACGGTCGGTTTTTGAATTTAAATATGACAACTAGAACTTTCGAAAACCTGTGGGGAATCAACCATGAAGAACGTTAATTTGTTACTGATCGCGGCGGGAATTGCACTCTCGAGTGCAAGCGTAAACGCGGCTGCTCTATCCGGCGCCACCGTGGATTTTACATTTGATGATACTGGGCTGGGATCGTTGTTTGACGCTTACTCGGTAACGGGTGATACCTTGACTTTCTGGCCAACAAGTTTGGTAGCGGAAATGAAAAATGCCGATTTCGATATTGCCCAAGCCAAAGCCAAAACACCCTTGGTCACTATCTCGGCCAAGTCGGGCTATAGTTTGACAATGTTGAGTTTTTCCGAACAAGGAGATTATTTTCGGATTGAAACCAGCCCCGATACCCAGGGCAATCGCGCTATGTAGCTTCTGTCCCAAAAAGTAACTTGAAGCGATAGTTGTCGTTTAGACAGGCCCGCAGTTTACGGCGCTTCAAGCTATCTTTAGTTGGACCGTTGTTCCTGAGCAGATTCAAGGCCATCCGTCGCATCAATGCCAGATTTTCGGCGGAATGATCAGTTCTGGCTCGATTGGCGTCTTCGCCAAATTGCACATCCAACACCCAGTGCTGTGAGTTTTCAATCGCCCAATGTTGTCGGACACCTTTGGCAAAGCGCGACAAATCGGTAAATGAGCACAAATAGTAACGATGCTCGACCGAGGTTTTATCGCCGATGATGCGCGTTGATTCAACCCTTCCAACGGCTTGTAGTCCGGCCCAGTCTGGCTTTTGCGTCAACCAATCAATCTGGGTACTCAAGCTATAGCGGCGTATTTCGATGCGCCCGTGACTTTTGTCGATCGTTTCATGGATGGGTAATCGACTTTGGGCATTTTCCGTATCCAGCCAGAGTCGAACGTCTTCGCAAAGCAAGGCGTGATTATCCTTGAGAGCCAACACATAATCGGCTTGCGCCGCGACGATGGTTTGGGCAATGGCTTTTTGGCAGCCCATGGCATCAATCGAGATCAAGGCGCCTTGAATATCCAACATCGACAACAAATCCGGAATGGCCGTGATTTCGTTAGTTTTTTCGCCGACCGCTTGCTGCGCTAATACCCAGCGCGCTTCAGCGGCAAAAGCACTCATCAAATGCACGGCTTTATCTCCTTCACGACTGCCGCGCAGGGTTTTACCATCCAAACAAACTTGCTGACCCGAAAGGCTGGGCAAGGCCGCCCGCACCCAACACTGAAAGGCATCCGCAAAGGCTTTGGGATTCAATCGCCCAAATACATCGCTCAAGGTATCGTGCGAGGGAATGCCGTTCGGTAGTGCCAGAAATGTCCTAAGCCAATCTTCTTTTTCTTCGGCAAACTCTTCCATGCCTACCCAGTCTTCAATGCCACTCAACACCGCGCACAATACAATCATGACAATATCGCCGAGGTTGTGCAGCTTGTTTTTGGTTTCGCGCCGCGGGTCTTCAAGATTAGCCAAATAGGGCATTGGATCAGGTAACATCTGCGTTTTGGGGCAAATCACTATACTAAACGATAGGATCGGGCAAGTGCTACATAGCGCGATTGCCCTGCCCCGATACCACCTTCGTAAGTGTCGCGGGCCAACTATATGTTAATGACCAATCGAGCGATTTTACCGGTGTTCAATCCTCGAATAGCGCGGTTACCCCCAGCGACATTGCCAAGGGTGCCCAATTCCTGATGCCATGGTCGGTTTCGGAAACAGTAGGGTTGAGCGGCGCGGAATCGGTCACGGCGAGAGTTAACAATATCTTGGTTGCGGGTGTCTTTTCAGGTTTCGGCGCGGCTTTCATCGAGACCAATCTGATCAGCCTTGGCATACAGACCACGCCGGTAGTCGTCCCGGTACCGGCCGCCTTCTGGATGTTCGGTTCTTCCTTGTTGGGTGTTTTAGTCATCGGACGCCGCAAGAGCGAGGCTTGATCAATTCTTGTTCAAGTCGCTCGTGGTTTTATTGACCTGTTTGGGATTGAAATAACGCGTTTGGGGCGAGCCCGGCAAAGCCGATAATCAGTTGAGGTTACCGGCTTTGATGGCTTGGATGAGTCGAGTCGCGCTGACTAGCGCTGGTTGCGAGGTTGATGCAATCACAAGGATTTGATGAACGATCTTATGAAACTGATTTCATTACCTTGTTGTGTAACCGATGCCGCGAATGTGTTCTGTTGCATTAGATACGACGTATACAATTGATCTACATCATGGGAGCTTATGTAAGCATAAGTGCCGTAACCTTTCATGAAAAGAAACTGCTGGTGTAATTGCTCAAAAAAATTGATTCGGTGACTGGCTTGTTGGTCTGTTGACATTGCTGTTCTCCTTTCGGGTTGGGAATGTCCGCATTGTCTCCTTCTTGAAAAAAATTACTGTGAGGCATTAACCAAAAGCCGGGATCAACAATTTGATACAGAGATATGGATCACGGTCTTGAAGATATGCGCGAGATTGGAAAAGCCGTGATTAATCCTTCTCTACTTAATTTGGCTCTATGAGGTTCTGAAAACAGCCTAGATAAAGCTCATTGGCGAATATTCGCCAGAAATTTTCAGTGTTAAGAAGTGCCGGGATTAAAAGCCGGTCCTGAATTTTGATCAGGACCGGCTACCCGTAATGTTTTATAGCGTTTTTTCGACCAAACGATCAGATAACTGGGTTTGAATCAGATGCTCGTAATGACGTTTGAGAACTGAATCGGTGGGGCGAGGATAGGAGTCATTTTCAATATCCGCCATCAGTTGCGCGATGAAATGCCTTTTTAACACCGATTCTTCCGGTACGGTTTGTTTTGCCGCCAATGAATCAGGCGCGCCGGGAGCAGCGTTTTCCGCCACGGCAACGGCGGAATTGGGCACGCTGTCGAGCGGAGCCGCCAGCATAGTCTGGAGATGGCGGCGCAACACGGAATCGGTCGGGTACGGATGGGTTATGGATTGCCGTTCGGTTTCCCGTTGCGCGATGAAATGTCTTCTAAGTACGGAATCCTCCGGTATTGGCGAGGCCGCTGTTTCTATCCTATTATCGGGAATCTGGCCGCTAGCCTGAATGGCTGGGACTTCGATAGGCGTTGGTGCTTCGGATTGAGCCGGTTGGGTATTAACGATGGTTGGTTGATTTTGCTCGAGCTCCACGCTTGGCTCAAGCAAATTTTCGCTATTCGCGGCTTGGGTATCGGTCAAGGGCGAATGCGTTCTTTTGACTAATGGTACGCCTCGACTCGGAAATATATCCCTGTTTTCGATGGTTTCAGGTTTATCCGGCCTGTTTTTTATCCAAAAATAAGCCGCACCCAGCGCGACCAACAAAATCAAAAACTCCATACTATTCCCCCTATTGAATTGTGATATCAAACCGTCGGTTTGAAGTGGATTTTCTTAACAGTACAAGCCTGAAGCTTGCCCGGTTAAGCAAAAATGGATTGGCCAGAGCCAACATGGCTTATTGTTGATTGTAGTTTGTTTTGTTTTAGTTAACAAACAATCTTGTTTTTGCGGCATTGTTAATAAAAGAGATCAGATGTATAGTCTAGTCACCCTCATTATCGGACTAAGAAAATGACTACCTTACACAAAGACATTTTGACAGGCTTGGTGTTTGTTGCCGGCGTCATTGGTTTCATCAATGGTGAATTCATTATTTCGTCTGCATTATTCGCCGCGACAACTTATGCCAGCAACATAAACATTAACCGAAAAAACCATCTGGACTGATTTTATCCCGGATTGAAATCAATTTCGAACCCAGTCGCCGAGTATTTTCGAAGCTATCGTAACCAACCGTTTTCATTAAGCACTTTGTGCCGAGTCCAAGTCCCGGATTGCATGGCCATGCTATATAATAGCGCCATACAGACCATAAAGTCCTCGTAATAACATGGCAGACTCGAAAACCTATCTTAACGTCCCTTATGCTCAAAAGGATGCCGCAAAAGCCCTCGGCGCACGCTGGGATGCCGCTCGTAAGAAATGGTATGCTCCTTCCGGAGTAGACATAGCGCTTTTTGTTCAATGGCAACACGATAACACTGCCTTACAACCGATTCCGGCCGCGGCAAACCAGCCAGTTGCCGTGGCGCCAAGTGATTTGTCTGGTAATACTAGTTCAGGCGTATTTACCTACCCCACGATCAAGGACTTTGTTGCCTATGATGGTAATCAGGCCCCTTGGGATTAATTGCCTAGAATATTAGCGGCCCTTAAAGCCGCGTTTCTTAGGTTATACCATATTGATCTTATTGGCGGCGCCAGACAATCAGCGTGATTCGTTGGTTATGTGGGCGGTCAGCCAAGCTTCGATTCCGCATGCAAGGCAGCGCCGACAATCCCCGCCTGATTTAAAAACGCCGCTGGTTTCACCAAGGCTTCAATCGTCAGTTGTTCCTTAAACTTGTCAAATTTCTTGCTGGCACCGCCGCCAACAATGATCAAATCGGGCCAAAACAATTTTTCCATCATACTGAGGTAAGTATTGAACCGGTTGCCCCAGGATTTCCAGCCCAGATCTTCAAGTTTCCGAACGGCATCGGAAGCATAATGTTCGGCTTTTTTCCCATTTTCCAGATACAAGTGGCCTAGCTCGGTATTGGGCAATAAGGAACCATCCGTGAACAGAGCCGTTCCCAAGCCGGTGCCTATGGTTACTAACAGCACAACCCCGGACTGGCCAGCGCCCGCGCCAAAACGAATTTCCGCCATACCGGCCGCATCCGCATCGTTCAGATTATAGCAAGTGCATTTTGTCGCTTCGGAAAACAGCTTATCGATATTGGTACCAATGAACGATTGGTCGATATTAGCCGCGGTCCTAACAACCCCGTGTTGAATTGCCGCCGGGAAACCGCAGCCCACCGGTCCGCTCCAGTTAAAATGGATTACAAGCCGTGCAAGCACGTCCGCAACAGCATCCGGCGTTGCCGGCTGGGGTGTTTCAATCCGATGACGCTCGCTGACAAGATCGCCTGTCGCGGTATCAACGATGGCGCCTTTGATACCCGAACCCCCTATGTCTACGCCGAGAATTTGCATAAAAATCCTTACATTTGAGCGGAGTGATGTGAATGCAATAAAAATTCATGCAATCCAAGCGACCTATTAGACCACAAAGCCTGCCCGTGGAAAAAATTGGAAGATAAGAGGGCGAAAATCAACGCCTTGACGGATGGGGTACGCGACCAATCTGGCCTAGATGGATATTTTCAAGGCCAGGGTCAGATTGGGTTGAGTTCGGCTTCAAGGAAAAGTTGGGCTATAAAAACTCAAGCGGGATTGTCCGGGTCGCCTCTATAAGCCTAATGCTCTAAATTCAGTACATGGACGTGAGCACTGCCAAACACGCTCGAATTCCTCGCGTAGTTGGCGATTTCGAGCCGGCAAATTTGGGCTCCAGTGACCCTCGTAGCGGTTGCCAATCGGCCGAAATAAATAGCCGTCGCAATCATTGAGGACAAAAGTCGAAAGATATTGAAGATCCGCTGTTTCCACCGGGGCACGGATTAGAAAATGCGAGGTTAATCTTTGCGCTAATTCTATCAGCGGATGTTGCTGATTACGAACGTTAGCGGGATCTTGAATGATGATCCGAACTCCGCCGCCGCGATTGCGCAGGGCAAATTGTTTGAGAGCATCGACCATTTGATTTTGCCCATACAGGGTGTATTCCAGATCGCGGCTGTATATATAGAGCTCGCGGCGCGCGTCCGTGACGAGTTGCAGGATGGCGGCTAAGGTGGATTCTATCGTTTCTAACCGCGCGGCGTGAACGGAAGGATCACGGGGCTTGGGTGTTTGTCGTACCGGTTTTTCGAGCGGTTGTAGCATGAGTTTGATGGCTTGATGCGGGATGCCTGCTTCCATAAATACTTCGCCTTCCTTGCTAAAACCGAATTTTTCGTAAAAGCCCAGGGCGGTGATTTGCGCGCTGGCAGTGATTGCTGTCAGGCCCAGGTTGCGGGCTTTTTCAATTAGAACCCGTAGCAATGACTCCCCCACATGTTGATGTCGCCATTCCGGGAGAACCGCCATGCGCCCAACTTTACCTTCCGGTGACAGTCGGCCGGTGCCGATAGGTCGGTTTTGGAGATCACGCGCCAAAAAATGATGGCATTGACTATCCAGATCGTCGAACTCAACTTCGGGCGCTATTTGTTGTTCGTCAACGAACACCAATTTTCGCACGTAATGAAGATCTTCTAAATCAACCTGAAAGTTAGCGGGTTCGAGGTAAAAATTTGAGATATTCATGGCTCAATCCGGTGATTATTGGAACAGTGCATTTTTCCTAAAAGGATAAATGATGTTAATAGAGCGTGGCACGGATTTAAACACAGTCAAGGCGCGGAGCCAAAATGTGGTTTGGGGAAGGAATGTCAAATGGCGCGCCCGAGAGGATTCGAACCTCTGGCCTCAGCCTCCGGAGGGCTGCGCTCTATCCAGCTGAGCTACGGGCGCTTGCGATAACAGAGCCATTATAAAGCTAATCGGGCTTTAAGTCATTGCCGATACCGATTAAAGTGACGTTTTTGCCTGGTTAATTTTGGCGAGTAATTGTTTTTGCCGGTTCAGACGCTCGGTTTTTTCGGCTTCCTGTCGGGCGAGGCGGCGGTTCTTGGCTTGGAAGCGCTGTCTGCCGTGTTCGGCATTTTCTAAGGTCCAGTCGGAGGAGGTGGGTTGCATGCTGATGCAATTGACCGGGCAGGGAGCTATGCATAATTCGCAGCCGGTGCATTCCGCCGCAATGACCGTGTGCATGTGTTTGGATGCGCCCAGAATGGCGTCGGTCGGGCAGGGCGGCAGGCATTTGGTGCAGCCTATGCAGTCCGCTTCATTAATCACGGCGACCAGCCGGGGGCGCTCGACGCCGAAGGCGGGATCGAGCGGTTTGGCGGCAACGCCCAGTAGCGCCGCCAATTTTCCGATGCCCGCTTTGCCGCCGGGCGGGCATTGGTTAATATCGGCACTACCCTGAGCAATGGCTTCCGCATAAGGTTTGCAGCCAGCAAAGCCGCATTTGCGGCATTGGGTTTGCGGCAGCAGGGCGTCGATTTGCTCGGCAAGCGTCGAACTCATGGGGCGGCGTTACTTAACCCGCATGCCAGGTTGGGCGCCGGCGTCGGGCGATAATACCCATAAATCCTTGCCGCCCGGCCCGGCCGCCAATACCATACCTTCCGATAAACCGAAGCGCATTTTGCGCGGTTTCAGGTTGGCGACCACCACGGTTAGTTTGCCGATCAAATCTTCCGGCGCGTAGGCGGATTTGATGCCGGCGAAGATGCTGCGGGTTTCTTCGCCGATGTCGACGGTCAGATGCAGCAGTTTCTCGGCGCCTTCCACGTGTTCGGCATTCAGGATTTTGGCGATGCGCAGGTCGATCTTGGCGAAATCGTCGATTTCGATCGGCTCGGCTATCGGATCGAAGCGTTTGGCAACCGGTTGCGGAGTTGGCTGCAGGTTTTCCTTGGATGCTTCCACGATGGCGGCGATTTTTTCCGGCTCGACGCGGGTCATCAGCGGTGTGAAGATATTGATTTTATGCACCAGCAAAGGCTGGGCATCGCTAGGCCAAGCTTGCGGCGGCAGGTTCAGGAATTGTTCGGCATTGGCCGCCAAGGCCGGAATCACCGGTTTCAGATAAGCGATCAGAATGCGGAACAGATTCAGGCCGACGCTACAGACCTGCTGCAGTTCCAGCTCTTTGCCTGCTTCCTTAGCGATCAGCCAGGGTTTTTTGTCGTCGATATATTGGTTGGCTTTGTCCGCCAGTGCCATGATTTCGCGCATGGCTTTGCCGAATTCGCGGCTTTCGTAAAGGTTGGCAATGTCGCTTTGTACATCGATGAATTGCTGGAACAAGGCAGGCTCCGCGCATTCGCCGGACAGCAAGCCGTCGAAGCGTTTGCTGATGAAGCCGCTGCAGCGGCTGCCGATATTGACTACTTTACCGACCAGATCGGCATTGACGCGCTGGGTGAAGTCGTCAAAGCTCAAGTCGATGTCGTCCACGCCGGCGCTGAGTTTGGCGGCAAAGTAATAGCGCAGGTATTCCGGATTCAGATGATCCAGATAGGTGCGGGCCTTGATGAAGGTGCCGCGGGATTTCGACATTTTTTCGCCGTTCACGGTCAAGAAACCGTGGGCGAAAATGGCGCTGGGGGTGCGGAAATTTGCGCCATGCAACATGGCCGGCCAGAACAGGGCGTGGAAATAGATGATGTCCTTGCCGATGAAATGGTAAAGCTCGCTGGTGCTGTCCTTGTGCCAGTATGCGTCGAAATCCAGGCCCAGTTTGTCGCACAGGGCCTTGCAGCTGGCCATGTAACCGATAGGCGCATCCAGCCAGACATAGAAATATTTGCCGGGCGCGTCGGGAATTTCGAAGCCGAAATATGGCGCGTCGCGGGAAATGTCCCATTCCTGCAGGCCGTTTTGCAGCCACTCCGCCATTTTGTTGCTGACTTCCGGCTGCAGATGGCCGGCGCGGGTCCAGTCGTTCAACATGTCGCTGAAGTCGCCCAAATTAAAAAAGTAATGCAGTGAGTCTTTTTCGATCGGTTTTTCGCCGGAAATGGCCGACACCGCGTTTTTCAATTCCATCGGCGAATAGGTGGCGCCGCAGGCTTCGCAATTGTCGCCGTATTGATCGGCGGCGCCGCATTTCGGGCAATCGCCCTTGATGAAACGGTCCGGCAGAAACATGTTTTTGACCGGATCGTATGCCTGGGTAATGCTGCGGCTGTTGATATGGCCGCCGTCCCTCAGTCGTGTGTAAATCAGGCTGGAGAGGGTTTTGTTTTCCTCGGAATGGGTGCTGTGGTAGTGGTCGAAAGCCACGCCAAAGGCGTCGAAATCGGCGCGGTGTTCCTGTTCGACCTGGGCAATCAATTGTTCCGGCGTAATGCCTTCGCGGTCGGCGCGAAGCATGATGGGGGTGCCGTGGGTGTCGTCCGCGCAGACGTAATGGCATTGATGGCCGCGCATTTTCTGAAACCGCACCCAGATGTCGGTTTGGATGTATTCGACCAAATGGCCTAAGTGAATCGGGCCGTTGGCGTAAGGTAAGGCGCTGGTAACAAGGATTTTTCGGTTAGACATGGACACAAAAACAGCATGAAAAATGAACCGGCGATTATGTCATAAAACAGCCCGTCTTTCATGGTCATGGTGCTATCCGGCGGGTTGCCGTTATCCTTGGTTGGTGTTTATTGCTTGACACATGCCCGGCAGTCGTTAGGATGGCCGCGCGCCATCAAAAATCGTTTTGATAGGTTAGTGAGCCGCGAAAGGGGTGTGTGCCGTTCCGTGGCGATAATTTAAAAATTAGAATTAGGTAAAAACCATGAAAAGAGCTTTATTTATGGCCGTGGCGATGTTGATTTCCGGTGCTGCTTTAGCTGCGACTGATCATTATGTATTGCGCGATGGCAATCATGTTCGTCACTTGAAAGTCACTAAAGTGGCGAATGATATTACTGTCAGCGCCGATGTTGATTTTGAGCCGACGGCGGATGATAAAGGCAAGCATGCCTGCTCTGCGGATGTATCGGGCGAAGCCAAGGCTGTATCGGAAAATGAATTGGTAGTGAAAAAACAGATTCCAGGCGAGGCTCGTTATTGTTCCTTGAAAGTGCAATTGACTCCGGAGGGCGCCAAAATTGAGCAATCCGAAGAGTGCAACTATTTTGCCGCGGGTGCTTGTCATTTCAATAGTGATGGCAAGGTTTTGACAAAAATCAAGTAATTTGGCGTGACGGGTAAGTCGTTAAAGTGCTTACCCGTTATTGCCCAGGGCAATCGCGCTACGTAGCTTCTGTCCCAAAAAGTAACTTGAAGCGATAGTTGTCGTTTAGACAGGCCCGCAGTTTACGGCGCTTCAAGCTATCTTTAGTTGGACCGTTGTTCCTGAGCAGATTCAAGGCCATCCGTCGCATCAATGCCAGATTTTCGGCGGAATGATCAGTTCTGGCTCGATTGGCGTCTTCGCCAAATTGCACATCCAACACCCAGTGCTGTGAGTTTTCAATCGCCCAATGTTGTCGGACACCTTTGGCAAAGCGCGACAAATCGGTAAATGAGCACAAATAGTAACGATGCTCGACCGAGGTTTTATCGCCGATGATGCGCGTTGATTCAACCCTTCCAACGGCTTGTAGTCCGGCCCAGTCTGGCTTTTGCGTCAGCCAATCAATCTGGGTACTCAAGCTATAGCGGCGTATTTCGATGCGCCCGTGACTTTTGTCGATCGTTTCATGGATGGGTAATCGACTTTGGGCATTTTCCGTATCCAGCCAGAGTCGAACGTCTTCGCAAAGCAAGGCGTGATTATCCTTGAGAGCCAACACATAATCGGCTTGCGCCGCGACGATGGTTTGGGCAATGGCTTTTTGGCAGCCCATGGCATCAATCGAGATCAAGGCGCCTTGAATATCCAACATCGACAACAAATCCGGAATGGCCGTGATTTCGTTAGTTTTTTCGCCGACCGCTTGCTGCGCTAATACCCAGCGCGCTTCAGCGGCAAAAGCACTCATCAAATGCACGGCTTTATCTCCTTCACGACTGCCGCGCAGGGTTTTACCATCCAAACAAACTTGCTGACCCGAAAGGCTGGGCAAGGCCGCCCGCACCCAACACTGAAAGGCATCCGCAAAGGCTTTGGGATTCAATCGTCCAAATACATCGCTCAAGGTATCGTGCGAGGGAATGCCGTTCGGTAGTGCCAGAAATGTCCTAAGCCAATCTTCTTTTTCTTCGGCAAACTCTTCCATGCCTACCCAGTCTTCAATGCCACTCAACACCGCGCACAATACAATCATGACAATATCGCCGAGGTTGTGCAGCTTGTTTTTGGTTTCGCGCCGCGGGTCTTCAAGATTAGCCAAATAGGGCATTGGATCAGGTAACATCTGCGTTTTGGGGCAAATCACTATACTAAACGATAGGATCGGGCAAGTGCTACATAGCGCGATTGCCCTGCGTTATTGCCGTGTTTGGCCTAAAAGTCTCGTGGTTTATGCGAGACTTTTAGGTAGTCACAATGATTTACACCTCGTGATAAATCGCCGCGCCTTCCTTCAGGAATTGCTCGGATTTTTCTTCCATGCCTCTTCGTAGCGCTTCTTCTTCCCGCAAGCCTTTTTCCGCCGCGTAATCGCGCACATCCTGGCTGATTTTCATCGAGCAGAAGTGCGGACCGCACATCGAACAGAAATGAGCGACCTTGGCTGATTCCTTAGGCAGCGTCTCGTCGTGGAAGGAACGGGCTTTTTCCGGGTCCAGCGCCAAATGGAATTGGTCTTCCCAACGGAATTCGAAGCGGGCCTTGGACATGGCGTTGTCGCGAATCTGCGCGCCGGGGTGGCCTTTGGCCAGGTCGGCGGCATGCGCGGCAATCTTGTAAGTCACAATACCTTCGCGCACGTCCTGCTTGTTGGGCAAGCCCAAGTGTTCCTTCTGGGTCACATAGCACAGCATCGCGCAACCGTACCAGCCGATGTTGGCCGCGCCGATCGCCGAGGTAATATGGTCGTAGCCGGGGGCGATGTCGGTGGTCAAAGGCCCCAGGGTATAAAACGGCGCTTCGAAGCAGTCTTCCAACTGTTTTTCCATGTTGACCTTGATCATTTGCAGCGGCACATGGCCGGGGCCTTCGATCATGGTTTGCACATCGTGTTTCCAGGCGATCTGGGTCAGTTCGCCCAGGGTTTCCAGTTCGCCAAATTGCGCTTCGTCGTTGGCGTCGTAAATCGAGCCGGGACGCAAGCCATCGCCCAGCGAGAACGAGACGTCGTAGGCTTTCATGATTTCGCAGATTTCCTCAAAGTTGGTGTAGAGGAAACTCTCGGTGTGATGCGCCAGGCACCATTTGGCCATGATCGAGCCGCCGCGCGAGACGATGCCGGTCAGGCGTTTGGCGGTCAGCGGTACGTGGTGCAGACGCACGCCTGCATGGATGGTGAAATAATCGACGCCTTGTTCGGCTTGTTCGATCAAGGTGTCGCGGAAGATCTCCCAGGTTAGTTCTTCGGCCCTGCCGTCGACTTTTTCCAGGGCTTGGTAAATCGGCACGGTACCAATAGGCACCGGCGAGTTGCGCAAGATCCATTCGCGGGTTTCGTGGATGTTTTTGCCGGTTGACAAGTCCATGATGGTGTCGGCGCCCCAACGGATGCCCCAGAGCATTTTCTCGACTTCTTCTTCGATGGAAGACGTCACCGCCGAATTGCCCAGGTTGCCGTTGATCTTGACCAGGAAGTTTCGGCCGATGATCATCGGCTCCAATTCGGGGTGATTGATGTTGGCCGGGATGATGGCGCGGCCGCGAGCCACTTCATCGCGGACGAATTCGGGAGTGATGAAGGATTGAATGTTGGCGCCGTAGGAAAAGCCGGGATGCTGGCCTTGGTAACGGTCGCGCATCGCTTCCAGATTCTGGTTTTCGCGAATGGCGATGTATTCCATCTCCGGCGTGATGATGCCTTTGCGGGCATAATGCATTTGCGAGACGTTGTGGCCGGCTTTGGCGCGGCGCGGATTGCGTGCCAGTTCGAAACGTAGATGGGCGGTTTTTGGGTCGTGCAAACGTTCGTGGCCGAATTTGGACGTCGGGCCGCTCAGCAATTCGGTGTCGCCGCGCTCTTCAATCCAGGCGCCGCGTATCGAACCCAGACCTTTGTGCAGATTCACGTCGACATTGGGGTCGGTGTAAACGCCGGAGGTGTCGTAAACGTAGATAGGCGGATTTTTTTCGGCGCCGAACTGGGCAGGGGTGTCCGACAAGTTGATTTGGCGCATCGGCACCCGAATGTCGGGGCGGCTGCCGGGAATATAGATTTTTTCCGAAGCGGGGTAGGAATCGATTCTTATGCTACTGCCGGTGTCGGTAGTAATTTCATTGCGGACAGCGCTCATGCTTATCTCCAAAATATCAATAAATCGCGAGCGCAAGGAAAACAAGGGCTTTCCTACGCCGGCATTAACCGGGTCAGGTTCAAAGGGTTTTTCTCAGCTTTCGTGATAAGTTGACTCAAACGAAAGCACCCCTAGCCTTCAAGGTGGGCGATTAAGGTAAATGATAAATGACTCAAATGCAAGCTCGATCTGGAATGGGTGTGGATTAAAAAGCTTATAAAACAATGGGTTTTGCCGATTGTTGCCGGTTTTTCTGGTTCGTGGTCTATGATGTGCAAGGGCCGGCTAACGCAATGCTGTAATCAAACAAGTTTTTGGGCTAATTCAATGAAATCAACAAAGAAGCGCTTCAAATTGAGACTGGCGGAGGTGGAGCGAGCAGCCGCTATTCTGGCGCTGCTATCGGCGGATGTTTTGATATTCGAAGCGGTATGGGTAGTGGCGGATGATGTTTTGCGGGCGTGCGAGACGTTGAAACAGCGCGTCGGGCAATTGCATAAAACCGAATTTGCCGAGCAAATCATCGACGAGCAGGCGTTATACGAGCTGGATAAAATTGTCGATGGGGATGCGATCAGCGAGGTGGAGCAGCGTCTGTCCGCCGCCTGGCCGGATGCCGACAATCATCCGGTTGGCGAATTATTGCGGCAAATGCTGGCAAAGCTGGAAAAACATTATGCAAGCATGAGTCAAAGTATTCAGCAGTTGGCTGCACTGCTGAGTCAATGATAGATTAATGGTCGCGTTGCACCGAAAAACGGGCCAGCTGTTCCAGGGCGGTTTTATATTCTGAATCGCTAAGGCACTGTAGGGCGGCGATGGCTTTCTCGGCGGCGCGGTCGGCGCATTGTTCGGTATATTCTATGGCGTTGGTGGCTTTGACTACCGCATAGACTTCGTTGAATGCGTCTCTCGAGCCGTGGCGTATTGCGTCGATCACGATTTGTGCCTGGTCAGGGGTGCCGTGTTCTATGGCGTAAATCAAGGGTAGGGTAGGTTTGCCCTCGGCCAGGTCGTCGCCCAGATTTTTACCGAGTTCTTCGGTGCTGGCCTTGTAATCCAAGGCATCGTCAATCAATTGAAACGCGACTCCCAGTTGCTGACCGTAGACCGCAAGGGCTTCTTCGATGGCGGGGTCTGAGCCGGAAATGACGGCGGCCAGACGGGTTGCGGTGCTGAATAGGATGGCGGTTTTGCGGGCAATCACTTCCAGGTATTTTTCTTCGCTGGTGTCGGGATTGTTGCAGTTTAATAGTTGCAATACTTCGCCTTCGGCAATTGCGGTGGTGGTTTTGGACATGATGTCCATCACCCGCATGCTGTTCGTGCGCACCATCATTTCGAAGGCGCTGGAATAAAGATAATCGCCGACCAGAACGCTGGCGGCATTGCCCCAGACCGCATTGGCGGATTCCTTGCCCCTGCGCAGTACCGATTCATCGACCACGTCATCATGCAGCAAGGTCGCGGTATGTATAAACTCAATGACAGCGGCCAGGATCAGATGATGGTCATCGGCTTTGCCCAGGGCTTTGGCGGCCAGCAATAGCAGCATCGGACGTAAGCGTTTGCCGCCGTTGCCGATGATGTAATGGCCGATCTGGTTGATCAACACCACATCCGAGCTAAGCTCGTTCAGGATTAATTGATCGACGGCGCGGGTTTCGGCCGCGGTTAAATTTTTGATCGAATCAAAATCAATGGTTACCGAATCGGTGGTTGAATGTGTTGCTGTCATGAGTAATATAAAAAGTTCGTTCGGTAGCGCATGGCTTCGGATAAAATGGCCGCCATGCTATTTATAATGCCTGATAGTGTCAATAGTACCACTAGCGTAATCTAATCTGATCAATCAAATTAGCTAATTTAGGTTTGACGGCGCTAGTGTTTGAAAATATAATCCGCTGTTCACTTTTAACAGATATATGCTTGATGGAGCTTGCGCTGATGTATGCGGTAATTCAAACAGGTGGTAAACAGTATCGTGTCGCAGAGGGTACTACCTTAAAAATCGAAAAACTTGAGTTGGGCGCCGGCGACAGCGTAGAGTTTGACAAGGTGCTAATGGTTCAATCAGGCGACTCTGTAAAAGTCGGTCAGCCTTATGTCCAAGGTAGCAAAGTCACTGCGACTGTGGTCTCTCAAGGTAGGCACAAAAAAATCAGAATCATTAAATTCAGAAGACGTAAGCACCACATGAAACAAATGGGGCATCGTCAATATTACACGGAAGTCCAGGTTACTGGCATTTCCGCATAACACACGAGGTTTAGAAAATGGCTCACAAGAAGGCAGGCGGTAGTACCCGCAACGGACGTGATTCTAATGCTCAGCGACTGGGTGTTAAACGTTTCGGTGGTCAAGTGGTAAAAGCAGGCAATATTTTGGTTCGCCAACGCGGCACCAAATTTCATGCCGGCGACAACGTAGGCATGGGTAAAGATCATACCCTGTTTGCAACAATGGATGGCAAAGTGGTTTTTGAAGAAAAAGGTCCGAAAAACCGCAAATACATCAGCATTGCGGCAGCATAAAATTCTTGGCTGTGCATTTTGCACAACTGATACGAAAAGCCTCGTTTTTCAGCGGGGCTTTTTTGTTTAGGCGATTGCCAAGAACAAATATACGCAGTAGATGGGCAAAATGACCAGTCAGCTGGGTATATTTTTCGCGGGAAATCACCTCAATACCGGTAGATTATGAGATTTGTTGACGAAGCGGAAATCCGCGTGGAAGCAGGCGATGGCGGCAATGGCAAGGCCTCTTTTCGGCGTGAAAAATATATACCCTTGGGCGGTCCCGATGGTGGCGATGGCGGCGACGGCGGTAGCGTGTATCTGGTGGCTACCGAAAACGTCAACACTCTGGTCGACTTTCGCTATCACTCGGTGCACCGTGCCCAACGAGGCGAGAACGGCGGAAGCCGGGATTGCACCGGCAAGAAGGGCGAGGATTGCTTGGTGGCCGTACCACCCGGTACCATCGTTTACGAGGCCAGCACCGGCGAAAAGATTGGCGACCTGACCAAACCCGGTCAGCGCTTACTGGTAGCCAAGGGCGGTTTTCACGGCTTGGGTAACACCCGCTTCAAGAGCAGCGTCAATCGCGCCCCGCAACAAACAAGCAAGGGTTCGGCCGGCGAACATCGATTGCTGAAATTGGAATTGATGGTCATCGCCGATGTAGGTCTGTTGGGCATGCCGAATGCCGGTAAATCCAGCCTGATCCGGGCTGTGTCCTCCGCCCGTCCGAAAGTAGCCGATTATCCGTTCACCACCTTGCATCCCAATCTGGGGGTGGTGCGGGTCGATGATCTGCGTAGTTTCGTGATTGCCGATATTCCCGGTGTGATCGAAGGCGCGGCTGAAGGCGCCGGACTTGGGTTGCAATTTCTGAAACATCTATCGAGAACCGGCCTGCTGCTGCATGTGCTCGACATCGCGCCCTACGAAAGCGACGAAACCCCGGTTTCGGCGGCGCGCAAGATTATCCAGGAAGTGGAAAAATGGAGCGATGACCTGGCCAACAAGCCGCGTTGGTTGGTGTTGAACAAAATCGACAATGTGCCGGATGACGAAGTCGATCAACACTGTCGAGCCATAGTGGACGAACTGGGCTGGAAAGGCCCGGTATACCAAATTTCCGCCTTAAAAAATCAGGGCACTCAAGCCTTGATGTACGCCATCATGGATTTTCTCGACCAGCAAAAAACAGAACAAAAAGCCAGGGAACAGGAGTTAGCCCGTGAGCCGGACTGATTTTCGCCAAGCCCAACGCGTCGTCGTCAAAATCGGCAGTTCCCTGCTGACCGACGGCGGGCGAGGACTGAATAAACCCGCGATTGCCGGCTGGGTGTCGCAAATGGCCGCGCTCAGACAGCAAGGCGTCGACGTGGTGCTGGTGTCTTCCGGTTCCGTTGCCGAGGGTGTCAGCCGCTTGAAGTTGAAAGCCAGGCCCAACACCTTGCACGAATTACAGGCCGCCGCATCGGTCGGTCAGATGGGATTGGTCAGATGTTTCGAAAACCTGTTTCAACAACATGAATTGTTGACGGCTCAGGTCTTGCTGACGCATGACGATTTATCCGATCGCCAGCGCTATCTGAATGCCCGCAGCACCTTGCTGACCTTGCTGGGCTTTGGGGTAGTGCCGGTCATCAACGAAAACGACGCCGTCGCCACCGAGGAAATTCGTTTCGGCGATAACGATACCTTGGGTGCCTTGGTCGCCAATCTGGTGGAGGCCGATTTGCTGATCATCCTGACCGACCAGATCGGCTTATACGATGCCAATCCCAGTCTCAATCCCGATGCCAAGTTGATATCCAATATCAGCGTCAACGAAAGCCGGTTGGATGAAGTGGCTGGCGGCAGCATCAGCGGTCTTGGCCGGGGCGGCATGTATACCAAGGTGCGAGCGGCGCGACTAGCGGCGCGCTCGGGCGCGGCGACCGTGATCGTTTCGGGTAAGATCGAAGACGTGATCAACCGGGTATTCGCCGGAGAAGAGCTGGGGACTTATCTGATTCCTGACATCGCGCCAATAGCGGCCCGCAAGCAATGGTTGGCCGGCCAATTGCAAATCAAGGGCAGTGTGACGTTGGATGACGGCGCGGTGAAATTTTTGCAATCCGCCGGTAAAAGTTTGTTGGCGGTAGGGGTGAAAGCCGTGAAGGGAAAATTCAAGCGCGGCGATCTGGTGTCTTGTTGTGACCTGCAAGGCCGGGAAATCGCGCGTGGTTTGATCAATTATGGCGCCGAAGACGCAGCCAAGATTGCCGGAAAACCCAGCAGCGAATTCGAAGCGTTATTGGGTTATGCCGATGAAGACGAATTAATACACCGAGATAATTTGGTCTTGATTTGATTTGATTTGATTTGATTTGATTTGATTTGATTTGATTTGATTTGATTTGATTTTGTCGGAGGCGGATGGCGCTTTGCTTATCCACCCTACGGCCCTGATTTGGGCGAACGAATAAACAAAAAAGATAGAAGTAATGAACGAAAAAAGATTCAAGTTTGGGGTTTTTGTTTCGCTTTTGTGGCTTTTAACTATGACAATCGTTGTCTTTCTACATGATTCTGCAGTGTTAAGAAAGATGACACCCAACGAATGGGGAGACTTTTTCGGTGGCATTTTTGCACCACTTGCGTTTCTGTGGTTAGTTCTTGGGTATTTGCAGCAAGGCGAAGAGCTTAGATTGAGTACAAAGGCCCTTAATCTCCAGGCAGAAGAACTAAAACATTCAGTAGAGCAGCAACGTGAACTTGTTGAAGTTACTCGCCAGCAAGTTGAGAGTGATCGTGAGGCATTGAAACTGGAGTTTCTCGCTCGGCAAGAAGCCGCGAAACCAGTATTTGTAATTAAGAATGCTGGAGGAAGTTTTTCCCCGAGTCAGGCCAGCTACGGAATTTCGGTGAACAATGCGGGTAACACCGTGACGGAAGTGCTCGGTTATCTGGAAGGTCTCGGCGATGACAAAATTATGCTTTTTGAGGTTGGGATGTTCGCTCGGCTGGGCCAGATTCAAGCCAAGATTAATCTTACTCCGCCTTTTCCTGAAACGGGCTTAAGGTTGCCGATTACATATATCGATGCTTTAGGTCAATCGGGATACAACACGTTCAACGTAACAAAACAGCGTGATGACCTTGGTAGTCCACTGGATTTTCACCAAACTGCTGGATGAGGGCCGTAGGGCGGATAAGCGAAGCGCCATCCGCCTAAGCCAACACCATCAAAAAATCTTCATTCATCCCTTTCGCCCGCATTAAAAGCCTGCAAATTTAAACCCGTCCAATTCGGCAAATAAACGCCCATCTTGACCAGGCGATGAAAACTCGAAAGGCCATTCGTTAACCGAGAGATGGCGGATGGCGCTACACTTATCCACCCTACGATTACGACGCTTCAAATCTGCAAAATCAAGTATTTTGAATCACGATATTAGGGAATTTTCCGCTGTAATCGCGCGCGCGCAGGGCCAGTTTGGCGGCCATTTTGCGGGCGATGGCTTTGTACATTTCGGCGGCGCGGCTATCAGGATCGGCGGCCACGGTCGGCCGGCCACTATCGGCTAGTTTGCGAATATTGATGTCCAGCGGTAACGAACCCAGCAACTCAATGTTGTTTTTCTCGGCCATCGACAAGCCGCCGCCCTGGCCGAAAATGGCTTCTTCATGCCCGCAATTGCTGCAGATGTGAATGCTCATGTTTTCCACCAAACCCAAAATCGGCACGTTGACTTTCTCGAACATGCCTAGGCCGCGTTGAGCGTCAATCAAGGCGATGTCTTGCGGGGTGGTGACGATGACCGCGCCGCTGACCGGGATTTGTTGAGCTAAGGTCAGTTGAATGTCGCCGGTGCCGGGCGGCAAGTCGATGATCAGATAATCCAAATTATCCCATTGGGTTTGGGTCAGTAATTGCTGCAAGGCGCCGGTCACCATTGGGCCACGCCAGATCATGGGTTGGTCGGGATCGACCAGATAACCGATCGAGATGGTCTGAATGCCGAACGATACCTTGGGTAGCATGGCTTTGCCGTCCACCGTGTCCGGCTGTCCGGATAGGCCAAGCATGGTCGGAATGCTGGGGCCGTATATGTCGGCGTCCAGAATGCCGACCTTGGCGCCTTCGGCGGCCAGCGCTAGTGCCAGATTCACCGAGGTGGTGGATTTGCCGACCCCGCCCTTGCCGGAGGCCACGGCGATGATATTTTTGACGCCGGGCAGAGGCTTCAGGGTTTTTTGCACCGAATGCGCAACAATGTTGAAGCCGACTTCAACCTGGATGTTGCCGATACCGGGCAAGGCGGCCAGTTGTTGTTCCAGCTTGGCTTTCAGTTCCGGTAAATAGCTTTTCGCCGGATAACCCAGTTCAATCCTGATGCCGACATCGTTGCCCTCGACGCTGATATTTTTTACCGCTTTTGCGGCAACCAAGTCGGTGGCGACGTTGGGATCGATAAAGGATTTGAGTAGATTTTCGACAGCAGCCTTGTCAATGCTGGCCATGTGATGACTCCGTTTGTAGGTGTGAGTGGTAATACCCGAGTTAAATGCTGGGAATAGCGTATCATTTTCACGGCATGCAAAGAAGGTCTTAGGCATGAGACGGTAAGAATTTCGCCGCTCTTGAACCCGGCTTGAGGGCTAGGGCGTCTGTATTTGTAATGCCGGGGCGTACTTGATCTTCACCGGCCTCGACCTCGCTGTTGTCTATTGACACTCAGCCGGAGGCGAAAGGCGGGTTGCTGAGTATGGTCGATCCTTACAGCACCAGCATGCTGGAAGATGTGCCCCATTATTTTCCTAAAACACGACTCTGGATGGAGGAAAAGCATGAATACTAAGCGGCACATGCATATTTTCGGCGAAGTGCTGTTCGATCATTTTCCCGATGGCAGCCGGGTGTTGGGTGGCGCCCCGTTTAATGTAGCTTGGCATTTGCAGGCATTCGGCTTGCCGCCGCGATTCATCAGCCGGATCGGCGACGACGAGTCGGGTAGGGAAATCGTAGCGTTGATGGACGGCTGGGGCATGAGTCGGGATGCCTTGCAAACCGACAGCGAGCATCCGACTGGCTGCGTCCGGGTATTGCTATCAGACGGTGAGCCGCATTATGACATCGTGGACAATAGCGCCTATGATTTCATCAATGCCGAATCGTTGGGCCAACAAGATAGCCAGGGCATTTTGTATCACGGCTCGCTGGCGCTCAGAAACCCGGTATCACGCGCCGCCTTGCAAGCGGTTAAGGCTCACCATCGCGGCAAGATTTTTGTCGATGTCAATTTGCGGCCGCCCTGGTGGGAGCGGAAAATGCTGGTGTCCTTATTGCGCGATGCGGATTGGGTCAAGCTCAATGAGGCTGAATTGATTGAGCTGAGTCAGGAACAGTCTGATTTGGAATCCATGATGCAACGCTTTTGCGAACGATTTGAGCTGGAAACCTTGGTCGTGACGCGCGGCGAAAAGGGCGCCATCGCCTACGGCCGGCAACGGCATTTTGTGGCTGTAGAGCCGCGGGTCAGCACCGAGGTGGTCGATACAGTCGGCGCGGGCGATGCGTTCGCCGCGCTGTTGCTGGTGGGGCTCGATCGGCAATGGCCCTTGGAGGTCACGCTGGAGCGGGCGCAAGCCTTTGCTAGTGGCTTGGTCGGTAGGCGTGGTGCCACCGTCGCCGATAGGGCGTTTTATCGGGCATTCAGCGAGCTATGGACGTGATTTCCTAGAAGGGCCGGCCCGTTGGTCCGGTTTGGCTGTTTCGAAGCCTCAATGCTGCTTTTTTCGAATTCCAGCTCAAATTGCGGGGATTCCGAGCGGTAGCCGGCTTGAGTGTCGGTTGCCGCCAGCAGAATGCCGGCCAATATCACCGCGCCGGAGGTGAGTTTGATGTCGTCGTAGTACATAAATTAAGTTGCTGGTTATATCGGGTTTGTGCCTGGTGGGGCGATTTGGGCGCATACCCGGCCGGGTAAGTCGCCGTAAATCTCCCTGATTGTCGGATCAATATTAAATATTCAATGTTGCGGTTTTGTGACAAAAATCGTTATTGCCGATTTATTTCTACTGGCAAATCCGGCTCGGGTTGTGGCGGCGGAACGCGGCAATGAGATGAGGATTTAGTTAAAACGCAACAGTTGTTGCTAAAAGAGGCTATTTTTAAGCCACCTAAATTGTTTATTCGCTTAGATCATGATTTCGTCCGTTCAATCTCGTCAGTTTTTTGGTTTCAAGGCAGTGTCGCCGCAAATTGTGCCTGTTCTGTTGTTTGGTTTGTTTCTGAGTGGCTGTCAAACCTTGTCGTTTACGCCTTCCAGTCCCGAGCTTTCCGTGGTGACGGGAAAGGCTGAATCCATCGAAAGCCATGCCTATTCGATTGCCGCCGATCAGAATATGGTCGGTTCGTTGGCCAGCGTCGATAGCCTGGAGCTGGATACTTTGTCCGATTTGGCACGGCATTATGGGCTGGGGTTCAATGATATTGCGACGGCCAACACCCAACTAGATCCTTGGGTTTTAAAGCAAGACCAATCGGTATTGTTGCCGCTGCAGTTTGTGCTTCCGGAGGCGCCGCGCAAAGGTATCGTGTTGAATCTGGCCAATATGCGGATGTTTTATTACCCGCAGGATCAGGGCAAGGTGCTGACCTATCCCATAGGCATTGGGCGGGATGGTTGGAATACCCCGCTGGGGGTCACCCAAATCGTGGCCAAGAAGGCCGAGCCGGCCTGGACGGTACCGGAGTCGATTCATCGTGAACATCAATTGCTGGGCGAGCCCTTGCCCAAAGTCATTCCGGCCGGTCCCGATAATCCGCTGGGCAATTACGCCATGCCGCTGGGCTTTAGCGGCTATTTGATTCATGGCACTAACAAACCCTATGGCATAGGCATGCAGGTCAGTCATGGCTGCGTGCAGCTATATCCGGAAGATGTCGAGGTGTTGTTCAACCAAGTCAGTGTCGGCACCCAGGTCCGCATCGTGCATCAACCTTATTTGGTGGCATGGGATGGCGATACGCTGTATCTGGAGGCCCATCGGCCGCTGGATAAGTGGGCCAAGCAAGAAAAACAATTGCAAAAAAACCTGCGTAAAAAATTGGAGAAATTGGCGGTCGAGAAAAATGCCAGCATTGACTGGCCGCGAGTTGATGCAATTTTAGCGCGGGCCGATGGCGTTCCAACCCCGGTTTTACTGGGTAGCCCCGATTTGCCGGAGTTGGTGGTCGATGCGATCAAAGTTCGGCGGCCCGATCGGCTATACGGTCAACCCGCCGTGAACGAGTTGACCGAACGCGATTGGTCGATTTTAACGCCAAGTTTTAGTAGCGAGACCGAGGCGCAAAAGTTAGCGGCGATGCTGAATCATCAAGGGCCGCAAATTCCCGCGCGTAAAATTGAAAAAGACGGCTTGTATCAAGTGGTGGCGGGACCGTTTAAAAACAAGAAGGAAACCCAGGCAGTGGCTAAGCGGATTAAGAGTAATTTCGACATGGAGGTAACGCCGGTCAAGCCGCAAGTTCATTAGCAACGAGGGGCTTGAAAAAACATTCGGTCATAAAGCGGCTTATTGTTGACTTCCGGATGACGCTCCCGAAAACTATCGCTTTTATCCAGTTTCACACGGCTATCTGGTTTTAGGGGCTGTTAAAAAATGAGTTAAACAGGCTATCTGCAGCGAATGCAATAGTTCCATTAACCGTGAAACTCATTGCGCTCGATCTTGCTAGTGTTCAATTCCGCATCGGAGAGGATCAGGCTCTTAGGATATTGAACGTTATCGATTTCAAATCGAACGGTTAATCCTCTTCGCGTCTTGGGGCTGGGCCAGGCTTTGGTGTCCTCCACTGTTTCTAGCACTCCAGTTATCGCCAGTGAATTTGGTTAAGATTCATTTAAGAGGCGGATGTGATATTGGAATCCAAATGAAACCAACCTTCATATTCATCGCTTGTAGCTGGAGATAACGCATGGTACAAACTAAGCCCTTTGACTCAAACAATAGCTTGCTTCAAATCAAGTGCGCCATAAAAGATTTGCGGAATTTTGACGGTGTCGATGACGAGGACGATGTGATTTACGCTGCTAATCGATTGAACGCTGTCCTGCGAATGATTGATGACAACCACTCATCCTGGAACAATGACGCTATCAGGGATTTGGTGCTGAGCAAACACGATCCGCTTAAAAATATCACCGTTAAATCCGATGAGTTCAATCATAGGGTCCGCAAGATACAACAAGATATGATCGCTCAATTTTCATGATATTAAGCGCGGCAGGTGTGCCGACGCAAGGAGGCATAACTTGCGAGCCGGGCGGATCGTTGCGCAAAAAAAAGGCCGATGCCGGGAGGGCATCAGCCTTTTGGTATTTGTTCCTAGCTTAGGATTAAGCCATGGTGCGCAGTCTGCTGTTCAGTCTGCTTTTGCTGCGAGCGGCTTTGTTTTTGTGAATCAGGCCTTTGGTGACGGCCGAATCAATGACCGGAACAGCCGATTTGAATGCGGCTTGAGCCTGCTCTTTATCGCCAGCTCTGACGGCTGCGATTACTTTTTTGATGAAGGTACGCAGGTTGCTGCGTTGTCCGGCATTGCGAATACGGCTTTTCTCTGCCTGACGCGCTCTTTTTTTAGCTTGGGGTGAATTAGCCATAAAGTATCAGTTCATTCGAGTTAATTAGAAACCGCACATTATCTTTTTGGATGCTATGATTGTCAACACATAAATAGTTAAAACCATCAGAACAGGAAAGAGGCCGGGATTGACCAAGCAGTTGTATAAATCCACCGCGATCGTTAGCAGTATGACCATGATTTCGCGGATCATGGGTTTTGTCAGGGATATGTTGATCGCCAATCTATTTGGAGTCAGCGGCGCAACCGATGCCTTTTTCGTGGCTTTCAAAATACCCAATTTCTTGCGGCGCCTGTTTGCCGAGGGCGCATTTGCCCATGCTTTCGTACCGGTTCTGTCCGATTACAAGCACAAGAACGATCCTGGCGAGCTTAAGTCGTTCGTCGACAAAACCGCTGGTACCTTGACGGTGTTGCTGATGGGATTGACGTTGGTCGGGATTGTCGCGGCGCCGTTGTTGATTGTGTTTTTTGCGCCGGGCTTTTCGTGGGAAGGCGAGCAATACCAAATGGCGGTGGCGATGTTGCGGATTACCTTTCCCTATCTGCTGTTCATTTCGTTGACCGCTTTCGCCGGGGCGATTTTAAACGCGCATGGCAAATTCGCGGTGCCGGCCATCACGCCGGTGTTTCTGAATATCTGCATGATTTTGGCTGCCGTCTGGCTGGCGCCATTGTTTCCCGAGCCCATCATGGCGCTGGTGTGGGGGGTGTTTGTCGCCGGCCTGGTACAGTTGTTTTTTCAGATACCGGTATTGATAAGGTTGGGTTTGTTGCCAAGGCTTCGTTGGGGCTGGCATGATCCCGGCGTCAGGCGGGTGCTTAAGCTGATGGTTCCGGCTATTTTTGGTGTTTCGGTGGTCCAGGTCAACCTGCTGTTCGATACCTTGGTCGCCTCGTTTTTGACCTCCGGCAGCGTCTCCTGGTTATATTATTCAGACCGGTTGGTGGAGTTTCCGTTGGGGATATTGGGTGTGGCGGTGGCGACGGTGATTTTGCCGAGTTTGTCGAAAAATCATGCCGCCGAAGATAGCGTGGCTTTCTCCAGGTCGCTGGATTGGGGGCTGAAGCTGGTGTTGATCGTCGGTTTGCCGGCCACGCTGGGTTTGGTGCTGTTGGCGCAGCCGGTATTATCGACCTTGTTTCAATATAACGAATTCAGTGCTAACGATGTGGTGATGGCCAGCAAGAGTCTGATGGCCTTTGCCATGGGGTTGCTGGCGTTTATTTTGATTAAAGTCTTGGTGCCGGGTTTTACCTCGCGGCTGGACAGTAAAACCCCGGTGCGTTTCGGAGTCTATTCGATCATTTGTAATGTCGTGCTAAATGCAATATTGGTATTACCGCTGGCGCATGCCGGCGTGGCACTAGCAACCACTTTGTCGGCTTATCTGAATGCCGGCCTGTTACTGGCTGGATTGATTAAACAAAGAGTCTACCTGCCAGGCAATGCTTGGGCTGTGTTTATGCCGAGGATTGTGTTTGCCAGTGGCGCAATGTCGCTGTTTTTACAATATTTTGTGGATCGACAATCCTGGCTGGGGTGGGATGTTTCCCAGCGTGGCGGACAATTGGCGATGATGATAGTGTTGGCCATGCTGGTTTATCTGGCCAGTTTATGGCTGTCGGGTATCAGGCCGCGCCATTTGAACGAACACTAAGCCGGCACTTGAGATTTGCTATAGTGCCTCCATAGTCATGTAGAATGCGTCAACTTCATTTTTAGATCATTGGATTTACATCAAATAGCGAGCTATGAAAACAAGAACAATCGGTTTTATCGGGGGCGGTAATATGGCAACCAGTCTGATGAGCGGGCTGATCGCCAGTGGACATTCACCACAGCAGATTTGGGTGTCCGATACGGCTTCCGCCGTGCTGCAATCGCATCGGGACCATCTCAACGTCAATGTTTCCACGGATAATGCCACCATCGTGCGGGAAGTGGATGTGGTGGTGCTGGCCGTCAAGCCGCAAGCCCTGCGGGAAGTCGCCTTGCAAATTGCCCCGGCGGCACGCCAAAAAGAGGTATTGGTGGTCTCGATAGCGGCCGGTATTTCCCAGACTAGCCTTGCGCTGTGGTTAGGGAGCGATGTCGCCATTGTGCGCTGCATGCCCAATACCCCGGCCCTGGTGTTGACCGGGGCGACAGCGTTGCACGCTAACGGCAATGTCAACGAAGAACAAAAAGACCTGGCTGAAAACATTTTGCGGGCCGTTGGCTTGTCGTTGTGGGTCGAGGATGAAAATCAACTGGATGCCGTCACGGCGGTATCGGGTAGCGGGCCAGCTTATTTCTTTTTGATGATGGAAGCGATGGAAAAAGCGGCTCTCGAAATGGGTTTGAACGAACACACCGCGCGTCTGTTGATACAACAAACCGCGTTGGGCGCGGCTAAGATCGCGCTGGAGTCGGCCGAATCGCCGGCGCAATTGCGCGAAAGGGTCACCTCGCCCGGCGGCACGACTCAGAAAGCCATAGAAGCTTTTCAGCAAAACGGTTTTGTCGACCTGGTGTCGAAAGCCTTGCACGCGGCCAGGGATCGTTCCATTGAAATGTCCAAACAACTGGGAGCCGATTAATGGGTTCTAATTACATGACAGACCCCGTGGTGTTTTTGATCGACACCCTGTTTTCGTTGTACATTTTGGCCGTGATGCTGCGTTTTTTATTGCAGTGGACCCAGGCCGATTTTTATAACCCGATATCCCAGTTGCTGGTAAAGATCACCCATCCGCCATTGCGGATGATGCGGCGTTTTATTCCCGCCGTCGGTCGGATCGATACCTCTTCGTTGGTATTGGCTTTAGCCTTGCAGATTCTGGCTAACTTTGCGATTTTGGCCATCAAGGGGGTTATGATCAGCATCGTGGGGCTGGCGGTCTTATCGTTTACCGATTTATTGAAAATGCTGTTGGATATTTTCGTCTATGCCATTTTTGCCGGTGCCATCCTCAGTTGGTTCGCCCCCGGCAGTTATAGCGGTGCTTCGTCATTGCTATACAGCTTGACGGATCCGATCTTGAATATCTGCCGCCGAGTCGTGCCGGATTTGGGGGGTATCGATTTGTCTCCGTTGGTAGCCCTGGTACTGCTGCAACTGGCAAAAATGATGATTTTGCCGCCGTTGCATCAGTTGGCCGGTTTACTAAGTTAGCCGCCGCGCCCAAACGATGCGCTTCAAGCTTCAATCAATTGCATTGATCCTGGTTTTTCCGTTGCTGTTGGTCGGCGCGGCGGATTGCCACGCCAAAAAAAAAATGTATCGTTGGGTCGATGAAAATGGCAATGTCTACTTTTCCGACCAAGTGCCGCCGGATCAGGTGCAACACGAGCGAGAAACCTTGAACGAAAAAGCCAGGGTGCTCGATAGGGTGGAAAAAGCCAAGAGCGCGGAAGAGTTGGAGCGGCAAAAACGACTGGAAGCCTTGCGCAAGGAACAGGAAAAAATAATAGCCAAGCAGGCGGCCAACGATAAAGTGCTACTGGCCACCTATCGCAGCCTGGACGACTTGAACAGGGCGCTGGAAAACAAGTTGGCGCTGATGGATGGCGAAAAAAGAGTCATCCAAGGCAACATTCAACGCTTCGAACAGCAATTGCTGCAACAGCAACAGCAAGCGGCCAATCATGAGCGTAATGCTCAAAAGGTGCCGCAAAAATTGCTGGATGATATTACCTCGACCCGGCAACAGATCGATCTGGTCAAGCAGGAGTTGGGACGGCATGAGCTAAAACGGCAAACCGTCGAAAAAGAGTTTAGAGCCGACATTGCCCGCTTCCAGTTTTTGACCCAAGATTACGCCGGCGGCGGCAAAACCGGCCAGGTTGACCAGGCGCTAAACAACAGCAATAACGAATTAGGGCTATTTGTTTGCCAGGATGCCGCGCAATGCGAAAAAGCCTGGAAAGTTGCCGGCCAGTTCGTCTATCAATACGCCACTACCGGGCGCGATGTGGAAACGGATAAATTGGTCATGACGGCAGCGCCCTTCAACGATGACGACTTGAGCCTGTCGGTATCCAAGTTGGATAAAGACGGCGGCCAGCAGCTTTTTTTGGATATACGTTGCAAAGCGTCCAATATCGGTAACGAATTGTGCGCTGGCGAAAAAGCCCAGGCCATCCGCCGGGGCTTCGCCGCTTATATTCAGCAACAACTAACGTCGCAGCAGTAAGGTACCGATACCTTTATCGGTAAACAACTCCAGCAATACCGAATGTTCGATGCGGCCGTCGATGATATGCACGCTGGTGACGCCGCCTTTCAAGGCGTCGGTGGCGCAGCGGGTTTTCGGAATCATGCCGCCCGAGATCGTGCCGTCGGCGATCAGGTTGTCGATGTCGGTCAAGGTCAGGCCGGTCAACAAGTTGCCTTCCTTGTCCATAATGCCGGGGATATTGGTCAGCAGCATCAGTTTTTCAGCCTTTAACACTTCCGCCACCTTGCCGGCCACCAGATCGGCGTTGATGTTGTAGGAATGGCCATCCTTGCCGACCCCGATCGGCGCAATCACCGGAATGAAATCACTGTTACCCAGCATTTCCACCACGGCCGGATCGATGCTGCTGACTTCGCCGACATGGCCCAGATCGATGATCTCGGGCGCGTCGTCCAGATTGGCGCCGGCCTTGGTGATATTGATCTTGCGGGCATGGATAAAATTGCCGTCCTTGCCGGTCAAGCCCACCGCCTTGCCGCCCTGCATATTGATCATATTGACGATTTCCTTGTTAACCAAGCCGCCCAACACCATTTCCACCACATCCATGGTTTCGCTGTCGGTTACGCGCATACCGTCGATAAACTCCGAGGTTTTGCCCAGCCTTTTCAGTAAGTCGCCGATTTGCGGTCCGCCGCCGTGAACCACGATAGGGTTGATGCCGACCAGTTTCATCATCACGATGTCGCGGGCGAAGCCTTGTTTCAGTTTGTCGTCTATCATGGCGTTGCCGCCGTATTTGATCACGACGGTTTTGCCCTTGAATTTTTGAATATAGGGCAAGGCTTCGATCAGAACATGGGCAATCTGGTGCGCGGTTTTTTCTTTCATGTCAATTGGGTTAAAAAGGAAGAGAAATATCGGGTTTGATTTGCAGCATCAAATATTTAAATTGTGCCTGAATCCGGTTCAAGGCTTCGCGGGTATCGGCTTCGAAACGGACAACCAAGGCCGGCGAGGTATTGGAGGCTCTGACCAGTCCCCAGCCGTCCGGAAATTCCGCGCGCATGCCATCGATGTTGACGATGTCGGCATCGTTGAATTGGGCCAGGCTGAACATCTGCTCGATAAAACGGATACTTTCGCCATCCGCCAAAGGCACATACAGTTCGGGGGTACTGATACTGTCCGGCAGATCGTCGAACATTTCGCTACTGGAGCGCATGTCGGCGGACAGGATTTCTATCATGCGTACCGCCGCATACAGCGCGTCGGAAAACCCGAACCAGCGGTCGTTGAACAGAAAATGTCCGCTCATGTCGCCGGCCAAGGCCGCGCCGGTTTCTCGCAGCCGCGATTGCAGCGGAGTGGCGCCGCTTTTCCACCGCACCGGATAGCCTCCGCGTTGTTTGATTTTTTCGGGCAAGTGTTTGGAACAGGCCGCGTCGTATATGATTTCGGAACCCGGTTTGGAAGCTAGAACGTCCCGTGCGAACAGCATCATTTGCCGATCCGGCCAGATGATCTTGCCGGCGGAATCAACCAGCAGCATCCTATCCCCGTCGCCATTAAAGGCAATCCCGACATCGGCATTATTCAGTTTGACGGCTTTGATCAAGGCGTCCAGGTTGGCCGGATTGCCGGGGTCGGGTTGATGGTTGGGGAATTGTCCGTCAATTTCGCAATAAAGCTCGACCACGTCGCAACCGATGGTTTTCAATAGCATGGGGCCCAGTTCACCGGCCGCACCGTTCGCGCAGTCCATGACCACGGTCATTGGCCGCACGATATGGGTGTCTTCGGAAATGATGCCGATATACTCGCTACTGAATAGGCTGTTTTGTTCGACCGAACCGGCTTGATCCTGGTTGTAATCATTGCGCTCGATGCGGGATTTCAGACCCTGGATTTGCTCCGAGGACAGCGGTTCTCCGTTTAGGACCATTTTCAGGCCGTTGTAATCGGCCGGATGCTGGCCTCCGGTCACTATAACCCCGCTACGGCCTTCGCTATGATGGCTGACGAAATACAGTATCGGCGTCGGCACCAGGCCGATGTCCAGCACGTCGCAGCCGGCCGAGGTGATGCCCTTGATCAGGGCGGCGCTCAAAACCGGGCTGGACGTACGGCCGTCCCTGGCTACCACGATGGTCTTGATGCCGAGCTGCCTGGCTTCGCTGGCAAATGCCCGGCCCAGGTTGGCGACAATGTCTTCGTTGATATTTTTGCCGACGATGCCGATGATGTCGTAGTCGCGGAAAATACTGGCAACCGGCAACGGCTGGCTATCGGCAAGCGTTGCCGTGCTTGGCTGGGCCGGGGCTGCGGTCTTGGTGGGTGTGGCTGTAAAATCCATGTCCCAACTTTCCCTCACTGGCATGGACTCCGCTGTTTCAGTCCGCAGTTCCGGTTTGGCGCTGCTTGGTATCGGAACGGAGGTTGCCGCGGCTTGACTCGGAGTTTGCCAGTCATCGCTATCGTCGATATTCGGCATCGACACCGGCAGGTCTGGAATTTTAATCGGAGCGGTTTGCAGTGGTTCGTTAGCGGCGGCCGGGCTTTCGTCCAGGAAATCGATGTCGAATGATTCGTCAAAAAAGTCGTATTCCTTGTTATCGCCAGTCTCGGACAATGGAATATTATCCTGGCCTATAACCCGCTTGAATTGGGCCATCGCGGCAATCAGCGGCTGCATTTCCTCCAGTTGCATCGGATAATTGCCGACATGTTTGCCCTGTAGCATGTCCTTGGCCGCCCGCAGGATACTGCTTTGGTCACGCAGGAAAAAGTCGTGCAATTTGCGATAGCTGATAAAAAAGCCCAGGCAGGCCAGCAAGGCCGGCAGGGCGATAATCGTGATGATTAACACCGTATCGCTCATGCTGAATTTGATTTCCGGCCAAGTATCGAGTTGCCAGCGGCCGTTGGGCAACTGAATCGATCTGGGCTCGTCGTCCCGGTTATCGGTGTTGCCGATAGTTGCCAGCACCAGTTGATCTTGTTTAAGTTCGATCAAGCCGTTATTGAATTGGGTTTTCGAAACGATTTTTTGCGGCAAGTCCGGTTTGACGCTGGCCAACACCACGCCTATCACTTGTTGGCCGTTGCTGACCGGGCTGGTAAACGCCAGATGGCGATGCTCGCCTTCACCTTGAATCACCGGTTTGGGCTGGCCGGTCAGGGTGGCTTTTACCATTTCCAGATCGCCGAAACCCATGTGCGGACTTTGTGACTGGTCCAGATCGTTGACGCCGGGCGGCAGCAAGCGCAGCCGCAGGTTGTGCGGTATTACGTGTTGTAGTTTTACCGCGGTTGCATTGATCAACTCGGGGTTGCCGCTGGCGAGAGCCGCTATTACATCGGGTGATTGGGCCACGCCATCGACACTGTTTTGTAAGGTATCGAGTTGCATGGACAGGCCGGCGGCCAGGCCGTTGGCGACGGTGGTGATGGCTTCTTGCTTGGCGTATTTCGTGCTGGCGGTGGAAAACCAGTAGGCGCCGCCGCCCGCCAGTATGACCATCAGCGCGGAAATGGCCGCGATGATGCTGAAGATACGTGCCATGCTGTTGATCTCCCTGGCTTATATTTAGTGTCGGCCGCTGTGGCCGAAACCGCCGCTGCCGCGTTGGGTTTGGTCGAATTCGGCCACGCATTCGAATTCGGCTTGCACGACCGGCACAAACACCATTTGCGCAATCCGTTCGCCGATCTCGATGGTAAAAGCGCTATCGCCCCGGTTCCAACAGGAAACAAATATTTGGCCTTGATAATCCGAGTCGATCAATCCAACCAGGTTGCCCAGCACTATGCCGTGTTTGTGGCCCAGGCCCGAGCGGGGCAGCAATACGGCGGCCAGCCGAGGGTCTTCGATGTGAATCGCCAGTCCGGTCGGAATCAGTAGCGACTCGCCCGGTTGCAGGGTGGTGGCTCTATCCAGACAGGCGCGCAGATCCAGGCCGGCCGAACCGTGCGTGGCGTAACTGGGTAATGCAATGTCCTTGCCCAAGCGTGGATCAAGGATTTTGAGCTGGATTTTTTTCATTCAATCTCTCGGCTATCAGGTTAAGTAGTTGTGCCGCCAATTGCTGTTTATCGGTCATCGCCAGGTTTTTTTTGCCGCCAGGCCAGTAAACCTGCAGGGCATTACGGTCGCTGTCGAAGCCCCCTTCGCCTTGGCCGACCCAGTTGGCGGCGATCATATCCAGGTTTTTATTGCGCAGCTTGCCGGTAGCATAGTTTTCCAGGTCATCGGTTTCAGCCGCGAAGCCTACCACAAAAGGTTTGTCGGGCAGGCCGGCTACGACGGCAATGATGTCCGGGTTTTTCTCCAATGCAATCATGCCGTGTTCGTGCTGTTTTTTGATCTTGCGAGCTTCCACTTGGGTGGGCCGGTAGTCGGCCACGGCGGCCGCCCCAATATAAATATCACAATCCGCTATATGGCCGATGACGGCTTCGTACATTTGTAGGGCCGTTTCCACTTTTATCAGTTTGGCCGTTGCTGGAGCCGACAGATTTACCGGGCCACTGATCAGGGTTACGTCGGCGCCGGCCCGGATCGCGGCCTCGGCCAAGGCATAGCCCATTTTGCCGGAACTGCGATTGCTGATAAACCGCACCGGATCCAGCGGTTCGCGGGTCGGCCCGGCGCTGATCATCAATTTCCTGCCTTGTAAAACAGGCTGGGTAGGAGGGGCGAGTAACTGGCCGCAAATTTGTTCGGGTTCGCTCATTCTGCCGAAACCCTGCTCGCCACAGGCCTGTTCGCCGGTGGCGGGGCCGATCACCCGAACGCCGTGTCGGCGCAGGCGGGCCAGATTGTCCTGAGTGACTGGTTTATGCCACATGGCTTGATTCATGGCTGGAGCGACCCATACCGGGCAATCCGCCGCCAGATAGAGTGTCGATAATAGATCGTCGGCCAAACCGTGAGCCATTTTGGCCAGCGTATTGGCGCTGGCCGGAGCGATTAACAATATATCCGCCCAGCGCGCCAGATGAATGTGGCCCATGGCTTGTTCCTGCTCGGCGTCGAATAGTTCGGTGTGCACAGGGTTTCCGCTTAATGCCTGAAATGTCAGTGGCGTCAAAAATTGCTGAGCCGCGCGGGTCATAATTACTCGCACCTGGCAATGTTGCTTGCGCAGTAGCCGTACCAGTTCCGCCGATTTATAGGCGGCAATTCCGCCGCAAACGCCTAATAGAATTCGCTTGTTAATGATTGCGTACCTTAGATTGTGTATGGGGCGAATTATACCTACCGCGCATCGACTTTTAGTAATTAAGTCTAGCCAATGCCTTGAAACAGGTTGTTAAAACAGTTATTTCAGATTGATTCGTCCCGGCCGGCAAATAGTGGCGCCCATGACAGTTTTAAACAGAGGATATGTTGCGCTTAACGGCTTGGATGGGCGGAGATTGCCGTATATTGGACCAACTCATTGATTCAGACTGAAATTTATCGAATGCTTGCTGGCAAACTGGCCGGACTCTTCTATGCTTACAACCGGTTTAACGCATCGGAGCGGCGCATGAGCATCAAGGATTGGTCGGTAGACGAACGGCCGCGAGAAAAATTATTGCAACGCGGCGCTGCCGCGTTGACGGACGCCGAATTGCTGGCGATCTTTCTGCGCACGGGAACTCCGGGAAAATCGGCGGTGGATATGGCGCGGGAATTATTGAGCGAGTATGGTTCCTTGCAAGCACTGCTGGCGGCTGACCGGCAACGTTTTTGTCAAAGCAATGGCTTGGGCGATGCCAAATATGCCCAGTTGCAGGCGGTTTTGGAAATGGCGCGCCGGCATTTTGCCGAAATCCTGCAGCGCGGCAATGCCCTGACTAGCCCGGACATTACCCGAGCCTATCTCAGCGCGCAGCTGCGGGGTTACAGCTACGAGGTTTTCGCGTGCTTGTTCCTGGACAATCAACACCGGGTGATACAGTGGGAAGAGTTGTTTCGGGGCACGATAGACGGCGCCAGCGTGTATCCGCGAGAAGTGGCGAAACGGTCGTTGTACCATCATGCGGCGGCGGTCATATTCGCCCACAACCATCCGTCGGGTATCAATGAACCCAGTCAGGCCGATAGACAGATTACCGATAAACTCAAACAGGCCTTGGCCTTATTTGATATTCGGGTGTTGGATCATTTCATCGTGGGCGATGGGGAACCCTATTCATTTGCCGAGCATGGGCTGATTTAAGCGCTAGGCATTCAGGCGGCCAAGAAATTGCCGCGGCTGTAAGGAAAAGTTTATGCATTTTGACCATGATGTGAGTTTGGTCGTTATTTCAATTCTAATCGTCATCTTTGGCTGTGGCGCGACGCTATTTCTGTTGCGGGGCAACGGCAGGGTGGATAATGGCTTGCGCATAGTGATGGCCGCGTTGGCGCTTGCGACGGGTACTTGGTCCATGCATTTCATCGGTATGCTGGCTTTTCAGCCGAGTATTCCCATCGCATTTGATCCTTTCCTGACTCTGGCGTCTTATTTGTTTGCCGTTGCCGGCGCCTCGTCGGCCATGTTGATTTTACGTCGTGGCCAACAAGGTTTGTCCAGATGGTTTTCGGCCGCAAGCTGCCTGACTTTGGCGGTTTCCGCCATGCATTATGCCGGCATGGCCGCGATGCGCATGCAGCCACCCGTCGTCTATCATCCCTTGTGGGGCGTTGTCTCTGTCCTGTTAATGTTTACCGCGTCTTATGCGCTGGTCTGGGTGCTTGAATATTTGCAGCAAGGTCATCCGCGCCGGTTGGCGCTGGCTTTGTGCGCCGTGGCGCTCGGGATTGCCATCAGCAGTCCGCATTATACGGGCATGGTGGCTGCGGATTTCCCGACCGACGCTGTTTCCCTGGCGGCGCTATCGCCCGATGCAATCGATCGCGAGGAATTGATTAGCTTGGTCGTTAGTCTAGGTTTGTTTTTGATGGTGATGCTGCTATTCGGCGCTTTCCAGCAAAGTAGAATTGAAATCTGGAAGACCCTGCTAATGATCAGTTTGTCGGAGTTGCTGGTGATGTTGATGATGCCGGCAATTTTGCCGGCCAATGCGACCTTGTTGCAGGAGTCTGCCTTGGATGTGGCGATGCTGATGCTACTGGTTTTGCCGGTTGCCTGGCAGTTGCAACAGACTAGCCGGACTCTTTTCGACAGCCAGCAGGATGCGCAAAAGAATCTTGATTCACAACGGGCTATCGCTCAATTGCTGTCATTGCAGTTGGATCAACTGGATATGTCGGAATTGATGGATAGCGGGCTAAAAATTATTTGTAACATTTCATGGCTGAAACAGATTTCGAACGCGGCGGTGTTTCTGAATGATGCCGATAATAAGGTCCTGAATAGAGTGGCCCAACATAATCCGGCTAACCAAATTCGGCAAAGTTGCGCCAAGGTCGAGCATGGCTGTTGTTTGTGCGGCAGGGCGGCGGTGACGGGAGAAATTCAACATCATGGTCACGTCGAAGCGGGGCACACCATTCGATATGAAGGCATGCCCGATCATGGGCATTACATCGTCCCATTGTTAACTAACCAACGGCTCAAGGGCGTGTTGTGTTTGTATCTGGCCGCCGGGCATCAATTCGATGCGGCGGAGTCGGGTATGTTAATGACACTGGGAGCGACCTTGTCGAAATTGATCAGTTCCAAGCAAGCCATGCTGGAGTTGATGTTGGTGAATATGGCGTTCGAACACAATTTGACCTGCCTGATGGTTACCGATGCGAACAACCGAGTGTTGAACGTCAATCCTATCTTTTGTGAAGTAACGGGATACAGCGTTGAAGACATCAAGGGACAAAAACCCTCGATTCTGTCATCCGGACGTCATGATGCCGAGTATTATGCGGCTATGTGGCGGATACTAAATGAAACCGGCAGATGGGAGGGCGAAATTTGGAACAAACGCAAAAACGGCGACATTTATCCGGAATGGCTGACCATTACCGCCGTGCGCGATCACAAGGATCGGGTACAGAATTACATCGCCGCCTTTGCCGACATTTCCCGGCATAAACTGGCCGAGGAAAAGATCAGGCAATTGGCTTATTACGACAGTCTGACCGGATTGGCCAATCGCAGTTTGTTTTACGACAGGTTGGAGCAGGCCATCATCCAGGCCAAGCGCCACCAAACCAAATTGGCGCTGTTATTTATCGATCTGGATCGGTTCAAGGAAGTCAACGATACCCTGGGGCATGATGCCGGCGATCAATTGTTGAAGACCGTTGCCGAACGCATTCGCGGTTGTTTGCGGGAAAGCGATCTGCTGGCGCGTCTGGGGGGCGATGAGTTTGTAGTGTTGCTGAAGGACATTATGCCGGTATCCGAGTTAAATGCCGTCGAAATTTGCGAAAAAATCTCCGACACTATTATCCGGCGGTTGTCCGAAGGCCATGAATACGAACGTTATACTTTTTACGGCGGCGGCAGTATAGGCATCGTGATTTATCCGGATAACGCCGAGCAAGTGGGCGATTTGATTCAGCGCGCCGATACCGCGATGTACGAAGCCAAGAATGCCGGTCGCAACACCTACCGGTTTTTTTCGCAGCAATCGGCGCATAATTTGGAAAACCGGCTGTCGATCAGCCATGCCTTGCGTAGCGCCATCGAGCAAAATGAATTTTCGCTGGTTTATCAGCCGCTGATTGATATGGAAAGCCAAGCGATTATCGGCGCGGAGGTTTTATTGCGCTGGAATAGCGCCGAGCTGGGGGAGGTCGCGCCGAGTAATTTTATTTCGTTGGCCGAAGAAACCGGGCTGATTGTCGCTATCGGCGAATGGGTGGTGGAACAAGCCTGTCGGCGGCTGTTGGCATGGCAAGCGCGCAAGCAACTGCCGCCGTGTTATTTGGCCATCAATGTCTCCATTCATCAATTGATACACCGGGATTTTGCCGATCGGATGCTGTCGCTGTGCCAGCAATTCAACGTGTCCCCGAGCAGTTTGGAGCTGGAGATCACCGAAGGTGGGTTGGCGCAATATCCCGACAATATCGCCAACATTCTGCATCAATTAAGGCAAAGTGGTTTCGGGCTGGCGATCGACGATTTCGGCACCGATTATTCGTCATTGGGCCGGCTTAAATCGTTTAACGTCGATTTGTTGAAAATCGACCGTTCGTTTGTGAATGACATGACCACCAATTCCGATGATGCGGCCATCGTCAAGGCGATTATCGATTTGGGGAATGCCCTGGGATTAAAGACTCTGGCCGAAGGCGTGGAAACCGTCGACCAGTTCGAGTTGTTGAAGCAACTGGGTTGCGAGCGCGGCCAAGGCTATTTGTTTGGTAAACCGATGTCCGCCGATGCATTCGAGCAATTGCTCGATGCATCTTGCGAGGCGCGGGTAGAGGATTTAACCGAAAACAGTTATCCCTTGTCCTGCAATGGAGGTTGATAATGACTCAGCACCCGTTCGGCTAGCCGGGAAAACGGCATGCTTTGTATCCAGACCGAACCCGTGCCTTTCAGGGTGGCTAGAAATATCCCCTCGCCGCCGAACAGCATGCTGGTCAGGCCACCGCTGATGCCGATGTCGTAATCGATGTCGCCGCTGAACGCCACCAGACAGCCGGTATCCAGGCGCAGGGTCTCGTTGCGTAATTCCTTCCGGACCACCGTGCCTCCGGCGTGAATGAAGGCCATGCCGTCGCCGCGCAGGCGTTGCAGGATAAACCCCTCTCCGCCGAAAAAACCGCTGCCCAGGCGCTTGTTGAAGGCAATATCCACCTGGGTGCCGAAGGCGGCCGCCAAAAATGCTGTACGCTGGCAAATCACTTCTTCGCCCAGTTCGGCCAGATTCAACGGAATGACCGAGCCGGGGAAGGGCGCGGAAAACGCGGCCCGCCGTTTTTGCTTGCCTGTGTTGCTAAAGTGAGTCAGAAATACCGATTCGCCGGTCAACATGCGTTTGCCGATGCCAAACAGCTTGTCCATCACCCCGCCGGAACCGTCGCCCATTTTGGCTTCGAAATCTATATCCTGTTCGATATAAGTCATGGCTCCGGCTTCGGCGATCACGGTTTCGCCGGGGTCTAGTTCGATTTCGACCATTTGAATGTCGTGGCCGATGATTTGGTAGTCGACTTGATGGCAGCGCATGCTTGTGTCCTCCCGATATGGACGTGAATAACTTCTCTGAGAGCCGAGCAGTATTTTGTAGGTGCAAATTCATTCGCACAGTGCGGATAAATCCGCATCTAACGAACATGCCGGCATAAGGCGATTTATGGCAATAATTGTACCCACAATCCAAGTAATTTGCCGTTGACTAAGCGGACGGACATATTTGGTATCGACAATGAGTACAAGCTTTCTCAAAAGTCACTTAAGCCAACAAATTAACCAATATTTGTTCATAAATTCGGCTCAGGGTTTCCAGTTCGTCCAGGCCGATATGCTCGTTGACCTTGTGGATGCTGGCGTTCAGCGGTCCAAGTTCGATCACTTGCGCGCCGGTGGGGGCAATGAAGCGGCCGTCGGAAGTACCGCCGCCGGTATCGTCAATCGTCTCGAACCCGCAAACGCTTTGGATAGCGGCGTGGGTGGCGTCGATCAATGCACCGCCCGAGGTCAAAAACGGATTACCGGACAAGCGCCATTGCAGATCGTATTTGAAGCCGTGTTTATCCAGTATCGCATGGGTGCGGGTTTTGATACTGGCTTCGTCCAGTTCGGTGCAAAAACGCAGATTAAACTGGATTTCCAATTGGCCGGGAATGATGTTCTCCGCCCCCGTGCCGCCGTTGATATTCGATATCTGTAGCCGGGTCGGTGGAAAGAAGGCGTTGCCTTGATCCCAGACTTCTTCGGTTAGTTCCTTCAAGGCCGGGGCGACAGTATGGATGGGGTTTTCGGCCAGTTCCGGATAGGCGACATGGCCCTGGATGCCGAATACGGTCAGCTTGGCATTCAGAGAGCCGCGCCTTCCGACCCGTACCACATCGCCGATTAGCTTGTCGCTGGACGGCTCGCCGACCAGACACCAGTCGATTTTTTCCTGGCGCTGCTCCAATACGTCGACGACTTTTACCACGCCGTTGGTGGCGATGCCTTCCTCGTCGCTGGTCATCATGATCGCGATAGAGCCTTTATGAGAAGGATGTTGCGAGATGAAGCGTTCTACGGCGGTAACAAAAGCCGCGATGCCGCCCTTCATGTCCGCCGCGCCGCGGCCATATAATTTGCCGTCGCGAATGCTAGGCTCGAATGGCGGCGAGTCCCAGGCCGTCAGGGGGCCGGTCGGCACCACGTCGGTATGGCCTAGGAACACGAACAACGGTGGATTTAGTCCGCGCCGCAACCACAGGTTTTGGGTGTCGGCAAAATTCATCCGTTCATCGCTGAAACCGAGTTTGCTCAAGCGTTGCGCTAGTATATCCTGGCAGTCTGCGTCGTTTGGCGTGACCGACTCGCGCCGAATCAGTTGTTCTAATAGGGTAAGGGTTTCAGTCATAGCATTGCGGCATATTGGTCGGGGTTGAAGCCGATCAGCAATTGATCGCCAATCGCAACAATCGGGCGTTTGATCAGAGTAGGTATACTCAGCATCAGTTGCAGGGTTTTTTCAGGGGTTAAATCACTTTTTTGTTCGTCGCCGAGCTGGCGCCAACTGCTGCTGCGTTGATTAAGCACCGCATCCATGCCTAGTTTATCGATGAATTGCTGAAGCAACGCGGGTTCCAGGCCGTCGACGCGATAGTCATGGAAACGGTAACCGAGCTGGCGGCCATCCAGCCAGGCCCTGGCTTTTTTGACGCTGTCGCAGTTTTTGATGCCGTAGACGATAATGGGATGAGTCTGCATGGAGTGTAACGGGGTAGTTGTGTGTTAAGTTTGAATGATGGGATGCATTATAACGCTAGTTGATTTTGCCGTAGCTTACTGACTCAACTCGAGCAATCATCGGGCTTCGAGGATGAACCTATAAAATTAGCATTCGTTTACAGAGCTGGCTAAGCCGATAGCCGTTAAGGTTTTATTTCGATACAGCCAGCAGTCATTGTAGGGTAATTGAATAGGGGGGCAAAAAATAATTCCCGTGTTTTGATTTGTTCACTATGCTAAAGGCGATAATGTCATTCGTAATGATTAAAAGGTATTGGCTAGCATAAGTCGATAGTAATTTTGCTTCAATTCGTTGGATTGTGTTTTCCGACATTTTTTAATTGCCTATTCAATTCACTCTAATGAATTTAGAAAACAAACTTAGCATTGTGCTTCCCGCAAAAAACGAAGCGCTTAATCTGCGGGAATTATTACTCCGAATAAAAAATATTGTTCCTGACGCCGAGATATTGGTGATTGATGACGGTTCAACCGACAATACCTCTCAAATAGCACGGGACACGGATGTGAATGTCATAAGGCACCCTTATAGCCAAGGTAACGGCGCTTCGATTAAAACCGGAGCCAGAAACGCAAAAGGCGACATACTGGTTTTTATGGATGCGGACGGACAGCATAATCCTGAAGATATTCCCGCCCTGTTAGCTAAACTGGAAGAAGGGTACGATATGGCTGTGGGAGCCAGACATGTCAGTACCCAGGCCTCCTGGCTCAGGAAAATAGGTAATAGGTTTTATAATCGATTGGCCTCTATGATGACTGGGCATCGTATTGAAGATTTGACGTGCGGCTATCGTGCGGTAAGAGCGGATAAATTCAGAAAATTTCTATATCTACTGCCCAACGGGTTTTCCTATCCCACCACCAGTACCATGGCATTTTTTCGCTCGGGTTTTCCGGTGGCTTATGTGCCTATTCATGCAGAGAAACGGGAGGGTAAAAGTCATATCAAGATATTTAGGGATGGTGTGCGTTTTTTTATTATTATTCTAAGAATAGGCTCATTATTTTCACCCATGCGGTTATTTCTCCCAATAAGTGGTACGGTTTTTCTCGCCGGAATAACATATTATGCTTATACATTTATAACTACCGGTCGTTTTACCAATATGAGCGCGTTGTTATTGCTGTCTTCGTTATTGATTTTTTTGATTGGTATTCTTTCCGAACAGATTTCATCCTTGCATTATCGATCCGCTGAAGATAATCGGCGAACATGGCGATGAAAAAAATTCTACTGGTGACCCGTAATTTTCCCCCCCTAAATGGCGGCATGGAACGGCTCAATTACCATATTTACTTGGAATTAAATCAGGATTTCAATACACTGGTCGCCGGTCCGATCGGTAGTAATGTTCATCTAACCCCCGAGACCCGGCATTGTGAGTTTCCACACAAACCTTTATTTGCATTTTTATGGGATTCATTTTGGAAAACACTGGTGTTATGTAGCAAAGAAAAACCTGATCTGATTATTGCTGGTAGTGGGGCCACCGCATTATCGGCGTGGTTAATTGGTTACATCTGCAAAACCAAGGTTGTAACATTCGTTCATGGCTTGGATCTTGTCGTGTCGAATCCGCTTTATCAAATGCTATTTCTTCCTGCTATTCGAAATTGCGATGCGGTTTTGGTAAATAGCCATAACACCGGCAAATTGGCGATCAAAAAAGGCATTGCCTCGAATAAAATCAAAACTATTTATCCTGGTGTTGCATTACCTAAACCCGCTTCAAAAAGCATTATGCCTAATCGGTTTAAATCTGAAATAGGTATTGCCGAAGATTCTATAATTCTCTTGAGTGTCGGGCGCTTAACTGAGCGCAAGGGGTTGGTGGAGTTTATCCTTCACTCCCTTCCGAATATCGTCAAAGCGGAACCTCGTTGTGTTTTGGTTATTATTGGCGACGAACCTAATAATGCATTGCATCATAAAGTAGGTGTAAAAGAAAAAATAATTCAAGCGGTAAGGGACAGCGGTCTTAATAACCATGTCTTTCTTTTGGGTCATGTCAGTGAGTCCCAACTTGAAGAAGCATATCAATGTAGTCATTTGCACGTTTTTCCTGGTATTGATCTGCCGGGAGATATAGAGGGATTTGGCATGGTTGCAATAGAAGCTGCCGCGCATGGTCTCCCAACCGTGGCTTTCGCCGTTGGTGGAGTTCCCGAGGCAGTGAATCATGGTATTTCGGGCTGGTTAATTAAACCAAGTGACTATCCTGCCATGACGGAAGCCGTTTTGAATGGTCTAATCAATCTAAATTCCATTAACAATCAAGTAAATGCAGTTAGCTGCCGACAGCATGCGGCAAAATTTTCATGGGAAATTTTCGGCAACAATTTAAGGCACCTCTGTGACGAAATATCAACGAATTAATAGGTCATCTAATGAATGAAAAGGATTACAAAATTGTCGGCGATTTTTATGATCAGGTTTATTATCAGAAAATCTCACAATCTGATAATCCAAATAGACATTATTGGTCATTAGCGAAAAAAATTGGCATAAAACCAGGGGAGAAGCTTCTTGATATCGCTTGTGGAACGGGATCTTGGCTTAAGACGGCATCAGATTTTGGTGCAAATATCCATGGTATTGATATTTCAGGGCGAGCAATTGAAATATGCCAAAAAAAGTTTCCAAACAATAGTATAAAAGAGGGTATTGCAGAAAATCTGCCATTCCCTGATGCTTATTTTGACATTGTTACTTGTTTAGGCGCGCTTGAACATTTTTTGGATCAACCTAAAGCTATCCGGGAAATGATTCGAGTTGCCAAGCCGAATGCACGTTTTTTGATATTAGTACCCAATGCTGGCTTTCTGACTTTTCGATTAGGTTTTTTTAAAGGTACACAACAACAGGAAGTAAAAGAAACAATTAAAAGTTTGAATGAATGGCAAACGCTCTTTAATCAACAAGGCCTGAATATAGTAAGTCGATGGGCGGATTTTCATGTTCTGTCGAAATATTGGATCGTGCGAAAACCTTACGGTATGTTGGTGCCACGACTTATTCAAGCGTTGTTATTATTAGTTTGGCCCCTAAGCTGGCAATATCAAGTTTACCATTTGTGCTGTTTAGCCTCGCCAAATTCAAAAGAACCTAAGTCATAGCCTGCATCTTTAAACTTTAATGAAAGTTGTCTGAGTGAAGTGAAATCGGTTACGCTGCGGATTGAGAGGTTTCTAGCAAATCGCTCAACATTAGTGCTGAATCTGTCCAATCACAATTCGGCGTGTATTCTTTTGTTTTCCATAACAACGCATCCCGAATATGTCTGGCTAGATACTCTGGATTTCCGGCATCTGTCAAACATTCCGGATGATTTCGCAATACCCACCTTGTACCGGCCACGTTCGAAGCAATGACAGGTTTACGACATTGCATAGCCTCATACAATTTCACCGGATAACTGTAATTGCCGAATGCCGAATCCCGGTTAACAACTAACAAAATATCCAGAGCGTTAAGTAGCAACGGCATTTTCTCGTCCGGCAGATAACCGAGTTGGATTACCGCGTGCTCAATTTTTTTGGGTATTTTGAGGCCTTGTTCTTTACGCCCGGAAAGGACCAGTTTGGCGTCGGGAACGTCATTGAGCAAATATTCCATTGCTTGAAACAACGTGCTAACCCCCCTGTTTTTATAAAGTGCCCCGCAATAACCAATTAGCGGTACTCCGTCAGGCAAATCGAACCGCCGCCGAAGACTTTCGTCATTAATAGGTTGAAATATGGGGTCGGCTGCCATCGGAATGACCGTTGCGGGGCTTTCTGCTCGCTCCCGACTGATCAAAGCCGCCAATTCCGGTCCGGCGGCGGTTAAAGCAGTGGCCCTTTTTAATGCGGAACGCCAAGCCCAATGCAAAGGTTTGGCCCATGGTATATAGCTTTCGTAGTTATCGTAGGCATCGATCAATATTTTAATGCCGTATTGACTTCCTAGATGAGCAGCCATAATGCCGTACCACGTGTCAGAAAGTCCAATGATCCAGTCCGGTTTATGTGTTTGTACAAGTATCCGCGCACGTCTCAAATAAGTCAAAGTACCACGGCTATGAATTTGCGAACGCAGACTTTCAGTATACCAATCCATGCCATGCGCATTATAATGAATTGGAGGATCGTCACCGTATCCGAGCAATAATATTGTTACATCGTGCCCTTGTTTGGCAAGATGATAAGGCAGATAAAAAAAACGTCCGTAGGGGCGCGTTAGAAGGTCTCTTCCTTGCGGGCGGCGCTTGCATAGGCAAATTATTTTCATGTACGCATAACCGATTTGAGTATAAATCGAAAACGTTCATTGAATTGTTGCTGTCCCCATTGCGCTGCACGCAACTTACCGGCTATGGTCAAACGTTGACATAGTTCATCATCTGTTGCGAGTCTATGAATAACTTGAGCAATTTCATTTACTGATTCTGGGTCGAATAGCAAAGCGGCGTCTGCTACCTGCTCCGGCATGCCATAAATGCGGGAAACCGCCACCGGACAGCCGGCAGCCATGGCTTCCAAGGGGGGGATATTAGTTGGTCCAAAAAATGTCGGCATCACCAAGGCTCGAGCACGCCTGTACATTATTCCGATATCTGCATCGGGCACATACCCAAATACATGCACTCGATCGCTCAACTGTAAATTCTCGATTTCAAGCATTACTTTCGCATAGGCGTTTTTTTTTGAACCGCTCAAAACCAAGTGTAGATTGGGTACAGCCTGACGAATTAAGTAAAGTGCTCTCAATAAATTAATATGGTTTTTGTGTTCCCAAAACTGAGCAGGGTAAAAAATGAATTTTTCAGGCAAGCAATAATGCCGGTCAAAATCTTCCGGAACTTGTGCGTTGAGGATATAGTTGGGCGCCACAAATGGTAAAACATGAATACATTCTTCAGCCACTGCATAAGAGTCCTTCACTTGACGCTTACCAACTCCCGAATCAACCAAAACTCCTTCAGAATAACGGCAAAGACGCTGATAGTGGCGTTCTCGCCTGTAAAACAATCCGAATCTCGATACCTCGGGAAAACGCGACTCATAGCGATGCATCAAGTCATGAATGACACCTATGGCTGGAGTAGGAATCGCGTATGTCCAAACATCTTGTGCCGGAAATATCCACAAATCGCAAGTTTGTTTCAACAGGAGACGAGTGAAAGGATGGATGTATTTTGCAACCAGTCGCCAAGGTCTGATTGGTAATCCAACTCGTAATGCCAATCCAATCATCGCGTCTATTTTGCTGTCTTGGATAGGTACTAGTTCGAATCTGTTGTCATATTCTCTTAACTTTTCCCTCCATGCTGGTTGAGTATGAGCGACAACAATGGTAAATTCAGTTTGCGGGAGACTCGCCAAAGCTTCGACTACAGATTGAGAATACTGAAATACTCCTCCACCTTCCGGCGGAAATCCTAAAAAAATTCCTATGCGATTCATTGGGGCGTAAAAAAGTTGACAATCCAGGCTTCGAACCCTAACTCACCGCTATCTAGTAATAGTTTAAAGTGCAAAGTCACAATGTAAAGAAATCAAAGCCTAATATTGTTTTTTATACTTTTAAAATCCAACAACACAAATCTTTTGAAAATTGCTAAATATAAATATGCCAGTGCAAGGCCATGGTAATAGCTTAACAAGGGGATTTGTTTGATAACTGAATTGGAATCATTAAAAAAACCATAATTTGCGCATCTACGCGCCAAGCGCATCATATGTCTGTTCCATACCGCGCTACCTGCCACGCGAAGGATTTCTTCTCGATGTTTTTCGATAATATAACGGTATCCATTAATATCTAGTTGACCATTTTTGGATATTGTTTCGCCATCATGTAGCCAGTACACAGCCAAAGGTTCGCGAATTTGGACGAAATTACAAATTTTTGCGAGTCTTATAGCCGTATCCCACTCTTGATAGGATGGCGCTTGTTCATCAAGCCAGCCAATCTCTTCCAAGGCTGATTTTGCAACGACGATTGTTGGAAAAACAGGTCCAGGTGTTCGCAAAACCGACAAATAAGCATTACTTCCTTCTATGATTGGTAACTTCCACCGCTTTCTCTGACCGGTAGCAGATATGAATCTGAACATATTGGCATGGATGACTAGTCGTTGATTCCATCCATGAGAGTCCAGCACATTGATCTGTTTTTCCAGTTTCGTAGGTAACCACTCATCATCGCTGTCTAAAAAAGCAATCCATTGACCTTGGGCAGCTTTTACTCCGGTGTTCCTTGCCGCTTGCGCTCCTTTGGCTGAATCATGTCGAACATATCGTAATCGCCGATCCGTAAATGCCAGCACTTCTCCGACTGTATTGTCACTAGATCCGTCATCTACCACTATAATTTCAAAATGTGGATAAGTTTGCGCAAATACTGAGCGCAAGCAATATCCTATCGTAAGCTCCCTGTCGCGTGCGGGAATAACAACCGAGATTAAAGGATGGTTCATTTAATATTCCTGCTTGAATTGGAAGTGTTCAGTGAAGTTCTTTCGGAAGGCTGAAGAAATTGTAATGTGTTTTCCAGTTGCGGCAGCAATTAATGCTCAACTTTTATCAGATGCTCAATGATTTCAAAAGCTTTTGGTACACGGGTAGCTAAATTATATAAATGATTAAATGCTAAAATTGCTTGCCGGGAATAGTGTTCATAATTATGCCTTATTTTACGGACCGCTTCTGGTAAGTCAGTGATGTTATTAATCATTTCACCGCACTCGTATAGCCCCATTAGTTCTTTATAGCTCTCATTTCGTGGAACAATTATAGGTTTAGCATATTTTAAGTAGAGTGCGATTTTGTGTGAAGAGAACGCTGTCAAACGATCATTTATGGGTTCATCCCGGTATAAAGCAACTCCGATGTCGGATGATTCAACAAGTGCATATAATTCATCTTCGGAAAGAGTTTTTTGGGATATGGTGAGATTTTGTGTAGACTTGAATTGTTCGATTGATAAAAAGCTAGGTCCATGTAAATATAAATGCTCATTATCTTGCAGTGCTTCAGCTATAGGGATTAATTCATCAATTCTGCGGTGAAAGGTTAATATTCCTACAAAGAGAATTACAAAACGATCTAAAAGTATATTTTCTCTGAATGTCCGGGCTTTGTAGGGTAATTTAGCTAAAGGCTCAGAGGCTCCAATGGGAAGGTAAATAAAGTGATGCGATGTTAATTTGTTTGCTATTTCAAGCGCTTTTGCACGAAGATGGTCTTGTATGATGGTTGCTAAAGCATGTTTATTTGCTTTGATCTCTGATTTGCGTAGATAATTAAAGTTATTAATCTCGTCATGGTCGTCGATATATAATTCCAATGAATAGTAAATGTAAGGTGTTTCTATTCTTCTGTTCAAAATCCAGGCAATAATCAATCCTATTTTTTCAACGCCAATAAAAATATCGTATTTATTGTTTTTTATAGAACGCCTAAATCTTATTGATAATAATTTAGTTGATAAGTTTGGCATCCATGATGTTAATAAGAAGATACGTCTATCTAATAAGCGTAGAAATCGATAGAATATATCATGGCCAATTATCTCATTTATACTAATGCTAAATGTATTTAAATCTGCTGTATCAAGATTGTATTTTGTTGATGTCTTGTATAAATCAACTTTGTGCCCATTTTTTACTAAACATTCTAGCATATCCCTAAGATAACCTTGGATGGGAAAGCCAGAAATAAAAAATGCAATTCTCATCAAATTTTATGCGGTATGGCTAGAATTACACCAGACCAACTATCAAAAGATAAGGGAATACATTCTAACCAAGCATAATGGATTTTTATTTCCAAATTAGACGAAGGTAACATCCAATTTAGTTCGGGTAAAAATAAATACCTCATTTTATGAGTTTCCCGTATCTGTTTGGCTTTTCCTGTTAAGTTATCCTCAATGAAAATTGTATAATTAACATCTGCCACGTTAGCGTTGGCATGAAGGACAGGTTCGGCAATTCTGGTGACTTTAATTGTATTGTCTTCCAAGCGTTTAACACGTACTTCCGGTTTTTGGATCAGTACCGCAGGACCGTACCAAAAATCGAATAAAAATACACCGCTAGGTTTTAAATGAACTGCCGCGGTTGCAAAGCTATTTTCCAGATCCGCATTGGATGTTTGATAACTCATTACATGAAATAGTGATATCACGGCATCATATTGTTCCCCAGTGCGAATACTACGCACATCACCCTGAATAAATGTAAGCCTTTCTGCGATTTCGGTTGGTAACTTGGCTTTCCGCATTTCAGCTTGATTAAGCATCGTTACGCTCATATCTATGCCAACAACCGTAAAACCCATGCGTGCAAAAAACTCGGCGTGTCCACCTGTGCCGCAACCAAGTTCTAATATCGTTTTTGCCGATGGGTTAAACTCCCTGATATGAGAAGCCACATACGCCGCTTCAGCCGCATAATCCTTATCTCGATAAAGTAAATCGTAATAGAGGGCATAGTGGTCGAATACCTCACTCATTGCAAAACCTCTCGGCAGGCATAAGCCACTTTTTCAATTTGTGCATTTGTTAAGGCTAAACCACTGGGGATGTAAAAACCGTATCGATAAAGGTTTTCAGCCACTGGATATGTTTCGTTCGTAAAAAATCCCATTTTTTTTAAGACCGGTTGTAAATGCATGGGATAGAAAAAAGGGCGCGTACCGATTTCTTTGTCTGCAAGCCGCTGCATGGCTTGATCGGCTGTTAAACCCTGAGACTTATCCAAAACCAAGCCAAAAACCCAAAAAATGTTTTGGGCATACTCGGTCTGCATCAAAGGTAATTGCACCCCCGGCAGAGTGCCCAATAATTCGGAATAAAGTTCGCCAATTTCGCGTTTGCGCCGAATAAATTCATCCAGACGTTCCAATTGCGCGATACCCAATGCGGCCTGCATATTAGTCATACGATAATTCCAGCCCAAGCGTTCATGCACGAATCGTTTGGCTGGCTGGAAGCATAAGTTCCGCAAGCTGCGTGCCTGTTCGGCAAGTTCATCGTCATCGGTTACCACCATGCCGCCTTCGCCGGTGGTAATGTGTTTATTTGGGTAAAAACTGAAGGTGCTGATATCACCGAAGCTACCGCAAGGTTTGCCGTTGTAGGTTTGTCCATGCGCTTCGGCGGCGTCTTCTATTACTTTTAGACCATGTCTTTGTGCCAAGTCTAATAACGGTTGCATATCAACAGGTAGACCATAAATATGCACGGCCATGATGGCCTTGGTTTTTGACGTGATTTTTGACTCGACCTGGCTGACATCCATATTCCAAGTCAGGGGGCAGCAATCGACCAATACGGGCGTTGCTCCTGCCCGGACGATTTGATGAAGACAGGAAATGATAGTAAAAGTAGGAACAATGACTTCATCGCCAGGCCCTATACCCAATGTCTCAATTCCAATATCTAGAGCAGCCGTACCATTTGCCACGGCAACAGCGTTTTTGCGCCCAAAGCGTTTGGCAAATTCGGTTTCAAAGCGTTTTATGAAGGGGCCTTCGGAAGAGATCCAGCCGGTTTCTATACATTCCAGCAAGTATTTCTTTTCATTTCCATCCAGCAATGGCTCATTGACGGGTATCATTCGAGCTTTCTCATTTTGATTTGGTCATTATCGATAGAGTCAAAGCGGGTTTTATCCTGATCTCCCGCGTAAGGTCCTTGTTTAACTTCTATGATTTCGGTGGCTTCGAGCATTTCAAAGCCGTGGCCACCAAGAGCAAGCAGAACCACATCGCCGGTTTCGAGTATGGTGCTTTCCAGGTATTCCTGCTCAGCGGAATAGAAATCAACCCGGACTCGGCCGCTTTTAACAAACAATACCTCGTTAGTATAGTGAACTTCTCGAGCGACAGGATTATGAACGTGCGGTGGAATTTTATAACCGACGGGGCGGTTCATATAGCCGATTTGCTGGGAATAAGTGCCGGGTGTAAAAAACTCGATGCCTTCTTTTTTGAAGGAGTGGCGAATGATAACGGCAAGCTCTTGATCTTGGTTGTTAATTCGTTCTATCAAAATAAATCTCCAATATATTAATATCTCAGTGTTACACTTCGCTTTTGAATTCAACTGGTAAAAAGTTAAATATATTTATATTTTTTTCCTAAAAATATAATAATTAACTCTTGAAAAACCATAAACTTCAGTGAATTTTCCTATGAAAACAAAACCTTCATTGACTGTGTATTCCATAAGTAGGGAGTGTTGAATTATAACCGGAAATCTCATTGAACTTTCGAGCCATCGCTTAGCGTCATTGTAGTTTAAACAGTCTTCGGTTAAGCAGTCAAAAACAAGAAAGCCGCCTGGTGCTAAAACGCGAGCTGATTCGGAAATGTAATGCAAAGTATTTAGAATTGGAATATAAACAAATACGCCATGTGCATGGACAATATTGCAGGAGTTTGATTGAGTTTGATCTAAGGAGTGACCATTAGCCGTATGAACTACAAGTGTGCAAGATGAAGACTTTTCGAACTTTGACTTTAAATAATTTATCCATCCCCGGTGAGTTTCGTAGATTTCATATCTAATAGGCTTTGCTAGCTCTAAAACTTTTTCCAAATACATGCCTGTTCCGGGACCAATTTCTAGAGCGGTTGTGCAAGAGGATAATGTGTTATATTCTGCTAGTTTATTTATTATTCTGTTTCTTCTACCATGTTTTCGTTTGTCAGGTTCTTTGTTTTCTAAATAATCGCAAATTGATAATCCAGATTTTTGAGCATTATGAATGGTTTGAGCGGGGTCAATATATCCCATTCCAGATTTTGAAACTGTAAATCCAAAATAATTGATAATTAAATTTATTTTTCGCAGGCTTCTGTTAAAAAAGTTGTTTGGCAGATGCTTTATAAAGCGTGCCGCAGACCTTATTGGTTCAGGTAGAAATTTGTATAAGCTACGAAATAAGTGGGAGAAAGGAAATGGGCGTCTTGATTTTCTGTTGCTATTTAATATTTCAAAAATATGATTGACAGCTGTAACAGTAGCATGGCCAGGGTTATATAAAATGTATTGTTTTATGTATTCCTTTTGAAAAGGGTAGTCGTCTGGGTTGTCAAGTACCTGCATGATGGCTTTAGGAAGATCGTAAATATTTTTAATAACCAATCCGAACTCTTTTCCGCCATTTATAGTGGTTCTAGAAGCCCATGAGGATGTGTCTATTTGCGGAAATATTGATTTTAGGTAGTTATTGAAGTATTCAGGGGTTTCAATAAATATAACTGGCTTTTGTAAGGCAAGAAATTCAAAAGAAACGCTGCTAATGCACGTTATAAGAATATCTGATAATGCGAGTAATGGGTCTATTTTGAAATCGCGGAATAGCCATAAATTAGAAAAAACCTCCTCTAATTTCCCAATTTCATCAAACCAGTTAACTCCTCCAGTGCTATAAAAATTTTTATTTGATTCCCAGCAATCAATTGGAAGTTTAACTAGTATATTAAATTTATTTAGGCCGCATAGAATGCGTATAATTTCAAGGCCGTGTTTTCTTAATGATGCTCCTTCGTTAAATGCAGGGGCATAGAGCAGTGTTTTTTTTGTTGGGTCAAGATGTAAAGATTCAGTTAAATCAATGGTATTGATGTGTCCATTAAGTAGATTATCTGATTTTGGATAACCAATTTCATAAGTATCAAGGTGATTTGGGTGATCAATATTCCAGTCAGTTAAAAAGTTTTTAAATGCATCTTTGTGCATCGGACCATAAAAAAACAATGCATCGAACGAATTTATAATTTCTTTAGTGAAGGTTAAGCCTTTTGATGGTTGTCCATGAAAAAGAACTATACTGTAAACAAAGTCCAGGCCATGGCTATATTGTTCGGTAGTTATAAAAATGTCTATTTCTGGATAAAAAAAACTTCTTAATAGTTCATTTTCAATATAAATAAATCTATCACCAATATCTTCAAATAACTTGCCGAACTGATGGTTTGTGTTATCGCGATAAATAATTAAAATTTTATCATCAGGTTTATTTTTTGCATATAATCGAAGTACAGGTTCAAAAAATTGAATTTCTCCAAGTGACGCAAGGTCAAAAGCTACAATTTTTTGATTCGTAATTTTTCGTAGATCCAGCTTTAGTTTTATCGCTTGATATAAAGGTGATTTATATATATCCATTGGCGTAATTGATTGCATATTGAGCTAGGGCAAGGCTCGAATCAATAATAGATATGTCGCTATCTATGTTATGTAGGCAGCCAAATTCTGTGCACCCAAAAATTAAAACATCAAATCTTTGTTCTTTATGTAATTGTGATAAAAGTAGATTTAAATCTAATTCAATTTTACTGGTTAATGTATTTAATTTGATTTTTTCTATAATTTCTTCGGCTTTTCTTTGAAGTGGTTCTGAGTGATGAAGATAATTGAATCCATTGTTCTCAAGATAAGGTTTATAAGTTTTGGCATAGTAAGTTATAGCTCCGCCTAAGACAGAAATATTTTTGGCCAATGGATAATGCTGAAGCAACTTCTGAACAGTAATTTCCATAATATTTATGATAGGAGTTTCAATTGAAGATTGTATTTCGTGGATATAATGTGAAGCGCTATTGCAAGGAATAACAATAAAGTCTACTGGATAATTTTCGAGGCACTTACAACTTTGAATCATTGCTGGAACAGGCGATGCTTCATGATACAAATAATGACGGGATCGACTCGGAATGTGGGTGTTAACATCAATGACTGTCCGACAATGCTCCCAATCTTTAGTTGCCCCGCTAAGGTCAAGGATTTTTTGGTAAAAAGAAATGGTTGCATAAGGCCCCATTCCACCAAGGATGCCAATTGTCTTAGGAGGTGTCATTCCTATCCCTCTGATCGTTTAAAAAGAATAAAGTCGTGCGATCTGTTTCCACCTTCAAATGGAATTGGATTAATATGATCAGCTATCCAGGAAATAGTATACATTAAATAATATGAAATCGGCTTAGCTAAGTCTGATACTATACAAAGAGCGTTTATGACTGGAGTTCTATTTAAAAACCGTACGCCTCTTAGAAATCTGTAACTTCGTTGTTGATAATATTTTTTAAATTCAAATGTATTGAATAGTTCAGAAAGCTCGTGTGGTGTTCTATAAATAGAGTAATAATTTTGTAGGTCTGATATTTCTCGGGTTTTATAGTTTAATGTACTTCGATCAATTATTATGGTGCTCTGTTTCAAATATGGCTTGAGGTTACTTAATATTTTTATTATTTCATCGTCTTGCAGATACTGAGTTACTCCAGAAAAGTAAATTATATCGAAATATTTGTCGGCTTGAAACTCCATGGCAGGAATTTTATAAAAAACAATATTATCTAGTCCAATATCTTTGATGCATTCTCGTGCAATGTCAATAGCAGTTTCGCTAAAATCAATGCCTGTGTAATGATTTACTAATGGGGCGAGTGATACCGCCCAACGGCCATTACCGCAGCCAAGTTCCAAAATATTCATGTCCTTATTAAGTGGAATAATTCTTTGGAGATGCTTAACTTCAAAAAAATGCCGATAAGGAGCTTCTAGAAGACCTCCTCCTCCCATTGGATAGCAACCATATAACTCCTTTGGTAGCATCCCCAAAGAATTCCAATATTTGTGTATGGTTGAGTTCATGCTTTCTGTTTTTCTATTAACTTTTCAATAACAAAAAGTGAGTTAATGGGGGGGTGTAACGAACAAGAAGACTCACAAAATTGGTCTGTGTTACATGCTTTTATATTATTTCCATATAAAGAGTATGGGACAGGTGAAGAGATGTGCTTACCATCTCTACAGCGAGTTCCATGATCTCCACAAATTATAATTTTGAATTCCGCTGAATACTTTCTCACTAATTCAGTTAGGATGGGAGCAACAACAAAATGATCAATTCTTTCTATGGCCTCTATTTTTCCAGTAAAGTTTCTTTGGTGTGCTTCTTCATCAGTTGCATTAATATGCGTCAGAATAAAATCATAATCCTTTAAATATTTAATTGTATAGTCTGCTTTTGCTTGATAATCGGTATCGATATACCCTGTTGCGCCGGGTATAACGTCAAAATGCATACCTGCCGCCATTGCAATGCCGTGCAAAAAATCAAGACCTCCAACAACAGCACCACGTAAACCATGTTGTTGCGTAAACGATGGCCATATCGGTTTAATGGATGGGCTCCATAGCCAAAGCATATTTGCGGTACACTGCCCTGAGATTGACATGTTCTTTATTTGTTTTTGCGTGCCCATTAAAAACTCGTCAAGTTGATCAGCGAGTTGTTTTGCTGTTGGCGTTGTACCACAGGGTAACAACTTCCTCACATTGCCATTGATATGCATGTGTGGTTCAAAACATTTTATATCTTTAGCGGAAACATTGGCGCCTCTAATTATTAAAATGTTGCGATAACTTTGGCCTGGATATAATTCCCAATTATCGAATGGGAGGTCTATTTTTGAAATTAAGGCTCGAGCATGGCTGTCATTGATGAGGCCTGCGGTAAAGTCTTTTAATATTTGCTTTTTCGGGTCAATCGTGACTAAGTTGCAACGCAAAACAAGATCATTTTGTTTTAGCGGAATACCTTTTGCCATGGCCTCAAATGAAGCTCTTCCGCATGGATAATATTTTTCTGGCGCATAACCCAACAGTCCCATGATACAGACCATGCTTTCAATGGGGAAACCAGGAAATGTTGTTTGAATTCTACCTATCTGACCACGGTTTGCTATAAAGTGAATATTAGGCGCATGAGCAACCTGCAAGGGAGTTTTACCGTTTAGTTCAGGAATAGGCTCATCCCCCAATCCATCGATAACTATCATCACCGTTTTCATTTGTTGTCAGCTTGGGAGCAGTTTATCCAAACATAATTGTTAACAAAATATTCTATTAGCCTTTTCAAGGTCATCTAGCGTATCAATTTCAAACCAGCGAAGACCTGCCACATCGACTACGCTTATCAAGGATTCATTTAGGTGAGTTCCTAAAGTAAGATCGTAATATTCGTTTTTATGCCCCGAAGCAACTCCGTTTTTCAACCATTCCTTTATTTTGTTAACACCATTTCTACTTAATTTAAGAATGCCAACCGATTTGCTTTGTCCTGGGCGTATGAAATTAACATCTCTAATGATTTCTAACGATTTCGCAACATATTTTGAATCATATTCAATGTAGGCCCCATCTAGTTCTCGAATCGAAGAGTCAACAAACCAAGAGATATGGTTTCTTGTTGGAAGGTTAATAATTGAATTTTCAAAAAACACATCGCCTTCTAAAATCCAAGCAGGTTCATCAATCGCATCTAAACCTAGTGTGAGACTATACATGCTGTTAGTTGATCGAAAATCATGATTTTCGACATAGGAAATTGGCATGCCTGAGAAATTATAAGCAATAAGTTCTTTAATTACATCGGCGTGATGACCAATTACTATTGTTGTATGGGTGCAGCCATTATTAGCTAGTATATTCAGAGAGTTTTCTAAAATAGTACAACCATTGACACGAGCAAGACATTTAGGCTTTTCAAGTGTAAACGGCATTAGCCGTTTTCCTTCTCCAGCAGCTAAAATTAACGCCTGATATTTGTTGTTCATAGTTGAGAATTCTTAGAAATAAGTTTCCATGAGCTTTGAGTATAAACTTCGCAGCCGCTGACTACATATTGATCGAATCTTGTACGATAACCCGTAACATTATTTTTTATTACTGTAAATTGGGCAACTTCTTGCACATGATCATCCGACCAGTCTGGTTCGCTGAGTATCCATAGGCCTATCAAATAATTACCAGGATAAAGCAATAAATGAGGGATTTTTACTTCGAATATATACTTTCCGGGTTCTAAATCAACAAACAAACCTTCCCACGTCGAAGTTAAATAATGAATTGCAGCCCCATAACGACTTGAAATCTTTAGGCCAATTTCTACGTTTGGCCGAGGTGAAATGCATTCAACTTCAATATGAGCAACAAATGGGGTATTCATCATGAATGTTGAAGCTGGGTTTCCCTTGTCATCAAAAAGTCGTAATCGCTGTAACCTAGCATAGCTCTGGTGGCCATAATGTATTACTGAGTGTAGAGTGATGTCTGCATTTGATTGGCCATTCGTTAAATATGTAGTAACCACATCTTTAACATTTCCATCAATAAGTTTTTCACCTTGGTTTAACAAGATTGCGCGTGAACAAAGTTCATTTATAGCACCCATGTTATGGCTAACGAATAAAACTGTTCTTCCCTGAGCGTTTACATCTTGCATTTTGCCTAAACATTTCTTCTGAAACTGCGTATCGCCCACCGCAAGAACCTCATCGACAATCAATATATCTGGCTCCAGGTGGGCCGCCACTGCAAAGGCCAGCTTCACATACATGCCGCTGGAATAACGTTTGACCGGCGTATCTAGAAATTTTTCCACTTCGGCAAAATCGACGATTTCATCGAATTTTCTTTTGATTTCAGCTTTTCGCATGCCGAGTATGGCGCCGTTTAAATAGATGTTTTCCCGACCGGACAGTTCTGGATGAAAGCCTGTTCCGACTTCCAGCAAACTGGCAACGCGGCCTTTTAGCGTAATTTTGCCGGTAGTCGGTGCAGTGATGCGGCTGAGGATTTTTAACAGGGTTGATTTGCCGGCACCGTTACGGCCGATAATGCCAACTTTATCACCTTGCTGGATTTCGAAGTTGATGTCTTTTAGTGCCCAGAATTCTTCCAGTTCGATTTGTTCTGTATTAGCTTGCAATGGATGGCACAAGCGCCTGGCTACTGATTTCACGCCATGGCTTAAACTATCACGCAACGTGCTGTAGCGGGCCTGTTTTTCATGGCCTATTATGTATTTTTTGCCGATATTTTCGACTTTGATGATTGTCGTCATAATAAATCGTTAATTTTTAACAAAATGGTTGAGCAATCAAATCGTATCGGCAAATTGTTTCTCGGTTTTTAAATAATAGTTTAGACCTACAAAAAACAGCAGGAACGATACCCCAATCGACAAATGGAACCCTTGCAGATAAAGCGTCGATAGATCCCCTAAAATCATCCAGCGAAATCCATCAATGACACCCACCATCGGATTAATCGAATAAATCAAGCGCCATTGTTCAGGGATGATATGGCTGCTGTATCCAACCGGCGAGATATAAAGCCCCATTTGCATCAGAAAAGGAATGAGGTAACGAAAATCTCGATATTTGACATTCAGTGCTGCTATCAAATATCCAAGTCCTAGGGAGGTTATTCCGGCTTGGATTAAAAACAGTGGCATTATCAAAATGTAGATACTGGGTACAAAACTATAGTAAATCATTAGACCGATCAAAATGACAAATGAAATTAAAAAATCGATCAAATTAACAAATATTGGCGTGGTTGGCACAACGATGCGTGGGAAGTAGATTTTACTGATCATTGCCGAATTGTCGATGACGGCGTTTGCGCTTTCGCTTAAGGTTGTCGCGAAAAAATACCACGGCAACATAGCGGTAAACACCATAATGGCATATGGTGCTTCCCCTTCCGTAGGTAACTTGGCGAGTTTTCCGAAAACCAGAGTAAAAACAACCATGGTTAGTAAGGGTCTGATAATAACCCAAGCCGCGCCGATGGCGGTTTGTTTGTAGCGGACTTTAAAATCTCGCCAAGCTAGAAAATAAAGCAAATCGCGGTATTCCCATAATTCTCTCCCTGAATCGCCTAGAGTTTTATCTGGCGTTATGATGATTTCTCCTTGGGTATTCATATTGTTTGTCGTTTCGCTTTTAAATTGAATTTAGGACTCTGCTATGCCGAAAAATGAATGGGTGTATGTTCCGCATGGTATTTTCTGTTAAGACGATTTCCAGCAAAAATATACCCGACTGACGGGCCTTTTTGTCTATCTACCGCAGCTCAAAAGGGTTGCATAACCGCTTAACGATAAGTCAGCTGGTAGTCACAACAGACGATCCGTTTGTTCGCTAATCCCGCTAGGAAAACAATGCAAACAAACACGGCTATGAAGCCTTTCTCGAGCCCTGTAGCAGAACAAAAATCCGGCGCGATTCGGGTATATCTATTCTTGGCAATGGCCTAAATATTGTGAATGATAATTTAGTTATACAATATCCAACCGGGCAAAATGCCTATTTTTTATTTAGCTCATCTTGCAGGTTTTGTTTGATTCGGTTTATTTCACTACTGTATTCAGGCCTAACGTTAAGTGACAAAACATTGGGTTTCTCTTGTTTTAATAATGGTTCTATCCTGTTCAAATGCTTCATGGCTTGTTCAAAGTGTTTGTGTGATGCCAATATGCCTACTTGAACCAATCCGTGTTCGATGTTTTTATTGGACGATAGCACGTTGTCGAATTCGGCCAGTGCAAGTTCTGGTTGTTGTATGGTTGCATAGATTAAGCCTTTCAGGTGATGCATCTGAAAACCTACGCGAGGATCACTCTTCACTGCTGGATTATTGAGCAAGCTTTCCAACAGGCGTAGTCCATCTTGATAAGTCACTCCCTTGCATTCTGGTTTTAACAAAGTTTGTATCGTGGCTTGTAGTATATTGAATGCATGCGAAGTGTAATTCAAACGACCTGTAGCTTGGTTGATGGCTTCGATATCGCTGTTTGATACGCCACCATTTTGGCATTTCAAAATAAACCAATGCCATTGTAAATCCAGGCTTGATGGAATGTTGGTTTTGCCTTTATCAAGCAGTTCAAGTGCCTTAATAGGATGGCCCGCGTTTTCTAGCTCTAGTGCGGCAGTCCGTTGAGCTCGAGATGAATCAGGATTTTGTTGGGCCCAAAATAGTGTCAATTCCACTGAGTTGCCCCAGAGTTTGCTGCGTTGATAGGTAAACAGCGCGCAAATTGTTAGAAATAATATTATTCCAGTGTTAAGGGATTTTTGATCGAAGCGAATCATTGCGCTGCCAAACGGTAAAAACAAAAAAATGGCCGGCAAATAATTGCGATGTTCGAAATACAGTTCCAGACCTAGAGTGGTTGACTCCAATAAATGGCCTGCGAAAAAAAACACTATGCCTAAGCTTAGCAAAGGCCAGCGATGACGTTTCAAGATGGCAAAAACCAATAAGCCAATCAGTACAAGGATGCTGAATATGGTGCTTATGGGGGTTAAAAGTCCGGTAGATAGCTGGATATTTTCATTTAGCAGGCCAGGATAAAACATCTGCGGGATGAATAAATGATATAAATAACCTGCGACTAAACGGCTTTCTGTCATGAGCCTTTGCGGCAGCGTAAAGTCGCGGTTATGGAAGGGATGGTCCAGCGTGTAAGGGTTAAACGAATAGGCCAGATAAGCAAAAACCGCCAAACTCGGTAGCGCTAAAAATACTACTTGCCAGATTTTATTGAGTGGCTGTGAGTTGGTGGCAGGGTGGCGAAATACACAAATTTCAACGCAAGCAATTAACAAAGGCAGTAATACGCCGTTTTCTTTGCTCAGGATTGCCAGCAAAGTAAATAATACGATCGCGCAAGACATCAATCCATAAGCTCGGCGCACTTGACTTGCCATCATCCGGCGGCCCTTGGTGTAAAGCCATAAGCCGACAATCGAAAAAAATGCCGATAGCATGGCCATGCGCTGCACGACATACAGTACGGTGGACACTAAAAAAGGATGCAGCAACCATGCGGCGGAGACAAGCATTGCAGCCCAGGTCAGTCTGTCGGATGGCTTATAAAAACACAGTAATAATCGTTGGCACAGCAAATATAAAAAAATGCCGCATAGGCCATGCAGCAACACATTGGTCAGTTTGAACGGAAAAGGATCTGTGGGCCAGTTGGTGCCGTTGACCAGAAAACTCAACAAACTCAACGGTCGGCCGGTCGGGCCGGCGATGCCGCCAGCCAGGTATTTGATGAAGGTGTCTAGGTTTCTGACGCCGTTATAGTTGCCGAGTTTGTCAAGATTGCCGAAATCGTCCAGCAGAAAGGGGCCTGATAATCCGGGCCAAAAGCATATTAATGTCAATCCCAGGTATAGGCAAGGTATGTAAAATGCTTTGTTCAAGATAATTTATGGTTTGGTAGGCATTTCCTGGGCAAATAAAAAACCCCGCAAAAGCGGGGTTTAAATCATTAGGTTATAATTTTAACGGCAAGAGGATGGTAAATATTTAGTATCAATATCTGCGCTTTTGCATTTCCAAATGACGCTGCCCTCGGTTGTCGTGGGGGAAAGCTGTAATACTAGGCCATCGATTTTAGCATTGGCTGCTTGAGGACTGGAGCTCTCAAATGTAGCTTCAATTAAACCATCTGTTACTTCTACCTGAGAAACATAATTTCCTTTAATGTCAGTCGCGGCAGGTATGCCGAGGGCGCCACTGTCCGCGTCGGTAAGGTCGCCGGTGTTGCTCCATATTTCGGAAACGGTTGTTTGTACGCCGCCGCTTAAAGCCGCGCCTTCGGATACTTGGGAGCGGATAATGTAATCTTGATACGCGGGCAACGCTATCGCCGCCAGGATACCGATGATCGCCACAACGATCATCAGTTCGATTAAGGTAAAGCCTTGTTGTACTTTTTTCATGGATAGTGTGTTCATGGATAAATCCTCGGTTGGTTATAAGGTGTCGGTAACAGTAAAGCAGCAAGCGTGCCAGGATGGTTTTTATTGCGTTGATTTTGTCGGGGTGATTTAAGTGCTTGTAAAGGCGAGTATTAACTTAGAGAAAGGCAAAAATATTCTGCCTGATGCGGTTTGTTATCCGATGCTGGTGATTGATTTTTCCACAGTGGACTTGGCGAAATTCACTTTTGCCGGTAAAAATACTCTGCCAGGTAAATAATGCCTGTTAAAAAAGTCTGCCAAGCTATAGCTAACTAAATTAATGTATGAATAATTTGCCCAGCATCACCCTTCAGGCTGCCATGACCTTAACAGAATGGAGCGAGCGCACTATCAGGCGCCGGCTTGCGGATGGAGCGTTAAAATGTGCCAATGATAATCAGGCATCAAACAAAACCTTGATTTGTTTCGAATCTATCGAGCAGGATGTTTGTATTCCGCTGTCTAGCGATGATATCGGGCTGATTAAGGCGGCTGATGCCGGCGATGCCGAGGCTCAAACTGATTTGGCCCTGCTTTTTTGGGCGCATGACAAGACTAAAAGCGCGCTGTACTGGCTGGAATCGGCGGCGAAGCAGAATTTCCCGGATGCCATGCAGGAGCTTGGCTATTGTTATCTGCTGGGCGAAGGAGTGGAAAAAGATGAAAATGTTGCTGTAATGTGGATTGCCAAGGCAGCCTCGCTGGGGCATGCGATTGCCTGTGTTCAGATGGAGGCGTTGTCGAGTAATTGATCTGATGCGGAGTTGGGTAGAATTTTTCGACCTTTGGTTGTCGCTGCAGGTCGAATAAATTCGACCCTACAATGTATTTTGACGGTAAGTCTAAATCAGATGGGCAATTTTCAATAGCACGCCGACAATCAATGTAGTTTGCAAAAAGCCCGCGCCGATAATTCAGCGGGTTAAGTCGGCTTTGCTTTCGGCAATCATGCGTCCGGTGTCTGCTCTGGGCAGCTCTATTTTGTGTTCCAGATTTGTTTCCAGTTCCTTCAGGTCGCGCTTGGTAGCCAGATCATCCAAATGGTAATCGTGAATGGCTTGCTGCAAGGTTTCGTTACTGGCTTCCCGCTGGATTTCGGTGATGACGGCGGCTTGTTCTTCGCTAAAGCCAACGAACTTTAATCGCGTAGCAAACTTCAATGTGTCAAATGGGATTGTATTCATGACTCAATCTCTTCATTTTGCTGGGTGATATTGTACGGCAATCAGGCTTATGCATGAAGTGTTCGGGATGAGCGACCATCATCACCTATGCCGCCGCAGCGCATAAAGCTTAACTCGTGGGAGCTGGTTTATTTCTGTCGAGACGTTTTGAGTTTAACTTGTTGATTTTGGAGCGGGAAACGAGACTCGAACTCGCGACCCCGACCTTGGCAAGGTCGTGCTCTACCAACTGAGCTATTCCCGCTTGAGATGGATTTTGATATTAATGGAGGCTGCGACCGGAATCGAACCGGTGTATACGGCTTTGCAGGCCGCTGCATAACCACTTTGCTACGCAGCCTTTGTTCGAAATAAAAAAGCCGCGAATTTCGCGGCTTTTTTAGAATTTGGAGCGGGAAACGAGACTCGAACTCGCGACCCCAACCTTGGCAAGGTTGTGCTCTACCAACTGAGCTATTCCCGCTTTGCTTTCGATTCGTGCATTATAAGCAAAAAAATCGTCGAGTCAACAGATTTTTAAATTTATTGTAAATCAATCGCCAATGCCCAGCCTTTTTTGCCTTCGCATTCACCCGAAGTCATTTCAACTTCAACGAAAACGTCTTTTTTACCGTAAGCATCTTGTGCTTGAATGGCTTTAACCGGGGTGCCTTGCGCCATGTGTTTGCAAGCGCCGTCACGATCGGCTTCCTCGGTATCGTCATAGGCAGCCATCGAGCCGGGAACCGCAACTAAGCGGATAGTGGCGTTGGCATCATAGGCGTTGGCGCTTTTTAATACATAGTTTTGACCTGGGACTATGGCTTTAGATTGGTGAACAGGCAGTTGGGGATCGGAACCACCGGACATGACTAAAAATAGGAAAACGACAGCAACCGCTCCGATACCGCCGAAGAAAACCTTAGGATTGGATTCTTTAAGTTCAAGTAACTTGGCAACCAGGTTGGAGCCGGCATTTTGCGCTGGTGCGGGTGATTCTGTTGGTTGGCTCGCCGGTTGGCCGGCTTCTTCGGGTTGGTTCAGGTTTTCTGATTCGTTAGTGTTGTCATCTATGCTCATGCGATTGTCCTCTCAAAATAATTATTATTATGGCAAGAGCGCTAAAGTTACCATGCTGATGGAACATTTCAAGCATTCATTTTGCAGTTTTTCTTTATTCCGCTTTTTGCATAACGGTCTACAGTTGTTTAGATTGCGGAAAATTGCTGGCGGACGCCAGACTGAGTTACAATATTAGAGAAATCTTAAATACTAACATTGGGTGCGCATATGCGATTATTTTTTAGTCACCTTGTCATCGTCTTGATGGCGTTGTCCGTCGGAGCCGGTCATGCGGTTGCCGAAGCCAATGCAGAAAGCTTTACTTTGCAGCAAGCGATTGATTACGCGTTGGAAAACAATCCGGAAATCGGCATCATGCAAGCTAGAATCGAGCAGGCCGACGCGCAATTAGGCGAAGCACTATCCAGTTTTTACCCGCAGATCAAAGCCAGTTTGTCTTATCAACATAGCGACAACCCGGCCCAGGCCTTCGCGATGATCATTGCTCAGCGCCGGCTGGATTTTAACGGCGGCGATTTTAATCATCCGGGCGGCGTCGATAATTACCGGCCGCAGGTTACGGCCAGTTATTCGCTGTTTCGCGGTGGCCAGGATTATTATTTGAGTCAGGCGGCGGAGTTGGGGGTGGAAACCTCGGAGCTGGAGAAGGCCGCGACTCGCAATCATCTGATCAACAATGTCACGGCGGCTTTTTATGGTTTTCTGGTCGCGCGGGATGCGCATGCCTTGAGTTTGCGGTCGGTGGAGGCGGTACAAAGCGAATTGGATCAAAGCAGGGTTCGTTTCGATGCCGGGACGGTGCTTAAATCGGATGTATTGTCCTTGGAGGTTCAGTTAGCGGAGGCGAAGGATGCGCAACTCCAGGCCGCCAATGCGATAGAAATTGCCAATGCCATGCTGAAAACCTTATTGGGATTATCCGCGGAACAGGATTTTTCCGTCGGTGAATCTCTGAACCAACCCTTGCCGGAGACGCCCGCCGAGTTTGATGTGTTAGTGAGCCAGGCGCGCGGTCAGTATCCTGAGTTGAAAGCGGCCGAGAAACGGGTGGCTATCGCCGAACAACAACTGAATGCGGCGCAAGCAGCGCACTTGCCCAGAGCGGATGCCTACGTCAGTTACGGTTCCGACAGCAAGGATTTGGCGTTCAGCGCCAATCGCGACAATGTCAGCGCCGGGATGATGGTCGAAGTGGATATTTTCTCTGGATTTGCCACTCAGGAAAGAATCAAAAAAGCCGAGCATGAATTGACCGCTGCCCGCGAGGCCGCCAGGCAAATGCATTTGCGGGTTGAAAATCAAGTCAAGACCGCGCGCCTGAGACTGGAAGAAGCCTTGAATCGCGAGCGGGTGACTTCGGTCGCGGTGCAAGCCGCCGAGGAGGCCTTGCGTCTGGTCAACGAACAACGTAAGGCGGGCGTGGTGACGGTAACGCGCTATATAGAAGCGGAAGTGGCGCGCGATAAAGCCAAGACCCGCGATATTTCGGCTCGATACGATGCGTTGCGCGCGGAAGCGGATTTAAAGTTAGCCACCGGTTTTTGGAATTAAGCGGATACAGGATAAAGGTTATGTCAGAACACAACTCGCTATTGACTACGCACAAATGGTTAATGCCTTCGGCTGCCGTTACCGGACTGTTGTTGGTAATCTTGTATGCCTTGGGAATTTTGGGCGGACCGGATAAGGTCGAGCCGGGAACGGCTAAAGCCGGCGGGCAGGCATTGCCGGCGGGTGCGCAAATTTTTAAAGTCGGTCAGCAGTCGGCGGCCAATACTCTGTCTTGGCAGGGTACGGTGCGCTCGCGAACCGTGGCCAAAATTTCGCCCAAATTGAGTGCCCGTATCTTGGAGGTCTTGGTGCATCCCGGAGACAAGGTTCACAAAGGCGATGTGATTGCCCGTTTGGATGATAGGGATTTACGCGCGGCCTATAATGCGGCCAGTGCGGCCCAGGCCGCGGCGCAGGCTCAGGCCGGCCAAGCCGGTGCGGAAGAAAAACGCATGGTCGATTTATATGGAAAGCAGGCGGCAACCCGGCAAAGTTATGATGCGGCGCTGGCGCAGGCCAAGGCCGCGCGGGCCGTGGTCGGCCAAGCGGCCGGCGCGGCTCAACAAGCCAAAGTCATGCTGGGCGAGAATGTGTTGTACGCGCCATTCGATGGCGTGATCAGCGAACGGTTGAAAGAGCCGGGCGACATGGCCATGCCCAGCGAAGCGGTAGCGGTTATGTACAAACCGGACGATTTACGTTTCGAAGCGGCGATTGCCAATCATTGTTTCGAACAAGTGAAGTTGGGAATGCCGGTGACTGTGCGCCTGGATGCTCTGCATCGCTCTGTGCCGGCCCAAGTTGACGAAATCGCTCCGGAAATCGACCCGCAAACGCATACCCGGATGATCAAAGTCAACTTACCTGCAAACGATGGCTTGCAACATGGCCAGTATGGTTGGTTGGAATTGAGTTGCCAGGCCGATCGTCAGACCCTGCTGATACCAAGCTCCGCAGTGCTGCATTATGGTCAACTGCAAGCGGTTAAGGTGGTCGACGGTGGGCAACTGCACACCCGGCACATACGCACCGGCAAGCTTTATGGTGAACAAATCGAAGTGCTGTCGGGCTTGCGCGATGGCGAAACCGTGCTCGGCAATAGTGGGTTGGCAAATACCCACGGGAGCGCTAGATGAAGCAAGAGCCGATCATTAAAAAAGATAGTCTGACGGTTGCGATCGTCCGGCTGTTTACCACTTCGCATCTGTCCCTATTGTTCCTGCTGATTTCCTTGCTGGCCGGCGCGGCGGCGCTGACCTTGACGCCGCGCGAGGAAGATCCGCAAATCATCGTGCCGGTGATGGATGTGTTCGTGCAATATCCCGGCGCCACAGCCGAGGAAGTCGAAAAGCGCGTCACCACGCCGCTGGAAGTATTGCTGAAGCAGATCCAGGGCGTGGAATATGTGTATTCGGCCTCGCGCCCCGGCGAATCCTTGGTGACAGTGCGCTACGAGGTTGGGCAAAGCATTGAGGATAGTCTGATCAAGACTCGCGACAAACTGCAAGCCAATCTCGACATCATTCCACCCGGCGTCACAAACTGGGTAGTCAAGCCGGTGGAAATCGACGATGTACCGATTTTGCTGTTGAGCCTGTCGATGCCGAAAGCTAACCAGGACATCATGGCGATTCGCCGCATTGCCGAGGAGCTGATCGAGCGCTTGCGCGCCATCGACGATGTCGGCAAGAGTTGGGTGCTGGGGGCGGCGCCCAGACGCATTTCGGTTTATCCCGATCCGGCTAAATTGCAGGCCGGTCAGGTCAGTCTGCTCGAAATTCAACAGGCGCTGGCGCAAAGCAATGTCAATCTGCAAGCCGGCAATTTCAATCAAAACAACCGCGAAATCGTATTGGAAGCCGGGCCGCATTATCAAAGCGTCGAGCAGGTCGGCGAAACGGTTCTGAAAAACGTCAATGGCCGCTTGGTGTATTTACGCGATGTGGCTGAAATCATCGACGGCCCGCAAGATACCGATTATTACACCCGCATCGGTTTCGGTCCGGGCGTTGAGAACATGCATAGCGTAGGACATGCCGATGATGATCTGTTACCGGCCGTGGGGGAAGAGCGGCAAATGGCGACCATTGCGATTGCCAAGCGGCGCGGCAGCAATGCGGTCGGCGTCGCCGAGCAAGTGCTGGAATTGACCGAGCATTTGCATGGCAGCTTGATCCCGGACGATGTGTTGATCAGCGTGACACGCAATTATGGCGAAACCGCCGACCATAAAGTCAATGAACTGGTGATGCATTTATCCATCGCGATTCTTACTATCATCGTACTGTTGGCGTTTTCGTTGGGTTTCAAGGAATCGTTGATCGTATCGCTGGCGGTGCCGATGACCTTTGCGGTGACCTTGCTGCTGGATTTGATCTTCGGTTACACCATCAACCGGGTGACGTTGTTTGCGTTGATTCTGTCGCTGGGTTTGCTGGTCGACGACCCGATCGTCGACGTCGAAAACATCCACCGCCATTACAAGCTGCGCAAGGAACCGCCGTTGCAGGCCTTGCTGACGGCGGTCGACGAGATTCGTCCGCCGACGATACTGGCTACTTTCGCGGTGATCATGTCTTTCGTGCCGATGTTTTTCATCACCGGCATGATGGGGCCTTACATGGCGCCGATGGCCTTCAACGTGCCGATCGCGATGCTGATGTCGCTGCTGATCGCATTCACGGTAACACCCTGGGCCAGCTACCGGCTGTTGAAAGGAGATTACGGCAAGGATCACGGTCCTGAGTTCGTGCTGCAAGAAACGCGCGGTTTCAAGGTCTACCAAGCTATCATGGCGCCACTATTGCACAACAAAGCCAAGGCGCAGTGGTTTTTACTGGCAGTGTTCGTGGCTTTCGTCTTGTCTGCGCTGATGGCGGTGACGCGGGTGGTGCCGTTGAAATTATTGCCATTTGACAATAAAAACGAGCTGCAATTGGTGATCGACATGCCGCGAGGCTCCTCCTTGGAAGCTACCGACGAAGTGGCGGCGGCCTTGGGGCGTTATTTGGCCACGGTCAATGAAGTCAGTAATTACCAAACCTATGTTGGTTTGGCATCGCCGATGGATTTCAACGGCTTGGTACGGCATTACTATTTACGCCAAGGCGCTTACGTCGGCGACATTCGAGTAGTGCTGATCGATAAAACCCGGCGCGAGCAACAATCGCATGCGATTGCGCTCAGGATGCGGCCGGATATAGCGCGCATCGGAAAACAATACGGCGCCAACATCAAAATTGTCGAAATGCCGCCTGGGCCACCGGTGCTGTCGAGCGTGGTCGCGGAAATCTACGGCCCGCCGGAAGCGAGTTATGGCGACATTATCAAAGTCTCCAACCGGGTGCGAGCCGATCTGGAACAAACCGAAGGCGTGGTCGACGTCGATGACTTTGTCGAAGCGCCGCAAGACAGGCTGCATTTCATTCTCAATCAGGACAAGGCCGCCTTGCTGGGTATCAGTAGTCAACAGGTGGCGGGCAGTCTGAAGCTGGCGGTGGAAGGCGGTATGTCCGGGACTTTGCATATCGCGACCGAGCGCCAACCGCTATTGATTAATCTGCAATTGCCCAGGGCAGCGCGCTCCTCCGAAGCCGATTTACTGGCTTTGTCGGTCAAGTCGGCCAACGGTGACTTGGTGCGGTTGAGTGAACTGGGGTATTTCGAACACGAAAAAGGTGATCAGACTATTTACCACAAGAATCTACAGCGGGTGTCCTACGTGCTTGGCGAAATGGCTGGCCGTAGCCCGGTCGAGGCGGTGTGGGATGTGGGTGATAAATTCGATGAGCAACCGTTGCCGGAAGGTTACCGGGCCGAAATGGCCGGGGAAGGGGAGTGGAAAATCACGGTCGACGTGTTCCGCGACTTGGGGTTGGCCTTCGCCGCCGCGATGGTGATGATTTACATTCTGTTGGTTGGGCAGACCGGATCGTTGGGCGTGCCGCTGATCATGATGATCGCGATTCCATTGACCGTGATTGGCATCATGCCCGGCTTTTGGTTCATCAACCTGTTTGCCGAGGATGTCGGTGCCTACGCCGATCCTGTTTATTTCACCGCCACGGCGATGATAGGCATGATCGCGTTGGCGGGTATCGTGGTGCGAAACTCGATCATCCTGATCGACTTCATCGAGAATATTTACCGCGGCAACCCGGATATTAGTCTGGCTGATGCAATTATCGAAGCCGGCGCCACCCGTCTTAATCCGATTTTCTTGACTGCGGCCTCGGCCGTCCTGGGCTCGGCGATGATCGTGCTCGACCCGATCTTCTCCGGCCTGGCCTGGAGCTTCATCTTCGGCATCATCGCCTCGACGCTGTTTTCATTGGTGGTGATTCCGCTGGTTTATTTTCTGATCAATCGGAATATGCCTAAAATAGTCAAAACCGATCAGTAACGAAGCTATGACTAAAGACACGCCTTTCATTTTCGAGCAAATCCACATCGAGGTGGCGCGGGCCGCCTCCGATGATTTCAACTTGTTTCATGACAAGCATAAATGGCTGCAGGTGACGCATAATCCGTTTAAGGGGCCGATTGTGTTGGGGTTTCAGCTCAATACCCTGATCGAGCATCAGATGAGGTTATATCGGGCGGCGCAGCACGAGAATAGGATCATCGCCGAGAATCAGCTGCGTTTCAGCAATTATCAGATTACCTTCGTCAATGCCTTGCGGCCCCGGCAGGAATTGTCGCTGGACATCAAAAAGACGCTGATTACAACCATTCCCGAGCTGAGTTTAAGCAACCGAATTTCGATCAAGTCGCAAGGTAAAACGATCTTGTTGGGGCATAAAAAAGAGACCAAACGGCCGCTGTTTTTGGCCGATACCGATCTCGGTGACTTGCCTGACCTGAATCAGATTCCGGATAAAACCGTGGTGCCGGGTACCGATTTTTTCCTAAAACGTAAATGGATGACTAACGGGAACGTGAAAAACTTCCTGTCGGGATCGTTGGCGGAACAGTCGGATTATTTCGATGAGTTGGCGCATATGGAACACTATCCGGAGGTGTTTCCCTGTAGCCTGACTTCCGGCGCCTTGCTGGAAAAAGCCCAGATGGAAAATCATGATTTCAAACGCAATCCAATGGTGTATACCTCGCATGATTTTTCGGTGGATAGGGTGCATCTGGCGCAAGTCAAAAACAACGACAAGCTACATATTTTGGTCAAGCAGTTACCGGAGTCGAAGGATAATACCCTGAACCACACCAGTATCATGCTGCGCACCTATGAGTGTTACGGTTTGCTGGAAGATCGGGCGATTTTGTTCAGAATCAAACTTAACCTGGTGCCGTTGGAGGAAATTATCAAAAATCTAAGTGCAAGAACTCACTAATAATCAGTATCTTGCACTTGTCGTTGCTAATGTTGTGAATTTTTCGGAACATCAAGTATAATCCATTAAGTCGTTAGGCCCGGCCTGTGACGAGATTTCAAATTAACAATAAACACTAAAGATAAGGTGGATGCTGTCAGTTAAGCGTTCGCATTGTTCGAGGAAAAAAATATGAGTAATATCGAAGAACGAGTAAAAAAGATTGTCGCGGAACAATTAGGCGTGAAAGAAGAAATCGCAAACGATGCGTCTTTTGTTGATGATCTTGGTGCGGATTCTTTAGACACAGTTGAACTCGTCATGGCTCTGGAAGAAGAATTCGAGTGCGAAATTCCAGACGAAGAAACTGAGAAAATCACCACCGTACAATTGGCTATTGATTACATCAACGCCAATCTGCAATAAGTTGTTCAAGCGGCTAGTGGTTTATCCACTAGCCCACACCTCTTTCCCCTCTGATTGCCTTCTATAAATACGGTAGTTTACTGTGAGCACACGTCGAGTTGTTATAACGGGCTTAGGCGCTGTTACGCCTTTAGCGAATAATGTTGCCGATACCTGGGAAGGGATTGTCAACGGTAAAAGTGGCATTAGTCCTATTGATTCGTTTGATATTTCAAGTTTTGCAACCACGTTTGGCGGGGTAATCAGAAATTTCAATATCGGCGATTACATTGCGGAGAAAGATGCCAAGCGTATGGACGGCTTTGTGCATTACGGTATCGCCGCGGGTTGTCAGGCGATTGACGATTCTGGGATAGTGGTCACGGAAGAAAACGCCGAACGCATCGGTATCGCGATTGGTGCCGGTATCGGCGGTATAACCGGGATTGAAGAGTGCTATGCCACCTACGTGGCCGGTGGGGCGCGCAGAATTTCGCCGTTTTTTGTGCCCGGTAACATCATCAATATGATTTCCGGTAACCTGTCGATTAAATATGGCATGAAAGGCCCGAATTTTGCGATCGTGACGGCTTGTTCCACCGGCACTCACAATATCGGCGACGCGGCGCGTTTGATCAAGTACGGCGATGCCGATGTGATGGTGGCCGGCGGCGCCGAGCGCTGCACGACTTCGCCGACAGCGATGGGCGGCTTTGCTTCGGCCAAGGCGTTGTCGCGACGCAATGACGACCCGCAACGGGCTAGCCGTCCGTGGGATAGAGATAGAGACGGTTTTGTGTTGAGTGATGGTGCGGGTGTGGTAGTGTTGGAAGAGTTGGAACATGCCAAGGCCCGTGGCGCAAAAATCTATGCGGAACTGGTTGGTTACGGCATGAGCGGCGATGCTTATCACATTACTTCACCGTCGATGGGCGGCGAAGGTGCGGCGCGTTGCATGCGGAATGCCTTACGCGATGCTAAGTTGAATCCGGCCGATGTCGATTACATCAACGCGCACGGCACCTCGACACCAGCCGGCGATGTCGGTGAAACCCATGCGATGAAAACGGCGTTGGGTGAATCAGCCTACACAGTTGCGATCAGTTCCACCAAGTCCATGATCGGCCATTTACTAGGGGCCGCCGGCGGGATTGAAGCTGTGTTGACGGCGTTGGCCATTCAACACCAGATTGCGCCGCCGACTATTAATTTGGAAAATCCCGATCCCGAATGCGATCTGGATTATGTTCCCAACATTGCCCGGAATATGAAGATTGATGTTGCTATCTCCAATTCCTTCGGCTTCGGCGGTACTAACGGTACTTTGATTTTTAAACGTTACCAATAAGCCGTTGTTCTCAAACAGTGTCCGCCTATGTTTCTATTGAATGGCGAACGCAGACAGTATGTTGATGTCTCGGATAGAGGCTTCCAATACGGCGATGGTTTATTTGAAACCATCGCCGTATTCAACAGTAAACCGCTTTTCTGGCGGCGGCATTTAGCCCGCTTGGCTAAGGGCTGCGAGCAATTACTGATACCGCCCCCCGATCCCGCGCTGTTGACGGCGGAAGCGCTGCGGATCACCTCATCCGCCGACAGCGCGGTCCTGAAGTTGATAGTCACGCGTGGTAGTGGCGGTCGCGGTTATCGCCAACCCCAGCCGATTGTACCTACCCGGCTATTAAGCCTGCATCCCTCTCCCAATTACCCGGATGAATATCAAACCGACGGCATCATCGCGCGATTTTGCGATCAACGTTTGGCCATTAGTCCGAGGCTAGCCGGTATCAAGCATCTGAACCGTCTGGAGCAGATTCTGGCGAGAGCGGAGTGGCGGGATGACGCGATTCAGGAAGGCTTGATGTTGGACGGCGATGGTTACGTTGTGGAAGGCACCATGAGCAATTTGTTCTTCGTCAAAAACGGTGTTCTACATACGCCTTCGTTGGTTCGTTGCGGGATAGCGGGGATTGTGCGGCAATTGGTGATAGACTTTGCCAGGCGCAATGAAATTCGATTGCTTGAACAACAGTTTGAAACAACAAGCGTTTTAGAGGCGGATGAAGTTTTCGTCACCAATTCGGTGATAGGCATTTGGCCTGTTAAACGACTCGATCAACAGTGCTTTAGCGTGGGTAGTATTACCCGTGATATACAGCAATGGTATGCCGGAGCACGTATAGAAGAGACAAACTTATGATTAGAAGCATAGTCGCGTTTACTAGCTTGATGGTGTTGAGCTTGTTATTCATTTGGGGAGGCATGCATTATCACATCTTGCAAAAAAAACCGGTGGTTACTAGTTTAAGTACGCTGGACATAAAAAAAGGCGATACTCTGGATAGCGTGATCAGACAGCTAAAGGCTCAGCATATCGCCGTAAATTCACTTTGGTTCAAACTATTCGCTTATTGGACCCATTTAGACAGGATGTTGAAAGTCGGTGAATATGTTCTGAATAAAGGCGCCACCGCCGGCGATATTCTAGCCCAGCTGAAACAAGGCAAGACCCGGCAGTATTCAATTACCTTTCCCGAAGGCTGGAGTTTCAAACAAGTCTTACAGGCTATACATGAAAACCCCAATCTACAACATACCTTGTCCGGTACCGAGTTGGCCGGTGTGATGGAAAAGGTCGGTTCCGACCAGTCTCATCCGGAGGGGTTGTTTTTTCCGGACACCTATTATTTTGAAAAAAACAGCACGGATTTGGAATTGTTGAAGCGGGCACATGACAAAATGCAACAGCTGTTAGCCTCTGAATGGGAAAAACGCGACAAGCAGGTGCCGCTGGATAGTCCTTATCAGGCCTTGATATTGGCCTCGATTATCGAAAAGGAAACGGCCGCCGCCGCGGAACGCAAAACAATAGCCGGTGTGTTTAGCCGCCGTTTAAAAAAAGGCATGTTGCTGCAAACCGATCCGACCGTGATTTACGGCATGGGGGACGATTATCAGGGCAATATTCGCCGCAGCGATTTACGCGAACCTACGCCATACAATACTTATCTGAATAAAGGCTTGCCGCCAACCCCGATTGCGATGCCGGGTAAGGCCGCTATAGTGGCCGCCTTGCATCCAGCCGATGGCGATGCATTGTTTTTTGTCGCGCGTGGTAATGGGCTGCATGCCTTTTCGGCGACCTATTCGACCCATGAAAAATATGTCGAGCTGTATCAGCGATGAAACTCGGACGATTTATTACCCTAGAGGGCGGGGAAGGCGTCGGTAAGTCGACAAATTTGCGCTTCATCGAACAACTGCTGGCCGAGCGCGGGATCGAAGTCGTCGTAACTCGCGAGCCCGGCGGCACCGAGTTGGCGGAAAACATACGCCATCTGTTGCTGGCGAAACATCATGAAAGTATCACGCCTGAAGCCGAATTGTTGCTGATGTTTGCGGCGCGTTCTCAGCATATTCAGCATGTCATTCTGCCTGCCTTAAGCCAGGGGAGATGGGTGCTGTGTGATCGTTTTACCGATGCGACCTACGCTTACCAGGGTGGAGGCCGCAACATGGATATACAAACCATTGCCTGGCTGGAACAGGCCGTGCAGGGCGATTTGCGGCCCGACTTAACCCTGTTGCTGGATGCGCCGCTGGAAACCGGCATGCTGCGTGTGCGACAGCGGGGATTGCTGGATCGCTTCGAGAGCGAACAGCTAGATTTTTTCGAACGCGTGCGTCAGGCTTACCTGCGGCGCGCAGGTCTGGATAGGCAGCGTTATAAAGTCATCGACGCCAGCTTGGCCTTGCCCGAGGTTCAGGAGCAGATCGTCAAGGCTGTCGATGGGCTCGAATCGGTATGAAGTCCGCGCATTATTCCGCCTATCCGTGGCAACAAACCATTTGGCAACATCTTAGCGGTTATATCGAGCAGCAACGTATCCCGCAGGCTTTGTTAGTCGTGGGTTCTCAAGGCGTGGGCAATAGCCATCTGGCCGATGTTTATGCGCGGGCCTTGTTGTGCCATGCACCGCTGGCTGATCACTCGGCTTGCGGCCATTGCCATGGTTGCAAATTATGTGATGCGCGGACGCATCCCGATTATTTGTTGATCGAGCCAGACGAGCCCGGTAAAGGTATCGGTATCGATAAAATTCGCCGATTGATTGTCAATTTGGCCTTAAAGCCGCAATTTGATGCTTATCGGCTGGTGATCATCGATCCGGCCGACCGGTTGAATAATGCTGCGGCCAACGCGTTTTTGAAGTGTCTGGAAGAGCCGACCGAGCGCACTTGTCTGGTGTTGTTGACTGAAAACCCGTCCCGGCTGCCGGCCACCATCCGCAGCCGTTGCCAGACTCTTCATTGTCCGGCGCCGGACAAGCATATTGCCGGCCGCTGGTTGCAACAGCAGGGCGTGCCCGGCCAGAATGTCGATTTGTTGCTGAGCCTGTCGCAAGGCGCACCTTTATTGGCAAAACAGTACGCCGAACAGAACTTTATTGATCTTAGGCAAACTTATTTTAAGACCTGGGTACAAGTCGCCGAAGGAAAGAGCAATCCGGTTCCGGTGGCGGAACAATGGCAAAAACAAGATGCGCTGGATTTGAAAGTGCTGCTGGCCTGGATGCTCGGCTGGGTCATGGATATGATTAAATTCGCGCACGGGGCGGATACCCGTCAGTTACATAACCCGGACATGAAAAAATCCTTGCAAGCCCTTGCCGAGCGGCTAGAATTAACCGGCCTTTATCCGTTTTACGATAGCTTGCTGAATGCCAAGTCTCAATTAGGCACACAAATAAATAAGCAACTGATGCTTGAGCAACTGTTAATTCGCTGGTCACAACTCAATATTTAATAACAAATATGGCCGAAACAGCACCCAGACAAGGTATTTTGTCGTTGTCCATCAAAGACAAAAACGCGCTTTATGCCGCGTATATGCCGTTCATTAAAAATGGTGGACTGTTCATTCCCACCAAACGGGAATACCAAATGGGCGAGGAAGTGTTTATGTTATTGAATTTAATGGAAGAGACCGAGCGTTTACCTATTGCCGGGAAAATTATCTGGAAAACGCCGGTCGGTGCGGAAGGTTATCGATCTCCCGGTATTGGGGTGCAATTCAGTGATCAGGATGGCGGCATGGCTAGAAATAAAATCGAAACCTATTTGGCCGGCGCACTGGAATCGGATCGATCCACTCATACTATGTAATCCTTGTTCGACGCCAAGGCCTCGGCATCCAAATCATATACCCGCATGTTTATCGACTCCCATTGTCATCTGGATCGGATTGACCTAAAACCTTACCACAACGACTTCGACGCTTTCGTTAACGACGCGCGGACCAAACACATCGAACACATGTTGTGTATTGCCATTGACCTGGAATCTTATCCGGACATGCTGGCGCTGGTGGAACCTTATCCCGAAATTTCACTGTCGGTGGGTGTGCATCCCAATGTGACGGAAGGGCGGGAGCCGACTGTCGACGAACTGTTGGCTCTGGCTAGCCATCCCAAGGTAATTGCGATCGGCGAAACCGGGCTGGATTATTTTCATGGCAAAGGCGATCTGGCGTGGCAGCATCAACGTTTTAAGTATCATATCCAGGTTGCTAAAACCCTGAATAAACCGTTGATCATCCATACCCGAGAAGCCGGACATGATTCATTGGATGTATTGAAAACCGAAGGCGCGCAGCAAGTGGGCGGGATTATTCATTGTTTCACCGAGGATTGGGCTTACGCCGAAAAGGCTCTGGAACTGGGATTTTATATTTCATTTTCCGGCATCGTTACCTTTAAAAACGCTCTGGCTATCCAGGAGGTGGCGCGAAAAGTGCCGGCAGACCGCTTTTTGATTGAAACCGATTCACCCTATCTGGCGCCGGTGCCTTACCGCGGCAAGCCTAATTATCCAACTTATGTGCGGCATGTGGCCGAGCATATCGCCGAATTGCGCGGTAGTAGCCTGGAGGAAATCGCCGAATTATCCCGTACTAATTTTTATCGTTTGTTTGCGATGCAATAAGCCGTTGCCGATTGGCGGGCAAAAAAAACGGCCAGTTACGAGAAGAAAACCGGCCGTTTTGAGAGGGAAGTAACTCTGTTTTCCCGCTAGGGCGCATACAAGAGTCGGGCAGAGTCTAACTAAACAAAACTGATCTGAAAATGTGGCATATCGCCGCGTGACAAATTGTCGCTGACGTCTATCATCATTCATGCAAAATTTTTTAGAAATGCCGCAAGGCCGTTTCGTGCTCGGGCGGTTCCCGCATCGAAAAAACGAATTGCTACAAGCCTGGGATGCGGCGGACGAATATCTGCTGAATTACCTGGCCCGCGAGGCGATTCCGGCGCCGGAATCGCAAATTGTGATACTGAATGATAGTTTCGGAGCACTGGCGTTGGCATTACATGCGTATCGGCCAACGGCGATTTCCGATTCTTTTCTGTCCCGGCAAGCCACCCTAAACAATTGTCAACTGAACTTAATCGATCCAGGCAAAATTCATTTACTGGACAGTTTGAGCCTACCCGATTGCGGTATCGATTATTTGCTGATCAAAGTACCTAAGACCTTGGCTCTGTTGGAATATCAGCTGCATAGGCTTAGGCCGTTGCTGAAACCCTCCAGCAGGATTATTGCCGCAGGTATGGTCAAGGCACTGCCCGCAGGCGTTTGGAAGTTGTTGGAGCGGTTGATAGGACCCACCACTACCTCCTTGGCCGTAAAAAAGGCGAGGATGATTTTTGCCAATATCGACACTCAATTGGTATTGCCTAACAATCCTTATCCGGTTCGTTATCGACTGGAAAATACCGATTGGTGGATCAGCAATCACGCCAATGTGTTTTCCCGCGACAGTCTGGATATCGGTACTCGGCTGTTATTGCAACATTTGCCGAATAACCCGGATTATCATCGGATCATAGATCTAGGCTGCGGTAACGGCGTGGTGGGTTTGATGATGGCGGATCGCTTGCCCAATGCGCGGATCGGTTTTGTCGATGAGTCATTCATGGCTATCGCATCGGCGCGCGAGAACTTTGAATCAGCGTTTGCCGGTGGGCGCCAGGCCGATTTTATCGTCGGGGATTGTTTGAGCGGAGTTCCTCCACTGAGCGCGGATTGCATAATCTGCAATCCGCCGTTTCACCAGCAACATGCTATCGGCGATCATATCGCCAGACAAATGTTTCAGCAGGCTCATCAAGTTCTGCGAAAAGGCGGCGAGTTACGAGTGATAGGCAACCGGCATTTAAATTATCACCAGAACCTGAAAAAACTGTTCGGAAACTGGGAACAGGTTGCCGGCAATGCTAAATTCGTCGTGGTTAAAGCGGTTAAGCGTTAATCAACGAAAGTGATCTTTCAATAATCTGACTTTTGCAAATACATGTGCCGGGGTGTCGTCCCTGGCGGATATGGCTTTGCGCAGGTCGGCACTGTGTTCACGCAGAAACGGGTTGGTAGCCAATTCCACGGACAGGGTAGAAGGTACGGTGGGCAGATTTTGATGGCGCAATTCGGCCACTTCGGCCAGACGTTGCAATAAGTCCGGATTATCGGCATCTAAAGTCATCGCGAAACGGCCATTGGCTTGAGTATATTCGTGAGCGCAGTAGATGCGGGTGTCACCGGGGAGGGCTTTGAGTTTTTGCAACGAATGCCACATCTGCTCCGCGCTGCCTTCGAATAGCCGTCCGCAACCCAACGAAAACAGGGTATCGCCGCAGAATAGTGCCAGGCTGTCGGGACAGTAATAAACGATATGGCCCAAGGTATGGCCGGGCGTGCTGATGATTTGGAAAGATTGCAGACCTAGTTGGACTGTCTCGCCATCAGCGACAGTAATGTCGATGCCCGGAATTCGCCTATTATCGAACGCGGCGCCAACGACCTTACAACCCGTCGATTGCTTGAGTTGCAAATTGCCGCCGACATGGTCGCCATGATGGTGGGTGTTGAAAATATAATCCAGTCGCCAGCCGTTTTGTTCCAGTGCATCCAGCACCGGCTCGGCGACAGCCGGATCGACTACCGCGGTTTGGCCCGTGCTTGGTTCGTGCAGCAGATAAATATAATTATCCGTCAGAACCGGTATTTGCAGGATTTCCAGCATCGGTTGTTACGCAGCAAACGCTTCGATTTTTGCCAAAATGCCTTTGGCATCGAGCCCGCACAAACTGAGCAATTCCTCGCGGCTGCCTTGTTCGACGAAACGGTCGGGCAGACCGATATTCAACACCGGCATCAGGATTTTTTGCGCCTGTAAAAACTCGTTGATCGCGCTACCGGCACCGCCGGCGATGACGTTTTCCTCAATGGTGACGACGACGTCGTGGCTCTTGGCCAGTTCCAGCACCAAGGCTTCATCGAGCGGCTTCACAAAGCGCATGTTGACTACGGTAGCGCTCAGTTGTTTGCCAACTTCGACCGCTGGCGTGACCATGCTGCCCCAGGCCAGTATCGCGATGCGGCCGCCCCGATGTCTGACTTCGGCCTTGCCGATTTCCAGCTCGGTGAGATCAGCCTCGACAGTCGCGCCGGGGCCCTTGCCGCGCGGATAACGCACCGAGGCTGGACCTTGGTGCTTGAAACCTGTCGTCAGCATTTGCCGGCACTCGTTTTCATCAGCCGGCGCCATCACCAGCATGTTGGGGATGCAGCGCATGTAGCTGTAATCGAAGGCACCGGCATGGGTGGGGCCGTCCGGACCCACTAACCCGGCTCTGTCCAATGCGAACAGCACATCCAGATTCTGCAACGCTACGTCGTGGATCAATTGGTCATAGGCCCGTTGCAAAAAGGTCGAATAAATCGCCACCACCGGTTTCGCGCCCTGGCAGGCTTGGCCGGCGGCCAGCGTCACCGCATGCTGCTCGGCGATCGCCACATCGAAATAACGTTTCGGAAACTGCTTGGAAAACTCCACCAGGCCCGAACCTTCCCGCATCGCCGGCGTAATGCCCAGCAAGCGCTCGTCCTGTTTCGCCATGTCGCACAACCAGCGGCCGAAGACTTCGGTGTAAGTCGGATGCGGCGACGGCGCGGCCTTGGGCAGATAATCCTTGCTCGGATCGAAGGCCGGCACGCCGTGATAAGCCAAAGGATCTTTCTCGGCCGGCGCGTAACCCTTGCCCTTCTTGGTCACCACATGCAGGAAAACCGGGCCGGTCAAATCCTTCAGATTCTCCAGCGTCGACACCAGCATATCGACATCGTGACCGTCGATCGGCCCGAAATAATTAAAGCCCAGCTCTTCGAACAAAGTACCGGGCACGATCATACCCTTGACATGTTCCTCGGTCTTGCGCGCCAATTCCCACACCGAAGGCATCTTGGCGAGAGCCTTCTTACTCTCTTCCCGCACCGACGAATAAAACTTACTCGACAACACCTTGGTCAGATAATTATTCATCGCCCCGACCGGCGGCGAAATCGACATATCGTTGTCGTTCAAAATCACCAACAGATTGGCGTTGACGTCGCCGGCATGGTTCATCGCCTCGTAGGCCATACCGCCGGTGATCGAACCGTCGCCGATAATGGCCACCATCTTCTTATCCTCGCCGCGCAGCTGTGAGGCGATCGCCATCCCCAGCGCCGCGCTGATCGACGTACTGGAATGGCCGACGCCGAAAGCATCGTATTCGCTTTCTTCGCGCGACGGAAAGGCCGAGACGCCGCCCAGCGTTCGGATGGTCGGCATCCTGTCCTTGCGTCCGGTCAGAATCTTATGCGGATAAGCCTGATGGCCCACATCCCAGACCAACTGATCCACCGGGGTATCGAACACATAATGCAGCGCCACGGTCAGCTCGACCGTGCCCAGGCCCGCCGAAAAGTGGCCGCCGGAGATGCTGACGGTATGAGTCAGATAGCTACGCAGCTCGTCGGCCAAGGCCTTGAGCTGTTCTTTCGGCAGGGCGCGGACATCGGACGGGCCGTGGATGTCTTTCAGTAATGGATAATCGTTAGTCAGTTTCATGATCAGTACAGGGGTTCACGATAGAACATCAGAATGACGCCTATTTGGAACAAGGCGAACACTGAAATAAAACCGGCAACGTTTTTGCCGGGCGAGTCGAGCTTGAGTTCCAGCCAGCGGCCGCAGGCTAGAATCAGAGAAAACACGCCCATCAGGGTGTGGCCAACTTGGATCAGAAACGCGGTTTTGGCTTCGAAACCGACATGCGAATGCGCCAGTAACATCATGCCACCGAATGCCGCCAGCAGTGGAAACATATAAGGCATGAAACCGCTATTATTGTTCAGGCGTGCCCGGACTTCGATCAAGCCCAGTATAAACACCAGCATGGTGGCTATGCGGTGCTGCAGGATTTCGCCGTTGTTGAAAGTACTTTCCCAGAAGCCGATAGGGCCGAGCGGCCAACTTTCGGCATCGCTGCGGAAAAACAAAAACACACCGAGTGCCATGAAGCCGACCGGCCAGAAGCGTGCCCAACTATGAAATCGGCTGGAAAACGACAGCATGGCGAAGAAGCTCATAGTGGCCAGGAAAATGCCGGAGATGTTGTGGTTATAGTCCGACCAGGCGGTGGCGGCTTCCGAGGGCACCTGGCCGACGATGGCAACGCGCCCTGCTTCGCCGGCGATCAAGGCTTCATGCGTGGGCGATTCCCAGCGCGGAATGCGCGGGTGGAACATGTTCAGCACTTCGTCCACCGAGGCTGTCAAATGCGGGATATCGACCGCCGGCGGCTGGGAAGCCAGGCTGGCGGCGGTGAACAAAATGGTCAGCAGGATCAGGGTTTCCGCTTCGATGTAATAAGGTACGCGGGCCGTCAGCGCATAAAGGCTGCGGCTGACAAAGTATTCTTCGACTGCCTTGCGATTCAACCAGGCAAAGCCCAGCGCCAAGCCCATCATCATGATCTTGACCATCAGCAAGTTACCGTAACCGGCACCGATGAAGCCCTGAAAGGTGCGGATGTAATACCAGGCCAGTGGGGTGCCGGTTACCAGTAATGCGCCGACCGCGAGGATGCCGACCATTGAAAAACGCTTCAGCAGCATTGGCCAGATTTCCACCGCGATGGCGTTGCGCTTTTTCAGACCCCACAAGGCCAGGATTTGAAAAATCCCGCCCACCCAGGTGGCGGCGGCCAATTGGTGAGTGACTGTCAGGGTCATCAGTAAACCGCGGTCTTCCAGACGGCTGGCGCCATGCACCAGCCAAGCGGCGGCCATTACCAACGGTACGATAATCGCGGTCGCCGTCAGCCAATGTTGCTTGGAGCGAAGGCGGTTATTAAGCCCGTATTTGATAAACAAAAACAAAGCGAAAGCGAACAACGCGCGTGCCATGCCGGCGCTGAATTGTACGGTTTGGAAAAAGGCCGGAAATGGTGATTTTCCCAAGGTTACCGCCATCAACCAGATTTTCAGGCCGATTTTAGACAACTGAGTAATCACCAGGGCTTTGCTGCCGAAGTGAATCAGATTGACGGTTTTTTCCAGCAAGGCGCTGTTGTAATTCGAATCTTCATCCCAGGGCCGTAACACAAACAAGCCCCACATCAAACCGCCGATGGCAATCGAATAGAAGGTGAGATCGACGCCGCCGATCAGCGAATCAAGGTAATTGGCAATGCCTTCCATAATGGTTATTTAGCTTCTTTGACAAAAAAACGCAGCAGGTCTTCGCTGAGATGACCGTCCGCGGCGAAGATTTTCAATTTGATGGCGTATTCACCTGGCTTCAGGGCCGGCAAATCGAGCACGACCTGGCCCGCTTTCGCACCTGGCGTGGCGGTGATAGGCGTCATCACGTCACCGGCACTGACCAGGAACACCTCGGACAGGTCCAATTCCACCTTGGAATTGAACGACAGCTCTACCTGGCTGGCCAGGTTGACTGGTACCGGTTTCAGTTTCAGTGAATTGTGGGTGACGACGGCATGGCCGAACGCCAGATTGCTGGTCAGCAACGTTAATGCCAAGGCGGCGGGTTGGAAAAATCGCATCATTAGGGACCTCACTTTTTGTTTTTTAGGGCGTGGCTGGCCAGATTTTTACCTAGGGTCCAGATCGAGCCGGTGACCTGATGGGTATCGGCGATGGTTTTGTCCATGGAATTGATAATCCAGTCGCGGTCTTTTTGTGTCAGATTTAGCGGCGGCAAAAACTTGACCACGTTCATGCCGTGCCCCGCGACCTGGCTCAGAATGCGGTGTTCCTTGAACAACGGTATCGTGATCATCTGGCAGAATAGGCCTTTGTTGGCCGCTTCCAGCATGGCCCAGGCGGCTTTGAGGCCTAGGCTTTTCGGCGATTGGAATTCGATAGCAATCATCAAGCCCTTGCCGCGTGCTTCCTTAAGGAATTCGTATCGAGTGGCGGAAGCGTTGATGGTATTGATAATGTCTGCGCCGACTTTCGCGCTGTTTTCCACCAGTTTCTCGGCTCTCATGACTTCCAGCGTTGCCAGGCCAGCGGCCATCGCCATGTTATTTTTGGAGAAGGTGGAGCCGTGTACGACGGCTCTATCCATCCGGTTGAACACGGTATCCATGATCTTTGTTGTCATTGCCACGCCACCGACGGGCACGAAACCGCCGGACAGCGCTTTGGCCATCAATATCATGTCGGGTTTGACGTTCCAGTGGTCGATTGCCCAGAATTTGCCGGTACGGCCGATACCGGTCTGGATTTCGTCGGCGACGAACAAGGTGCCGTATTTTTTACATAGGCGTTCGACTTCCGGCAGGTAGTTGTCATCCGGCACGTTGACGCCCTTGCCCTGAATCGGTTCGACGATGAAGGCGGCGACATCCTTGCTGCTAAGTTCTTTTTCCAAAGCTTCAAGATCGTTGAACGGCACGGCGGAGCAGTTAGGCAGCAGCGGGCCAAAGCCTTCTCTGAAAATTTCCTCGCCGTTCAGTGATAGCGAACCCATGGTCAGGCCGTGAAATGCGTGTTCGCAATGAACGATACGGGGGCGCTTGGTGGTGTAACGGGCAAATTTAATCGCCGCTTCCACGGCTTCGGTGCCTGAGTTGCTGAAGAACATTTTGTCCAGATTATCCGGGCAGGTAGCGAGGATTTCCTTGGCCAGCAAGCCGCTCAACAAGGATACGTCCATTTGCACCAGATTCGGCAGTTCCAGTGTCAGGGTTTCCCGCAAGGCGCTGATCACGGTCGGGTGATTGCGGCCGATGGCGAATACGCCGAAGCCGCTCAATAAATCCAGATATTCGTTGTTGTCTTGGTCGTACAGATATTGGCCGATCGCTCTTTTGTAATTTCTGTCATAACCAATAGTGCGCAGTACTCGCACCATTTGATTGTTCAGATAGTGCTCGTGTAAATCGAACTTTTCTTGGAAGTGCTCGGTGAAAAGATCGGCGATGCTAAAAGACATGTAATACCTCGTAAATGGGTACCGTCGCGATTAAGGTCGCGCGGCAATGAATAAGATGGATGTCGAGCAATTTGTCATAGCGGCTCAAATCGCTATCGGGGGGTATGTCCCCGGTATTCGGAACTGGCGGGCGACGAGTTTTAGGGTTGTTTGGGCGGCATGAAAATGCAGTCCTAGACGAATCAGACCGACCACTTCCCAGGGATGCGTCAGCAAGTAACGCAGCAATTTGGCCATGACCACCTGGCCGTCACTGTCTAAAGCACGTTGGACAGCTTGCGGCAAATCCATGCCGGCCGGATCGGCTATGGCGCGAACCGCCAGGCACGGCAGGCCGGCGCGCTGCGCGGTTTCGGCAATGGCGGCGCTTTCCATGTCCAACGCAATGGCTAGGCTGGTTTGATGAAGGCGCTGTTTGTGTTGGTGACTGCCGACCAATTCGGCGCTGCTGAATAATTTGCCGTCATGTACGGGGATGCCGGTGGGCAAAAAAGCAAGTATCCGGCTGCGCCAATGGCTATCGGTATCGAATTGTTGTTGCTCGGTGACGATTTGGGAGGCTAATACCAAGTCACCCGGTTTTAATTCAGGTGACAAGCCAGCCGCGCAGCCCCAACTGATCAGTTGCCGACAGCCTTTGTCAATCAGTAGCTCGGCGGCTTTGGTGGCATTGGCGGGACCGGCGCCGCTGTAAACGACCCATGTGTCGCCGATCCGGCAACATTCGCCTAGTTTGAGTTTGTGGTAGGTCAGCGTGCTCAGTTCTTCCGGCAGCGCAACGACGATGCCGACAAGGGCGTCGGCATCGTTGGTTACCGTGGGAGATGTCAAATGGGCGGTGTCGGTCACTGCTTGGCCAATTCGTTACGGTATCTGGCCAGCGCCCATAACGGGAAAAATTTGTCGTAGCCGTGATATTTCAGATAGAACACTTTTGGAAAGCCGGGCGCGGTGAAGCAGGGATCATTCCAGACGCCATCGGCTTGTTGATGGCGCAGCAGAAATTCGATGCCGGCTTTTACTTCCCTGCAGTGCACTTCGCCGGCCGCGATCAAGCCTAATACAGCCCAGGCGGTCTGGAATGCGGTGCTGAAATGGTAGCGGCCACGGAATTTTTTGTCGTCGTGATAGCTCAAGTTATCTTCGCCCCAACCGCCATCTTCGCGTTGCACACTTTTCAGCCAAGCGGCGGCTTTGGTGTACATCGGGTCGGTTTTAGGCAGGCTGGTTTGTTCCAGGCCCAGCAGAGCGGACCAGGTACCATAGATGTAGTTGGTACCCCAGCGGCCGAACCAGGAGCCGTCGGCTTCCTGATCGTTACGGATGTAGTCGATGGTGCGTTGCAGGGCTGGCAAATATTCGGCATGATCCTTGGTCACCCTGGCCATCAACATCGCGCAACGGGCACTGACATCGACTGTCGGCGGATCCAGCAGAGCGCCATGGTCGGCAAACGGAATCTCGTTCAGGTAGTAATAGGTGTTATCCACATCGAATGCGCCATAACCGCCGTTTTGCGACTGCATGCCGACGATCCAGCGGGTGGCGCGGTGAATGGATTCATCCAGGCCGGACTGCTCGGCTTCAGCCATCGAGAATGCCACGACCGCGGTATCGTCAACATCGGGATAATGCGGATTGGCAAATTGGAATGCCCAGCCACCACCGGCCAGTTCCGGGCGGCGCACGCGCCAATCGCCGGGTTCGTCCGACAATTGCACGCTTTTTAACCAATCATAGGCTCTACCGAGGCTGGTTTTGTTGCCTTGTTTGTCGGCTTCCAATAAAGCCAGGCTGGCCAGGCCGGTATCCCAAACCGGGGACAGGCAGGGTTGGCAGTAAGCATGGTCGTCCTTAATCACCAGCAATTTATCGATGGATTGGCGAGCAATTAAGACATTAGGGTGATCCTTGGGGAAGCCCAGCAACAACATGGACTCATAGGCGTTGACCATGGCTGGAAAAATACCGCCCAAGCCGTCTTCGCCATTCAGACGTTCGGTAAACCAGTCGACCGCTTTATCGATTGCTCGCTTGCGGATGCTTTTCGGAATCAAGGGTTCGGTGACCCGACCCAACTGATCCAATCCCAGGAAAAACTTGTTCAGCAAGGTGCGCTCGGGGAAATAATGCTTTTCCTCGTCGGGATGTACCACAAATAGTTCCAGGATGCTGACGTTATGTGGATTCTTGGCCTTGGCTTTTAAGGTACACATGATGAACAGCGGCACCATGACCGTCCGGGACCAATACGATACTTTATCCAGGTGAAACGGAAACCAGGATGGCAGCAACATGATTTCGACCGGGATATAGGGTACGCCGCGCCAAGGCAATTGCTCGAAGATGGCCAGGGCTATCCGGGTGAATACATTGGCCCGCGCCGCGCCGCCTTGGCTCAGGATCCATTCGCGCAAGCGTTTCATGTGCGGTTCATGGATGGAGTCGCCGGCCATTTTCAAGGCGTAATAGACTTTAACACTGCCGCTGATGTCGCCGGGGCCACCGGTAAACATCGGATAGCTGCCGTCTTCCGCTTGGCGGCTGCGCAGATATACCGCGATTTTGCTTTGCAGTTCTTCGTTAATGTCATCCAGGTAATGCATCATCATGATGTATTCGGCCGGGATGGTGCAGTCGGCTTCCAATTCAAATACCCAGTAACCCGCAGGATTTTGCAGGCTGAGCAATTTACTTTGCGCTCGCTCGATAGCGGCATTCAAACCACTCAGGATATTTGGGGTTGAAGTCGTGCTGTTAGGCATGTCGTGGCTGCTGGTATCTATAGGGGATTCGGTAAACATAATGATTCCTTATTGTCCAGTGTGCGATTGGGGTAAATACCGCCAGTCAGGGGTTTTTAAATCCCGGCTGCTTAGATTGAAAAGTAATGACAGTAAGATGTTGCTGCGAGCCGTCAGCTTGCAGGCGACAATTGTGGTCTTGACGCTGTTGCGGCTGATTTTGACTTGGCCGGATTCGTTGAAGCTCAAGTTTTGTTTGATTTTCTTCAGGGTCAAAACCGCCATGCCTAAAGCCCACAAGCAGAAGTTTCGTATACCGGTTTCATGACTGGGCAGCAATTGGGTGTAGGTCAGTGCGTTTTGCAAATGGCCGTGAGCGATGCCTATCAAATGTGTCAGACCGAGCCTGAAGCGTTCATCGTCGGTAGCCGGGGTCAACTCGGCCAGGTTGAAACCGGTTTCGGTGAAAATATCTTGCGGAAGCCAGCAGACACCTCGTTTGGCGTCGTCCCAAATGTCTTTCAGGATGTTGGTCATTTGCAAGCCTTGTCCAAAAGACACCGACAGCCTGAGCAGTTCTTCCCGATGTTGGGCAATTTCTTCCGAATAATGGCAAAACAATTTAGCCAGCATTTCACCGACACAGCCCGCGACGTAATAGCAGTAATCGTCCATGTCTTTCATGGTTTTCAAGCCCGCGTGCAAGTCTAGCGCTTGATAGACAGGCATGCCGTTAGCCATGGTTTCTACACAACATGCCAAGGCCTCGATTTGCGCGGCATCCAGGCTGCGGGTGATGGCGATTACTCGAGCGCTTAAACGGATCAGGCTGTGTTCGGCCGGAATGGTTTGTTGCGATAGCAAAGGCGCCAATTGGTCCGCGAAGGCTTGGGCATGTTGGCCGGTTTTGACGATGTCGATAAACATGCGGCAAAAATATTTTTTTTGCTCGGCGGTCAATGAGACTTCGTCTTCTATGGTGTCGACGATTCGGCATAGTAGATATGCGTTGGCAACGGCCGGATATAGGGCTGGCGGCAGTTGTGGAATTGTCAGCGCGAAGGTGCGGGACACTCCTTCAAGCAAAACGGCTTGCAGTTCGGTGTCGGATAATTGCGCGAGCAATTGCGGGTTATCGATGGGTGGTTGAGGTCCGTTCATGAGCTGTTGATAGCCAACTAAAGTGTTAAGTCAATGATAGACTGTTTGTTGGTGTTTTGCAAAGCCATGTTGTTTTACTGCAAATCTGGTGGCGAACAGTGTTTTGTTAGGTGGTTTTAGAGTTGGTCCAGCTTCGGTCGATTGGGGATTGACTGTTGTTTATTAAAGATATTTTTGCCATTTAATGTGGGGAAATAGCTCGGGATTTGTCGGCTGAATTCTGCGGTTGTTACTGATGTTTTAATCGAAAAATGTTGCTTTTTGATATTTAAGCTGGAGAGGGCGTTAAAAAAGTAGTATTCTAACAACAATCTAGCCATGTTTTTGCGTCGTATTTTGCCTATCTGCGAATTGTTGTGGCTCGAAGTAATTGTTTTTATTGGGGTTTTTGCTTTTTGTTGTTTTTTTGTGACAATTGCATGGACCGGGTGATTTGAAGTTTTGGAGAGTAGTCGTGAGTGTGCCTTTACGTCAGCAATTAGCTGTTGGTAGTTATCTGATCAAACAAAAATTAATGGGTGCGAAAAAGTATCCCTTGGTTTTAATGTTGGAGCCGTTGTTCAAATGCAACTTGGCTTGCGCCGGTTGCGGCAAGATCGATTACCCGGATGATATTCTCGATAAGCGTTTATCCGTTCAAGAATGTTTGGACGCGGTGGATGAGTGCGGTGCGCCAATGGTGTCAATTCCAGGCGGCGAGCCTCTGATTCATAAGGAAATGCCGCAAATTGTCGAAGGTATCATTGCCCGTAAAAAGTTTGTTTACCTGTGTACTAATGCCTTGTTGCTCCGAAAACGCATCAACGATTACAAGCCGTCACCTTATTTGACATTTTCCGTTCACCTAGACGGCCTTAAACACAAGCACGATAGCTCGGTTTGTCAGGAAGGTGTTTTCGATATCGCCGTTGAAGCGATTAAGCTGGCGCTGGGCAAGGGGTTCAGGGTCAATGTCAACTGCACGTTGTTTCAAGGTGAAACACCGGAAGAAGTTGCGGAGTTTTTGGACTATGCGATGGAATTGGGTGTCGAGGGCGTGACAATTGCGCCGGGATTCAGCTATGAGCGCGCGCCCAAGCAAGACGTATTTATCAAGGGTGTTGATGTTAAAAACCTGTTTCGCGGTATTTTTAAAATAGGTAAAAACAGAAAATGGAAATTGAACCATTCTTCGCTGTATCTGGATTTTCTGGCTGGAAACCAAAACTACAATTGCACGCCCTGGGGTAACCCGACCCGTAACGTTTTCGGTTGGCAAAAACCCTGCTATTTGCTGGCCGACGAGGGTAATGCCGGTTCGTTCAAGGAGTTGTTGGAAACTACGCCTTGGGAGAAATACGGCACGGTCAAAAATCCCAAGTGCGCAAACTGCATGGCGCATTGCGGTTATGAGGCAACGGCGGTCGAAGATACACTGGCACATCCGTTGAAATCGTTGTGGGCTAGTATTCGTGGCCCTAAAACATCCGGCGACATGGTGGTGGAATCAAGTCCGCAGTATGCCAGGGTTGGAAAAACCTCAATTTCCGATATTCCCGTCAAAATTGAATCATGAAGATTCGGAAGCGGATATTCTTGCGTTTTTATCAAATTTAGATGACGGCTATGTTAAAAAAAATTTATTTCAGTTTTAGTTTTTTAATGCTTCTCTGTCTATCGTCATTGTCCTGGGCCGAGGAAACCTCGGCACGTCAGGTGGTGGATGAGTTTCAAAATCAGCTGATCGATGTGATGAAGCAGGGTAAAGAGTTGGGCTTTCAGGGGCGCTACGACAAATTGGATGCGGCGGTAAAAAAGAGCCATGACTTACCCAAAATTGCCCGGATTGTGGTGGGTAAGCAATGGGAGGAGTTGACCGCTGAGCAGCAGAACAAATTGGAAGCCGTATTCAGTCAGTTGAGCGTGTCAGCCTATGCGCATAATTTCAAAAGCTTTTCCGGTGAGTCGTTTAGTTTTGTTTCGGAAGAAGAAACCGGACGAGGCGGCGTAGTGGTGCATACCAATCTGAAAATCCCCGGTGAAAAGGATGTCAAATTCGATTATATGATGAAGAAAAAAGACGATAGTTGGCAGATTATTAATATAATAGCGGACGGAGTCAGCGATTTGGCATTAAAGCGTTCGGATTACACCAGTGTTTTAAACCGGGAAGGGTTCGATGCGCTGATTGCTAAAATCAATGAGAAAATAGAAAGTTACGCTAAACAATAAGTCTGTCAGGAATTGTAAGTAATGCATACCCCCAGTTTACAAGGCAAAAGCCAAGCATCTCTAATTTGGGCGCTGTTTTTTTCGGGCGCGCTATCGGTAACGGGGTGTGCCACTACCGAACCCGCCACCAGTGGTGCCGGGTTTTCAGCCGTAAGCGCCAGCCCGGTTGATCCCTACGAGGGCTTTAATCGCTCGATGTACGGATTCAATATGGGCTTGGATAAGTATCTGTTGAAACCGGTCGCCGACAGTTATAAATTTATCACGCCCAACTTCATGCAAAGCGGAGTCACTAATTTCTTTAACAATCTTAAAGGTATCAATGTCGTTCTAAATGACATTCTACAAGGCAAGTTTGAGCAAAGTGCTTCCGATCTCGGCCGGTTTACCACTAATTCGACTATCGGTCTGTTCGGTTTATTCGATGTGGCAAGCGAATTGGGTTTGCAGCAAAATGTGGAAGATTTTGGTCAAACGCTGGCGGTTTGGGGTGTGGGCCAGGGAGCCTATCTGGTGCTGCCGATTTTAGGGCCAACCACTGTGCGTGATGGGGGAGGGGTTATCCTCGACAAGGCGGCCAATCCCGGTACTTATGTACCTGGTACGGGTGTGCTCGAAGGTATCAGTGATAGGGCTAACGCCGAAGGTGCTTTGAATTTTATCGACGAGGCCGCGTTGGATCCCTACGTGTTTACCCGCGAATCGTTTTTACAATATCGCAATAACCTGATCAACGACGGTAAAGCCGATGCCGACAGTTTTGATTTGGATGTGGATGCCGAAGTCGATGTCGGCGAGATATCCGAGGTTAAATCCAAGGAAGGCAATGGCGTCGACAAATCTAAAACGCCTAAGGTCAAGGATTCCGGCGGCCATGTCGAAAACAATCTTGAACTGGATGCGCCTAAAGCAGACGGTACCGTTCAGGCTTTTGACAGCATGTCTAAATCGTTCGATGATGCGGAGCGGCAATTTGAAGCGGTTTCTCTGAAGATGGACGACATCAGCAAAAAAAAAAGTCGCTGGAGAAGGCGTTAGTCTGACATAAAAGCCGCATGGATGCGGCTTTCGCTGAATCAATAATGCAATAGGGAATGTACCTCGTAATCCTTCAGTTTTTCCCGTCCCTCTAAAAAGTCTAGTTCCACTACAAACGCACAGGCAACCACCGTTGCGCCGAGTTTCTCAATCAATTCGCAACTGGCCTTGGCAGTGCCACCGGTTGCCAGCAAATCATCGATCAATAGCACTTTGTCGCTTTTATCCACCGCATCGATATGCGCTTGCAACTCGGCCGAGCCGTATTCCAGATCATAAGATACGCTTTGCACATCGTAAGGCAGTTTGCCGGGTTTTCTGAGCGGAATGAAGGGAATACCCAGTTCCCAGGCGACCAATGAACCGAAGATGAATCCACGGGCTTCCATGCCGGCAACGGCGGTAATATCACGACCTAGAAAGGGATGTAGCAGTTGATGAACTGCTAGCCTTAGTGCCGCCGGATCTTTCACCAATGGAGTAATATCTTTAAAAATAATGCCCGGTTTTGGGAAGTCGGGAATATCACGGATTTTAGTTTTCAATCTGTCCATCATTGCTCCAGTTTAATTTACGCAGCAAACGTTTGAATTTTCGCCAAAATGCCTTTGGCATCGAGCCCGCACAAACTGAGCAATTCCTCGCGGCTGCCTTGTTCGACGAAACGGTCGGGCAGACCGATATTCAACACCGGCATCAGGATTTTTTGCGCCTGTAAAAACTCGTTGATCGCGCTACCGGCACCGCCGGCGATGACGTTTTCCTCAATGGTGACGACGACGTCGTGGCTCTTGGCCAGTTCCAGCACCAAGGCTTCATCGAGCGGCTTCACAAAGCGCATGTTGACTACGGTAGCGCCCAGTTGTTTGCCAACTTCGACCGCTGGCGTGACCATGCTGCCCCAGGCCAGTATCGCGATGCGGCCGCCCTGATGTCTGACTTCGGCCTTGCCGATTTCCAGCTCGGTGAGCTCAGCCTCGACAGTCGCGCCGGGACCCTTGCCGCGCGGATAACGGACCGAGGCCGGGCCTTGGTGCTTGAAACCTGTCGTCAGCATCTGCCGGCACTCGTTTTCATCAGCGGGCGCCATCACCAGCATGTTGGGGATGCAGCGCATGTAGCTGTAATCGAAGGCACCGGCATGGGTGGGGCCGTCCGGACCCACTAACCCGGCTCTGTCCAATGCGAACAGCACATCCAGATTCTGCAACGCTACGTCGTGGATCAATTGGTCATAGGCCCGTTGCAAAAAGGTCGAATAAATCGCCACCACCGGTTTCGCGCCCTGGCAGGCTTGGCCGGCGGCCAGCGTCACCGCATGCTGCTCGGCGATCGCCACATCGAAATAACGTTTCGGAAACTGCTTGGAAAACTCCACCAGGCCCGAACCTTCCCGCATCGCCGGCGTAATGCCCAGCAAGCGCTCGTCCTGTTTCGCCATGTCGCACAACCAGCGGCCGAAGACTTCGGTGTAAGTCGGATGCGGCGACGGCGCGGCCTTGGGCAGATAATCCTTGCTCGGATCGAAGGCCGGCACGCCGTGATAAGCCAAAGGATCTTTCTCGGCCGGCGCGTAACCCTTGCCCTTCTTGGTCACCACATGCAGGAAAACCGGGCCGGTCAAATCCTTCAGATTCTCCAGCGTCGACACCAGCATATCGACATCGTGACCGTCGATCGGCCCGAAATAATTAAAGCCCAGCTCTTCGAACAAAGTACCGGGCACGATCATACCCTTGACATGTTCCTCGGTCTTGCGCGCCAATTCCCACACCGAAGGCATCTTGGCGAGAGCCTTCTTACTCTCTTCCCGCACCGACGAATAAAACTTACTCGACAACACCTTGGTCAGATAATTATTCATCGCCCCGACCGGCGGCGAAATCGACATATCGTTGTCGTTCAAAATCACCAACAGATTGGCGTTGACGTCGCCGGCATGGTTCATCGCCTCGTAGGCCATACCGCCGGTGATCGAACCGTCGCCGATAATGGCCACCATCTTCTTATCCTCGCCGCGCAGCTGTGAGGCGATCGCCATCCCCAGCGCCGCGCTGATCGACGTACTGGAATGGCCGACGCCGAAAGCATCGTATTCGCTTTCTTCGCGCGACGGAAAGGCCGAGACGCCGCCCAGCGTTCGGATTGTCGGCATCCTGTCCTTGCGTCCGGTCAGAATCTTATGCGGATAAGCCTGATGGCCCACATCCCAGACCAACTGATCCACCGGGGTATCGAACACATAATGCAGCGCCACGGTCAGCTCGACCGTGCCCAGGCCCGCCGAAAAGTGGCCGCCGGAGATGCTGACGGTATGAGTCAGATAGCTACGCAGCTCGTCGGCCAAGGCCTTGAGCTGTTCTTTCGGCAGGGCGCGGACATCGGACGGGCCGTGGATGGTGTTCAGCAAGGGGTAACTGGACAGAGTCATGTCTTAAAAAATTCCTTTATGTGTATCTAGGCAAGACCGGGCGCGCATTTCGGCGTCGCTCTTGCTCGCCAGGAGTAAATAACGACGCGATCCCGATTTAGATGATCACATCGTTGAGATAGTGCGAGGCTTAGTGCGTCCGTTCTATGATGTATAGTGATAAATCGCGCAGCAAGTCTGCTTCGGAGCCAAAACCGGCCAAACTTTCGACGGCTTGTTCGTGTAACTCCAGGGCTTTCTGCTTGGCGCCGGCCATGCCCAGCAGGGCGGGGTAGGTCGGTTTGTCGTTGTCTACATCCTTGCCTTGGGTTTTGCCCAGGGTGGCGGTATCGCTTTCCACGTCCAAGATGTCGTCCTTGACCTGAAACGATAAACCGATGCATTTGGCGTAGTGGTCCAGTTTTTTTGCAATGCAGGGATCGAGTTCGGACTTGGACAGCGCCGCAAGATTGACACTGGCGCGGATCAAGGCGCCGGTCTTATGGATGTGCATGTTTTCCAGTTCCGGCAGGGTCAATTTAGTGCCGACGGAACCCAGGTCAATAGCCTGGCCGCCGACCATGCCTTGCGAACCGCTGGCGCGAGTCAATGCGGCGATCATTTTCAGGCGGGCTTCGGCGTCGACCACAATGCTGGAATCGTTAGCCAGTATTTCAAATGCCAGGGCCTGCAGTGCGTCGCCGGCCAAAATCGCGGTAGCCTCGTCATAAGCCTTGTGACAAGTCGGTTTGCCTCGGCGCAGGTCGTCGTTGTCCATCGCCGGCAGATCGTCGTGAATTAAGGAGTAAACATGAATAAATTCCACCGCGCAGGCTGGCGCGTCCAGCACGTCTTCGCTCAAACCCAAAGCCCGGCCGGTTGCATATGTCAACAGTGGGCGGGTACGTTTGCCGCCGTCCAACACGCTGTAGCGCATGGCTTGGTGCAGGGTCTGCGGTAGAATGTTCTCCGCGGGCAAACGGTCGGCCAACGCGCGTTCGACGCGGTTTTGGCAGGCGGTAAGATAGGTTTTTAAATTACTCATCGTTGAATGGCTCCAGGGTTTGTTGGCCGTTTTTTTCTAATAGGATTTGCACTTTTTGCTCGGCTTCCTGCAAGGCTTGCTGGCAGTTGCGAGTCAATTTAATGCCGCGTTCGAAGGATTTTAAGGATTCCTCCAGGGAAATATCACCGCGTTCCATTTGCTCGACCAAATTCTCCAGTTCTTCCATCGCTTCCTCAAATTGGGATGCGCTTTTTCTTCTCGACATATAATGTGTACTGACGTGCTCAAAAATGACCGAGCATTATAGTATGAATTCACAGCCAATGATGAGTAACAATGAGTAACGAATATAACGCCGCGGCGATTGAAGTACTGAGCGGCCTGGACCCGGTGCGCAAACGCCCCGGCATGTACACCGACACCACGCGTCCCAACCATTTGGTGCAGGAAGTGGTAGACAACAGCGTCGACGAGGCTTTGGCCGGCCACGCCGACAGTATCGAAGTAACGCTTTACAAGGATGGCTCGGTCAAGGTAGTCGATAATGGCCGTGGTATGCCGGTCGACATTCATCCCGAGCAGGGAATTCCCGGCGTGGAAGTCATCCTGACCCAGTTGCATGCCGGCGGTAAGTTTTCCAACAAAAACTATCAGTTCTCCGGCGGTTTGCATGGTGTCGGGGTGTCGGTGGTCAATGCCTTGTCGGAAAAACTGCTGGTCGAGATCAAGCGCGGCGGCGGGGTGTATCAAATGGAATTTGCCGGCGGCGACAAAGTCAGCGAATTACAGCAAATCAATAACGTCGGCAAGAACAACACCGGAAGCACGGTACATTTCTGGCCGGACGGCAAGTATTTCGATTCCAACCGGGTGTCGGTCAGCAAGCTCAAACATGTGCTGCGCGCCAAGGCCGTGTTGTGCCCTGGCTTGAAAATCAGCTTGAATTCGGAGCTCAGCGACGAGCAATTCGAATGGTGTTATCAGAACGGCTTGCGGGAATATTTGCTGGACCGGGTCGGCGACGCGGAGATTTTCCCTCAGCCGCCGTTCATGGCCAACATGGCGGCCAGCAACGAGGCGGTGGAGTGGGGCATTGTCTGGACGCCGGACAGTCTGCCGGAAACCATCGCCGAGAGTTATGTCAATCTGGTGCCGACTGCCCAGGGCGGCACCCATGTCAACGGCTTGCGCGCAGGTTTGACCGAGGCGATGCGCGAGTTTTTAGACTTTCGCAACCTGTTGCCGCGCGGCGTCAAGGTCGCACCGGAAGACGTCTGGGAAAGTTGCCACTTCGTGCTGTCGGTAAAGCTGGAAGACCCGCAGTTTTCCGGGCAGACCAAGGAGCGTTTGAGTTCGCGCGAATGCGTGACCTTCGTCTCCGGCGTCGCCAAGGACACCTTCAGCCTGTGGTTGAACCAGCATCCGCAGGAAGGCGAAAAAATCGCCGAGATCATTTTGGCCAGCGCCCAGAAGCGTTTGAGGGCCGGCAAGAAAATCATCCGCAAGAAAATCACCAGCGGCCCGGCCTTGCCCGGCAAACTGGCGGATTGTTCGGGGCAGGATCTCAGTCGCACCGAACTGTTCCTGGTCGAGGGCGATTCGGCCGGCGGCTCGGCCAAGCAGGCCAGAGACCGCGAATTTCAGGCCATCATGCCGTTGCGCGGCAAGATTTTGAATACTTGGGAGGTCGATTCAGGCGAGGTGATGGCTTCACAAGAGGTGCATGACATAGCGGTGGCCTTAGGCATAGAGCCGGACAGCAACGACCTGCAAAACCTGCGTTACGGCAAGATCTGCATCCTGGCCGATGCCGATTCCGACGGCAACCACATCGCCACCTTGATCTGCGCGCTGTTTTATCAGCATTTCAACGCGTTGGTCAGGGCAGGGCATGTGTTCGTGGCGATGCCGCCCTTGTATCGGATCGATGTCGGCAAGAAGGTGTTTTATGCCTTGGACGAATCGGAACGACTGGGCGTGTTGGCAAGGATAGAAGCCGAAAAACTCACCGGCAAGATCAACATTCAGCGCTTCAAAGGTTTGGGCGAGATGAATCCGTCGCAGCTCAGGGAAACTACCATGAATCCCGACACCCGGCGCCTGGTGCAGTTGACCGTGGAAGAAAACGACGATACCCGTGAACAGATGGACTTGCTGCTGGCCAAGAAACGAGCCGGCGACCGCAAGAGTTGGCTGGAAGACAAGGGTAATTTGGCGGAAGTTTAGGTGCGGCCTACCTGGTTTGTTAAAGTATGTTGGGTTATCATGCGCATACGAAAGCAATAACTAAGAGAGTGTTTTATGGCAACCACCGGAGCGGCAGCAAAGAAAGCTACCAACATCACGCTGTCGGTTGATGTGTTGAACGAGGCCAAGGCTTTGGGTATCAACATTTCGCAAAGCTGTGATCAGTATTTGCGCGAACTGGTGCGTAGCGAGCGCGAACGCCGATGGCAGCAGGAAAATGCTGAATTTATTGCTATCTACAATCAAACCGTCGAGCAGGAGGGGTTGCCGTTGGAACCATGGCGGAATTTTTAGCGTGGCGCGTTTCGATGTCTATCGCAACAGTGGAGGCAAAGTTGAAGAGGTGCCTTTTTTACTGGATGTGCAAAGCGATGTGCTGAGCGCGTTGGATACGCGTGTGGTGGTGCCTTTACGTCGCCGGGATCGATTCTCCGCCAAGACGCTGCCCTCCAATTTAATGCCGGCTGTTATCGTTGACGGTTTGGAGTGTGTGCTGGAAATTCCAAAACTGGCCGCAGTGCCGATACGCATCCTGAAGCGACCAGTGACGACTCTTTACGATCATCAATTTGAAATTACGGCAGCGCTGGATTTTCTATTTCAAGGATTTTAGCCTGCACAATTGGTGTAATTCCCCGCCGGCGTAGCCTGCTTACTCATATCAATTCGGAATATCATGATAGAAATCGGCAAATTAAACACGCTGACCATTAACAATCAACGCGACAACCAGTTTTATCTGGATGGCGGCGAATTGGGGGATATTGCCCTTGCCGATAAGGAGTTTCGCGGACAGGTGGGTGATAGTCTACGGGTGTTCGTCTACATCGATGGTAAAAATCAGACTATCGCCACCATTCAAATCCCCAAGGCCCAGGCCGATCAAGTCGCCTGGTTGAAGGTGGTGTCGTTGAGTCACGCGGGTGCGTTCATGGATTGGGGCTTGCCCAAGGATTTGTTGGTACCGTTCAGCGAACAGAAATGCAAGATGGTGGAAGGCCGGTTTTATCTGGTGCGTTTGTTTTTGGACGAAAATAACCGTATCGCCGCCTCGATGCTGTTGGATGACTTTATTCAGGATGAAGCCTTTTATTACAAGGAAGGACAAGCGGTGGAGTTGATCATAGCCGACGAAACCGAATTGGGTTTCAAGGCGATAGTCGATCATAAATACTGGGGCGTGCTGTATAAAAACGAAATTTTCCAGCCGGTAAAGAAAGGTCAATCGCTGTCCGGTTTTATCAAAAAAGTGCGGTCGGATCACAAGTTGGATTTGATTCTGAACCAGGAGAAATATGGCCAGAAAGTCGATAGCACGTCCGCTAAGATTTTATCCGTGCTGGAAAAGCACGGCGGTTACATCGCCTTGACGGACAAGAGTCCGCCCGAGATGATTTACGATACCTTTGCGGTCAGCAAGAAAGTGTTCAAACAGGCCATTGGTGGCTTGTATAAACAACGTAAGATTGTGATCGAAGACAAGGGCATCAGGCTGGTTGACAAAAAATAGCCGTCCAAAATTTACCAGACAAGCCGGTTATTGGCTTGCCCGTAGCTTCTCTCTTAGCGATAGCAGGCCTTTGTGCGCTGGATGGGCTTCGAGCCCTTCCAACACTTTTTTCAATGCCGCCGAGCGGTCGTTTCTTTCATAGGCTTCCCAGGCTTGTTGCTCCAACGTGTCGGCAATTTTGATGATGCCCTGGGTTGCCGATTTATTGTAGGGATCGATTTTCAGTATTTCCTGGTAGGCCCATAAAGCGTTGCTGCCGGTGGGAGCGGTCAGGTAGCCGACGTCGGCATGGATACTGGCCAATTCCAATAAATCCTTGATTTTTTGCTGCTGTTCGGCGGAGAGCTGTATGGCCACTTTCGGGGCTTCGACCACGGTTGGCGGCGCAATCATGCTCAGATAAATGTTGGCCGCAAAGAGCCCGGTAGCCAGAACTCCGGTCCCCCATAAGCCGTAAAACACCGCCGAACGCGGCCCCAGAGCCGCCAGAAATTTGTCTACCGTCGGGGTGCGTTGCGTTTGTTGAAAAGCCAAGGCTTTTTGCAGGCCTTTCCATTGCCTGCGGGATAATTTGGGAATGGGTTTGGCCTGTAAATTGACTTCCAGGGCTTTTTCGGCGGAAAGGCGTCCGAAAGGATGTTTACCGCTCAACAGTTCATAACTGACGCAAGCCAGTGCGTAAATATCGTCGCGTTGATCCGGATCGCTGTGATGCAGTTGTTCCAGGCTGGCATAGGATGGCGTGAATGCCCCTAATGAACGGGCATTGAATATGGTGGCATCCTGGTGGTCTTTATCGCTACGGCTAATCGCGCAGGCGATGCCGAAATCCAGCACCCGCACTTCACCATTGATGTCGATAAACACGTTGCCCGGTTTGAAATCGGAATGGACGATATTTTTTTTATGGGCATGGCGTAAGGCATCGGCCATCGCATGAATAATCGGCCAGGCTTGTTTGAACGGTAAGCCGTCCGGATTTTCCTTGATTAAATGGCTTAGCGGTTGGCCCTCGAGGTATTCCATGGACATGAATACATGTCCGCCGTCGCGGTCGAAATCGTAAACTTTAATGATGTTGGGATGAGAAAGGGTCTGAGCGCGCTTGGTTTCGCGCTGCAGCGACACCAGAGCCATCGGGTTGGCCTGAAAGTCCTGATTCAATACTTTCAAGGCCACGAAAGGGTCTTTATCCTGGGCCTCGATTTTACGTAAATCGGTGGCCTTGAACACCATGCCCATGCCGCCCACGCCAAGCAGTTGTTGCAACTCGAACCGGTTTTTCAGAATGCTGCCGACCGTGAGTTCCCGGTGCGGATGCTGCTCCCGCAATCCCTTCAGTAGTGACTCGGTATTCATCGGGGGGGAGGTTGGGGACGAGGTCGGTGTTAACGTTTGAGCCAGGGCCGGTGACGGATTCGAGGCGGCGGGTTGGATCCGGGTTGCATCGTCTTGGTTGGCTGATGGGGGAAGGACAGTGGCCGAATCGAACGGCTGACTGATTTGGGTTTTGTCGCTCAATTCCCCTTCCAGGGCGCTATAGACCTGCGGGGGGATTCTGCCGGCGCGATATTCGGCTTCCAGTAACTGTCTGGCCGCATTACTCATGGCTTCCGGCGCTAGTCCGGTCTGTCTGGCGACTCGCGCTAATTCGTCGAAAGGGATTTGCGATTGCTGAAAGGCTTTTAATGCGGTGTCGAACGCGTTCATGGTGGTTTGGCCGTGGAAGTTGATCTTGATTTTAGCCGAACTCGAACCGGATGTCGTGTCGGGGCTGATTTAAGACTCGGATCGTAAAGTTGGATGAAGGCTTGCGCTAATCCAAGACAGCTTGGCCTTATAATCCGGGCTAAGTGTAGGTAAAGCTGTTTTACCGATAAGGCCGAGCGATTTAAATAGGCGCTGTTAATTTTGAAATGTTATCGTTAGCCTACAATTCGGGTTATCGATAAGGCTTGTAATCTTGCCGCTTCGGCAACGGTTTTGTGGAACAGGCTTTAATGGTTTTTAACCTAGGCTTAGGTCAAAACAACTAAATTGAATAGAGGTCTTGCGAATATGAAACGCTATTTTCTATTGTCCATAGTTAATTTTATGTTGCTGGGCTGCGCCGGTGATCCACCGCTGCAACCACTTCCGCCTCCACCTACTATCGTCAATTTGCAAATTGATGCAGCCTCGAACCTGAATGCCGACAATAATGGTAACGGCGCGCCGGTCATGCTTAGGATTTACGAGTTACGCGAGCGAAGCGCATTCCAATCCAGCGATTTTTTTGCTTTGTTTAATAATGACCAGGCCACCCTGGCAGCCGATTTGGTGCGCAAGCAAGAGTTATTGTTGACCCCCGGTGAAACTAAAAAACTGACGATCAAACCTGATGACAACGTGCGTTCCTTGGGTTTTTTTGCCGGTTTCAGGCAATTGGATACCGCGCAATGGCGTGCCGTGGCCGAGTTTCAGTTGAATCGAAGCCAAACTTACAACGTAAAACTGCAAAACAACCAATTAAGCGTTGCTCCCGCGCCTTAAGGGAATTCTAAGCCAGTTGATTCCGTTCATGGTTCGATAAACTTACCGCGAACGGAATCAGTCATTTACTCTTCATCCCGAGCCTACCGAACGAGGTAATCGGAGCTCCTTAAGCACTGTTTTATTCGGCTGGCAAACTCTTGGCGGACTTGGCAAAAAACAAATAGGCATTTGTCGCTATTGCCGTTTTCTGCTATTTTCGAGGGAGCTATTTATCACATCGACAAGGCGGCCGTATGTCTGTAAACCTTTTTAAAGCCCGCAAATTGGTGCTTGCCATCTCCACCGTGTTACTGGCGTCCTGCGCTCATGAAGCCAGCAAGGAGGAAATGGCTAAAGCCACCGAGGGTTTTGCCATACAGGACACCAATAAGCTGTTCGTGGTGGATTGTTTGCTGCCGGGGCAGGTACGCAAGCTGGGTTCGCAGATGACCTATTTGTCGCAGCGCCGGCCGATACGCACCACGGCGGCCGATTGCGAAGTGCGGGGCGGTGAATACGTGGCCTATGACCGGGCCAATTATGCCAGCGCGTTGAAAATCTGGTTGCCCAAGGCTCAGGAAGGCGATGCTTCCGCTCAGTTGTATGTCGGGGAAATTTTCGAAAAAGGCCTCGGCGCGCAGACCGATTATCAGGCGGCCGCGCAATGGTACGAAAAAGCCGCGAATCAAGGTAATTTCCAAGCCCAGTTAAATTTGGGCCATTTATACGAAAAAGGCTTGGGCGTTCCCGAAAATAAGGAAACCGCGATGCGCTGGTACCGCAAATCGGCGGGCCTGGATGAGGCCGGATTGCAATTTACCCCGGCGATCGAGGCCCAAAGCCCAGGCAGTAACGCTAGTAGTGAAATCAGCGCCTTGCGTGAAGAGGTTGCTCAATCGCGGCACGAAGCCGAGCAATTGCGTGAGCAATTGAAAAACACCCGGGAACAGGCCTTGGAGCAACAGGAAAGTCTGCGCCGGGCTCAGGACGAATTGGAGGCGTTACGCGACAAATTACAGCAACAAAAATCCGAAACCCCGGCCGGTTCCAGCGAAATTCAGGCCCTGGAACGGCAATTACGCGAAAAGGAAACCCAGTTGAAAAGCCAGCAGGCTAAGCTGGGAGACTTGACCAAAACCCTGGGACAGGAACGTAAACGCATGGAGCGCGAACTGGAAACCGCCCGTAAGGAAAAAACCACCGAAAAAGCACCTGAAACCGCCAAAAACGATTTGGAAGCCCGGTTGAACGAAAAGATAGAATCCTACCAAAAGCAGTCGGCCGAGCTGACCAACTGGTTGACGTCCAGCCAGAAACCGGACCGGGCTCAAATCGATCAGCGAAAACAAGCCTTGCAACAGCAAGCCAGGGAAATTGCCGGTCTGAAGGAAAAACTGGAACAACAGGCGCCCACTCAATTGGCGGCGGCCGGCGGCGGACCCAATATCGAGTTATTGGAACCGGCCGTGACCGTGACCCGCGGTATTCCGAGCATACAGTTCGGCCAGGGCGAATCGCGTAAACGTTTGGTGGGCCGTATCGATGCCAAGGCCGGATTGACCAAATTATTGCTGAACGATAAGCCGCTGACGGTCGATGCCAATGGTGAGTTCCAGACCGATGTTGCGTTGCAAGGCTCGGAAACTATGGTACATATCGTTGCAACCGATAAGCGCAATCAAACCAGCGATTTGAATGTACGCCTGTTGGCGTCCGAAAATGCCGGACAGGCCGATTTTCCAGCCACCGCCGTCACGGAAAGTAGGCAGGTCGGCGATATACAGTTCGGTAAGTTTTATGCGCTGATCATCGGCAATAATGATTATGCCGGCTATCCCGATCTGCAAACCCCGGCCGCCGACGCCAAAAGCCTTGAGTTATTGTTGCGCGAACGTTACGGCTTTAAAACCAAATTGCTGCTGAATGCTAACCGGCATGCCATCATGTCGGCCTTGAATGAATTGAACCAAAAATTGACCGACCAGGATAACTTGCTGATTTATTATGCCGGACACGGCGAAATCGACCCGAAATCGCAAAATGCCTACTGGTTGCCGGTGGATTCGGAAGCCGGTAACAGCGCTAACTGGATTTCCAGCCAAAGCATTACCGAATATTTAAGCATTATGCCGGCCAAACACATCATGGTGGTGGCCGACTCCTGCTATTCCGGGGCGTTGACCGGTTCGGCGATAGCCCGATTACCGGAGGGCATGGATCAGGCCAAGCGCGAACGCTGGCTTAAAGCGATGAACAGCCGTAAGGCCCGTACCGTGCTAACCTCCGGTGGCGTGAAACCGGTCATGGATAGAGGTGGCGGCGAACACTCGGTGTTTGCCAATGCCTTCTTGAAGGTATTGCGTTCCAACAAACGGGTGATCGAGGATTACGATATTTTTCGGGATGTGGCCAATCAGGTCAAACTATCGGCCTCCAAGGCAGGGTTTGAACAAACCCCGCAATATGCGCCGTTGCAACATGCCGGCCATGAAGGCAGCCCGTTCTTTTTCGTGCCCGAGGCGTAAGGTCCTGATTATGCATTTGACACACCAGGTATAGTCCGTGATATTGATTCTTAGAACCACAAGTTATAAAGGTCAACCGCCAAGCCAGGAAATCAGTGCGCAGTTCGATACGCTGGGGGGCTCGATAGGACGGGCTCCGAATAATCAACTGGTATTACCGGACCCGGACAAATTTATCTCCAGGCTGCATGCCTCCATCGTATTCGAAGCCGGGCAATTCTTCATCGAGGACAGCAGTACCGGCGGCACCTATCTGACCAATTGCGATATGTTGTTACAGCAGGGCCGGGCGGCATTGCATGATGGCGAAAAACTGCGGATAGGCGAGTACGAACTGTTGGTTTCGATTCCCGGTAGCGCGAGTACCGAATCCCTGCCCAACTTCGAAACCCCGCCTATAGTGCGTCAGCTGGATTTGGCCGAAAACAGTCTGCTGCAAAGCAGTATTCTGGACGGGCCATTCGCGCCGGCTAAACCGGCCCAACCGGAAACCGGTTTTTTCTCCAGTTTCATCGAGCAACCCGAGTCTTCGCCGATACACCAAAGTTTCACCGCGCCCGGCATCGAGCAGGCCCCGGTTAAAGCGGAGGTGGACGATCTCGATTTCGGCGATTTATTGTCCAAACTGGAAACGTTGCCGGGTAGCAGTAGCAGCGGTTTTAGCCAGCAGCCGGATCTGCCGGAGTTGCCTGACGATTTCTTTGCCGAGGATTTGGATAAACCCGATAGTTCGCATCCGTTTCAACCCGCTACCGGAATAGAGCCGGTAGCGGCGGAAACCCAGGACAGGACCGGTCCGCAGGCCGCATTTGGGTTATTCGGTCAAACCGAGCCGGAACCGCCGGTTGTGCAAGCGGCCGAACCGGCGCCTTTTTTTCAGGAGCCAGCCGAGACCGTCATCGAACAGGCCGCGCCCCTGCCCATTAGACCGCAGCCGGGCAGGGCGCCTCAAGTCGCACCGGTAGCCGCACCGGTAATTCCGGCTCAACCGGCGCCTGCCGTAACGCCTCAAATACCTTTGGCAGCCGCGGCAGATGCCGGATTGCCCGCCAATGACAGTTTGGTGCGTGAATTTTTAGCCGGGGCCGGAATCGCCGATCCGAGTTTTGTCGCGCCGGAACAACTGCCGGCACTGATGAGAACCTCGGGCGAATTGCTGCGTAGCATGGTCGAAGGCCTGATGTTGGTATTGCGGGCCAGGGCCGAATTGAAAAGCCAATTTCGGGTTTCGGTCACCACGATGCGTGCCGTCGATAACAATCCGTTGAAGTTCACCCCGAATGTCGACGATGCAATCAAGCTGATTCTGGCACCGACCAATCCAGGTTTTTTGCCGCCCAAGCAGGCGGTCAGCGAGGGCTTCAATGACATCATGAATCACCAGATAGCAATGACGGCGGGCATTCAGGCGGCGTTAGCGGAAATATTACGCAGTTTCGATCCCCAGCTAATCGAAAAAACCCAGGCCGAAGGGGTGCTGTTTCAGAAAAAAGCCAAATGCTGGGAGTATTACGTCGACAAATATCCGCAATTGAAAGCCGTGGCCCAGGAAGAGTTTTTCGGCGACGCTTTTGCCGACGCCTATGAAAAACAGATGCTGCTGCTGAGCCGCTCGTCAAAAAAACAATAATCATCGCTGTGCGCTAAGAGCTAAAACATATGTCAGAAAATAATCGGGTAGTCTGGTCTGAGGGGATGTTTCTCCGCCCTCAGCATTTTCAACAGCATGATCGCTATGTAGAAAGCCTGGTACGTGGTTTGTCGCAGGATATTCGGGCCTACACCTGGGGATTTTCGCGCTTGAAATTGGACCATGCCAACCTTGCCATCGGCAAGCTGGGACTAAGCCTTTGCAGTGGCGTGTTTCAAGACGGTACGCCGTTTAATTTGCCGCAGGATGACGATTTGCCGCTACCTTTGGAGGTGCCGGAGGACGAAAAAGCCAGCGTGGTCTATTTGGCCTTGCCGATACGGCGATCGGATTCCACCGAAGTCGATAGCGAACCCTATCCGGACAATATGGCGCGCTTTCGGCTAAGCGAACGCCAGGTGCGCGATCACAACAGCGGTGCCGATGGCCGCTACGATGTGCAGATCGGCGCGTTGAAACCGCGCTTGATGTGCGATAGTCAGGAGCGGTCGGGCTACGTCTGCCTGGGGGTGGCTCGTATTATTGAAATGCGCGCCGATAAAACCGTGATTTTGGATGAACAGTACATTCCGCCGGCCGTGCATTGTTCCAGCGCCGGCCTGCTGGGTGGTTTCGTCAAGGAATTGCAGGGCATGTTCCATACTCGAGGCGAAGCGCTGGCGGCTCGCGTGGCCGGTGGCGGGCAGGGCGGCGGCGTGGCGGAAATAGCCGATTTCATGTTGTTGCAAATGATCAATCGTTATCAACCGTTGCTGACGCATTTGGCTAACGCGGCCACCCTGCATCCGGAAGACTTTTTTCAATTGTGCCTGCAACTGGCGGGCGAACTCTCCACTTTTTACCGGCCCAACAAGCGGCCGATCGATTTTCCGGATTACAAGCATGACGATTTGAAAGCCAGCTTCATGCCGTTGATCGATGAACTGCGTGCGTTGTTGAGCATGATACTGGAACAAAACGCGGTGCAAATACCGTTGGCGGAAGTCAAGCCTGGCGTGTACGTGGCCAAGCGTCCCGATCTAAAGCTGCTGGAAGGCTCGGTGTTCGTGTTGGCGGCCAAGGCCCAGGTTTCGTCGGAATTACTGCGTTCACATTTCGCGCCGCAAGTCAAAATCGGGCCGGTGGAAAACATACAACAATTGGTCAGATCGGCATTGCCGGGTATCGATATTCAGGCCTTGCCGGTGGTTCCGAGGCAGCTGCCCTACCATGCGGGTTATTCCTATTTTGAGCTGAACAAGCAAAGCGAGTTGTGGGGCAAAATGCCCGCATCAGGTGGTTTTGGGATACACATTGGTGGTAATTTTCCGGAACTTGAACTCGAATTCTGGGCTATTAGAAAAGGTTGAAAGTCATGAATCCAAACGATCCTTCCGGACCTTTCGACGACGGTGACCGCACCGTGATCCGGCCGATGCCGGGCGGCAGACGCACGAGTCCCGCGCCGGCGGCCGAATCCCCGATATTTACCCCGCAGCCGGCGCCGGCTATCAATCCCAACTTCAATCCGGGCGCGCCGATTGCAATACCGGTCGCCGAATTTCAGCAAAATACCATGGTGGCCGCGGCGCTATCGATGATGTCACTGGCTAGCCGCTTGCGACAAATGGCGGTTTATCCGGCCATCGATCAATTGCGCCAGCGGCTGTTGTCGGAAGTCAGCGGTTTCGAAAACCGCATCCTGCAATCCGGGGTCAGCGCCGAGCATACCCGGATGGCCAGCTACGCGCTGTGCAGCTTTATGGACGAAACCATACTCAACACGCCCTGGGGTTCGCAAAGCAACTGGGGCCACCAGAGTTTATTGATTTCCTTTCATAAGGAAGCCTGGGGCGGCGAAAAATTTTTCGACATCATCGGTATGCTGGTCAAGCAACCCGCGCAAAACCTGGCGCTGATCGAGTTGACTTACTTATTCCTGAGCCTGGGGTTCGAGGGCAAGTTCCGGATACTGGTCGGTGGCGGCAATGCGCTGGAAAAATACCGGCTTGAGCTGTATCAGTTGATTCAACGGGTGAAGGGCGACTACGAACGCGAATTGTCGCCGCGTTGGCAAGGTTTGCGGGATGTGCGTAACGCGCTGGTGCGTTATGTGCCGTTGTGGGTGGTCGGCGCCGTGTTGGGCGTGGCCTTGATTCTGGCTTATATCGGCTTCGTGCTGGCGCTGAATGCCCGCTCCGACCGCTTGTTCAAGGAATTGTTCGAGCTTTCCAAGCAACCGATCGAGCTGGCTCAAGCCGCCATGCCTGTCCCGGTGGTCAAGCCGCCGGTACCCGGACGCAGCGAGCGCTTCAAACAACTGCTGGCCAATGAAATCGCCGCCAATATGGTCGAGGTGGTGGACGACAGGCTGTTGCGGGTCCGCAATTCCTTCGAATCCGGTAGCGATAAACTCAAGCCCGAGTTCGAGCCGATGTTGAAAAAAATCGCCGACGAACTGGTGGCCGGTAACGATAATGCACTACTCACCGGCCACTCGGACAACGTGCCTATCCGCTCGGCCCGTTTCCCATCCAATTGGCATTTGTCCACGGCACGGGCCAAATCGGTCAGCGATGATCTAGTGAAACTGGCGCCGGCCTTGAATGGCAAACTACGTTCCGAAGGGCGTGCCGACAGTGAACCGTTGGTCCCGAACGATACCCCCGAACACCGCGCGATCAATCGCCGTGTCGATTTACTGATTCAGTGAGAGCATAAATGGGCAGTCTCTTATCACTTTTTACCAATACCTGGTTCGTTCAGCTTTTTGGATTGGCGGCATTCAGCAATCTGATCTGGATGGGGGCATCGTTATTCGCCGTCGCCGGTATGATACCGTTCGAATCACCGCTATCCAGGATTTTATTGATAGCCGGTTTGTTTATAGTCTGGGGTACCATTCAACTGGTCAAGTATCTCAAGGCCAAAAAAACCGACAAGAAGCTGGTCGATGAACTGGTGGCTGGCGATGCCGATCATGTTGCCGCGGCCTCGGCGGATGAAGTCGATATGTTGCGCAAGGGTTTTGAGGAAGCCTTGACGGTTTTGAAACAATCGCGCACCGAAGCCAAAAAAGGTAACCAGTTTATCTATCAATTGCCCTGGTACGCGATTATCGGCGCGCCCGGCTCGGGTAAAACCACGGCCTTGATCAACTCCGGCCTGCATTTCCCGCTGGCGGAAAAAATTGGCAAGCATGCGGTCAAGGGCGTCAGCGGTACCCGCAACTGCGATTGGTGGTTTGCCGATGATGCGGTATTTTTGGATACCGCCGGCCGCTATACCACGCAGGAAAGCCATCAAGCAGTCGATGCGGCCGGTTGGACCGGATTTTTGAACTTGATCAAAAAGCATAGGCCCTTGCGTCCGTTGAACGGCGTGATCGTTGCAACCAGTATTTCCGATTTGTTGCAACAATCCGAACAAGAGCGCTTGGAGCATGCCAAGGCCGTGCGTACCCGCATCAACGAGCTGTATCAGCATCTGGGCGTGCGCTTGCCGATTTATTTACTGTTCACCAAGAGCGATTTGGTGGCCGGTTTTAGCGATTTCTTTGCCGATTTAAGCGCCGAAGAGCGCGCCCAGGTTTGGGGAGAAACCTTCTCCGCCCTCAGTCTGCAAGGCGACCACGATATGCTGGCGCAATTCGGCGACGCTTACGATGAATTGCTGCAACGCGTGCAAGGCCGGACGCTGAGACGGATTCAGGACGAACGCGATATTCAGCGGCGGGCGGTTATTCTGGATTTTCCGCAACAAATGGCCTTGCTGAAACCGGCCATCATGGATTTTCTGCAGGCGACCTTCGCGGTGAACCGTTACGAGCAAGCCTTGCTGTTACGCGGGGTTTATTTCACCAGCGGTACCCAGGAAGGCACGCCGATAGACCGGGTGTTGGGTATTTTGGCCGGGGCTTTTCATCTGGACAGGCAGTCCACGCCGATGTACAGCGGCCAGGGCAAGAGCTTCTTTCTGACCCGATTGCTGAAGGAAGTGCTGTTTCCGGAGGCCGAACTGGCCGGCGAGGATCCGAAACTGGCGAAACGCAAGCGCATGCTGCAACTGGCGTCCTATATCGGTGCCGGCGTGTTGTTTTTGCTGATGATAGGTTTGTGGACCATCAGTTATTACAACAATCAGGCGGCGCTGGACAAGGTCGAGGAACAGATTGCCCAGTACCGTACCATCAAGCTCACCGCTCACGATACCACCAGCAATTTCACCGCCTTGTTGCCGCGCTTGAACGTGTTGCTGGCTGTGCGGGATATTTATAAAGACCACGGTTTCCTGTCAGGGCTGGGGTTGTCGCAGGCCGATAAAATTCAGGCGGCGGCCAATCACAGTTATGAAGAGATGCTGCGCAATTATTTCTTGCCCGTGATTCAGATGCGGCTGAAGGAACGCATGCAAGGCCAGGAAGGCAATAATCTGGATGTGTTGTATCAGTTATTGAAAGTCTATTTGATGTTTAATCAAACCGATAAACTGGACCCGGCCACGGCAATGGCCTGGATACGGGCCGACTGGGACAGGCAATTTGCCACCGACCCGCAAACCCTTAGCCAGTTGCTCATGCACCTGGATAACCTGTTGAAACTGAAGCTGGATCCGATGCAGATAGACGATAGTTTCGTCGATTCGGTGCGCGGCAAATTGACCCAGGTGCCGTTGATCGGTCAAATCTATTCCCGCTTCAAGACCGAAGCCATGGTCGACAAGAGTCACGATTTTCGCCTGGGTAAGGCTCTGGGGCCGGATACCGCACGGGTGTTTGCCTTGTCCGACGGCAAGGATGTGACGGCTTACACCATCCCTGGCGTGTTTACGGCCTATGGCTATACCGAGCTGTTTCTAAAAAAAAGTCGTGATTTCGTCAAGGATGCGCTGGAGCAAAACTGGGTGTTGGGCAATCAAGCCAAGGCCGATGCTCCGCAAACCCAGCAATTGCATGGTGATTTAAAAAAGTTGTATTTAAACGAATATCAGGCCGCCTGGTCCGATCTGCTGGCGAAGCTGAAATTGCAGTCGGCGGTAACCACCAATCAGACCGCGCAAATCCTGGATATTTTGTCGCGTCCGGACGGCCCCTTGCATGCCTTACTGGTCAGCATAGACGAAAATACCGCGCTGACCCGGTTGAACAAGCAGGTTAGCGATGCGCTGGCGCAAGTCGCCGGTAAGGATTTGGCTGCCGCGGCCGGTGCCGATAAGAGTGGCCAAGTGCTGGCGTTGGCGGCCGATGCCGCCAGCCAGGACAGCGGCCCCGATCCGGTGCGGACGGTGGAAGACCAGTTCGAGCCCTTGCGTAATTTAGTCGGCGGTGGACCGCCCAGCGCGCTGGACCCGGTGTTGCAGCAATTGAAGAGTCTGCGCGATTATTTTTTGCAGTTGAGCAGTGCCAACACCGGCGGGCAGGCCTTGCAGAATCAGGCCAACCTGTTCAGCGGGGCCGGCATGGATGTGCTGAAACAGGCGCAGCTGGAGTTCGACCGGTTGCCCGAACCATTGCGCAGCTGGTTTCAGATCGTGATCAGCAGCGGCGGCCAAAAATTGACATCGGCGGCTAAAGGCAAGTTGAGCGACATGGTCAAAACCGGAGTGGGGTCGACTTGCAAGGCGGCCTTGAATGGCCGTTATCCTTTTGCCGGTGGCGCGCAACAGGATGTATTGCTGGCGGACTTTGCCAAGCTTTTCGCCCCATCCGGCGTGATCGATCAGTTTTTTCAAACCAATTTGAAAGCCTTTGTCGATACCAGCAAACCGGTCTGGAGCGAGATGGCATCTCAAAAACCCCTAGGGTTGTCGCAAGCCTCGATCCGGCAGTTTCAGATAGCTTCCAGGATCCGAGATGCCTTCTTTGCGGTCGGCGGCATGCCGCAGGTGCAATTTGAATTGAAGCCGCAGTCGTTGGATAACACGGTCGGCACTTTTCGCCTGCAGCTTGAGGGCCAGGAAGCAGTGTATCGGCATGGGCCGGAGCAGGCTGTCAGCCTGAAATGGCCGGGTCCCAACCCTAGCCAGGGCGTGAGGATAGTGTTTGAAACCCTGGATGGGCGCCAGGTCAGCAGCGGCAAGGAAGGGACTTGGGCGTTTTTCCGCTTGCTGGATGATGCGACTATCGTGCCGGGTAACGCGCCGGAAAAATTTACCCTGACCTTCCAACTGCAAGGCATGAACGCCAGTTACGAATTACGCGCCGCCAGCGTCAACAATCCCTTCAACTTGCGGGAATTGCAAAGTTTCCGTTGCCCGGATGCGCTGTGAGCAGGCCGGATAACGCGGCCGGCTTTTACGGCAAACTCCCTAGCCATGGCGATTTTTTATCGCGCCGGTTGCCCAGGCAGTTTATCGAACCCTGGGACCAATGGTTGCAAGCCGGGATCGCGGCCAGCCGGGAACAACTGGGCAAGGACTGGCTGAACACCTTTCTGGTCAGCCCGATCTGGCATTTCGGTTTGGCGCCGGGACTATGCGGCGGCGAAGCCTGGGCCGGGGTGATGATGCCCAGTGTCGACAAAGTCGGGCGCTATTTCCCCTTGACGCTGGCCGCCAAAGTCGACGCTTCCAGGTTGCCGGAGCTATTCGACCCGGTTTGCGGCTGGTTCGAAGCATTGACTCAACTGGCGTTTTCATCGCTGGATTACGATTTTGATTTGCAAAGATTCGATGAGGGTTTGCAGCGCCTATGTTTGACTGATTTTTTGTCGACACATCCGGCTCAATCGGACGGCGGCCGGTTACTGGCCGGTTCGGCGCGGCTGGCTTTTCAATTTCAGCTGGAAAGCGACTGGGATACGCCGCAAGCGTTCGAAGACCTGGGCGGACTGCTGAAGGAGCGTTTTTTGGCCCATTGTAGTTATTGGCGCTCATCGAGCGGTAATGAGAGGCAAGCCTCCTTGTTATTGTGCGAAGGGCTACCGCCTATCGATGCCTATGTCGGTTTTTTGAACGATGACTGGCCTCGGCGCGGTTGGCGGTTTTCCAGTAGCAAAGTGACGGCGAAACCGCCGGTTGAAACCGGTAGCGTCGTCGCGCCGCAAGCCGAAGCCGTTATCCGGCAAGAAGAAGGGCTTGTTCATACGATGTCCTATCTGGTCGAAGACGACGAGCAGACCCTGCCGCTTAGATCCAGTTTGCCGGCCGCCGAAGAAATTCCGGACGACTCCCCTTGGCAAAGTTTCGGACTCAGTGTGGTGGGCTTGCGCCGGAAATTGAATGAAGATTCCATTCTGCTGCGTAGCGATGTCGGCTTGTGGGCGGTGGCCGACGGCATGGGCGGGCATAGTGCCGGCGATGTCGCCAGCCAGGCTTTGGTGGCGGCGTTGGCGCAAATTCCGCCGGTGGATGATCTGGAGTATTTCAGCGAACAGGTGGCGTCGAGTCTGCATGCGGTTAATCGTAACTTGGTGCAAATGGGGCAGAGCCGCGGCAATGGGCATATCATCGGTAGCACTATCGTAGTGTTGTTGATTGCCGGCCGGCAATTTCGTTATCTGTGGGCGGGCGATAGCCGGTTATACCGTTACCGGCAAGGCGAGCTGGAACAATTGACCCTGGACCATTCGTTGTATAACGAATCCATCAGTCAGGGCTTGTCGCCACTAGATGGTAGTTTGGAGCAAGGCCGAGGCAACATCATCACCCGCGCGGTGGGGGCCGATACTCAATTGCAGCTTGATTGCGGGCAGGGCGATGTGTTGGCGGGGGATATGTTTATCTTATCCAGCGATGGTTTGGATAAAGAGCTGTCGCATGCCGATATTGCCGCGCTTTGTGCTAGCGGCACCGTCGGCGAAATTACCCGCAGACTGATCCGGGAAGCGGAAAAACGGGGCGGTAGAGACAACATTTCGGTGATCGTGGTTAAAACTTCGGCTGTCGTGGAGCCTGCTAGCGTAGCGTAAGTGGACGCTCGTGGTTTTGCGGGGATGGCGATCTCTCGTAGTGCTCAATCGCTCCAGTTCCACGTTCGGCTTATTGACAACGATTTTCCAATGAACTGAATCATCAATGTAATAATAGGCAAAAACGGCCCAAATCCGATTTTTTCAATTGACGGCCGCCAACAAAAAGCGGCCAATCGCTATTTGGTGCCGTTTCCTAATTTAGTCTTGATAAAACCTAGTCACATTCGGGCGCATCTAAATCTACCCGCATTTCATTTTGTTGATCATAATGTGCAAATTTTTGAAGGGGTTTTCGCTGATGCGATCGATGGTTTTTGCGCTGCTACCGCTGGCGCTGCTGCTGGCATTGGCCGTCGTTGCCTGTGTGCTTGGCTATGGAGTATTGCACCTGATTAGCGATGAATTGCCGCTAGCCAAAGTGATTAGTAAAACCACGCAGATTTTACTTTTACTAAGCATTTTTCCACTGAAAAAAATCCTTAATCTGAACTGGTCCGATTTTGGTTTTACGGCGCCAGCCCGATTTTTCAAGCAAATGGGACAAGGGTTGATGCTGGCTTTAATTACGCTGTTGCCGGTGTTGCTGATACTCTATTTTTTGGATGTGCATGTCTGGGACGGAGGGCGAACTTGGACAGCGGGTAAGGTGTTTGAAAAAGTCGGCCTGGGGTTATTTTTGGCGATGTTGATTGCGATCGGTGAAGAATTATTATTTCGCGGTCTATTATTCGGTAGTTTGCGGCACAAGCTACCGGTTTGCGCTGCAATTGTGATTAGCTCATTTTACTATGCGGCGTTGCATTTTCTTAAAAGCAAGACTCAAATTCCTTACGACCAGCAAACTTTTGCCAGTGGTTTTGAATTGATGGCGGAAGCGTTTGCCAACTGGTTGAATCCAAACATCATCAGTGCATTGATTGCCTTGTTCATGGTGGGGGTGTTTCTGGCAGTGCTCCGAAGCCGTGTGCCGCAAAGTCTGGGATTATGTGTCGGCTGCCATGCGGGCTGGGTTTGGCAAATCAAAGTTAGTAAGGATTTGTGCAATGTGAATCCGGAGTCGGATTATCTGTATTTGGTTAGCGCTTATGACGGTGTGGTGGGGCCATTGGTTAGCCTGTGGCTGGCTGTTGCGATAGGCGTTTGGTTATGGGTTAGGCGGGTATGGTTAAAAAAGAGCCTAGTAGCCTGTCGGGCTTGAGGTTTTAATAATAACAATGGGTTATGGGTTTTCATTTGCTGATTTTGTCGTATTTTGCATAAAAACACCAAAATTTAAAAATAAACCCATAAAAATCCGATAGGCTCCTAGCGGGGGATGGCGCAATGGGATTATTTGATTCCAATATAAAGTTCAGCGCATTTGTCTTTGGCCGAATTAGGCGCATGAATAAAATCCCTCGTTTCAATGTCTTGATTCCCTAGCGCGGAAAGCTTTTCTTTTTCCATTTCCCAGCGCCTTTTGAAGTAGTCGAGAAACAGATCGGACATATTCCAGTGATCGGATTCGAACAGCTCCTGATTGCTAAGTTTAAGCTCCGTTTCCCAATGCAGATAAGGCATTTTCGAAACCGGTTCGGTCAGATAAAAACTGTTATAAACCTCCACCTTTCTGGATTCCTTGCGAATAATGATAAACAGCGGCAGGCTGGGCAGACCATCGTAGACAAACACACCTAATGAGCCGGTTATGCTGTCGTCTATGCGGCTAATGACATCTTCCAGCGACACTTTAAATAATTTGGAATATTCGTTGAATTCGTGCGGGTTAAAGCCATTTGTTTCTTGGGCCCGTAATTCGCCGCTTCGGCAATCGGCTTTTAAAATCAATATTCTGAAATGCACGCCGGTTTTGATGGCATTTTCCAGTTCCCGCGATTTGTTTTTGAAACGAGGATCGAAAGTGATCAGCAAATACACGTAATCGCCCGGTTTCAGTCCATGCATTATCTGACTGAAATCGAATTCCTTAAATGGCTGTGAACTTACCACAGGTTAACAAATCCGAACTCTAGGGGGATAACCTGGAGAGCGGTCATGCAAGCAAAGATCACGAGTTTTTGGGACTGGCAAAAGCACTTTGCCGATGAAAAAAGTTGTCTTCAAGCCATCATCAAACTCAGGTGGCCTGAAGGATTTTGCTGTCCACGCTGTGGCCATCAGAAAGGATGGTTGCTTCAGACACGGCATGTTTATGAATGTGCAGTTTGTCATCATCACACTTCGGTGACAGCCGGCACCTTGTTTCACAACACCAAACTGCCGCTCGTGAAATGGTTTTGGAGTCTTTACTGGGTATCGTCCGACAAGGGGAGCATCTCCGCTTTGCGGCTGACCAAACTCATTGGTGTTTCCTGGTTGACGGCGCAACGCATGTTGAGAAAGCTACGCACGGCCATGGGTGATCAGAATAATCTGTACCAACTAAGCGGCATTATCGAATTCGATGATGCTTTTATCGGCGGTAAGCGTGCCGGTAAACGCGGGCGAGGCGCCGCGGGCAAAACCGCTATTTTAGTGGCTTGCGAACACAATGACGGCAAGCCCGGTTTTGTGGCTATGAAGGTGGTTGGGCAGGTGACGCACGAGAGCGTCAGAGCATTCGCCCAACAAACACTGGCACCCGGCCAAACCCTGCATACCGATGCGCTGGCCGCTCTCAACGTACTGGCAGAGGAACACCACCACATCGCCAGGGTAACGCCACCAGAAATGGCTAGCGAATGGTTGCCGTGGGTTCATGTGGTGATCAGCAATCTTAAAAGCTATTTGCTGGGCACTTACCATGGCGTATCAGGCCACTATGTGCAGGAATATCTCGACGAATTTTGCTATCGGTTGAATCGACGATTTTGGGAAAACCAAATCCCTAATCGATTACTCACGCTATGCGTCGCACATAAACCGGTTTTTCTTCAACCTGCAACTTGTTCATAGCCATTATTCCTTATTGGTGATGCCTAAAAATCCTCTTTTTACCGAGTTCAGTAAAATTCTGTCGACATACTTGCCAAGCGTCTCGCGCAAACCAATTTCGGTTTCCTTTTGTTCTTCGGCCGCGATAAACCAGTGATGAAAATAGCCGACTGAAACGATAACCGATACGAACAGACCAAATTCGGAAATAATTTTGAATATCCATTCATAAGCTTGGTAGGCGGGATTATGGGCTAGTCCCTCGAATAGTTTGTACAGCGTAAATCCACCGAAAATCAGTACCAGTGCCAACAGCCATTTGAGTTTTATTGTGGTGGTCATGACCGGCACTCACGTTGGAAGAGACTGCCGCTAAGTATCCTCCATCGGTGATACCTTGCCAACTCTCTGGAGGATAAAGCCATGGCTTGCTCTAACCCATGGGCGGTTTTCCTGTCATGGCCATGGCATCACGCCGAATAGTTCAAAAATCACGATATCGAGCACGATGCCGGCCAATAACATCAGTACCCAGGCTCTGCGCAGTTGTTTCAAATAATTGCTGTCTATCACGTCGCTACCTCTCGATGTTTGGCTCTGGATTCGATCCGTCTCGGGTCTACGGCTTACGGCTGGATGCTGTTGGACGCTTGGTTCAACGCTTGTTCGGCCAATAATCCACGCGCCGTGTAGAAAGTTTTGCTTCCTTGCCAGCTTGTAAATTAAGCGTGCTGGGATTCTGCTTCAGCCATCAGGCAAAGTCCGGTTATTAACATTGCTGGGAGATGATTTGAAGGCTTCACGGCAGCGGGGCTTTTGTGATGATCCGAATCCGATGTTGGTATGTTCTGGTTCGTGGCGTAACGTTCAATAGCAACTCATCAAACAAATCTGGCGCGCTATGCTCGGAAAGTGGCATGTGCTCCAGTGTAGATACCCGGAAAAACGCTAGTTGTTGCCGAACACAGTTTCCCGCTCAGGCGCCGGAAGTTTAAATGCGGAGGTGCGCCAGATTTTATTGCTTAGATTTCTGCAATCAAGGATGATATTTAGAGCCAGCCAAATTTGACAACCAAAATAGTAAAGCCGACTATTAATCCATCACTTTAAAATTTGCGAGCAATAAAAATATGACTTCTTTAAAGAAAATTTCTGTTTTAGCGTTGTTATGCCTAATCTCAAGTCCGGTTTGGTCTGCAAGAGTAGACTTTTGCAAAGTGAAGAAAAGTTATGATGAAAAAGATCCCGGTATTTCTCCTAAAATCATTTATGAGGATTGTGCAGGCGTAGCTTATCTTGGCTCAATTGGAAAAGATTTAGCAAAAGCGGCCTGTTGGTCAGGGGCTAATGACCTTCTTGAAGGCAAATGCGAAATTTATAACAATGCGGACCGCAAAAAAGATGCCGCTGAAAATCTTGGTGACGACGCGCAAGAGGCCTTGCCGTCAGAGCTGACTGAGTAAAAAAAGCGCCATGGATGGCGTATTTGCCGGGGTTCGTTTCCGGCGCGTAAAGCCTCAATGCTATTAGCTTCTCAATTGGCTCGCTACGGTCGGAACATCGTTAGGCCTGTTTTCAACATATTCCGCGGTCATTTATCGTTAACTAAACCGGCAAGTTCCAGCCGAACTTTGGCGCCAATGATTTTAAATTCGTTTTGGAGTTGTTCATGAAGTATGGTTTGTTACTCATTGTATTGCTGTTCAGCCCTTGGTTACAGGCCGAGCTGCGTGAAGAAAGTATCGATTATCGCGCCGGAGATAGCGTTTTGAAGGGCTATTTAGTCTGGGACGATGCCAAGGGTGACCACCAACCCGGCGTGCTGGTGGTGCATGAATGGTGGGGATTGAACGACTATGCCCGCAAGAGGGCACGGATGCTGGCGGAGTTGGGCTATACCGCGCTGGCGGTGGATATGTATGGTGACGGCAAAAATAGCGAGCATGCCAAGGATGCCGAGGCGTTCATGAATAGCGTGGTCAAAAATGAAGGCGTTTCGCGGCAGCGTTTTCTGGCCGCTAGGGATTTGTTGGCGGGCAGACCTGATGTGGATGCGGACAACATAGGGGCGATTGGGTATTGTTTCGGCGGTTCGACAGTGTTGAACATGGCGCGGTTGGGCGTCGATTTGAAGGCCGTGGTCAGTTTCCATGGCAATCTTGCGACGCAAACCCCGGCGCAACCGGGTAAAGTGAAGGCCAAAGTGCTTGCGTTGAATGGCGGAGCGGACGGATTCGTCACGCCGGAGAGCATAGAAGCCTTCAATAAGGAAATGACGCAAGCCGGTGTCGATTATCGATTCGTCAACTATCCCGGCGTGCTCCACGGCTTTACCAATCCCGATGCCGATCGCCTGGGCAAGGCCAACGACTTGCCGGTTGCCTATGATGCCGAAGCGGATCGACAATCCTGGGCGGCGATGCGGCAGTTGTTTAAAGATGTTTTCGGGCGATAGCTTGGTAGGGTACGCATTGAGGATCTTGCTGATAGACGGTATCTCGCGTATCCGACCACGTTTCATCGGCGGGCTATCCAGGCGGGTTTGATGAAGGCCAGGATTCTTGCCGATCAGGAGTTTTGATCCGATTCCTATTTCAATAGCGGCTGCAAATATGGCCAGATTTTGTCCACAATCATGGGTTGGCCCAAGGTATTGGGGTGCAGTCCGTCGGCCTGCATTAGTTCCGGTTTCAATGCGACCTGTTCCAAAATGAAGGGCACCAACGGCACTTTTAGTTCGGCCGATAATTGCGGATAAATGTTGAAAAACATCTCGATATAACGCTTACCGTAATTGGGCGGAATTTTCATGCCCAGTAACAACACTTCGGCGCCGGCCTTACGGCAACGGTGCGCTATTTCGGTCAGATTGCCTTTCATGGCCTGTGGCGTCAAGCCGCGTAAGCCGTCGTTGGCCCCCAGTTCCAACAATACGATGGCCGGCTTATGCCGAGCCAGTACCTGATCGATACGCGCCAGACCGCCCGCCGAAGTATCGCCGCTGATGCTTTCATTGCTGATAACATAATCAATTTTTTGCCGGTTGAACTTTTGTTGTAGCAAATTCACCCAACCCTGGCCGACATCGATGCCGTAACCGGCGCTGATGCTATCACCCAACACAACTATCGATTTGGCCGTAGCGGCCATGGGCAGTAATCCCAGAATAACGGCAAGGACAAGGCTATACATAATGCATTCTCTTAGTGAACAAACAAATACTCCCATTATCGTGACACAAAACCTGGGTAAATCGGTACCCACCTCGGAAGGTCCGCTGCATATATTGGCATCGGTGGATTTAAGCATCAACCGCGCCGAAAGTATTGCCATCGTTGGCGAATCCGGTTCCGGCAAAACCACCTTGCTCAGTTTACTGGCCGGGCTGGATACTCCCAGTACTGGTTCGGTCAGCATAGCCGGCCGCGACATCACCCGGATGGACGAAGACGGCCGGGCGTTGTTGCGCAATGCCTTGATAGGCTTCGTGTTCCAGTCCTTCCAATTATTGCCGGGACTGACGGCATTGGAAAACGTGATGTTGCCGCTGGAATTGAGCGGCGATGCCAATGCCGAGGATGCCGCGCGCGGTTTGTTGCAGCGAGTCGGTCTGGCTCAACGCTTGGCGCACACGCCCAAGCAATTGTCGGGCGGAGAACAGCAGCGGGTGGCCTTGGCGCGGGCCTTTGTCACCCAGCCGGCGATTTTGTTTGCCGACGAGCCGACCGGCAACCTGGACAGCAAAACCGGCGCCCATATCATCGATCTGTTGTTTGAATTGAATCAGGAAAAACAGACCACGCTGGTGCTGGTCACGCATGATGCCACGCTGGCGGCCCGTTGCGGGCGCATGATCAAACTGGATGCCGGGAGCGTGGTATGAACCGCTTTAGGCTGGCTTTACGATTGCTGAAACGCGATGGTCGTTCCGGCGAACTGACCTTGCTGGTGTTGGCCTTGCTGATCGCGGTAGCCAGCTCGACTACGATTTCGCTATTCGCCGATCGGTTGCAACGCACATTCACGCTACAGGCCGCCGAGTTTCTGGCCGGCGATCTGGTGTTGGCCGGTTCCGCGCCGATTGAGCGGAACTGGCTGGATCGGGCAGCGTCATTGGGTTTAAGCCAGTCGCAAACCACCGAATTCAGCAGCGTATTGCTGGAAAACGAGCAGATGTTGCTGGCGTCGATTAAGGCCGCCAGTCTGGGTTATCCGTTGCGCGGTTTTTTGAAAACTCTGGCTGCCGAAACGGCCGAAGAAAACAAAGCCTATCAAGGTCCCGAGCCGGGTACGGCTTGGGTGGAAAAACGGGTGTTGTCGGCGTTGCATTTAAATTTAGGTGACACGCTAACGGTGGGCGAAAAGCCGCTGACGGTAACTAAGATATTGAGTTATGAGCCCGACAAACGCGGGGATTTTTACAGCTTTTCGCCGCGAGTGCTGATTCATCGGGCCGATTTAGAGGCTACCGGCGTGATTCAGCCCGGTAGCCATGTGCATTATTTCTATCAATTCAGCGGTTCCGAAGCGGTGTTAAACACCTATAAGCAATGGCTGAAACCGCAACTTAATCCCTCGCAACGGATTTTGGATATTCATGAAGACCGGCCGGAACTGGGTTCCGCGCTGACAAGAGCCGAGCGTTACCTGGGCTTGTCCAGCATCGTGGTAATTTTAATTGCCGGCGTGGCGATCGCGATGGCGGCCGGCCGTTATACCGAGCGCCATTTCAATGCCACGGCCTTGTTGCGTTGCCTGGGATGCACCCAAAATGAAATCGTTCGCTTGTATGCCTTGCAGTTTTTGCTGTTGGGTACGCTCGCCAGCGCTGCCGGTTGTGCATTGGGATGGCTGGGGCAACTTGGGTTGTTTTATTTGTTAAAACCTTTATTGCCACAACAGTTGGCCAATCCGGGCGGGTGGGCAGTGGTGTTCGGTTTCGTTACCGGTATGGCAATATTACTGGGTTTTGCCTTGCCGCCGTTATTGCGCCTGAAAAGGGTTACCCCGCTACGGGTGTTGCGCCGGGAACTGGCGCCCATGCCGACCACGGCTTGGTTGATTTATGGCCTGGCTCTGGCGGTGATGTCGGTGTTGGTCTGGCGCTATAGCAATGACTGGCAAATGACGGCCAGCATTCTGGGGGGCGGCATGCTGGTAGTGTTGATATTGGGCCTCCTGATAGCCGGTTTGCTGAGATTGATACGGCCAGGTCTGTCACGCTTGAACCTGACCTGGCGCTTTGGCGTGCAAGGCCTGTTGCGTAACAGGCGAGCAAGCATCGGCCAGGTTCTGGCTTTCGCTATCACGCTGGCGGCGATGAATCTAAGTTTTAGTGTACGTAACGATTTAATCGACCAGTGGCGGGAACAGCTACCGGATCGGGCGCCAAACCATTTTGCTCTGAATATTATCCCGGAACGACAGCAAGCTTTTGAGCAGGACTTGCAGCGGGCCGGCATAGTCAGTAGCCGGTTTTATCCGGTGGTTCGCGGACGGCTGGTGACTATCAATGACGAGGCCGTGCAGAAAAGAGTCAGCAAGGACAGCCGGGGCGAGGCCGCGACCCAGCGCGAATTGAGTCTGACCTGGTCGGAAACGGTGCCGGAGGATAACAGCATCACTGCCGGACAGGCCTGGCCGTTGGATAAACCCGGGCTGGTGTCGGTGGAGCAAAAGCTGGCGGAGAATTTGGGCATCAACGTCGGTGATAATTTGCAGTTTACGGTCGGCAGCGAGCAAGTCGGCGCCAAGGTCGCCAATATCCGCGGTTTGCAATGGGACACCATGAGGCCGAATTTTTACATGATATTCTCGCCCGGTACGCTGGATGATTTCCCGACTACCTATCTCACCAGTTTTTATTTGGCGGACTCGCAAAAAAATCTATTAAATCAATTGCTCAAAACCTATCCAGCCACCACCATACTGGAGGTCGATCAGATTCTGAAGCAGTTTAAAACCATACTGAAGCAACTGACCCAGGCCATCGATTTGTTGTTGTTGTTTGCCTTGCTGGCCGGATTTATGGTGTTGTTGGCCGCGGTCCATGCCACTTTGGACAATCGGATTCATGAGGGCGCGTTGATGCGTACCTTGGGCGCCAAACGCGACTGGCTCGGGAAAACGCACTTGATCGAGTTTGGCTTGTTGGGCGCCCTGGCGGGATTTTTGGCCGCGATAATTTCGCAGGCGATCCTATATGTTTTATATCGCTGGGTGATGCATATCCAATTCCGGCTGGAATTTTATGCCTGGATTGGGCTACCTATCATCGGTTTTTTGGCGGTCGGCCTGATCGGATATTGGGGCGTGCGGGAGGTGGTCAATCAATCCCCAATGCGAGTGTTACGGCGCTTGTGAAGCTTATTACCTTGAATGAGTGACGGGCAAATTCACAACGCCTGGCTCAACCGTAGCGGGGAAGGCGTTTTGTGAGTTGGCTTAGGCCAATACGGAGCGACGGTTGCTGTGCCGGGAAAATGCCATGCCGCTCAAACCTAGCGTCAACAAGGCAAATGTTGCCGGTTCCGGCACGTTGCTAATGATGGGGTCGACCCAGATCGCGTCATTGGCGCAATTCATGGTCCAATGAATGTCGAATTTGCCGGAAAATCCGCTGAAAGCCAGCAGCGGTATGGCGGCTTCGATAACATAGTGGCTGTCGTCAACGTATTGGCCCATGTTGGTAAACGAGATGCCGGAATAAATGAGGTCGCCCACTCCAACCTCGGTTCCGGTGCCGCTAATGATGGATGTGGGATGGCTAGGGTCTGGGGCTAGCTTGGAGTCTTTGATGTATTCGCCGTTGCTGTCCCATAATCCATAATCCCAGGCAATGTCCCGGTAAACTTTTCCTGCATTATCTCCGGTGGTTTGAATGCCAAACTCGAAGCTGCCATCATGTCCGAAATCAATCGCAAAATCGCCTGGGCCAAAGCTGTTGCCGGTCGGATTGTTGGGGGTTGAGGGAGACAGGCCGGTGACCAGGGCAATATAAAGGTGGGTATTATCGATAAAGGTGTATAAAGCCTCCGCATCGTATGCTTGACCGCCGTATCCCGGAAAAACGCGAGTGTTTCGGTTACCCGTTTGATCCTCGACATAATATTGAGACAAGGGCACTAGCAGAGGGTTGGGAGTCCAGTCATTGATATTGCCGTTTCGGTGTAAGCCCCAATCGGCCAAATTACCATCAACATGAATGCTGGCGGCTTGCGCGGAGGTTATTAGGCAACTGACAGTGAGGGTTAAAATTGAAAGTTTCCGATTTTTCATGAGGACTCCGAAGATGGTTAGGAAATACCTAACAATTTTGGGGCCAATGCGTCTTAGTCTTGGAAAATACGGCGTTATAGCTACAATGCTAGTGTTACCTGTCAGATTTGTCAGATAGGACTGACATAGTCGGCGATAATGGTCCGATGGATGTCATGAAATTCCCGGCAATTGAATACTACTGAAAAGGATTATGTCGCAAAGCGTCTTTAAGCTTGAATCATTGCTAGAAACCCACGAGCAGCCGTTTGTGGTTATCGGCCCCGATTTGCATGTGCTGGCTGTGAATCAAGCCTGGGAAACCGTTTTCGGTCTTGCCAGGGAAAATTTTATCGGCCAGCCTTGCTGCAATCAGCAGGGCGCCTGCCGTCATCAACGTATGTTCCAAACCCTGGAGCCCTATGCCGGTATTTTTACCGGAGATGAGCAGGCTACGAAAATGCTGCTGAATGTGCGAGGGTTTCCGTTATTAACCGCCGATGGTCGTGTGTATTTGGGCGAGTCGCAAAGTTTGTTGGTCAAGCCGGGTTCCGACGATGATCAGCCCGGACTCATCGGCAAATCGGATGCATTCATCGGGTTGAAAACCAAGTTGCAACAGGCGGCTGTTACGCCAGCTCCGGTATTGTTGTTGGGAGAAACAGGTACTGGCAAGGAACTTGCTGCTGAATTCATACATCGACATTCGCAATATGCGCATGGCGAATTTGTGATAGCCGATTGCACGGTGTTTGGCGAGGATTTATTCGAAAGCGAGTTGTTTGGACACGAAAAAGGCGCTTTTACCGGCGCGGCTTCGAATAAAAAGGGCTTGTTCGAGTTGGCGGATAACGGCACCTTGTTTCTTGACGAGATTGGCGAGTTGCCTTTCTCCCAACAAGCAAAATTGTTACGCGCGTTGGAAAGCGGCCAATTTAGACGGGTGGGCGGTACTGCCACGCTCAATGCATCGGTCAGGGTGGTTTGCGCTACCCATAGAAATCTGGCCGAGATGGTGAGACTAGGTAGGTTTCGGGAAGACTTGTTCTACCGCTTGTCGGTTTTCCCGATCAATATTCCGCCATTGCGCGAGCGGAAGCAGGATGTTCCGGTGTTGGTTGATCATTTTTTGCGGCAATTAAGCCTGATACGGGGTGGTCAATTGACGATCGGCCGTTCCGCCTTGATCAAATTGATGCAACATAATTGGCCGGGAAATATCCGCGAACTGAGAAACTGCCTGCAACTGGCCTCGGGCTTGTGTCATGGCAATACGATACAGGAAGCCGATATTCATTTCATGCGCGGTGCGGCTGATTCTATGGATACGGTGATTCCTGATCGGGTAGAGGCTGAGCCGGTTGAACAGCCTCAACAATCGATGACGATGCTGGAACAATATGAAGCCAACTTCATTGCTGGTTTGATCAAAAAGTACCAAGGGAATCGTAAATTAATAGCTGCCGAAATGAATATTAGCGAAAGAACGCTTTACCGCAAGCTAAACCGGCTTAACTTAAACTAGGCATCAACATGCAGTCGACGTTAATGAATTGGACAATCAACGCCATCAACCCGCAAACCAACAGCTTTACGCCGCCGTTGGATATGCGTGACGCCATCTCCGGTATTCGGGCGCTTCCGCCCTTGCCCGGTAGTGCCGTGCGGATTATTAACCTGATTTCCGATCCCAAGGCTGACGCCGATAAATTAACCGCTATCATAGAATCCGACCCGCTGTTGGCTGCCCAAATCATCCGCTGGTCAACCTCCTCGCTGTACGGTTACCGCGGCCAAATCACCACGGTGCACGATGCGATTGTGCGCGTACTCGGCTTTAATTTTGTGCTGGATCTGGCTTTGGGACTGGCGGTGTTGGCGCCGTTGAAGGCGCCGAAGGAAGGTGTGGTCGGCACCCGGATGTTTTGGATACACGCCCTGGCCAGTACCCGTTTGATGGCTAAATTAAACGAAAAACTGCCCGAAGAGCAAAGGTTAGCATCGCAGGAGGTTTTTCTGACGGCTTTATTGCATAACATAGGCTTTCCCTTGCTTGGGCACCAGTTTCCCGACGAGTTTAAGCATTTGGACAATCTGATCAACGCCAATCCTAGTTTGTCGATCTATCATCTCGAAACCTTTGCCTTTGGCGTTAATCACGCGCAAATAGGCGCCTGGCTGATGAGCGCCTGGTCGATGCCGGCAGTCATTACCAATGTCGTTTATCACCACCACAATCCCTATTATCGGGGCGAGAATCACCCGTTAAATTTACTGACATTTCTGAACGATTATTTGTTGGGCCAAATCGGTATCGGTGATGCCGCCAATCAAAGTTGTTCCGATGAAGCCTGGGCGGCTCTTGGTTTGGATCAAGAAACAGGGCATCGGATTCTGGAAAACCTACAGACCGAGATCGAAGCGATTGCCGAGATGGCCGAAAGTCTGACTCATTAACAGCCTGTCGTCCGAGCATTTAGACCTGCCGACCGGTCTCAAGCTGGTTACGCTTTAGCCGAGTTGAATCCGCAAATTCCGAGACATCAATGCCCGACTCGTTTTGCCCTGCTTGTTTGTTGCCGGATACCGGTTTGTCCGCCTGTCCGCATTGCGGCTGGCAAGAGGGAAGGTCGCGGGTCGATGCGCTTTATCTGATTCCGGGAACCGTAGTCAATCCGCCCTATCAAGTGGCGAGGGTGCTGGGTCATGGCGGCTTCGGTATTACTTACCTGGGCTGGGACGCTAATTTACAAATCAAGGTGGCTATCAAGGAATATTTGCCACGCGAATTCGCCTATCGGGCTCCCGGCGGCGGACAGGTGATTGCCTATGACGGCGATGCACGTCCGCGGTTCGAATCGGGGTTGAATAGTTTCCTGGATGAGGCACGGGTATTGGCCAAATTTCAGCAGCATCCGGGCATAGTCTCCGTGTTGGCGTTTTTTCGCGCATTCGGTACCGGTTACATGGTGATGGAGTATGTGGAAGGCCAAACACTTAATCGTTATCTGCAACAGCATCTCGGGCGTTTGAATTGGAATCAAACCCTGGATATTTTCATGCAGATCATGGATGCGTTGCGCGCCGTGCATAAGGCCGGCATGCTGCATCGCGATATAGCGCCCGATAATATCTATTTGTGCGGCGATGGCCGGGTAAAGCTGTTGGATTTCGGTGCCGCCCAGGCTGGCTGGGATAGCTTGCAGCAAAGCCATGATGCGCGGATCGTGATGGTCAAACCCGGTTTCGCGCCGGAAGAACAATATCGCGACCCGCGCGAACAGGGGCCTTGGAGCGATGTCTATAGTGTCGCCGCCAGCATGTATTACTGCCTGACCGGGCAAGCACCGCCCGATGCATTGGAAAGGCTTGAGCAAGACCGGCTCAAGCCACCATCGGCCTACGGAGTAACAATTCCTGCGGCCGTCGAACAGGTTTTGTTGGATGCGCTGGCGGTTAGTTCCCTGCGGCGTCCGCAGACTATCGCATCCTTGCAGAATCAATTTTTAAGTTTACAAGCCAAACCGGCGCCGGCCATTAGGGAGCCTCGATCCGAGCCGCTTATATCTCGTCAGCCGCCCGACCGCTTGCAGCCGGTCGAGCAAGGCGCTTCTCTCCCGATTTTTCATTGGCGGCGTTGGTTGCTGATCGGGTTTGTGTTGGTTTGTTTGTGGTTGTTGGCTTATCGGCTGACAGTTAACAAACAAGCCGATAGTTTGCCCGAACCTTTGCCCGCTGATCACGCCGGTTCGAGTTTTGAAAAAACGGATGAGATGGACGAGGCCGGCGATAACGCCCATCAGCGAGAGTTGGAACGGCAGGCCGCCGAAGAATTGAAGCGACAGCAGGCCGCCGCGCTGCAACGTTTTGAAGAACGGCAACGGCAGCAAGCCGGTCCGCTCCCGGCGAATCCCAAACAACCCGATCCCAGACAGATGGAGCATTTGCGTAGCCTATGCGCCGAATGGGGCGCTACAATGGATTGTGAAAACGTCCGATGACGGCGGTATTCACCGCGTAATAATTGTCTGGCGTGTCCGATAGCTTTTAAACGATGTGCAGGGACCCATTAGCCATGTTTAGGACGGGTTTTGCATGCGTTCTGGCGATCAACTACTATTTCGCCACGCGCTCAATAATCAACAGGGGATAACCATGAAACTGATACGCTGTGAACGCGGCCACTATTACGACTCTCGGCAACATAGTAGCTGTCCCACCTGCGGCGTGCCCGGGCTGGATGTACAAAATACTCAAGCCAAACCGGCAGCTCCCGAGGCGGAGTCCATGGTGACGCAAGTGCGAGGACAGGGCGGCGTGCAGGCCGATGTCGGAGTGACGGTGGCGATGGTGCGCAAGAAAATCGGCATTGATCCGGTGGTCGGCTGGCTGGTGTGCATCGATGGCCCGGAAAAAGGCCGGGATTATAGGGTGCGTAGTGAACGCAACGGCATTGGCCGAGGTTCGGACATGGCGATTTGCATCAATGGTGATGAAGCCATATCACGCGAGAATCATGCCTATATTAGTTTCAATCCGCGTAAGGCCAGTTTTCGGATCGCTCCCGGCGACGGCCGAGGCATGATTTATCTGAATGGCGAGGAGGTCGATGTGCCGATGCCGTTACAGGCTTATGACCGTATCGAATTGGGCCAGACCCATCTGTTGTTCGTGCCCCTGTGCGGCGAAAAATTCAATTGGGAAACCCAGGGGGCTTGAGCCATGCGTCATGTTTGCCTATTGTTGCTTTTACTATGGACAGGATGGAGTCGCGCGGGGGAAACCGGCGATTTACGGCTGATCCAGGCCCAAGCCGATTTACCCGTCATCGCGTTGTGGTTGAATTTGCCGGCCGCCGCCCTGCTTGAGCCGGAGCAATTCAGTATCAGTGTTGGCGCCAATCCGGCCAAAGTGACAGCCATCGATACCTTTCGGCAAACCGGTGAAGGCGTGGCTTATATTTTTTTGGTGGATATATCCAAATCCATCAAAAGCCGGCAGTTCGAACAAATCAAAAGCGCGTTGCGCGGTTGGCTGGACGGCATGGGGGAGCAGGATAGAGGCGCGTTGATCAGTTTCGGCCGCGAGGTTAAACAACAACTGGATTTTACCGGCGACCGAGATGCGCTAAATAATGCCATAGACTCGTTGGCGGCCACCGACATGGAAACCGGTTTGTATCGAGGCTTACTGGAAGGAATCAGTCTGGGGCGCCGGCAGAATCAAGACTTACCGGCGCGTCGGGCTATCGTGGTGTTAAGCGACGGCATAGATGACAGCTTGAAAGGCGTGGCGGTGGACGAAGTTTTCAAACAAAGCCAGGAATACCGGGTGCCGATCTACAGCATCGGTTTTACTTCGCAGCCGTTCAGCGAGAGCAAGCGCGAGGGCTTGAGAGTATTGAGCCGATTGTCGCGCCAGTCGGGCGGGTATTTCGTCCAGGCCGAGTCGGCCCAACTCAATGATGCCTATCAACAACTGCAACAATCGATCACCCAAGCCTATCGTCTAAGGCTGGATTGCCCTGACTGTCGCGCTGATGGGCAGTTACATCGGATCAACGTAACCTGGAGCGATGGCCAACAGACGCTGAGTGATGGTTTTGACCTGCGTTTGTTGCCCAAATCAACCGTCGGCAAACCGCTGACGGCTGATGGCAAGATAACCGGCATGCCAGAGCAACTTCTGATTTTGGCCGTCGCGGCAATTGCCCTTATGGTCGGCATGCTGTTGATTTATCGGCAACGTCTGGCTCGGGCCAGGGCCGCCATCTTGGAGCCGATAATCGAACCCGGGGTGGTGGAAAAAAACGCGCAGCCCTCGAAGCAATTGACTGCCGGGTATGAGGTGCGGCTGACGGTCGTGGCCGGTATGCGCAAAGGCAAGACCTATGGTTTACGGATTGCCGAACGCGCCACGCTTGGCCGTGCCGCAAGCTGCGAATTAGTGCTGGACGACGATGTGGAAATCTCCGGTCAGCATGCCATGCTGCGGATCGCGGACGGCAAATTGAGCGTGCGCGATTTGAATTCCACCAACGGCACTCTGGTCAACGGCGTGCCGATTCATAACGACTATCCGTTACGCCGGGGTGACTTACTGTTGCTGGGGCGCACGGAACTGCGGATCGAATTGGCCGGGCCAGCTTGATGCGGGTGTTGCCGGGCAATGCCAGTTATATAGGCGATAGGCAACAACAACAGGATGCGTTCGCCCTGTCAGACTTTGCCGATGCCGATTTCATCGCCCATGGCGGTTATCTGGCGCTGGTGGCCGATGGTATCGGAGGGCTTCAATATGGGGCGGAGGCCGCGGGTATTGCCGCTAGCGGCTTTTTAACCGAATATTTGGCTAAATCATCCGAACAAACCGTCGATCAGGCGCTGGATCGGGCATTGGATGCCGCCAACCGGGCGGTTTTCGATGCCGCGCTACAGCGCGATTGCGCCGAGCAAATGGGCACTACCTTGGTTGCCGCGCTGATTCATCAAGACCGATTGTACTGGCGCTCGGTCGGAGACAGTCATTTGTACTTGTGCCGCGATGCGCGGCTGAGCCAACTCAATGCCGATCATAACTTCGCCAGACAACTGCAACGGCAAGTGGGCGAGGGCTTGATCAGCCAGGATGACGCGGATACGCATCCCGAACGCAAGGCCCTGGAGTTCTTCATTGGATTAGAACTCTTGCCAGAGGTCGAACGTAACCGGCAACCCTTGCCGTTACGGGCTGGCGACATATTGCTGCTGTGTTCCGACGGTATCGACGGCGTGCTGCCGGCGGAAGAGATGGTGGCTTGCCTGAACCAATCGCCGATGATAGCGGCCCAGCGCCTATGCGACGAAGTATTAGCCAGGCAGCAACCTAACCAGGATAACTTGACTGCGGTGGTGTTGGCCTATCAAGCCGATCAGCCTCAACCGAGGCAATTATCGGGTCGGGTAATGAATATCGGATGTTTGCGGATCGGTATTTTGTCGCTGGGACTGGTGCTAGCCTATTTGCTTATACGCCAATATCTGGCATAAGCATCCCAGCAGGCTAAAATTCAGCACCGGTAACATGAGTCTGTTTTATTTCAATATGATTCGCCGCCGTTGCGAATCGGGATCATCAAGTAATGACAAGCCAGCCGCCCAATCTTGAAAATGTTTGCATGACGCTCGATAAGACCACCGAATACATCGAGCTCGACAAACAAGAGCAAGCCAAGATTCTACAGTTTCAGCAGGATGTCTTGAAGTTGGTGGTGCTGGGTTATGATTGTGGCGAAGTATGCGAAAAGCTTTGCCTATTGGAAGAACAGTTATTACCCAACTCGGTGGCTTCGGTCATGTTGCTGGACGACACCGAACAATATTTAAACGTCTTTGTAGCGCCGAACATACCGCAAGAGGGGATTGCCCAACTCAACGGCTTGAGACCCGGCCCTTGTGCCGGTTCTTGTGGGAATGCCATTTATCGGCAAGAGCCGGTCTATGTCGAAAATGCCTTCACCGACCCTCGCTGGCAAGACATTCGCCATTTAGCTACCGACTTCAATATTTGCGCCTGCTGGTCGATGCCGATACGCGGTAAGGGCGGCCGAGTCATCGGTTCGTTTGCCTTGTCCAGTTTTGAACATCGACTGCCCGGCCCTTTTCACTGTAAGTTATTGGAAATCGGTAGTTTCATTATCGGCATTGTGCTGGAACAGCGAAAAACCAATCAGCAGCTGCATTTGTCCGGGAAGGTGTTCGAGCACAGTACCGAAGGCATCATGATCACCGACATTAACAATAAGATTGTTTCGGTGAACCGGGCCTTTACTCGCATTACAGGCTATCGGCGCGATGAGGTATTGGGCAAGAACCCTTCGTTGTTGTCATCGGAGCAGCATGATCCCGATTTCTATCGGCAAATGTGGCAACGCATCAAAGCCGCCGGACACTGGCAAGGCGAAATTTGGAACAAAACCCGTGACGGCTCGCTCTATCCACAGTGGTTGAGTATCACCGCCATTTTGGATGAGCAGCAGCGGGTGACGCATTATTTGGGGATTTTTTCCGACATCTCGGAAAAAAAGCAAACGGCCGAAATTATCTGGCGGCAAGCCAATTATGACCTGTTAACCGGCTTGCCGAACCGAAACCGGTTTTATGACCAGTTGGCGCGGGATATTAAAAAAGCCGGCCGTACTGGCCGGCGCATAGCCTTGATGTTTATCGATCTGGATCGCTTCAAGGAAGTCAACGATGCCATGGGACACAGCAGCGGCGATGCCTTGTTGAACGCCGCTGGAAAAAGATTGCTGAGTTGTGTCCGAGACACCGATTTGGTGGCCCGGTTGGGAGGCGATGAATTTACCTGTATTTTGAATGATATTGCCAACGCCGATGGAATCGAGCAAATTTCCGAGCAGATATTGCACAAGCTAACCGAGCCGTTCGATCTGGATGGCAAGCCGGCTTATGTTTCGGCCAGTATCGGGATTACGCTATATCCCGACGATGCGCTGACCGAAGACGCCCTATTGAAATGCGCGGATCAGGCCATGTACGCCGCCAAAAATCAAGGACGTAATCGTTGGTGTTTTTTCACGCCGGCGATGCAAGTTGCCGCTGAAAAGCGTTCCCGCACCGCCAGCGATTTACGCGTGGCGCTGGCCAACAAGCAATTTTATTTGCTCTATCAGCCGATAGTGGAACTCGCAAGCGGCAAGGTGCATAAGGCGGAGGCCTTGATACGTTGGCAACATCCCGAATATGGCATTATCAGTCCGGCCGAATTCATCCCGGTTGCCGAAGAAACCCGGATGATTTTGGATATCGGCAATTGGGTGTTCGAGCAGGCCGTCGGCCAGGTTGCGATTTGGCAGGCGACTTACGGTAGCGAGTTTCAAGTCAGCATCAATAAATCGCCGGTGCAGTTTTACAACGAAAGTAGCCAATGCTGGTCCGATAATCTGCGACGCTTGGGATTGTCCGGCCACAGCATCGTGGTTGAAATTACCGAAAGCTTATTGCTTGATGCCAGCGAGCAGGTTTCCCGGCAATTGCTGAGTTTTCGCGACGCCGGCATTCAGGTGGCGATTGACGATTTCGGCACCGGCTATTCGTCATTGGCCTATCTGAAAAAATTCGATATCGATTATCTGAAAATCGATCAGTCGTTTGTGCGTAATTTGAGCTCGGAATCCAGCGATTTAGTGCTTTGCGAAGCCATCATCACCATGGCTCACCGTTTGGGCATGAAAGTCATAGCCGAGGGGGTGGAAACGCAACAGCAATGTGATTTGTTGATGGAAACCGGTTGTGATTATGCCCAAGGCTACCTGTTTTCCAGGCCGTTAAGCGCCGAAGCGTTTGACGGCTTTATCACCGAACAAGGCAGGGCCAAATCGCTTGTCACCGGCTAACGCACGGGCGGACAATCACCGCCGTTCGCAGGCGGGTCTTGCCAAAACTGGCCATCCGCTCGAAATCGTTCCGCGCCACCGGGATAAACTGGCAATCCAGTTCGCTTTGCCGGTGTTCTTCGGGGTCGGAATCGTGCATGTACAGGCAATCGTCATCGAAACCACTCATCACCACCCAATGCGGGGCTTTTTTTCTATCCATCGAATAGGTACTGATCAGGACTAGCGGGATGGCGCCGTCATTGAACGCCGCGATCAGGTCGGCTTGGGTGATGTTGCTGTAATGTATGGGAATAGCCTGTTCCTCGGCCTCGCGTTTGAAATAAGTGTCCACCAGCTCGATCACCTGTTTTTTCTCATCGTTGCGCACGCTGTCGATAAATAACGGCCCGGTTTGATTGATCCAGACTTCGACCGAAAATTGCCGGCGTTTGGCCGCCAGCGCCAGACCCACCGGATGGCAGCCGCCATGGCCCGATGTCATGAATATGGTGGTGGCCTCGCGCCACAGATTGATTTCTTCGTCCAATGACGGCAGGTAGGCCGAATTCAACGCATGCATCGCCATCATCAAGGCCGCCGGGCCGCAGGTAAATGGCGTAGTTTGCCGCAGCCAGTGTACTTGCCGGTGTTGCGGCGTGTCGCGGTAACGGCGGATGCGTTTTTGGTAACGCAAGGCATCCTTGTGATCCTGATAATAATCCCGGTATAAACCAAACTTTTGAAACCCCAAGGCTTGATACAGATTGATGGCCGGCGTGTTATCGACCCCTACTTCCAGCCGCAAATACAGCCTGCCGTCATCGCGAGCCGCTTGCTCGCCGGCGATCATCAGCGCCTTGGCGATGCCCCGGCCACGTAGCACGGGAGCCACCGCCAGCGAATAAATCCGCGCTAACCGGGTGCCGGGGTGGTAAATGATCAAAATATAGCCGGCGATATTCTTATCGGCCTCGGCTACCAGCAATGCTCGGTGCTCGGTGGTCAGCCAGTGGCGGAAGCTGCGGCGGCTGAGTTTATCGGTATCGAAGCTGGCGTTTTCCAGCTTGACCAGCGCTTCCAGATCGTTAGGCTGGGCCGGGCGTATGGATAGATTCAAGACGAAACTCCCCGCAAACCTTGTGCAATCACCTGGCGGGCGCGGAATAGCACCATTTCTTGCCATGCGCTATCATTCGGACAAAAGTGCCGGCGCATCAGTTTGGCGTGAGCCATGCGTTCGGCGGTGTTATCGGTTTGCGCCCATAACTGGTGATCGCGCAGCAGGGTTTCGAATAGACAGTCGGTGCTGTAGGTGCCGAATTCCAAGGTGATGTAGCAGCTGTTTTTGTCCATGATCGCATGCCAGGCATAATCCAGTAGTCCCAGTTTCGGAACCGAACTGGAAGTACCGGCCAGGGGCAGGGTGGTGGCATCGCCATACCATTGCTTGGCGACCATTGCGCCATCGCTGTCCGGGGCGTGATCGCAAATGATTTCGCCGTAGCCATAGGAGCCCAGTCCGGTATGCAGATCGATTAGCGCCAGCCGGCGCTGGGAGAGGGAATGGTGGCGGATTATGTCTTCGCAAACCAAGCGGCCATGTGCCGGTGCTCGTCCGCCGTAAAACGGGCCGGCGGGATCGAGATATTGGCCGCCGCTGATGGCTTTTTCCAGCGCAACTCGGCCGTATTCGCGTTCGTAGTCGGCAAAGGCCTGTCGCCTTTGGTTGCTGTCGGTTTCGAACATCGCCCAGCGTAGCCGATCGTAATCCGGGTTATCGGGCAAGGGCCTTGAAAAGTCCACCGCGTTGCGGTTCAGATCAACGCCGTCGGCATCGCAGCGCCGTAGCCAGGCATAGCCCCAGGGAGTCAAGGCGTGAACCAGCAATAGCGCGCTGTTGGTAGGGATAACAAACTTGCCGCAAGCCAGCAGCTGCAGCAGATCGGATTGAATCGCGCTGCCGGTAAGGCCTTCGACCCCATGGGTGCCGGCCAGCAGCACCATGACGTTTTCGGCCTCGTCGTTACCGATCCAGGCCGTATCGGTAAACAAAGCTTCGTTGTCGGGGCCATGGCCCGCGCAAGGGTATGGCCGTTGCCGCTGCGAAAGCCTAGCGACGGCATCCAACCATTGCTGGCGCCCATGGCTATAATCGACCGGAAACACGCCGGTATCAATGTCGGTATAAGTCAAACGGATGGACATCAAGCTTTACCTGTCGGTTTTTTTGCGTAGCATAGCAATCGGCGGCATATTGCGTCTTGTTTTAAAACCGCTCCGGTTTCAGAATGCCACCAATTTCTTTTTTCGGATCTATTCATGGCCAACACATTGCTGGTTGTCGACGAACTTGCTGACTGGAGTCCTTATTACCCCAGCGATCAGGTAATGACCTTCGAAACCTATCTGGCTACCGAGCAAGGCGATGCCGATCAGCGAGTACGGGTGATCAATCTGTGCGGTAGTTACGCCTATCTGTCCGATGGCTATTACTGTTCCCTGTTGGCCGAGGCCCGCAATCATCACGTGATTCCGTCGGTCAAGGTCATCAACGATTTGGGCAAAAACGCATTGTATCGCTTGCAGCTGGACGATTTGAGTCAAGCCCTGGCTCGTGCCTTCAAGCATCGAAACCAAAACGGCGAATTTACCCTGTATAGCTATTTCGGCACCAGCCCCGAGCCGGAATTTCAGGAGTTGACCCGCTTGCTGTTCGAGCGCTTCCCGTGTCCGATTCTGCAAATCACCTTGCGCGGCCAGCAGCAGTGGGAAATTAGCGATTTGACCGCCATATCCCCGCGCCATTTGGACGATACCATGCAAACCTTGTTTGCCGAAGCGCTGGACAAGTTCAGCAAGAAAGTCTGGCGCAAGGGGCGGCCCCGTAAAGCGGCGCGTTACGATTTGGCGATTTTGATCAATCCTGAGGAAAAGCTGCCGCCCAGCAACCGTTCGGCCTTGAAGAAGTTTATTCGTACCGGCCGGCAATTAGGCATAGACGTCGAACTGATCACGCAAAAACATTATGGCCGGCTGCCGGAATTCGACGGCCTGTTCATCCGCGAAACCACCGCCATCGATCATCCGACCTACCGTTTCGCCAAAAAAGCCGAGGCCGAGGGTTTGGTGGTGATCGACGACCCGACTTCTATTCTGCGCTGCGCCAACAAAGTCTATCTGGCCGACATGTTTCGCACCCATAAGGTGCCGTCGCCGAAAACCTGGATCCTACACCGGGGCAATGCAGCCCATCTGGACAAGCTGGAAGCGACCGCCGGTTTCCCGGTAGTGATAAAGATTCCGGACGGTTCCTTCTCCAGGGGCATCGTCAAGGTCAACAACCGGCGGGAGCTGGAACAAAAAGTCGCTGAATTGTTCGAACAATCGGCGCTACTGCTGGCGCAGGAGTTTTTGTATACCGATTTCGACTGGCGCATCGGCGTATTCAACCATAAGGCCTTGTATGCCTGCCGCTATTTCATGGTGAAAAATCACTGGCAAATCTATCGGCACGGCGCCAACCGCACCGACAGCGGAAATTTCGCCACGATGCCGACTTTTGAAGTGCCCAAGGCGGTGCTGGATGCTGCCTTGAGAGCTACGCAGCCGATAGGTAACGGCCTTTACGGAGTCGATGTCAAGGAAATCGACGGCAAGGGTTACGTGATCGAAGTCAATGACAATCCGAACATCGACAGCGGTATCGAGGACAAATACCTGGGCGACGAATTGTACCGGCTGATCATGAGTGAATTCCTGCGGCGGATGGACAATCGCAGCAAGGGGCTGGAATAAAGGTCCGATCCATGGGGACGGGTTGTTTAGCGTCAATGATGTTATAACTGAGCCGAAGATGTAATCGGCATCTGCTTTATTGCAAATCGGGGGGGAGATTAATGACCAGCAGCATCGAAATCAGCGAAACCGTCCGCCATTACTATGGCGAAGTCCTGCAATCCAGCAACGATCTGAAAACCAGTGCCTGTTGCAGCATCGAGGCGATGCCGGGTTACTTAAGGGCCTTGCTGTCCGGTTTGCACCCGGAAGTGCTGGAGCGCTTCTACGGTTGCGGCTCGCCGCTGCCGCCGGCCCTGGAAGGCAAAACCGTGCTGGATCTGGGGTGCGGCACCGGTCGCGACTGTTATTTGTTGTCGCGCTTGGTCGGCCCGAATGGAAGAGTGCTCGGGGTAGACATGACGCCGGAACAACTGGAAGTGGCGGTACGCCACCGCGAATGGCATGCCGAACGTTTCGGCTACGCCAATGTCGATTTTCTGCATGGCCATATCGAAAATCTGGCCACGGTCGGCATCGCGGACAACAGCATCGATGTGGTGGTGTCCAATTGCGTGATCAACCTGTCGCCGGAAAAACCCAGAGTGCTGGCGGAAATCTTCCGAGTGCTGAAGCCGGGCGGTGAGCTATATTTTTCCGACGTATTCGCCGATCGCCGGATTCCGGGTGGACTACGGCATGACCCGGTGTTGCTGGGGGAATGCCTGGGCGGAGCCTTGTATTGGGAAGACTTCCGGCGCATTTTACAGGCGCTGGGTTGCCCGGACGTGCGGGCGGTCAAGCAAAATGCCATTAGCCTGGACGATCCGGAAGTGGTAGCCAAGATCGGCATGGTCAAGTTCAAATCGGTGACGGTGCGCGCCTTCAAGATGGCGTTGGAAGACCGCTGCGAGGATTACGGCCAGGTGGCCTGCTATCTAGGCACGATAGCGGAGCATCCGCATGTCTTCGATCTGGACGACCATCATCATTTCGAAACCGGCCGGCCCTTAAGAGTCTGCGGCAACACCGCCGACATGCTCGCCGCCAGTCGCTACGCCGAGCATTTTCAGGTTTTGGGCGACAAGTCCCGCCATTTCGGTTTGTTCGACTGTACGCCGGGTCCGCAAGGCGAATCGGCGGCGGCTGGTGGCGCGTGTTGTTGAGTTACGCGCCAGCGTTCCCTGGCAATTCAAGCTACGCTTGACCTTATCAAAGCCCCGGAATAGCAATGCGTACACACCTCGAATTTACCTCGTCCGATTTCCCCGCCTATCCCGGCGAGGAGCAAGAGATTAATCCTGGCCGCTTCGGTAAACGGTTGGCGGAGTTTCTCGCCCAAAAACTGCCCGAACATGGCTTTTCCGTTTCGTCTATTGGAACCGAGGATTGGGGAGTGATGGTGGAGTTGGAAAATGACGCGTTTCCATTGTGGATCGGCTGTGGAAATTACGAGGCATTTGAAAATGGATTTCTGTGTTTCATCGAGCCTTCCGTTCCTATTGTCCGCAAGTGGTTCAAAAAAATCGAAACCGGTTCGACTGTTGAAAAACTGGCCACCGCAATAGATGCGATCCTGATCGCTAGCGGCAAGGTTTCCAGTCCGCGCTGGTGGCCTGAAAACGAAGTCAAACCCTGACAAATCTAGCTCGCTGGAGTTTTTCAACTGGCGCCTACAACGAGCCGAGTCATTTCACTCGCGCCCTATCATTGAATAAATTCAATGCTTTCTTTGTTTTCTTTTCAGTGCTTGTTTGATTTTCTCGATATTTTCAACGCCAAGGCCTGATCTACCACAGGTGTTGCCGAATAAAGCGGCTTGACCGTCCGGCGTTATTTTGCTGACTGCGAAAACGTACTCATCGCCCTCGGCAAATAGGCTAATGTTCGGTCTTTGATGAACAAAGTCATACTGGAATTGCAAATTTGTTGCCGATGTGTTTCCCTTCAGGATTTCCATTACATCGATGTTGAATTGGTGTTTACAAATATCGGGGCCGCACTGCGCGGAAACAAGATCGGCTTTATTGGATTGAGTAACCTTGCCATGAATGATGAAAGGGATCTTGTCGATTGATTTAAGGAAATCAAACGGTACGCACCTTGCCATGGCCGTGCCGGGAATTAAACAGACTAACAGGGATAACGTTAAAAGTCGCATGTCTTTGCCCCCGAATACTGAAACCAATGATGCGAGCTTTAACCGGAAAGGCCCGGTGTGTAGGGACTGTGTGGGTCGTCAACTCCGGTACGAAATTCCGTAAGCGTCCCCAATCCACAATGGGGAAGCGCGTCTTCGGCGGCCGTGCTTGCGCCGCCAGGTGCGCCATTACAATGCGCGAGTTCATGTATCAAAGTCGCCAGCACGGTCCATCGGCCGATCCTGAACGCACTGGGTCCGATAGCGCATTCCGTGGCAAAACCGGCGGCCCCCGGCGTTACGCCGAAGTCGTTAAGCGTGGCATGAAAATTGACCCAGATGTTGCTGTCGGCAAGTAATGCCGTGAGGGAGCGGGAGCCGGCGGTGATATTGCGAAAGTAGACGTCGGCCGAAGGTATATTCTTGGCGATCCATATCGCGCGTTGACGTGCCCATCTCATCGTATCGCGACGGGAGTTTGGAAACGCGATGAATCCTGCATGCGGGCTGACGTGATCCCCGATGTTGATTTGGATAGTCATATTACCTTCTCATTCAAATAGGTAGGACCGATTGATTATAGAAAGAATGGCTTTTTAAACAAGTTAAAAAATGAATTAAGGGTCAATCATCACTGGATACTGTTTCGATAAGGTTTCTTGAACGGATTGTTTCGATCTGGCTTATTCAGCTTAATGACATTACTATGCGCCACCGTGGTGTTTCCTGTTGGTGATTGTTCCGGGCAAATCCGAACCAACCGGCCACGCCTTACCATCAAGTCATACAGGAAACGTGCATGGCGCCTGGTGATGACTGGAACCCAAAAACACTTAGTTAAGGAGCGCCGATCATGGCTTTAGTGTCATTACGACAACTTTTGGATTATGCGGCGGAGCAGGGCTTTGCCGTTCCCGCATTCAATATCAGTAACATGGAGCAAGTTCAAGCCATCATGCGAGCGGCTGATGCCTGCAATAGCCCGGTGATTATGCAAGGCTCGGCCGGCGCCAATCGTTATGCGGGCGAGGTATTTTTACGCCATTTGATTCTGGCGGCCGTCGAACAATATCCGCATATCCCGGTTGTAATGCATCGGGATCATGCGCCCACCCCCGACATCTGCGCGCAGGCCATTCAATCGGGTTTCAGCTCGGTGATGATGGACGGCTCGTTGCTGGAAGACATGAAAACGCCGGCTTCTTTTGAATACAACGTGGACGTGACTCGCGCCGTGGTCAGGATGGCGCATGCTTGCGGCGTATCGGTGGAAGGTGAAATCGGTTGTTTGGGGGCATTGGAAACCCAGCAAGATCATAGTCAATTGCTGACCGATCCCGATGAAGCGGTCGAATTTGTCAAACAAACCCAAATCGATGCGCTGGCTGTTGCCATCGGCACCAGTCATGGTGCGTACAAGTTCAGCAAGCCGCCTACCGGCGAGGTTTTGGTGATCAGCCGCTTAAAAAGCTTGCAACAACGCTTGTCGAATACCCATTTTGTCATGCACGGTTCCAGTTCGGTGCCTCAGGATTGGCTGAAAGTCATCAACGAATACGGTGGCGAAATTCCGCAAACTTACGGCGTGCCGGTTGAGGAAATTGTCGAAGGGATTAAATACGGCGTCCGCAAAGTCAATATCGATACCGACTTACGCATGGCTTCCACCGGTGCCATGCGCCGATGATGTGTCAACACTTTTCCGGACACACAGCTAAGCAGCTTTAAGCTGCACTTCGTAGTCAACGGGCGACAGGTAGCCATGGGCGGAATGAAGTCGCTCGCGGTTATAAAACACTTCGATATATTCGAATACGGCCTGCCTGGCCTCGGATCGGGTTCGATAGGTCTGGTGATGTATCAACTCGGTTTTCAGGGTATGAAAGAAACTTTCCGAGACGGCATTATCCCAGCAGTTTCCCTTACGACTCATGCTTTGCCGGATGCCGTGTTGCGTTAATAAGGCTCGATGGCTGTCCGATGCATATTGGCTGCCGCGATCGGTATGCCATAGCAAGCCTTTCTCGGGCTTGCGCTTCCAAACCGCCATCAGTAGCGCATCGTTCACCAGTTTGGTCCGCATATGTTCGGCCATAGACCAGCCCACGACTTGCCGGGAATAGAGATCAATCACCACGGCCAGATACAGCCAGCCCTCCTGCGTATGGATATAGGTGATGTCGCCGGCATAGACTTGATTGGGCTTTTCCACGGCAAATTGCCGATCCAGGTGATTGGACGCAACCGGTTGATGATGCTTCGAATTCGTCGTGGCTTTGAATTTGCGCTTGGTTTTACAGGCCAACCCCGCTTCCCGCATCAAACGACCGATACGGCGGCGGCTGACGGTTCGGTTCTGAGCGGATAAGGCGGCTTTGAGACGGCGCGTACCGTAGGTTGCCCGGCTTTTGCCAAAGGTGCTTTGGATCATCTCGGATAGGGCGGCATCGTCTTGTTCGCCCGCAGAGGGGCCTTGCTTCAGCCAGTCGTAGTAGGCGCTTCGGGATACCCTCATGAACCGGCACAGGGTATCTACCGCAAAGTCCTCTGCATGCTGCTTGATCCAGGCGTACTTCATCTTTGTTCCTTGGCGAAGTACGCCGCTGCCTTTTTTAGTAAATCGCGCTCCTCGGTCAATCGGGCCACTTCCTTCTTAAGGCGCTTGAGTTCATCGTACAGATGTTCATCGGTACGGACCGCTTTATTGCTGTCTTTGGGGCGACTGTATTTTCCTATCCAGGTATGCAAGGTATTGACGTTAATGCCAAGATCCTGGGCTACCTGGCTGATCGGTTTATCGGATTCATTCGCCAACTTGACGGCTGAGGCTCTGAATTCGGCTGTATAGGTATTGGGTTTTTCTTGGCTCATTTTGGATTCACGCTTTTTCAGGTTATTTTAAAAAGTGTGTCCGGTTTAGTGTAGCCACATCACCTGTTCCCGCTGCCATTTGGCTGTTCAGTTCCGGTGTGCTTGGTTTGACAGGGTTGGCTTCGTTGAGACGTAAATCTCGTCAACATTAATTGTGAGGATGCAAGGAGAAATCGGGGTCAGGTCTTTCAATCAAGCATGCATGGCTAACTTGGAAGGCAGTTACTTATTCAATTGCTGTCACTCAAAATCATAGACAGCAGTCCGGTTTTGGCCGAAACTTGCCGTGTCCTACAGTTACAAGTGTCCACTGAAATTTTTCACTATTTCCGGCAGAAAATCCGGTTTATTTCAAAAATTACGTCAAAACCAGCCTTGATAGTAACACAAAAAACGAAATAGCCTTTATAAATCAATCGTTCAGTTTTTATTAATTGTGTCATCCGACATCAGCGCATAAGCCTGACATACGATGGCGACGTCGGCCTGGTGATGGAACTGCAAATCTATGTTATTGAACGGCACTCAATCGAACCAATGCGCATGTTTGATGTGCAGATTGACGTGCTCGCCTTTCTGTAATTCCAACTCCTGAAACTGGGCGTTGGGCATTTCGGCGTAGATGATGTTGGGCGAACCTTCGTTGTCGAGGCGCTGTAGTTCTAGGCGGATGGTGCTTCCCAGATGCTGCCAATCGCTGAGTACGATACCGGATTTGTTCTGGTCGCGGGCTTTTTCCACCGCGATATTGTGCGGGCGCACATGAGCGATGATGCCTTGCGGATCGTCGATAATGATGCCGGCGCTTTTCAGCCAGTGGGCGTCATCGTGTTGCAGATGAAACACGTTGGTTTGGCCGATGAATTGCGAGACGAAGTCATTCTTGGGCTGATCGTAAATCTCGCTGGGCGTGCCTTTTTGTTCGATCTTGCCGTGATTGAGCACCACGATCTGGCTGGCCACCTCCATCGCTTCCTCCTGGTCGTGGGTGACGAAAATACTGGTGACATTCAGCTCGTGATGCAAATGTCGCAACCATTGGCGTAAGTCCTTGCGCACGCTGGCATCCAGCGCGCCGAAGGGTTCGTCCAGCAGCAGCACAGACGGTTCGACCGCCAAAGCGCGCGCCAGGGCAATACGCTGGCGCTGGCCGCCGGACAGTTGATCCGGAAAACGGTCGTGCAGCCAGTCCAGTTGCACCAGTTGCAACAAGGAATGGACCTTGTCCCGGATCAAGGCTTCGCTGGGACGCTGCTTGCGCGGTTTGACTCGCAGGCCGAAGGCGATGTTGTCGAACACGGTCATGTGCCGAAACAAGGCATAGTGCTGAAACACGAAGCCGATCTGGCGGTTTTTCACCGGTTGTTCGGTGACATTGTCGCCCTTCAGGTAAACCTCGCCCCGGTCGGCTTGTTCCAGGCCGGCAATGATGCGCAACAAGGTGGTTTTGCCGCAACCGGATGGTCCGAGTAGGGCCACCAATTCGCCTTCGGGAATTTCGAGGTTGATATTGTCCAACGCTTTAAAGGCGCCGAATTGTTTACTGATATTTTGTAAAGTAATGCTCATGCTATGTCTCGTAAAATGCGTGCTCTGATCATCATTCGGTGGCGGCTCGCCGGGATGCCTTTAATCTTGTTTCTGCTTCCACTCCAGGAAGGTCTTCACCACCAGTGTCACCACCGCCAATCCGGCCAGCAGCGAGGCGCTGGCAAAGGCGCCGACGAAATCGTATTCGTTGTAGCTGACTTCGACATGCAAGGGCAGGGTGTTGGTCAGGCCGCGAATGTGGCCGGACACCACCGACACGGCGCCGAATTCGCCCATGGCCCTGGCATTGCACAGCAATACGCCGTACAGCAAACCCCATTTGATGTTGGGCAAGGTGATTTTAAAAAAGGTTTGCCAGCCGCTGGCGCCCAGCGAGAGCGCGGCTTCCTCCTCTTCGTGGCCGATTTCCTGCATCAGTGGAATCAACTCGCGCGCCACGAACGGAAAGGTCACGAACAAGGTCGCCAGCACGATGCCGGGTACCGCGAAAATGACTTTAATGTCGTGCGCGGACAGCCACGGGCCTATCCAGCCTTGGGCGCCGAAAATCAGCACATAAATCAAGCCGGCAATCACCGGCGACACCGAAAACGGTAAGTCGATCAAGGTTACCAACAAACTCTTGCCGCGAAACTCGAAGCGGGCAATGGCCCAAGCCGCCGACACCCCAAATACGGTGGTCAGCGGCACGCAAATGGCGGCCGTCAGCAAGGTTAACCGCATCGCGGCCAAGGCGTCGGGATGGCTTAAACTGGAGGCATAAGCCGCCCAGCCCTTGGCAAAGGCTTCAATCAATACCGTGGCCAACGGCAGGATCAAAAACAAGACAATGGTGGCTAGGCTAAAAAAAACCAGCGTGCGGCGTACCCAGGTCGCGTCGGTCAAGGTCAGCGGCTTGGCGCGCTGGCTAAAACTAGGATTTATGGCGTTCATCACAAGACCTCTTAAAGTTGTCCACCGCGGCGGCGTATCCAGCCTTGCAGACTATTGATCAACAACAGCAATACAAACGACAGGACCAGCATGGTCAGACCGATGGCGGTAGCGCCGGCGTAGTCGTATTGTTCCAATTTGGTGATGATCAGCAGCGGCACCACCTCGGAGATATAAGGCATATTGCCGGCGATAAAAATCACCGAACCGTACTCGCCGACACCCCGGGCAAATGCCAGCGCAAAACCGGTGATCGCCGCCGGCAAGATATTGGGGAAAATCACTTTAACAAAGGCCTGCCAACGGGTGGCGCCGAGACTGGCGGCGGCTTCCTCCATGGCTTGGTCGAATTCCTGCAATACAGGTTCGATGGTGCGCACCACGAACGGCAGGCCGATGAAGATCAATGCAAACACGATGCCCAGCGGTTTGTAGGCAATCTGCACGCCGATGGCCTCCATCACCCATTGGCCGATCCAGCCCTTGGGTTCGTAAATGGTGGCCAGCACGATGCCGGCCACGGCGGTCGGCAAGGCAAACGGCAGGTCGATCAGCGCATCGAAGATTTTTTTACCGGGGAAGGGGTAGCGCACCAAGCACCAGGCGATGATAAATCCCAGTAGCGCCGCCACGGCAGCCGCCATCAGGGCCGCCCCGAAGCTGACCCGAAAGGAGGCTAGGACCCGCGGGTTGGTCATAATGGCCCAGAACTGGTCCAGGCTGAGTTGCAGGGTTTTCAGCAGCATCGCGCAGAGCGGTATCAACACGATCAGCGTCAGGTAAAACACGGTGAAACCGAGCGCCGGGCGAAATCCCGGCATGATGTGGCTTTGTGGCATGGGGTTGATCTTGGGTTAAGTTAAAAAACAGCGGTGTGATATCTCTCATCCGTTTTTTGCACGCCAACCTCTCGGCCGGGTGAAACGAGGGGTGTTAGTAACACTAATACCCCTCGCCGACAGTGTTGCTTATGGGGCGTAGATTTGATCGAAGTTCGCGCCATCGTCAAAATGGTCTTTCTGCACATTGGTCCAGCCGCCGAACTGTGCGTCGACGGTGAAAAAGTCCAGTTTCGGGAAGCGTTTCAAATCTTCGGCATCGGCAAATTCAGGATGCGACGGCCGATAAAAATGCTTGGCCACCAGTTTCTGGCCGACTGGGGTATACAGGTATTGCAAATAGGCTTCCGCCAAGTCCAGATTGCCATTTTTCTTGGCGACTTTGTCCACCACTGTCACCGGGGTTTCGGCCTTGATGCTGACCGGCGGCACCACGATCTCATATTCTCCGGCACCATATTCTTTCAAGGCTAGAAAAGCTTCGTTTTCCCAGGTGATCAAGACGTCGCCAATGCCGCGCTGGATAAAGGTGGTGGTGGAACCGCGCGCGCCGGAATCCAGTACCGGTACGTTTTTAAAGATTTTTTTCACAAAATCCTTGGCGGCGTCCTTGCTGCCAAAAGTTTTTTCGCCGAATGCCCAGGCCGCCAGATAGTTATAACGGGCGCCGCCGGAAGTTTTTGGGTTTGGAGTGATGACGGAGATACCTGCCTTGGCCAGATCGTCCCAGTTTTTAATGGCTTTCGGATTGCCCTTGCGGACCAGAAACACGATGGTTGAGGTATAAGGCAAACTGTTGTTGGGCAGGCGTTTTTGCCAGTCTTTCGGGAATAAGCCCGCTCTTTCCGCGATTTGATCAATGTCCCCGGATAAGGCCAGGGTAACCACGTCGGCTTCCAGGCCGTCGATGACGGCTCGGGTTTGTTTGCCGCCGCCGCCATGCGATTGTTGGACGTTGACGTCTTCGCCGGTTTTTTCTTTCCAGTGTTTGATGAACTCTTGATTGAATGCTTGATAGAACTCGCGAGTCGGATCGTAGGACACATTCAAAAGGGTTCTATCGGCCCAGGCGTTACCGCCAAGTAACAGGGTTAAACCGAAGAGTAGGGGTTTTACTGTGTTTGGAAATTGCATGACTTCTCCTAAGGTTGAAATCAAAATGTCGGGTTTCGGATGGCTGCCGTTTGAGCTGGCGCTAGTCTATGCAACTTCAACGGTCAGCAAAAGCGATATGTTTAGAATTAAATATCTTGAAATAAGATATAAAAGCCCGGATGAAAGCACGGGCTCAAGACGGCGAAGACTTTACGGCTTCCGTTTGAGTCCTTGAACCTGTGTCGGCCGGGTCTGGTTATCGGTACTTCGGTTTACCGTCCCCGAACGCATTCAGCGAAACTTCGAAATAAAAGAAATTGCTGGGTTCGGAGGTAAAGGGGCCGGCGGCGGTATTGCCCCTGTCGAAGGACTCGGTGTAGTCGCCAGGTGTGAAGCGGGCATAGCTCATGCTCCAGTCGATATAGGGATTGAGTTTGTGCCGCAAACGAATGTCGAATTCATGACCCATGAAACTACCGCTTTGGCCGGTCCGATCACGCAAGTTGGCCCGGTTCCAACCACCGGTTTCGCTTTCCAGCCAATAGGCGTTGTAACCCAGATCGACCCGCACATTGTTGTAAGGGGTGAATTCCAAGCGTGCTTTCGGTGCATGCAGGTTATCCCAGGAATAATAATCGTTGCGCGACCAGGGTTGGTTGAAGCCGTAAAAGGCATCGAAACGCTGGTTGTAACCATCGCCCGATTGTTTGTCGCCGGTGCCATAGCCATAGTACAGACTGGCTCGCGGTTTCCAATCGTGATCGAAGCTGTAGCCCACCTCCAATGAGTAGGCCAAGGCGTCATGCTGACGCAACTGCTGTGTTCCATTTACGGTTTCGCCAAAGCGGCCGAATTGTTTATTGATATCGCCATCGAAATCAAAACCGCTTTCACCGAACAGACCGTATACCCTTAAACCGGGCGCATAGATGCTGCGGTCGTTTTTCCGGTTAGCCGCCACGCTGTTGTTCGGGTCGCCGTCGGTATTTCTACCCAAAAAATACGGCTGGATGGTGATGAAATCGGACCATTCCCGTATGCTCAGTACCGCGCCATAAAACCAGGTATCTTCATCCGGTTGGTCGAATTCGTATTTGTAGCGTTCGACCGGTTGAAACACAAAGGTGTCCAGGTCCCAGTTGTTTTGCTTTTTACCGAAACGCAGCCGATAACCTTCGAAGTTGTTGGTAGTGTTGCGGAACTCATTGTTGCCCACCAAGCGCCTATCCAACACTTCCAAGTGTTGGCGGCCGGCGCGTATGCTGATCGGCCGGTTATGTCCCAGGGCATTGTCGAAATATAACTCGCCGTAGGCCTGGATTAATTCGAACTCGTTGACATCCGCGTCGCTGGTTTCGTAGTTACCGTTATAACTCCGCGCGTCTTCCATCTCGACGGCAAAGCGTAGCGGGTCGAGAATATCCTTGATTCCGACATAGGCGCGCGTCCTGAGTAACCACAAGTTGTCCGGTTCGGCGCGATATTTACTGACGGCGGTACCGGACGAGGTGTCGGTCCATGGCCGCAAATCGTTTTCCCGGTATTCATAGCGGCTGCGAAAATCCAGACCCAGGTCCAGCCATTCCACATCGCGGAATTGCTCGAACTGAGTTTTACTCAAGCTGCGCACATATGCCGGGACATCGCCCGCGGGTTCGACCCGGTAGCCTTTGGTCGGACGATAGTAATCCTCGGCGTTGACTAATTGCGGCAACAGCAATAACACGCCCGCCAGTCGCGTCTTGCTCGCTGTTTTGAAAAATTGTTGTTTCATGGCTGACCTTTCGAGTGGTGTTAGGTAATCAATGAGTGTTAATCACGGTAACTTCCGGTGGTCCGGTCAGTGTGTCGTTTCTGTTTTTGTATCGCCGATCTTTCGGTGGATACGATTAATGGGTAGCCGAATCGTTTTTGACTCTGAATTTTTCGTGTTTATCGATTTGCACGATACGCCCGTCATGCACCACGATTTCGATCGAGCCGAAACGGATGCCTTGCAGGATGGTGCTAATGCGCTGGGCGATCTCCTGACTTTGGGATAATTTAAAAAAATCGGCATCAATTTGATCGGTCATGGGGTGCTCCTTCTTGAATATAAATCCGCGTTGGTTTCGCTGTTTTCGATGGACAGATGCTAACTAAAATAAATCGATAATTAAAACGGTAATTAACGATATGTTTTTCGAAAAATGCTATATGCCGATAGGTAATAACTATATCGATTTTGACGGATGGTTAAAATTTAAGCAGATTGAACCTTTTGAACCGCGATTGGAATTCACGACGGGACGAGCTTGATTTTGTGCGCGCTCGTTTCACGACGCAAGCTGGACATTTGCTCAATTGGCTACGCAATAGCGGAAAGTTACTAGCTAATTAAATAAGCGGCAAACTATTGTAAAGACTATACTTTGGCTGCACTTTGGCAATATATCAACATAGGATGGACGTATGAACTTAAGCATTGCAAAACACTTATTTATCGCTGTTATATTAGGTTGGTCCTTGCAAGTGGGTGCCAGTACGGTTAGCGATCCGGCGGCGGACTATCTGGCTGGATACTCCGGTAGCATGGCCGGCGATTTGGATGTGATCAGCGCGCTGGTCACTTACAACCCGGCTACCGATATTTTCCATTTCGAAAGCACTTTTGCCGGATCTATCGGCGGATCGCCGAGTGGGTTTTACATTTGGGGTTTCGATCGCGGTGCCGGAACCGGCCGGTTTGAGGCGGACGGTCTACCGAACGTGCTTTTCGATGCGGTGGTCCGGTTTAATTTCGATGGCAGCGGAGCCGTTAATCTGTTGGTGCCTACAGCCAGTAGCACCTCGTTCGGTAAGGGTACAGCCGTGATACAAGGCAACCAACTGGTGGCCGACCTTGCCGGCGATTTATTGCCATCATCAGCGGACGGCGTTGCCAAAACGGCTTACACTTGGAACCTGTGGCCGCGCGACGGCGCTCTGCCAGCCGGTTTTGGGCAAATCTCCGACTTTGCCCCGGACACCAATAACGCTGCCGTACAAGTGGTTCCGTTACCCGCCGCATTCTGGTTGTTCGGCACGATGGTGGGATTCGCTTTCTTCAATGGCACGCAGAGAATGGGTTGCGGTAGGCATTAATCCACTGCGTTTTTCAGTCGTTCTCACGTTCCGGCGTGGGAACCAACACTTCCCGATAGGTAAATTTAGCCATTGCTAGGCTTAATTTAGCGTCCGTCCCACCACGCGAGACGGAATGCTGTCTAAAATTAGCAGCCCATGCTTGCTATCTTATCCTTCATGCAAATCGCTTCCCTGTTATTCATCGGTTTTTCGCTTGGCGCGGCGGCGTTGCTGATCGTCGGCAATATTTTGCAACGCCAGGAACCGCTGCGTTGCGCTTCGAAATTGGCCGGTTTTTTGTTGGTTGCCGGTTTGGCGGCTATTCAAAGTCTGCATCTCGGCCTGTTATTGAGCCAATTCGATCAGGTGCATTCGACGCTTTACCTGGTATTGCTGTACGGCATTGCCCCCAGCTTTTATTTTTACAGCCGCCAGTTATTGATTGCCGAGGTGAGTTACCGCTGGCTCGATGCGCTGCATGCCATGCCCTTGCTGCTGAGCCCGGTACTGTCTTACCACTTGGCCTTGCCGGCTGCATTTTTAGTCGGTAGCGGTTATTTGTTGTGGCTGGCTAAAATTGTTTATGGCTTGCGCAAGCAGCGGCAGCGTTTTCACTTGGAACTGTTGGCTTTGGGGGCATTGTTTGCGATTGCCGTGGCGGTGTTGGTGCTGGGTTTTATCTGGCCTTTGCTGAACGAGACGGATTTTATTAGCGGCTACAGCATGCTGATAGGGCTGGCGTTTTTTGCGGTGACGCTGACCTTGCTGCGTTTTCCGAGCATCGCCGCCGATGTGTCGGAAGCGGTGCAGGCCGCCTATGCCGAATCGACGCTTAAAAATATCGATAAAACTGCAGTGCTTGCCAAACTCGATGCCTTGATGAAAAAGGACAAGCTTTATACTTTGGAAACTCTGAATCTGGCACTGCTGGCCGAGCAACTGGAGTTGAGCCAGCACCAATTGTCCGAACTGATCAACACCGAATTTCAACAAGGTTTTTCCCGTTACATTCGCCAGCAGCGCATAGACGAGGCTAAAAAGCTGTTGCTGGCCGATCCGAGTGCATCGGTGTTGGCTATCGGCTTGTCGGTGGGTTTCAGCACCCAGTCCAATTTTTATTCGGCGTTCCGCGATATGGTCGGCATGGCGCCGGGGCAATACCGAAAAATGCATGCTTCATCATCGGCCTGATCGGGTCAGGTTTCCAGTTTTATCATTTTGTAATTGTTCAATGCTTTGAAATTAATGGTATTTTATCGGTCGCCATAAATTTCTATTCCTGTCTTATCAATCTGGAAGTCCGTCGTATTTTTGCTCGTTAATCTGCTCCTGCCTCTCAACTTTAAGGAGCAGCATCATGAGTATTTACTTGAATGACCGATACCGGCGGGTCGAAAGCTTGCCGGCAATCGCTAACACACATTGTCTTGGCGTAAACCCTAAGCCTCGGGACGGGAGGTGGGTATGAAGATATTATTGACCGGCGCCACCGGTTTCATAGGCAATGCGGTGTTGCGAACCTTGCTGCGGCAAGGCCACCAAGTAAGCGCCTGTTACCGCAACCCTGAACGCCTGCTGATCGCCAGCCCCGACATTACACCCTTGTCTGTCGATTTCCTGTCGGCCGACAGCGTAGAACATTGGCTGCCGCATCTGCACGGCATCGATGCGGTCGTCAATTGCGTGGGGATTATTGCCGAAAGCAAGGGCCAAAGCTTTGCCCAATTACATAGCAGGACTCCGCTTGCCTTGTTCCAGGCCTGTGCTCAAGCCGGGGTCAAGAGGATCGTACAAATTTCGGCGTTGGGCGCGGATGAGCAAGCCGAATCGGCCTACCACATTAGCAAAAAGGTTGCCGACGATGCGTTGCGGGCTCTGCCGCTAGATTGGTTCGTTCTACAACCGTCGATAGTGTACGGCGACGGCGCGCAAAGCAGCGGTTTGTTTCACGCCCTGGCGGCGTTGCCGCTGCACCTGTTGCCGGATGGCGGCCGGCAGTTGCTGCAACCCATCCATGTCGACGATGTCGCCGCAGCCGTTTGCCGCTGCCTCGAACCGGCTGTTTTCGGACAACTTACCGTGGCCTTGGTCGGCCCGGAACCCATCGCTTATGCCGATTGGCTGCAAGGCCTTAGGCATCGTCTGGGCAAACCGCCTGCGACAAGATATTCCCTGCCTTACCGTTATGCCTTGGCGGCGGCCGGCTTCGGCAAATGGCTGGGCGAGCCTATTTTGAACAAAGACAACATCGCCATGCTTGGCCGGGGCAACAGCGCCGATCCTAGCCCAATCGCCGAGCTGTTACGCCGTCCGCCGCTAAGCATGGCGTCGCAACTGTTCGAAAAGCCGGCCAGCCAGGCCGAACGTTGGCATGCGGCCTTGTACTTTCTCAAGCCCTTGCTGCAGCTGAGCATCGCCTTGGTCTGGCTGTGGAGCGGCATCACCTCGCTGCTTTTTTACCCTCACGAACTCAGTTACCAATTGCTGGCCGACACCGGCATCACTGGTATCGGCGCGCCGTTAATGCTGTACGGATTGGCGGCGATGGACGTTGTTCTGGGGCTGGCGACCTTGGCGCGGTTTCGTCCAAGTCGTCTGATGCTTTGGCAATTCTGGATCGTGCTGGCTTACAGCCTAGTGGTGGCTTTGCGCCTGCCGGAATTTGTGTTCCACCCGTTCGGACCGCTGCTGAAAAATATCCCGTTTTTAATGTGTCTGCTGATTTACAGACAGCTGGAAGGAGAAACGCCATGATGTATTTAACCTTGAAACTGATCCACATTCTCAGCGCCATCGTCCTGTTCGGCCTGGGTTCCGGCACGGTGTTTTATAAAGTCATGGCCGATAAAAGCGGTGACCATGCGGCGATTGCGGTGACCAGCAAGCATGTGGTGCTGGCCGACTGGTGGTTTACCACGCCGACCGTGATCATCCAGCCATTGACCGGTATCCTGTTGGCCGATCAATTGTCGGCCTCTTTCGGCGACGGCTGGTTGTGGTGGACGCTGGTGCTGTATCTGGTCACCGGCCTGTGCTGGTTGCCGGTGGTGATTTTGCAAATCCGCATGCGCGACATTGCCGCCGATTCCCTGGCTCAAGGCCGGCCCCTGCCGTATCTCTACAGCTATTATTCCAGGATCTGGCTATGGCTGGGCGTGCCGGCCTTTTTCGGCATGATAGGCATCACCACCTTGATGATTTTCCACAATTCCCTCTGGAGCTAAGCCATGTCTATTTCACTAATGGAACGAGTATTGGGCGATGACTGGCATAAGCTGCCGGCCGTTATTCGAAAACATTATCAACTGATTGGCGAGCAGCAAAGTTGTTTGGAAGGCACGATGGAGATAGCCTATCCGGGCTACCTGTTCCCGTTGATCTGGGTCATTCACATGTTCGGAGGCCTGGTGCTGTGGCGTGGTCAGGCGGTTCATGCGGAAGTTGACAAGACCGCCGACGGCGAGATTTTGCACTGGCGGCGCAGCATGACTTACCCGGACGGCAAGATCGATTACTTCCGCTCGCGGATGAGTTATTCGGCTCAGCATGAGTTGACCGAATCCATCGGCTTTGGCTTCGGGTTACGCTTAAAGGTGACCGTCAGCGACGGCAATCTGCTCTACCTAAGCAACGGTCATTTTTGGCAATGCGGAAGCTACAGATTGAATATTCCCGATTGGGCGATGTTGGGCACGGCGACCATCAGCGAACATGCGGTGTCGGAAGAGGCATTTTATCTGGATTTCACCGTCCGGCATCCGCTGTGGGGCGTCAGTTATTATTACCGGGGAAATTTTCGTTATTGTTGAGAACCAGGGGAGATTTGCCTGTGGGCCGAAATGGCTGGGATTGGGACAGGGTGAAGTGTGGGGGATTAATTTTCCAGATATTGGACTTCAACTTCGGTCGTGCCGCGCATGCCGATTTGTTTTGCCGCGGCCTCGGATAGATCGATCAAGCGGTTGCCGTTAAATGGGCCGCGATCATTGATCAGTACGTCGATGTAGCGGCCGTTGCTCAGATTGGTGACCCGGACTTTTGACGGTATCGGTAAGGTCTTATGGGCCGCCGAAAAACCTTTAGGGTTGAAAAGGCTGCCGCTGGCCGTGCGATTGCCGGACTCGGCGCCGTACCAGGAGGCCAGGCCTTTTTCGCGGTAGCCGCTTGCCGACAATAACGGATAATAGGTTTTGCCTTTTACTTTATAGGGTTTGTTGTACGAGGCTTGATCGCCGTATGACGGCAGTTCCGCCTGCTCGTCGCTGGGCGGCAGCGGTGGTTCCGACGCACAGCCACCTAGCAGCAATGCCAGTATCAGCAGTGGAATCGGAAATCTGCTGAAGGAATTTAAACCGAGCTTGTCAAATATAGCGACTAAAGCGGGTGGAAGCATGGGTGTTTATCTCCGATTGGAAAGCGGTTTTTTAATGGACTGATCAAGCCGGAATTAGCGGGTTGGATGGCAATCATCCGAATTCGAGCTTAACGATTTATTAAAAACGCGCTTGATTGTACGCCTCGGCTCCGTTTTCTGACCGGCACCGTCCGCTTTTTCTAAGCGTTTCCCTTCCACAGATAAGCCTGCCGTTGGCGCCTCGAATCTTCAACCGTGTTGACAAGGATTTTGCTAGCTGATAGTTTTCCCTGGCACTCGCGTATTTAGAGTGCTAATAAGTTTTTTGGGTGGTGTGGTGATAAGCAATCAGGATTTAAACGAAAGATCGCTTTATTTATTAAAAACCTTGGTGGAGCGTTATATACAAGACGGTCAGCCGGTCGGTTCTCGGGTGCTATCCAAGGATTCGAGTCTCAAGTTGAGCCCGGCGACGATACGCAACGTGATGGCTGATCTGGAAGACATGGGCTTGATTCATTCACCGCATACTTCCGCCGGACGGGTACCGACGGTCAGCGGCTATCGCTTGTTCGTGAACAGTCTGTTGACCGTCAAGCCGTTGGAATCAACTGAACTGGACCAATTGCAGAGCAGCCTGCTGGCCGAAGTCGACGAACCCGGCAATGTCTTAAGTAAAGCCTCCAGATTGCTGTCGGATGTCACCAAAATGGCCGGTGTCGTGACTTTGCCGCGGCGAGAGTCGGTGGCGCTGCGGCATATCGAATTTCTGCCGATGTCAAATACCCGTGTATTGGTGATTTTTGTCACCGATGGACAGGAGGTTCATAACAAGATCATTCACACCGACCGGCCTTACAGTCCGGCGGAGTTGCAACAAGCCGCCAATTATTTGAATTCGGTGTACGCCGGTCGCAGCGTAGCAAAGATACGCGAGTTGATCCTGAAAGACATGGAGCAGGATCGGAGCCATGTCAACCAGGGCATGATCGATGCGGTCAACATGGCGAAATTGACCTTTTCGCAACAGCCCCAGGACGATTATGTACTCAGCGGCGAAACCAACTTGATGGGTTTTTCGGAATTATCCGACATGGAACGTTTGAAGCAGTTATTCGAAGCTTTCAGCCAGAAACGCGGCGTGATTCATTTACTGGATCAATGCCTGCAGGCGGAAGGAGTACAAATTTTTATCGGCGAGGAATCCGGCTATCGGGCCTTCGATCATTGCAGCCTGGTGACTTCGTCGTATTCGATCAATGATGAGGTGGTCGGTGTGTTGGGCGTAATCGGGCCGACCCGGATGGCCTACGAAAAAGTGATTCCGTTCGTCGACGTCACCGCAAAATTATTGGGCGCGGCCTTGAATAGCAAATAATCGCCCCTATCAATATACGGAACTGAAAATTACAACTTTGGAGTGAACCATGAGTCATCAGCAATCAAGCCACGAACAGCAATCGGATAGTGAATTAATCGCTGAAGTGCTTGAACAAACCAGCGAGGCCTTTGCCGAGGAAGCCCCCGGAGAAACCGCCGCCGCTACCGAAGATGTTGGCCTGGAAGCCTTGCGGCAACAATTGGAGCAAGCCCAACAACAAGCTGCGGACAATCTGGACAAGGCCATCCGCACGATGGCGGAGATGGAGAATCTGAAAAAACGGGTGCAAAAGGATTTGGATGACGAGCGCAAATACGGCCTGGCCAAGTTCGCCAAGGAGTTGTTGAGCGTGCTGGATAGTCTGCAACTGGGCATACAAGCTACGGTAGGCGACAGCCCGGAAGTAGTGAAATTCAGAGAAGGCAGTGAACTGACCATCAAGCAATTCGAATCCGTTTTCGCCAAATTCAATATCGAAGCCATCGATCCCACCGGCCAGCCGTTCAATCCCGAACTGCATCAGGCCATGGTGATGCAGCCTAGTTCGACGGTTGCGCCGGGCAATGTGATTACCGTTTTTCAAAAAGGTTATGTACTGAATGGTCGACTGCTGCGTCCGGCCATGGTGGTCGTGGCCAAGGCCGAGGACAAACCGGCCGATAACGCAAAAATTGATGAGCAGGCTTGAAATTAAAACGATCAACCGCATATCGCTAACAACTTTTTAACTTAATACCAATTCAAGTCTGGAGAAATTCAATGGCTAAAATGATCGGAATCGATTTAGGAACCACCAACTCCTGCGTGGCCGTGCTGGAAAACGGCGTCGCGCGGGTCATCGAAAACAGCGAAGGCGCGCGCACCACGCCGTCCATTATCGCCTTTACCGGCGACAACGAAGTCTTGGTCGGTCAGTCCGCCAAACGCCAAGCGGTTACCAACCCCGAAAACACCTTGTTCGCGATCAAGCGTTTGATCGGCCGCCGCTTTAAAGAAGACGCGGTACAAAAAGACATCAAAATGGTGCCTTATAAAATCATGGAAGCCAACAACGGCGATGCCTGGGTCGAGTGCCACGGCAAGAAAATGGCGCCGCCCGAAGTGTCATCTCGGGTGTTGATGAAACTAAAAAAAGACGCCGAGGCCTTTTTGGGCGAGGAAGTCACCGAAGCGGTCATCACCGTACCGGCTTACTTCAACGATTCGCAACGTCAAGCCACTAAAGATGCCGGCCGCATCGCCGGTTTGGACGTCAAACGCATCATCAACGAACCGACTGCGGCGGCGTTGGCGTTCGGCATGGACAAGCCTAAAGGCGATACCACCATCGCGGTTTACGACCTGGGCGGCGGTACCTTCGATATTTCCATCATCGAAATCGCCGAAATCGAAGGCGAGCACCAATTCGAAGTATTGGCGACCAACGGCGATACTTTCCTGGGCGGCGAAGACTTCGACTTGCGCATCATCGACTTTTTGGCCGGCGAATTCAAAAAAGACAGCGGCATCGATCTGCACAACGACCCATTGGCGCTGCAACGTCTGAAAGAAGCGGCGGAAAAGGCTAAAATCGAATTGTCGTCTTCCGAGCAAACCGACATCAACCTGCCGTACATCACCGCCGATGCTTCAGGTCCGAAACACTTGAACGTGAAACTGACTCGCGCCAAACTGGAATCGCTGGTCGACGAACTGATCGAAAGAACCAAAGGCCCTTGCCTGCAAGCGATCAAGGATGCCGGTATTTCCACCGCCAAAATCAACGACGTGATTTTGGTCGGCGGCCAAACCCGGATGCCGAAAGTCCAAGCTTTCGTCAAAAATCTATTCGGCAAGGAGCCGCGCAAAGATGTCAACCCTGATGAAGCGGTTGCATTGGGTGCGGCGATTCAGGCCGGCGTATTGGGCGGCGACGTCAAAGACGTATTGTTGCTGGACGTGACTCCATTGTCTTTGGGTATCGAAACTCTGGGTGGCGTGATGACCAAACTGATCGAGAAAAACACCACGATTCCGACCAATGCCTCGCAAGTGTTCTCGACCGCCGAAGACAACCAAACCGCCGTAACCGTGCATGTATTGCAAGGCGAGCGTGAAGTGGCCTCCGGCAACAAATCGCTGGGCCGTTTCGACCTGCAGGACATTCCGCCTGCGCCGCGCGGCATACCGCAAATCGAAGTCTCTTTCGACATCGACGCCAACGGTATCTTGAACGTATCGGCCAAGGACAAAGCCACAGGCAAGAAGCAATCCATTGTGATCAAGGCCTCCAGCGGTTTGTCGGACGACGAAGTCGAGCGCATGGTCAGGGATGCCGAATTGCATGCCGATGAAGACCGCAAATTGAAGGAACTGGTTTCCGCGCGCAACAGCGCGGAAGGCATGATCCACGCCACCGAAAAATCGATGAAGGAACTGGGCGACCAAGTCAGCCACGATGAAAAAGCGGCGATCGAATCGGCCATCAAGGATCTGCATGCGGTATTGAAAGGCGACGACAAAGACGCCATCGAAGCCAAAACCAACGCCTTGACTGAATTGTCCGGTAAACTGGCCGAACGGGTCTATGCGCAAAAAGGCGGCGCCGAAGCCGCTGGAGCCGGCGGTCACGAGCATGCGGCGGGCGGCCAACAACAAGCCGAGCCGGATCACGACGTG